>NZ_JBLIET010000005.1:0-132515 GCF_047633235.1 Psychroserpens sp. | reverse complement strand
TCGCCAAATTTTTAAATTTGACGATTTCCAATAAAAAGATAAATAGTAAAATTTAAAAATTCGGCTTGTGTTTCATCCGAAAAGTAACAGCCTATTTTCAGCGCAACTTTCCATATACGTAGCCGTTGTGCATAATATTATGAAAATACGCAGCGTAAACATTAACTGGCAGACATAAAAAGTATATTATTTCTAAACAAAAAAAATAATCAAAAACAAAACAAAAACAAAAGAGTAAAATTAAGTGTTTTGTTGTTAGCCCGAAACCTAACAACACAAGCACAACAAGCAACCGCTGCCACAGTCGGATTATTAATTTCTTTTAACACAAAAATCACAATTTTATGAAAACTTACAAACACTTTTTAGTAGTTACTTTTATGTTTATTGCATCAGTCGCATCAAGCCAAGTAGGGATTGGTACCACTATCCCACACGCATCGGCGGCACTCGATGTTTCCGCAACTAACAAAGGATTTCTCCCTCCTAGAGTAGCCTCAGGCTCTGCTGTTACCTTGCCTGCAACTGGATTGATTATTTTCAACACTACTGCTAACCAACTGCAAGTGAATACAGGAACCACCACTGCACCAATATGGACAGTAACAGCAAGTAGCCACTACCTAGGCGAAGCCTTTGATGGCGGAATAATTTTTTACCTATACAAAGGTAGTGATGGTTTAGAACACGGCTTAATAGTAGCACTTACCGAAACTACACAAAGATGGTCATGGACAAGTTCGTTAGTAAATGCCAACCGTACTGAAGATGGGGTATTTAATACCAATTTAATGACTGACAGCCCTGCTAAAACTTATATTACTGGTTTAGGTGCCGGTTGGTATCTACCAAGTATTGATGAGTTAGGCTTATTGTACTACAACCGTTATAGTGTTCAAAAAGTCTTACGAGCCGGAGGCAACACGCTACTTTCACAACCAGGTTACTATTGGAGCAGTACTGAGTATTCCCAAGAATCTGCGTACATCTTCGGCTTCAGCTTTGGTTACGCCTACTTCAATAATAAGACATGGCTAAACACCGTGCGTGGAGTAAGGGCTTTTTAACAATTTATCTATTTAACAATTTAATAATTACCGCGAAGCGGTCGATTTTTTTGCGAAAGGCGAGAGTAAAGCCGAACTTGTTCGAGCTTTGCCGAGCTAAGCAAAAAACACTGTAAGTGATTTTATTTTTTGAGAATTATGGCATTGTACTACGATTTACCAGTTTTTAAAGAAGTGTATAAGTTAATACTTGTCTTGTGATTACAATAATATAAAAACTATGCACAACACTATATATGAAATCATAGCACCCTGCGGGATGCTACGCTTCATATACTAATCATTAGCAAAAATTAAAAACAAGCCCAGTAAAAACATAACCAAAAAATTCAAACATTATGAAAAAAAGAATTATTCTAGTAACACTACTCTTTTTATTTATAAAAATAACGGCACAGGTTGGTATTGGTACTACTACTCCAGACCCTAATGCAGCACTGGATATTGTATCTACAAATAAAGGTTTTTTACCACCACGAGTAGCCAATGTTGCTGCTATTGCTACACCTGTTGCGGGTTTAATGATTTATGATGAAAGTAAACAATGTATGCGGTATTACAATGGTACTATTTGGTCTGATTGTATGGGTGGCATTACACCTGCATTTACGTGTGGAGATGCGATGACCGATATAGATGGCAACACTTACCCAACGGTATTAATTGATGGTCAATGTTGGATGGCGGCAGACCTAAAAGTAAGCAAATAGCCAAATGGAAACCCTATACCTTTATATTGATAATAACGCAACTTGGGCAGCGTTAGCAGATAATAATACCGATGATGCCTACAGTTTTTATGGAGACAGTAATAATGATGGTATGATAGATATCACACATCCAGATTATGGTGCTTTATATACCTACGCTGCTGCCATTGCAGATAATTGGACAGAAGACAATAATGCCAACCAAGGTATTTGCCCAGACGGTTGGCATTTACCTACGGATGCTGAGTGGACAATCTTAACTACTTTTTTAGGAGGCACAAGTGCAGCAGGCGGCAAAATGAAAGAAACAGGTACTACACATTGGAACAGCCCAAACACAGGAGCAACCAACAGCAGTGGTTTTTCTGCGCTACCTAGCGGCTTCCGCGGCAGTAACTATGGCACGTTCTACTACGTTGGCATCAGCGGCGACTGGTGGAGCAGTACAGAGGACAGTAGTAGTTACGCCTACCTCCGAAGCCTGCTCTACAATAACGCCGATGCGTACCGCAGCAACACCAATAAGTCGTACGGGTTTTGTGTACGTTGCATTAGGGATTAGATTATTTGGTTATTTACTCTTTAGTTCACAGAGTTTTTCGCAATCCATAACTATGGAGTTTCCTGCGTTTGCTGGCAAAACCTACGATTTTATCATTTTTCAGGGCAGCAAACAAGAAACGGTACAGCAAGATACCATTCCAGCCAACGGCAAGTTTACGCTAAAAATCCCCAAACAATATGCACCCTACTCGGGTATGAGTCGGTGGTTAATAACAAACACTGCAGAAGGCGGTGGTTTAGATATGGCCATACCAGGTTATGATTTTGAGGTAAGTTGCCTGAGTGCTACTCCAGACAATAATAATATTAGCTACAAAGGTTTTGATGCCGTAAATGAGCTGAATAGGCTTCACGCCAAGGAACAGGCTATTATAGATAAATTTGAAACCATGAGTAAGGCCACACAACTTTATGATAAAAAGCATCAATTGTATGCGGCTTTTGCCAAAGAGGCAGCCGTGCACGTAAAAGCGTATGATGCGTTTCAGCAAGATTTAAAACAAAATACCAACTTCAATGCCAGGTTTTTGCCTATCGTGAATCTTGTAAACGGTATTCCGCACCGTCTTACAGATGATTACAACCAAAAAGCACTTTTGGTAAATGAATTTATTACCCAAAAATTGAGCTTTGAAGACATGTGGGTGTCGGGTCATTGGCAAGGGATTATTCAGAGTTGGGTGGTTTTGTAAATGAATGTTGTGAGTGATAAAGCCCAATTTGCCCAAGATTTTAAGCAGATAAGCGATCGAATTAAAAATCCAGTGCAATACACCGATTTTGTAGGCAAACTCACGTATTATCTTACTGAATACAGCAAAGACGACTACATAGATGCCATAGCAAAAACGGTTTTAGAATCGGGCAAAGTAACGGAGTATGTGGGCAGTATGCAGGTATATCTTAAAGCTATGGTAGGCATGAAAGCCCCAGATTTAATAGTACTTGCACAAGGAGGTGCAACTGAAACCACCGTTTTAAAAACCGATGAATTAAACTCAAAATATACCTTGTTGTTCTTTTATCAATCGGACTGTGGGCATTGCGAAACCGCTATAGCAGCCTTAAAAAGCCAGTATCAAGATTTGGTCGCCAAAGGAATAGAAATCATCAGCATTGCCGGCGACCTAGATCCAAATACTTTTGCAACTACGGCTGCGTCATTTCCATGGACAACCAAATACCGCGATGTAGAGGGTATGAACGGTATTAATTTTAAAAACTATGCGGTCATCGGCACGCCAACGATGTATGTATTAGACAGTAAAGGGATGATAATTCAAAAATCTGCTACGGTGGAGGAGGTGCTGGAGTGGAGTGGAAAATGAATTTTCATTCGCAGTCCCGTCGCATCTAAAAGTCGCAGAAATCACTAAAGTTCTGAAACTTCAAAATCGGGATGTTTTAGTACAGCGTTCGCTATGTTCTTAATTTTTTAATCGCTGCGCTCTTCCTGCAAAAGGATAGGATAGCCTTAAAAATGATACTAATACTTTAAAAGCATCTCACAAAGGTGTTTTTTTTAATTTAGGATACTTCCAAATTTCTCCCCAAATTTTTTTGAATCAATTTTTAAAATTGGGTCAATTTTTATGTTTTCTAAGTTGTTGTTTCTCTCTTATTTTTATCGGTACAGATCAACAAAAAGTATCATCTACTATTTCTACATTGAAATGACAGCACTAAAACACACTTTCCTCTTTCTACTTGCACATAAATAGCAACCGCAATAAAGGCAATGCGATAGTGCTCTATGTTGCACAACAAAAAAATCATTCTTCTCTTTTACAGCAATTTTAATGTAAAAAGGGGACTGCCTTATAGTATAAAAATAAATTTAAAAAAAACAACACACGTTTGTTCATACCAATATTTAAAGTGTAATAGTGGAAATTGAAAACATCATAAAATCTACCATGAGTATAAAAAATGCTTAGAAAGTTATTCTTGACATTATGTATACCAATACATTGATTGATAAAAATTTCTAGAATTGCTAAAACCACATGATTTATCGAGTGAACAAAATAATGTGTTACGCATTTGACATGGTCAAAAAGGAGATCCAGTTAATATGCGTGTCATTCAAGATGTCAAATGAGGAATTAGAAACAATTAAAGAAGCGATTCGCTTGGTCTCATCTTCTTATGGATTGGAACCTTACACTGTTTTTATTATTGAAAATCCAGAGTTAAGAGCGAAGTTACAGCCAGCCTAAATCTTAGTAGACAGCTTCTTTTTTAATGGCGATGCTAGATAACCTAAGGAGCACTGATTAAACCTATAGATGTATGCTGTCTAATCGTATTTTCAGGAATTATGGGTAAAGGTATTGCCAGTGTACATTTTGGATTAACTACATGTAGTGGATACATTCCAGTCGGACAATTGGTTTCAACGCGATAAGCAGATTTTGATGCGTATAATAGCCTACAGTGATTTAGAGTTGCCATAATCCATAATATTTAGATGTATTTAAAATCAAACAGTCAACGAGTCATATATCTACTTAGATTTACTTGATTTTGAAATCCTGAAGCATATGAATTACTTACTATTTTAGTATCTTGTCGATTACTAACTAACATATACATTAATGAAGTCATTGACCATACAAGAAATTAACACCATTATAAATGGAGCGGTTTTAGGCGAAACAGCTCACACTATTACAGGTTTAGAACAAATTCAAAAAGCAAATAGTAACCAAGCAACATTTATAGGAAATAGAAAATATGCTGCCATGTGGCCAGATTCTAAGGCCTCTTTAGCTATCGTAAATGATATCATAGATTTAGAACCTGGTAATAATCGTGTAATTATAAAGGTTAAAAATGCCGATTTAGCTATGGCTAAATTATTAGAGGTGTTTGCACCACCAGCACCTTATTTTGAAACAGACATTCATCCTACAGCAAGCATTGATGCTTCGGCAACAATTGGAGAAGGGAGTAGAGTTGGAGCAGGCTGTTATGTTGGTAAAGATGTTGTTATAGGTAAAGGTGTGATACTGTATCCAAATGTGACCATTTTTGATGAAACTACTATAGGTGATCACACTACAGTATGGTCTGGTACAGTGATTCGAGAACGTTCTGTGATTGGGAGCCATTGTATATTTCATATTAATGTAAGTATTGGAGCAGATGGCTTTGGTTATCGTCCAAGTGATGATGGTAGGGGGTTGATTAAAATTCCACATATAGGAAACGTAGTTATAGGAAATCAGGTAGAAATTGGTGCGAATTCTTGTGTTGACCGCGGAAAATTTAGTTCTACAATATTAGGCGATGGATGTAAGATTGATAATCTAGTTCAAATTGCACATAATTGTATCTTAGGTCGTTCTTGTATTATGGCAGGAAGTAGCGGACTAGCGGGCTCAGTAACTCTAGGAGATGGTGTTATGATAGGAGGAAGCGCATCTATTAAAGATCATACCACAATACATTCTGGAGCCACTGTAGGCGCTGGATCTGGTGTTATGAATGATGTGGCTGCAGGGAAAACAGTATTAGGTTATCCAGCAACAGATTCTAGAGAAATGTTAAAACAATGGGTTGCACTTCGAAAATTAACTAGATAATACAATTTTTGTTATTATCTTTGAGCATTAATAAATAATTATTAAACATTAAATTATAATCTAATGAGTAAAGGAACAGTAAAATTCTTCAATGATGCCAAAGGTTTTGGTTTTATAAATGAAGAAGGTTCAGACAAAGATCACTTCGTACACATTTCTGGATTAATCGACGAAATTCGTGAAGGTGATGCAGTTGAATTTGATCTTGAAGAAGGAAAAAAAGGATTAAACGCAGTTAACGTAAAGGTTATCTAATATTCGCTTAACCAAAAAATTTAAAGCCTGTCACTAAGTGATAGGCTTTTTTTATGCTCTAAATTTTATAAGGACTCAACATAAATATAATTTGGTTAAATAAATGGATGCAACCATTTGCTATTTGCAACTTCAAAAACTCCATAGGAATAAATAAGGAAAAGAATACGTTTTATGCGTTAAGCTTGTCATGAGCGAAGAAGGCGAGGTTTAGGAATAAAAAATAATTCGAACTTTAGAACTTTAAGATGTCTTTTTATAACTCCAAACAGCCAAACCATTCATTACTAAGGCATATAATAATGTTTTTAAGAGTTGCGGAAGAATATCCATAAACCCTGAGCCTTTGAGCATCACCATACGCATGACTTCCACAAAGTATTTTATGGGGTTAAATTCTGTAATTATTTGAGCCCATTTAGGCATGCTTTCAATGGGTGTAAATAAACCACTCATTAAAATAAAAATGACCGTAAAAAACCAAGCAATAAACATGGCTTGCTGCTGTGTATTTGTGAAATTTGAAATAAATAAACCAATCCCTAATATGACTAAAATATAAATAGACGTGTACAAATACAGGAGTGGTAGACTCCCAATTATAGGTACATTAAATAGGAGCCTTGCTAATACTAATCCAACCGATAACAAGCCCATTCCTATGACCCAAAAAGGAAAAAGTTTACCAATAATAAACTGGCTTTTTTTAATTGGTGTGACATTAATTTGCTCCAATGTGCCAATTTCTTTTTCGCGAACAATATTCATTCCTGAAAGAAATAAAGTAATCATAGTCACTAACAACACCAAAATACCAGGTACCATAAAAGTTTTATAATTTAAGGTTTCGTTATACCAAAACAGTGGAATGGTATCGATGTTTATTGGCTGTATTTGTTTGTCTGAAACTTGTAATAAATTAACTTTTAAATGTTGATTAAAACGTTGAATAATCTGCGTTACATATACATTTTCAACACCGGCTGCTGCACCATCAATAGCATTAATGGTAACACCTAAATCGTTGTGTTTTTCTTTTTGTAAATCACGCTCAAAATATAGTGGTATTTCTAAAACGACATCTACTTCGCCTTGCAGCATTGCTGAACTTGCTAATGCTTTAGATTGAAAATCAGTTAACATATCAAAATAAGTAGAGGCATTGAATTTTTCCACTAAAGCTCTAGATGTTGATGTATGGTCGTTATCGATATATCCAAACTTGATGTTCTTTACCTCAAAAGTGGCTGCGTTAGATAAAATAACGAGCTGCAATAATGGCAAAACAAAAATTATAGGAAGCATCCCTTTATTTCTAAAAATTTGCTTGAATTCTTTTTGTATGATGTAAAAGATTGTTTTCATTATTCCAGTCTAATTTTATATTTCTTCACACTTAATGCAATAAAAAACACGGTCATTCCTAATAGAATTAAGGTTTCTTTCCATAGATACTGTAATCCTACTCCTTTCAGCATAATGCCTTTTATAATGATGATAAACCATTTTGCCGGAATGATGTTACTAATTATTTGAAGAGGTAAAGGCATACTTGAAATAGGAAAAATAAAGCCAGATAATAAAATTACGGGAAGCATCAATCCCATTAAAGAAATCATCATAGCAGTTTGTTGTGTTGCCGAAATTGTTGAGATTAAAATACCTAAAGCTAAAGCGCTTATTATAAACAATATACTTTCAAAACCTAATAAAAACAAGCTGCCTTGAACTGGCATGTTAAAGATAAAAATACTTAACATCACAATCACTACAGCATTAATTATCGATAGAAAAATATAAGGAAATACTTTTCCGATAATAACTTGAATTGGTTTTAATGGTGATACTAAGAGAATTTCCATAGTGCCTAATTCTTTCTCTCGCGTAATGGAAATAGAAGTCATCATAGCAGACACTAACATCAAAATAATAGTCATTACACCAGGAACAAACATATAGACACTTTTTAATTCAGGATTGTAAACCATACGGGTTTCGGGAATTATTTGATAAATTATAGTAATGTCTTTATTTAGTTGTTTTTGATACTGTTGGAGAATAGCATTTACATAATTGCTTATAGTATTGGCTGTATTTGGATCTGTGGCATCTGTAATAATTTGGATGGTAGCTTTATGATCTTTAATTAGGTTTTTACTGAAATCTTTTTCAAAATTCAAAACGGCTTTTACCTGTCCTTTTTGAAACACCGCAGCAATGTCTGCTTCACGAGTTATCATTTGTTTGATGCTAAAATATTTTGAAGCAGCTATTTTGTTAATAATCTCTTTTGTGGTTGCATCTTTAGAATGGTCTAAAATAGCAATATCTACATTATTAATTTCATTAGTAATAGCGAAACCAAATAACAAAATTTGGGCAATTGGCATTCCAAAAAGAATAAACAGCGAGCGTTTATCTCTAAAGATATGGTAGAATTCTTTTTTTATGAAGCCTATAAAACGTTTCATCCTCTTGCTAGTTTTAAGAACACATCGTTCATATTTGCTACCTTGAACTGCTCTTTAAGCTTCTTTGGTGTGTCTAAAGCCTCAATTTTACCGTTCACCATAATAGATACACGATCACAATATTCGGCTTCGTCCATATAGTGAGTCGTAACAAAAACGGTCGTTCCTTGATGGGCTGCTTTATAAATAAGCTCCCAAAACTGACGCCTAGTAATTGGATCTACACCACCTGTTGGTTCATCTAAAAATACAATTTTTGGATCATGAAGTAAAGACACAGAAAAGGATAGTTTTTGTTTCCAACCTAATGGTAGGGAAACTACTAATTTATTCGAGACCTTCTCCAAACCTAATTCTTCAATTAAAACTGCCGATTTTTCTTTTATTCGTTTTCTTGATAAACCATAAATACCACCAAAAAAAGTGATGTTTTCTTTTACGGTTAAATCGTCATACAATGCAAATTTCTGGCTCATATAGCCAATGTTTCTCTTAATGTCTTCCGCTTGTTTAGAAACATCAAAACCTGCGACCTTTGCTTCGCCAGAAGTAGGTTTAGAGATGCCTATAAGCATTTTCATAGCTGTTGTTTTTCCTGCACCATTAGCTCCTAGGAATCCAAATATTTCTCCTTTTTCAACGTCGAAAGTAATGGCGTCTACAGCTGTGAAATCTCCAAACATTTTAGTTAAGCTTTTTACTTGTATGACTTTATTGTTATTCATGATTTTGCTAATTCCATAAAGGTATCTTCAATAGTAGCTACTGTTATTTTAATTTCTATGTTGGTTAAATTTTTCGATTCTAAATACATCTTTAATTCTTCTGGATTAAAATTCGTTCTCTTATCGGTATAATGCACATACTCACCAAATGGATAAACACTATGATTGTATTGATACTCTTTTAAGCTATTGATTAGTTGATACATATTCTGTGCACGAACATTATAAATAGGTTTTGAGTAATGTTTTACAATAGCTTTAGGTGTGTCAATTTCTAAAATCTTCCCATCTTGTATGAGTGCAATTCTATCACATAAAGCAGCTTCATCCATATAAGGTGTAGACACCAAAATTGTAATGCCTTTTTGCTGCAGACGCTTTAACATTTCCCAAAATTCTTTTCTAGAAACAGGATCCACTCCAGTCGTTGGTTCATCTAAAAATAATACTTCTGGTTTGTGTATTAATGCACAACACAATGCTAACTTCTGCTTCATTCCTCCAGATAATTTTCCCGCTCTACGATCTTCAAAGGGTTCAATCTGAACGTAAATTTCTTTTATTAAATCGTAGTTTTCCTCAATAGTGGTTCCAAAAATAGTTGCGAAAAAAGTCAAGTTTTCTTTAATTGTTAAGTCTTGATAGAGTGAGAATTTACCTGGCATATATCCAACATTTTTTCTGATACTTTTATAATCTGCAACCACATCAAAACCAGCGACAGTTGCTAAGCCTTCATCTGCAATTAAAAGTGTAGTTAATATCCTAAATAAAGTCGTTTTGCCAGCACCATCTGGACCGATTAATCCGAAGAGTTCACCCGGTTTTACGTCAAAAGAAATATGCTGTAATGCCTTTACTTTTTTATAGGATTTTGATATCTTTGAAATAGTAATGCCCATTTATTCAAAATAATCATTGTATGCATTGAGGTTTCCCTCTATACTATATTTTAATTTTAACGCTTCTTCCAAGGTTTTAGCTTGAGAAAGCGCTTCAATTTTATCCATTAATGGCAAGAGCCAAATATGTAAATTATCGTGTGAAGCACCTTTCATAGTACAATTTTTTATGACATAGTTTTTGTCATTATTTAGTTGTTCAGCTAATTTATAGTAGTCATCCAATGTCTTAGCTGTTTGCGTTTTGATCCTATTTTGCATGTTTTGAACACCTTCCTTGGTTTCTGGATTGGCGGGCCATTTACGACTATTATCCAACTCAATATCCTTGATCCAAACATTATCATATACGTTTGAGGTATCCTCGTTGTGACCTTCGTTTATAAGTTCAACGGGTTGCTCAACAGGTTCTATTTTAGCTTCTTGTTGTTTAGTGTCTTTGCAGTTTACTAAAGCCAAAAGGCTTATTGCGAAAATGATTTGTTTCATGGTTTATTTATTATTAATTGTTAGCATCTGATTTGTTTATCCATAATTCTGCAGGCATTCCTATTTTTAGACTTCCGTCATTGGTAACATCTATTTTAACTGCATAAACTAAGGCAACTCGTTCTTCTTTAGTTTGAATTATTTTTGGCGTGAATTGGGCTTCCGACGCAATCCAACTAATTATTCCTTTATAAGATTTCATAGTATCCACATCATCAATTTTTATAGTAACTTCTTGCCCTATTTTAATAGTTGCCAATTGTGTTTCGCTTATATAAACACGCAGTTGCATTGTACTCAAATCGGCAATTTTATAAAGAGGTTTTCCAAAGGTTGTAATCTCGTTTGGTTCAGTATATTTGGTTAAAACCGTTCCGTTTAGTGGATTTATAATTTTGCTTTTTTGAATTAAATCTTTAATTTGTTGCGATTGCACATCAATACTTTTTAGTTCATTTACCACAGGTGCATTTTGGATTTCAACACTTCTAATTTGGTTCTTAATAACGTCTATTTCTCCTAGAATATCATCCAGTTGTTTTTGTGTGCCTGCATTATCTTTAATGAGATTTTGAGTTCGATTTTTGTTAATGTTTGCTGCATTTAATTTTGCATTCAACACATTAATTTGCGATAAAACACCTTTAGATTTTGAGCTAATTACAGCTTTAGATACGTGTAATTGATCACGCTTTAATGCCAGCTGAATAGTATCAATATAACCTATGAATTGGTCTTTTTGAAGCACATTTCCTTCGGTAACATCAAACTGCATTAGTTTCCCATTATTTTCGGCGGAAATAGTAATTTCTGTGGCTTCAAAATTTCCATAACCATCAGCTTTACTGTTAGAATTATTACAAGAAAATAAGCTTAAAGTAACAATGCTTAGTCCTAAAATATAGTTGTAGTTTTTCATGTGTCTATTTTTATAGTCCTTTAATGACATTGTAATTTGCTTTTGCGAGTTGTAATTGAATTTTATGTTTTACCAACGTATTTTCATCTTCGTATAAATTGGTGAGTTCTGTGATGTATGCCGAAGAGGTAATAACTCCATTTTTAAGTTGTGAGTCTGCTGCTTTAAGCACCTCTTTTCTAAGAGTTATTATCGATAAATCGGAAATGATAAAAGCTTCAATTTTAGTGATTTCTTTTTGTTGCTGATTCAATTCAATCGTAGTGTTCAATTTAAAAATTTCGGTTTCGTTGTCTACAATATCTTTATTGATTAGTAATGATTCGCGTTGTTTTTTGTTAGATTTCCAATCAAAAATATTCCAATTCAACTTAAAACCTACAGTATAAAATGTTTGAAACGAGTTGTCTAGCATATTCAGTCCTGGATTACCATAACCACCAGTTGCAAACCCAAATAATTTAGGGGTGTTTTGTTTAGATAATACACTTTCTGAATTTTCGATTTCTTCTTTTTTAAGTTGAAACAACTCTAGTTCTGGTCTGTTTAATTCACTTTTTATTTGGGTTTCTAGAAGTGGACTTTGAAATAACGTTGATGTATATAATGGCAGACTTATTAAACTTGAAAGTGTTTCAATAAGCGTTGTGTTATTACTTTCTAATTCTTGTAACTGTTGACTTATTTTTAATAATTCAGCTTCTAAAATTTTATCTGAAGACGGTAAAATAATACCATACTTGACGCCAGATTGCACCTCTTTAAGTTTTGCTTGTAGTTGAGTGTTTTTAGCGTTTAATAATAACTTAGATTCTTGAGCTAATAAAACAGAGAAATAGAGTTGGTTTATTTGTTGTTTTAATTGATATAAACTGACTTCAATTTGTTTCTGTTTTGTTTTAAGTTGAGCAGATTTTAAATTTAAAGAAGCACCTGATACTCCGCCATTATAAATTAACTGATTTACAGAAATTGTTGCCCGATATTGATCATTATTTAATGATTCGATACTCGAATTTGGAATTGGCACTTCTACCACATCAGATAGATAGGTTGCTTGTGCGTCTAAACTGAATTGCGGTAATCTTGAAGTAGAAATGACATCTGATTCCAATTCATTTTGCATATCCAATAGTTTTGATTGTTTTACTAAAGGATAATTTTGAGTCACTAAAGTATAACATTCCTCGAGTGTAATGGTTTGTTGAGCAACACTGGACAGAGCACTTAAGAGGATTAGAACGATTATTAATTGTTTCATTTTATGTATTCTTTATAGAATTAATAATAAAGTCAGCAACTTCCGTTTTACGGTTTTCAATTAGTTGCTTATAAGCTTTATCATTTGTATTTGTAAATGCCATTATTAATGGTCTGGCCACAAATGGAAAAATATTAAGCGCTAGAATATTGATGAATAATTGTTCTGCACTAATAGGTTTTAGTGTGCCTTTTTCAACTTCAGTTTTGACTTGTTTCTTAAATTTTTCTAAATTAGGAAACCCTAAATTGTTTTTCATCTTTAAAATGAAGTCCGGATTTCTATTGAGTTCTTGAATGATGAAATTTGGCAAATATGGATGCTTGCTAATGAACGTTATATAGTTTAAGGTAAAATTTCTTATTTTGTCTTCAATAGAAGAATCATCATTTAAAATCGTATTTAATTGAGGTGCTAATAAGGAAAAAGCAGTTTTAAAAACGGCCTCAAAGAGCAATTGTTTACTTCTGTAATAATAGTGCAACATGGCTTTGTTAATACCGGCTTTATCAGCAATTTCTTGCATTCTAGCGCCATCCATTCCCTTGACTTGAAACACGTTTTTTGCGGCGTTAAGTATTTGTTCTTCTGTATTTTCGTTTTTATTTGTTTTCATATTAAACTAGATGGTTTAACCATATGGTTGACAAATATACAATATTTTATATATGAATTGGATGATTAATATCATGTAATTATTTTCAAATGGATTTACACTAGTAAATTAGGAGTATCATAACTAGCTAGCTTTGAGGAATCTTAATAATTAATGTGCTTAAAACCAGCACCGAAGGTGAAAAAAGGATAGGGTAACCCTTTTTAGTGAATGAGGTAATTATCACGATAATAATTACGAGAGATTTTTAATAAAAATTATATTCTATATTGTCAATGTCATTGTGTTTATGAGATAAAATGAATTTTTCTAAAACAAGCAAATCTTAGGAATAAAAAGGATAATAATTTTAGACGCTACTCAAACTAAATATTAGGTTTACGAGAATCCATTATTGTTATTATTATATAGGAGAGTAGACACTTGTCACACTTGTGCAATACCGAAGAATGATAAATATCTAAGTAATGACATAGAAGTAAAAGTAGCAGATGACCAAATAAAATAGGCGAAATCGAAACTTCAAGATGTTTTAAATCTTATGGATTCATTACTAAATATGAATGGTATGACGTAAAATAATTATGATAGTTATCTGTGATCATAATTACGTTTTTCAAATACTATCTAAATAAAAATGGTGACTTTCTATTTTCTTAATATTAGATAGTTTATTCAAATGTATGACGTTTCTCTTCTGTTAAAGATGCGTTAAGTAATTTGTTAAATGTTCTTACGATATTAAAATCACGGGTGATTTCTCCAGATACAGCAATTCCAGAAATACCAGTTTCTAATATGGCTTCAACATCTGCTGTGGTAATACCGCCAACCCCAATAATTGGTATTGGGGTTTTTAAGACATCTGTAATCGCAGTATAACCTTTTAAACCTAAAACCGGTCTTAAATTGTCTTTCGTAGTTGTTTCTCGAAAAGGTCCTAAACTAATATAGTCGATTTCTTTATCTAATAATTTTTCACAATCCTCCAATGTATTTGCCGTTCCACCAATCATTTGCCAAGTATATAAATACTTTCTAGCAATAGTAGGGCAGACGTCTGATGGTCCTAAATGCACACCATCTGCTTTGACTTCTTTTGCTATTTTATAATGATCGTTAATAATTAATCGGGTTTGAAAATGAGATGTGACTTCTCTAGCTTCTTTTGCGAACTTTAATATTTTTTTTTCTGAACTAATTTTTAACCGTAATTGTACTAACTCTGCACCAGATGAACATGCTTTCTGGATGTTTTCTAGGTGCTCTTTTGGAGAATTTCCTTGGGATATATAATGTAGCTTAGGTATAATCATGTCTTTTTATTCTAATGTAAAAGGAGTGTTTATTGTTTGAAACTTTGAATATATATTAATGGCAATATAAATACTTTAATTAAAAAGTACTAAATATTCACATATTCATTAATTATAATAACAACATGCTGTATTCTATAAAACACGCAGATATACTTTTAACACTTCAGCATACAACTTTTATGCTGGATTAGCTTTTTAGTAGAATTATTTATCGTTCTATTAAATAGTATGACAATTTTTAGTCCAATATCATATACGAGTTTATATACTAAAGGGAGCGCTATTATACGTATTAGTTTGCTGTTAACTCTATTAGGATTTTAATTTAGTGATAAAAGCATCCTTTTTAGCCTGTCTAAATTAAAATAACTGTTTCTAGAGTGTGTTTTAACTTTCAAAACTAGAGTAATTGTAATACAACATATACTAACAGTTAGACTCATAAATACAACGAAGATGATATACGATGTATTTTTTAATCATATACGAGGTTTAATTTATGACTTGTTTTACTACCAAAAAGAGCTCAAATATAGATGCATTACTACAATTGACTACACACTACACGAAAAAAAACCAGCAGTAATAGCTTAGGATATAATCATGAGATTAAATTTATGCCAAGTAAAATTTACAAAGCTTCTGTTTATCAGTATCTGAAACAACTACAATCTTATGATGGGATAAAATTGATATTGCTAAAAACGGTTGTGGTTGATTGAGGAGTTGAAATAATTGCACTCAATATCAAATTATCATGATACCAATTATGCTTTATTTCGAAAAGTCTCATCTACAATATTCATAAAAATGAAGAATGAGTTTAGGGGTTAGTCAAACTAAACTTTAGGTTTGCGAGTAGTTATTTAATGTGATAATTTGACGTAGTGTATGCTTTTTATACGACGACGTAGGAGAAAATCATAATGTGTTTGGAATCTTTAGAGGTAAGAATGGTGAAGGTTAAACTTGTATTGAATAAAATTATTAAAATTATTTCAGGATATTCGTGCATTCAATTGTTTAATTCATATAAACCAAAATTATAAAACATGAAAAATTTATTTTTTATTTTAGTAGCAATGACAATTTTTAACTGTTCAAACAATGACACTGTCGAAAGCATTGATCTTACAATATTTAATTCAGAATTTTCAGTAATTGAAAACTTGGATAATGGCGTTGCGGTTTTAGATATAACAGAACAGCTGGGTGTAGAAGTCTTTTATGGTATTGAGTATGGAGGAGGATTCATATTTCATGTTGATGAAACTGACGGAACTATATTCGTTGCGACAGATTATTCTTCGATTGGTGCGACTTCCTGGGGAGACCATTTTGATTTAACTAATAGCGCGCTGATTGGCGATGGATTGACCAACACGCAAAACATTGTTGATGGTAATCTTAATGACAACAGTTCGGTGCCTAATGGTCTAGAATTTGGAAGTGACGATTATGCTTTTAAGATAGTCGCTGATTTAGAATATCTAAATTATGATGATTGGTTTATTCCAAGTAGTGGTTCTATGAGAGCAATTTTTGATAATGTCCATTCACAAGGTTTAGGAAGTTTAGATGAAACACTATTTTATTGGACATCGACAAAAGATGGCTATTCACCTTTTGTGATGAGCTTTAATGCATCCTTCAGCGGTGAGGTCTTTTTAGGCTCTTGTTTTAATTCAAACAGCGTTTTAATTGTAAGAAAATTTTAATTGAATTCATAATTATACAGTTTAACACATATAGCATGCTCAGATTATTTAAAAAAGAATCATCCATGAGATGATTCTTTTTTTATACCAACAAAATATTTTATTACGGATATATAATCTATTTTCATAATTTCAGTTACCAAACTATTTGATATGATGTCCGATAATAAGGTTTAAAACGAATTATAATACACCACGTTGTATTACATGAGCTTCGCTTAATAGCGAAATTTTAATACATAGTTTTCTTTACAAATATTTCTCTGCAATGTTAACTGCGTTACTTGCTTTGGGAAAAGCGGAAGTTCTATACATCGTTTTTACTTTATAAACTTTTCTCTACAATGCTAATGAAGCCTAAGAATAAGGATTTGGCGTTAACCAAATTTATTCTGAGTTCATGGGCTCCTATTTATTAAATAGGAGAGGACAAGAGCCCTATTTTTAGGAAAAGAAGCAGAAAATCATTTGAATGCTCCTTGTGGAGTGACTTAGTTAATAACTTCAATTGATAAGTTACCAGAAACAATTTTATTATTAATATCCACACCATTAAAAATACCTGTAACTTTATTATCATTTTCTACAAAATAAATGGCATTGATGTAAATAGATACTTTTTGTAAATGAAACATACCTGATACTGTAAAATCAAAATTAATTATTTGTCCTTTATTTAAAACAGTAATTCTATCATCTTCAACGATTATAGAATCATTTAAACTGATAATATTAAAGTGATATTTTTCTATTTTCAATTTTAGTTTGTGGCTCGTTTGTTCTATTTCAAAGTTAAAAATATAATCTCCAGATGTACGCGTCAAAACCTGAGCAAACGGACTTTTTTTAGAAAACAGTAAAGGGTTTTTTCTAATGTTGCTTTCTACCACCGTTCGATTTTTATTTAATTCTTGGCAAAGTATTGGGTCGAATGATTTATTATTTACTTCAACTTCAATTTCAGATTTAGAGTTGTATTTTTTTAAAATCATTTTACCAGAAATAGCGCGATCGTATTTATCAAAACCACAATACGTACCAATTAAATACTGTCTTTCATTTGGTGAAGATTTTCCAATAAAAAATATAAATTTAGCGCCTTCACTCCTTTTATTTCCTACGTAATATTTAGTGTCAAAGTAGGCGAAATCTTCACTCTGTGTAATATTACCGTAAAACAAATAAGTGTTTTTTTCTTCATTTTCATTCACATACACATAAATCATTTCTATGGTTTTCCAATTATGGTGAATAATTACTTGACCTTTATTCATTTTATTATCTTCTCCAAAATAATAGCATACGTAATAGTGCTCGTTAATTTCGTCTCCTTTAGTTATTAATTCTAATTGTTTGAGTCTCTGTTTTGAAGAAAACAAATCGCTATTAATAAAATCAGTGATGTTTTTATATCCTAAATATTTAATATACAAATTTTTATAATCACCACTTATTTTAATGATAGGCTTACCAGAGGCAGCTTCTCGCTGTTTATTATATAAATATTTACCGTTGACATGGCTTTTTATAATTAGTTCAAAATCTCTTTTTAAGCTAGGCTGTTCAGTATTATAGTTTCCAAAACCATATAATTGAGAGTCTTTATACTTGATGGATATATTATGTTTTAACTTAAAATGACGTATAACACGATCTGTTAACACATTAAAAACAGTATTAGTTAAGTTTAAAGCCTCTGAGTTTTGATTTTCCATTAATTTCCATATTGATTAAAAGGAATTACTAATATATAAAATAATATGTGGAATAAATTATTTGGAAATATTTAAAATCTACATTTACAACCAAACCAACAAAATAAATATTAAAATGTTACGAAATTTATTAGTATTACTTGTTTTTCTTCCATTATTATCATTCTCTCAAGAATTAACAGTAAGCGGTAATGTCAAAACTGCTTCTGAAGTGTTACTCGGAGTGAATGTTATTGAAAAAGGAGCTTCAAATGGAACGACAACCGATTTTGATGGAAATTATTCAATTAAGGTTAGCCAAGGATCTACTCTTGTTTTTTCTTTTTTAGGATTTAAAACTGTAGAAGTAGTCGTTAATGGAACATCAAAAATTGATGTTCTGCTTGAAGAAGATACTTCTGAATTAGATGCAGTAGTGGTTAAAGGATTTAGCAATGTAATTGGACAAGCTAGAAGAAGAGCAGAATCTGTACAAACAATTGCAGAATCTGTTGTTTCTTTTACCGCTGAAGATATAGAGACCAAGGGCATTAATAATATTCAAACATTTACAGACCAAATCCCTAATGTTAATTTTACGTCTTCACAAAATATAGGAAATAATTTTATTACAGTAAGAGGAATTTCACAAATCAGAAATGGAGATGCACCTATAGCATTTGTAATTGATGGAGTAACGTTACCTGACGCCAATTTATTAAACCAAGAATTATTTGATGTGGCATTGATTGAAGTTGTAAAAGGGCCTCAGGGCGCTTTATATGGCAAAAATGCCATTGCTGGTGCCATAAATATCGTTACCAATGAACCAACTAATACATATAGAAGTAAGGCTCAAGTTGGGTATGCAAACGGAAATTTATTAAAAGCACAGTTATCATCTACTGGGCCTCTTATAAAGGACAAATTATTCTATCGTGTTTCTGGTTCATATAAAAAAGGAGATGGTCTATTGAACAATACAACTCTAGATCAGGCACCAGATTATATAGAAGATTTAACACTTAGGGCACAATTAAAAGCTAAACTATCTTCTAAAATATCTGCTACGCTTACTGGTCAGGTAATTGACACAGAAGCAGGTGGTCTTTATTATGCGATACCAAAAGATGGTAGTGCAAAAATAGCACCAGATGATTATGACAACATGGCAATCCTTGCAGATCAAGATGGAGTAGGAACTTTAAAAAGCACCTACGGCAATTTAAAGGTAAATTTTAATTTGAATAAAATAAAATTAACGTCGCTAACGACATTTAATACAGTAGATAGAAATGCTTTTGGAGATTTAGATTTTACTGCTGCTGATGTATTAAGACAGGATCAAGATAGTAATACAAAAACCTTCAATCAAGAGATACGTTTAGGTTCCCTGAGTGATGAGGATAGTAAGCTAAACTGGGATTTAGGTATGTTTTATCAAAACCTAGACAAAACACTTATAACGACAGCTACTGCCGATTTCGGATTCTTTGCACCACCATTTGCACCGTCAGGTATACAAAGTCCTCTTGCTGTTGGTGATTTTACAAACACTTATAAAACCCTTGCAATATTTGGCTTTATTGACTACCAGTTTACAGATAAATTAACGTTATCAGCAGGTCTTCGATTCGATAATGATAATATCAGTCAGGATAATAGAAGTGAAGGCACAAACCCAGAAAGAACCGATACACAATTACAACCTAAATTTTCATTAGCATTTAAAGCAACAGAAAATATGATGATGTATGCTAATTATGGAAAGGGTTACAGAACAGGTGGCTTTAACCAAGGTCAAACAGTTAGATATGAAACATCTTTTGAACCTGAAATCACCGATAATTACGAGATTGGAATTAAAAATTCTTATTGGGATAATCGATTTATACTTAACATCTCAGCATATTATACCGATTTCTCTAATCAGCAATTATATGCATTAGTTCTTGATGGTGGCGCAGGGCAAATTCTGATTGGTAATTTTAATATTGCAGAAAGTGAATCTGTAGGTTTTGAAGCAGATCTTCGAGTACGTGCTTCAAATTGGCTTGATATATTAGGTAGTTATGGCGTAAGCAAATCTAGAATTATAAATGGTACATCAACAGTAAGTACTGGAACGAACGAAACTATTGATGTCTCAGGTAATTCAACCCCATTAGTGCCTCAAGATAGTTATAATCTTGGTTTGGAATCTAGTTTTAATGTTTCGGATAAAATAACTTTTAATGGTAATATAAATTTAGAGGGTACGGGGGAAATGTATTGGCATGAAGATAATGCAGCAGTATCACCTAGATATAGTCTCTTAAACGCCAGAATTAGCTTCACGTTTAATGATGATTTTTCTGTTGCCTTATGGGGAACAAATATTACAGACACACAATATATTACAGAATTTTTTGACCAAACCTTCTCTAATGGAGGTTCGGATTTAGCATGGTTGGGTCAACCAACCGCTTTTGGCACAACGCTTACTTATAAGTTTTAATTTATAAAGAAGAAACGTTTCATTAATATTTGAGTTAATTTTTAAGTGAATTAATGTGAATGCTAAGCCACTAAATGACCATTAGTGGCTTTTTTAATTAATATATATAAACAAATAAAATGAGAGTAGCAACAGATATAGGAGGCACTTTTACTGATTTAGTCTGCCTTGATTTCGACGAAAAAACAGGTAAACCAACAGGAGTAAAAGTAGCAAAATCTGATACCACACCTTCTAATTTTGAAGAAGGTATTTTAAATACAATTACAAAGGCGAATTTAGATTTAAAAGAAATCAATTTTTTTGCACATGGAACAACCGTAGTTATTAATGCGTTAACTGAGCGTAAAGGAGCAAAAACAGCTTTAATAACTACAGCAGGATTTAGAGATGTGCTAGAAATCGCACGTTGTAACAGACCTGACTTATTCAATTTTAACTTTGTAAAACAACCACCTTTTGTACCAAGATATTTACGGTTTGAGGTTGAAGAAAGACTCAATTATAAAGGAGAAGTTTTAAAAGAATTAAGCACAGAAAATATAACAGATATTATCAAAACCTGTAAAGAAGAAGGTGTGGAAGCTATCGCCGTTTGTTTGCTACATGCCTATAAAAATCCAAAACACGAATTAGAATTAGTTGCTAAATTAATCCAATTATATCCTGAGGTAGACATTATAGCTTCTAACCAAGTGACTCGAGAATGGCGCGAATACGAGCGCACAAGTTCTACAGTTTTATCTGGTTATGTCTTGCCAATCGCAAAAAAATATTTGAATAATTTAGAAGAAAAACTAAAAAGTCAAGGCTTAAAACAGTCCCCATACATCATGCAATCTAATGGCGGAATTACGACGCTTAACGATGTGAGATCAAACCCCATTACTATGGTGGAATCGGGGCCTGCAAGTGGTGTTTTTGGCGCTATTGCTTTAGGAAATGTTATTCATAAAAAGAATTTAATCGTTTTAGATATTGGTGGTACAACAGCAAAATGCGCGTTAGTCGAAAATGGACAAGTAAAAATTACAACAAATTATAAAATTGAACATTCTCGTACCAAAGCTGGTTACCCAATACAAACGCCAGTTATAGACATCGTAGAAATTGGGAATGGTGGTGGCAGTATTGCTTGGATTGATAAAGGAGGAAAAATGCACGTAGGACCAAAAAGTGCCGGAGCAATTCCTGGACCTGCAGCTTACGGTCGTGGTGGTATAAGCCTTACCACTACAGATGCTAATATTATAACAGGACGTATTCATCCAGATTATTTTTTAGGTGGCGAACTACAACCTGATTTTAAAAGTATTGAAGACGCTTCAAAATCATTATGTGAACAATTAAAAGGCTCAAAAGAGGATGTTGCTAAAGGTATTTTACGAATTGCAAATGCTAATATGATTAACGCATTAAAGTTAATTTCAGTAAATAAAGGATACGATCCACGAGATTTTACTATGATTGTTATTGGCGGTGGCGGTGCTATGCATGGCGCTGATTTAGCCAGAGAGTTACAGGTTTCTGAACTCATAATTCCCGCGCACGCAGGTGTGTTTTCTGCATTTGGAATGTTAATGTCAGATATTCGTAGAGATTATATACGCACCAATGTTATTACCTTATTAGAGCGTCAAAAAGCGATTATTGAAACTGAATTTAAAAATATTGAAAACCAAGCCATCACGAGTTTTAAACTTGATGGTTATACTTTAGATGCTATAAAATTCACCTATTATGCTGATTTACGTTATGCAGGGCAAGAACACTATGTAAAGGTGTTATTAGAAGATTTCTCAGAACACACACCTTTAGATACTATTATCTCTCACTTTCATAAAGAGCATAAAAAGCAGTATTCTTTTCAATTAGAAGCGCCTGTTGAGCTAGTCAACTTTCATTTAGTTGCTGAAGTAGCTGTTGAAAAGCCAGATTTTCCAACACTACAGAAAACAGGCAAAAAAGTTGAAGATGCTATTTTTGATACCAGAAAAGTAGATTTTGATGATTTAGGAATTCAATCAACAACATTTTTTCACCGCCATTTACTAGAACCAGATATGTCTATTTCCGGGCCAGCAATTATTGCTGAAAAAGACACTTCAACAGTAGTTACGCCAGTTCATAAATTGAATATCGATATATATGGTAACTTAATTTTAACACTTCAAAACGTATAATAATGGAGAAATTTACATTGGAAATTATTCAAGATGCCTTAGTAGCCGCTGGAGATGAAATGTTTAAAACATTGGAGCGTACCAGTATGAGTCCAATTATATATGAGTCTTTAGATTATGCCGTTGGTATTACAGATACAAGAGGAGAATTATTAGCACAAGGAAATGGTGTGACTGCATTTTTAGCAGCTTTAGATGCTGTTGTTAAGTCAACATTAGAGAAATTTAAAGGAGTAAACGCTCTTAAAGAAGGTGATATTGTAATCGCTAATACCCCTTATTCAGGGGGAGGAACACATCTGTCTGATGTTTCTATCATCTATCCTGTTTTTTATAAAAAAGAACTCATCGCATTCACAGTAAACAAAGCGCATTGGACAGAATTGGGAGGCACATTTCCTGGTTCAGTATCAACAGTGGCCACAGAAATTTATCAAGAAGGGTTACATTTTCCATTTATAAAGGTAAAATCGGAAGGTGCTTTTAATCACTCTATTCTCGATTTAATTAAAGCGAATGTAAGATTACCAGAAAGTACTTTAGGTGATTTGCACGCTGGTATTGCTGCAGCAGAAGTTGGTGCCAAACGTGTGGTTTCAATTATCAAAAAATATGGATTAGAGACTTATAAAAAAGCGACAGAAGATTTTTTAAATTATGGTGAACGCATGGCTATTGAAGCCTTAAAAACAATTCCAAATGGCGTTTATGAAGGTGAATCTGCGATTGAAGATAATGGTTTTGGAGAAGGCCCTTTTCCTATTAAGGCAAAAATTACAGTTACAGATACGGAATTTATAGCCGATTTTAACGGTTCCCATCCACAAGTAAAAGGAGCAACTAACTTATCATTTAGCGGATTGGTAACAGGCTGTAGAAGCTTATTTAAAGCGATTACAACACCACAAATGGATGCAAATGGCGGATCATTTAGACCTATGAAAGTCCTTTGTGAACCCGGTACAATTGTCAGTGCAGAAGCGCCTTCGGCAGTTTCTGTGTACTACGAGGTTTTAATCACTTCTATCGATTTAATCTGGAAAATTTTAGCACCATTAATTCCAGATAAATTACCAGCAGGACATTTGCGTTCTGTGTGTGCTACATTTATTTCAGGTATTCATCCAGACACGAAGCAATTTTATATTCAAGCTGAGCCCTTGGCCGGTGGTTGGGGGGCTTCTGCTACGCACGACGGAAATCGTGGGCAACTATCCTGCGGAAGTGGGGAATCGTATAACATTCCTATTGAGATTAGAGAAATGCGCTATGGTATTCAGGTAGAGCAATATGCTTTCCATAATGAAGGTGGTGGCTATGGAGAGTTTCAAGGCGGTAACGGACAATATCTAGATTATAAAATTGTTTCTGATGGCGCACATGTTACAGCCGCATTTTTAGGGGAAAAAACGAAAACTTGGGGGATGAATGGTGGGCATGATGGGTCGTATAATTATTTTAAAATTATTCGAAAAAATGGTGAACAAACGCGACATAATTTAGGAACAAATATAGCTTTAGAAAAAGGAGATATCGTTAGATGCGTTACAGCTACTGGTGGTGGCTATGGAAAACCATCAGACAGACCAAAAGAGAATGTAGCATTAGATTTAAAAAACGGCTATATAAGTAAAAATGAAGCTAAAGAATTTTATAACGAACACGGACATTAAAATGAAAACAACAGCTATAAAAATAATGTATCTCAATCCCGTAGGTTTTGATGCTTATGATTCTTTTTTCGCTACAATGATCAAAGAAAATAAGTTTCCAGATACAGAAGTACATGTGAGGTCATTGAACGCTTCTGTTGGTCAAATGGACAATTTAGAATATAGAACCTTTAACGCTTTAATTGCTTCCGATTTAATAAAAGCAACGCGACAAGCAGCAAAAGAAGGGTTCGACGCTTTAATTATTGGTTGTTTTTACGATCCCTATATTTTAGATGCTCGTGAGATTTCAGGAGATATGGTGGTCATTGGACCTTGTCAATCTTCTATAGAAATCGCTTTAAAATTATCTAATAAGTTTTCAGTAATTATTGGTCAAAAAAAATGGGAACACGAAATGCAGGCTACGATTAAAGACTATGGTTATAAGGATCATCTCGCGTCTTTTAGAGCGGTCGGCATGACAGTACCAGAGTTTCAGAAAGATCATAAAGTAACCGAAGAAAAATTAATGGAAGCTGCTCGATTAGCGATTGAAAAAGACCATGCGGAATCCATTATTCTAGGCTGTACTTTAGAGTTTGGTTTTTTTAAAAAAATTCAATCCAAATTTGGTGTACCAGTAATAGATCCTTCTTTAGCAGCATTAAAACAAGCAGAGCAAGCTGCTATTTTAAAACTTAATTATAATTGGAAACCTTCAAGACGATGGAGTAAAGAAGCACCTTCTGAAGACGATATAAAACGTTTTGGTTTATTTAAAGAAGACTATCAATTTGGAAATAATATCACAGTTAACTAATGGAAATAAAGAACATAATATATCCGTCGTCTAAAGAGCATTATAACATGTCTTTATTTCATATTAAAAATGAGCAAGTTGATGTTCAGTTTGGCACCGTATTTTTAAAGAAAGGCACTCGAATTCCTGAAAAAGGATTTACCAAACATGCCTGCCATGAAATTTCAATTATTCAAAAAGGAAAAATAGAAATGCTAAACGAGGATGGTTCTTCAAAAGCCTATTTAAAAGAAGGGGATGTCGTCTATATTAAAGCTTTTGAAGCGCAAGCAGGCAATGTCTTGGAGGATACATCGCTTATTTATACCTTAATTAAATAGAAAAATGGAAAACAATCAAAATACAACGAAATGGTTTAGTCTTGCTGGAATATGGTTCGGAGGGATTGTAAGTGTTCCTGCATTATTAGTAGGGAGTACATTAATTGCTTCGCTCAGTTTTGGTCATTCTATACTTGCAGGATTAGTCGGCTTTAGCTTTGTTGTATTATTTATGTCGTTACTTAGTATCTCGGCTGTAGAGAAGAGAAAAGCCACTGTTTCGTTAGCCTCAAGTAGTTTTGGAGACTATGGAGCAAAATTAATAGTTGGCTTAGTTATAGGATTATCTACTTTGGGTTGGTTTGGAATACAAAGTAATATTGCAGGGGCCTCTTTTTCAAAAATATTAATTGAAATGAACGGCCCAGAAATTCCAGTATGGCTCTCTTCTGTATTTTGGGGAATTATCATGGTGCTAACCGCAGTGTTTGGTTTTAAATACTTAAAATGGCTCAATTATATAGCCGTACCAGCTATCGTTTTGCTTCTTATCTATGGATTAGTTGTAACATTTAAAACGCATAGTTTTCAGGAGATATTGAGTTTTAAGCCTCAAGAAAAAATGCCATTACTGCAAGCTATTGGTTTTACAATCGGCTTTATATCGGTTGGTGGTGTTATATCACCAGATTATAATCGTTTTGCAGCCACAAAAAAAGATGCCATATTGGGTTCTATATTTGGTATTATACCTTCGGCACTTTGTCTTTTAGCTATAGGCGCCATATTAGCGATTACTCGGGGGACTTATGATATTGTTGACATATTCTCAACTTTAGGATTTCCGTTTTTTGCAATGTCTATTCTAATTTTGGCGACCTGGACGTCCAATGTGATGAATATCTATTCTTCTGGTTTAGCATTCAATGATTTATTCAAATTAAATAACGCACAACGTTCTAAAACAACCTTCGTTGTGGGCTGCGTTGGAATACTATTAGCGGCTCTAGGAGTCTTAACACACTTCATGAGTTTTATAACCCTATTAACAATAACTATTACGCCTATTGCGGGTGTTATGATTTCAGATTATTACATCTCTAGGACGTATCAAGACATCCCTCAAAAGGTCAATTGGAAAGGCGTCATTTCTTGGGGTAGTGGCGTTATTTTAATGTTAGTAATGACCTCTCAAATTAAAAATATATTAGGGATTATTGTGGCTGCATTAGTCTATTATTTACTTCAAAAAAGCATGAAATAACAATGAGAAAAATAAACTCAAAAGACATAGACTATATAGCCATGGGCTCGACTGTTTTAGGAACAGGTGGAGGGGGAGACCCCTATATAGGTAAATTATTAGCAAAGGAAGCTATTAATACCTATGGTGAGGTGTCATTAATACAAGCTGATGAATTGACAGATGATGCATTGGTAGTACCAATAGCAGCATTTGGAGCGCCAATGATTCTTGTGGAGAAATTGTTTTCCGGTCAAGAATTTATTAAAGCTTTTGAGATGATGGAATACTATCTAGGAAGAAAAATAGATGCTATAATGCCTATTGAGGCCGGAGGACTTAATGGTGTTATTCCATTTTCAATTGCGGCTCAAAAACAAATTCCTTTGGTTGATGCAGACGGAATGGGGCGTGCTTTTCCTCGTTTAGAAATGACCACTTTTACCTTACATAACATTCCAGTTTCACCAATAACACAGGCCGATGAAAAAGGAAATAAAAATGTGTATCATACCATAGATAATACTTGGGGAGAAACTTTGGTTGGAGCTACTACAATTCAGATGGGAGGAAGTTGTGCTTTGGGTTGTTATCCTATGAGTGGTGCGCAAGTGAAAAAAGCTGCAGTTCACGGGATTGTTAGCTATGCGCAAACGCTTGGCGAGGCCATTTTGAATGCCAAAGAACTTAACCGTAATCCGTTAGACACGTTAATAGAAAAAGCTACAGCTATAAAATTATTTACGGGTAAGATTAGTAATGTCGCTATTAAAATTGATGGTCGTTGGAATAAAGGAGTTTGTGAAATTGTAGGGCTAGATAAATTTCAAGGTTCAAAAATGGAGTTAGATTTTCAAAATGAATTTTTAATGGCAAAAAAAGATGGTAAACCTGTTGCAATTACACCAGATTTAATTGTTTTAATTGATGCAGAAAATGCAAAACCTATAACTGCTGAAACTATTCAATATGGCACGCGCGTGGTCGTTTTAGGTATGCAAGCTAATAAACAATGGCGTACACCTGAAGGTCTTGAACTTGGTGGCCCTAAAAAGTTTGGTTATCAGGAACAATTCATTCCGATTGAAGAATTAAATAAAAAAGAATAACGATGTACTATAAAATCGGAGTAGATGTTGGCGGTACAAATACAGATGCTGTATTGGTATCTCATGATAATAATATTCTCGCAAAAACGAAACAAACCACCACTTTAGATGTCAGCAGTGGCATTGAAAACGCCATTAAGCAAGTGCTGTTAGATTCAAATGTTCCTAAAGAAGACATTAAATACTTAATGCTTGGGACGACACATTGTACTAATGCTTTAGTCGAACGCAAGCAACTAAATAACATAGGAGCTATAAGAATAGGTTTGCCAGCAAGTAGTGCGATCCCAACAATGACCGATTTCCCTGAAGATTTAAAACTAATTTTAGGACGTCATTTATATTTGGTTCATGGAGGCTACGAATTTGACGGAAGACTGATTAGTCCTTTAGATGAAGGCGAAGTTAAAGCCTGCCTTTTTAAAATGAAAGGCAATATAGAATCGTTAGCAATTACAGGTATTTTTTCCAAAACAATGCCAGACCAAGAGTTGCAAGTTGCTGTTTGGGCTAAAGAAGTCCTAGGAGATGCTGTAAGAATAAGCTGTTCTCATCAAGTTGGGGGTTTAGGATTGTTAGAACGTGAAAACGCTGCAATATTAAATGCTGCTTTGCAAGGTGTGGCTTTAAAAATGGTAAGGGCTTTCAAAGAAACAGTACAACGTTTAGGTTTCTCATCTCAATTGTTTATAGGTCAAAATGACGGAACACTAATGTCTTTAGATCAAGCGCAAGATTTTCCTGTACTCACCATTTCGTCTGGACCAACTAATAGTATTCGAGGAGCTGGAGCTTTATCTAAGGTTGCAAATGGTATAGTGATTGATGTCGGAGGCACAACCTCAGATGGAGGTGTGCTAGTCAATTTTTTTCCTAGAGAAAGTACACAAGCGGCGCAAATAGGAGGTGTGCTTACCAACTTTAGAATGCCAGATATTGTAGCCGTTGGTATTGGTGGAGGTACTATTATTAGGTTTAAAGATAACATCTGTGAATTAGGCCCGGATTCTGTAGGGTATCGGCTTAAAGAAATGGCAGTTGCTTTTAAAGGTGATACACTCACAATTTCTGATTTCTTTTTGGCTAATACTCAATTAGAAATTCATGGTTCTATAGAAAAAACAGCCATAACAGAGAAAATTGAGCTAATTTCTGGGCTACATTTTTCTGAAGCCTTAGCCTTAGTAAAAAATCAAATACAATTATCCATTGAAAAGTTAGTCGATAAATTGAAAACAGAAGCTAAAGGAATTCCTGTGATTGCATGTGGTGGTGGTGCATTTTTATTACCCAAAACTATTGAAGGAGCTTCAAACGTTATATTCCCAGAACATTTAGAGGTCGCTAATGCTTTCGGTGCCTGTATCGCTCAAATAAGTAGTGAAGACGAACTGATTGTGAATACTTTGCAATGTAATGAAGCTCAGGAGCTAGAGCGACTTTTAACCAAAGTAAAAAGTAAATTATTAAAGTATGGTGCTTCAGAAGACAGTATTAATATATTGGCAAAAGAATCCATACCCTTGGCGTATTTACCAGGTGCAGTAAAGCTAAAAGTTAAGCTTTGTGGTGATTTGGTAGATTAGTATTAAAAACGTCAAGGACATTTATAATTTAATTTTTTAGAAAAAATAATACAATACATGTATTTGTTATAAGGAAGTAAACAATGTGAAATATCGTACTTTAAGAGTTTGCAAGTTAGTGCGGCTAGGAGTATTTTAAGTTTAACAAAGCAATTGAGTTACTGCCAGTGTACATTTAGCTTATTATTCAAATGAAAGTATCTAATGGATGGTTGTAACTAGTTATGCCAATATTTAAAATGTTCATCGATTATAGGGCATTGTTCGCTTCATCAGAAGTAGTTCTAATCATTTTAATATGTTATTGTACTCGGATTATCAAATATTAAAAAGTATCCCATAGGGTAAAGGTATTATGTGCAAATACAAATTAGAGAATAAAAGTTAGGCGCTTGTATAAGTCATAAGACGCAAAACACTAAATATAATAAGGCTTCACAACTTTTTACGAAATCGAGGAAGGAAGATTCACGATTTCGTAAAACAATAGAAATGCCATGAATAATGTTTGTAGAATGGAATGATTTTTCTCCACTATTTAACTCGTACTTTTACATACCATGCTATTAATCTTATTTTTTTAAAACTATAGTAGAAATAATAGAACCATTTATTAGCTTCACATCACTGTTTTTTTAAATTAAACACGACTAAATGAAATCTGTATTTTAGCCATCATCAATCAAAGTTTAACGCACCTAAAAAAACTAAATATATTATTGATGTTTGACACTACAAAAGTTGGGCACGTAAGTGCACATAAAATAGGATTTAAAATTTTAATATGAATGACAGACGCTTTATATTAAAATGATACTTTAGATGTATAGCTAATTAAATTTGATGAAAGCAATAGTAGGGCAGACGTCTGACGGTCCAAAATGCACACCATCTGCTTTGATTTCTTTTGCTATTTTATAATGATCGTTCATAATTAATCGGGTTTGAAAATGAGATGTGACTTCTTGAGCTTCTTTAGCGAACCTTAATATTTTTTTTCTGAACTAATTTTTAACCGTAATTGCACTAACTCTTCACCAGATGAACATGCTTTCTGGATATTTTATAGGTACTCTTTTGGAGAATTTCCTTGGGATATATAATGTAGCTTAGGTATAATCATGTCTTTTTATTCTAATGTAAAAGGGGGGCTTTGTCTTTCGAAACTATAAATAAATATGTGAACGGCAAGATATAAACACTTTAATTAAAAAGCGCTAAGCACTAATCAATAAGCATTTGCATACTCATTAATTATAATAATAACATGCTGTGTTCTATAAAACACGTAGGTATACTTTTAACACTTTAGCATAAAACCTTAACACTGGATTATATTTTTAGTAGGTTTAGTCATCGTTCTATTAATTAGTATGACAATTTGGTCCAATAATTTATAAGGGTTTATATCTTATTGGAAGTGCTATTATGCCTATTGGCCTGCTCTCAACTGTATTGGAATTGTTATCTTTAGAGATAAAACCTTTACTTCATAATTGTATTAGTTTAAACTTTTGTTTACATCGCAGACCGAATTTTAAAAAGAGGCTTCAATTTTGAGGCCTCTTTTTTTAAAAAAACGTATATTGATACTTATAGAATTAGCCAAATATCATTTAATTAATAATTATTTTCTTGTTTACTTTTCCAGTGGATGTTTCAACGATAACGATATAACTACCTGAAGATAATTGTATTGGAAGCGATATGGATTGTTCATCCGTATTGATACTCCACGTTTTTACTTCTTGTCCTAAATAGTTGAACAAACTAATATTCAGTATTTCCATATCTATAATTCTATGCAATTGTAATTCAGAAATTGAATTATTCATATAAATTTGAATGCCATCTAATAAAGTTTCCTCTTCTATAATATTTAGATTTGGTTGAAACACTAGAAAAAATCTATTTTGATAGACACCTGCCTCTAGATTAATTGAAAAATTTTGGTTTGTAATATCATGTGTTTCACCTGTTACATTGTCTTTAATATAGAGACTAGTGTAGTCTTCTGCATTTTCCAACCCGTCAACCTTAATACTTACAAGTCCACCTTCTAATGTTTGAATTCCTAATGAAATTTCTTTATCAGTACCAAAGTTATTAGTTGCTTGAATCACATATTTTTTATCGTCAAGAACCCAATACATATCATCATCAAAAACTTCGTACATTTCTGCATCATATCCCCAGTCTACGGCATCGGTTGTGTTATCATCAAGAGTAAGCAAAACTTCACGATGACTTATTTTAGGCGCATCAAAGCCAATTCTGAATTTTGGTCTAAGATCATTGTTTAGGTTATTGTCAGTTGTTGCCTCTGAATTGTCGGTTCTCATGAAAACAGAATTTCCAGAAAATTCCTTTACAAAAACACGCTGACTATTGTTGAATTGAATTTGCCCACCATCTGTATCACCTACGACAAAAAAGGCCTGACCTACAGGGATATATTGTTTTGGGGCTCCTTTTACTGATGATCCTGAGTTGCTTACACCTGCAATAGGTGGACTAGAGGAAGCTGAAACGCCTCCACCTCTAGAATAGGTTCCATAACCTGCTTGATATTCTGCTAAATTATGGCTGTCACCACCATAATGTTCCCAAAAATAAAGAGTACCAGTTATTGAAGATGTGCCTGGAAATGTGCCATTATCTTCAATGAATTTATTAGCATCTATAGCAGACGGATATGGATTTCCAATCAAATAATCATTATTGGAGTCTACCGTTAATTCAATAATACCATTATTTGGTTTGCCAATAAAGGTATAGTTTTGTTCTACAGAACTGGTGTTAGAACCTTTCATGGTATATCCTTGGCCTGCTTTTACTTCTGAGGTATTACCTACATTTGCCCAGGCGCTATACCCCAAACCGGAATCTTCTAATTTATACATCCAATAGGTGCTTAGTTTAATTGGTAAACTTGTTGTTCCGTCAGCATAAGTATAATTAGAGCCAAAATCGACTTCTATCATATTATTTGGATCTGTACCGCCTCTTAAAACTTCTCCAATGGTAAATGCAGTGCCTCTTGAGTTAACCGGCGAGCTCCAGTAATTGTACCTAAAGCTGTTTCCCGATCCCTGCTGATCAATTTCTATAGACCCATTACTCGCCTCATTAAAAACACTTCCACTATCTTGTAATAATTGGGAATTTCCTTCTAAGTCAATTTTACCGTTTAGTTTTAAATTAGTTGTAACACGTAAACTATTATCGTTTATGGTTAACGAGGCACCACTTGGAATTTCAAGATTTGTAACTATACCGCTATTGTCAGGCTGAGCTCCAATTATAGGGTATGTCGTTGTTACTAAAGGAATAATATTAATGTAATCATTAGAATTACTAGGAATGCCGCAGGTCCAGTTTCCTGCATTATTCCAATCAGAACTACTTTCTCCTGTCCAATAATTTATGATTCTTGATGTAATTACCACTGAAGTAACACAACTACTTGAATTTGAAGATGTAAAGGTATATGTATTTGGATATGCGGTTACCAACCCGGTTCCTGAAATACTTACGACACTTGGTGTGAAACTATAGGTGTTATTGGCATCATAGTTTATAATTTGGAAACTTCCCGTCGTAGTTGTGCATGTCGGTTGGGTAATGGTGCCTATTATTGGAATAGGATTTATGGTTTCGTTTTGATCAATAGAAATAGCACCAGTGGTAGAAAGCATTCTACCTACTAATGTGCCACCCGCAGCCATACTAACTGCTCCAGGATTACTTATGAGGTTTCCACTCATAGTCGTTGAAGTAGCCATGGAAATTGCACCACCAGACAGCCAAAAGATACTTGACGGTGAGGCGCAATTAATCAAAACTACTGTAGCATCTGCTGCGGTTGAAAACGCGCCTCCTATTTTAAAGATAAATTGGGCATTAGAGACACCTTGTGCGTCTAAAATGAGAGTCCCTACAATAGAGGCTGCACCTCCTTGAGAATAAACTCCTGGAGTGAGTGTCTCTCCATTACCAAAAACTGGAATATGACTCTCTGTAGTTGTGGTATTATTTATTTGAACACAAGTCTCAACTAAGTCTAAGTTTGCTTGAACAGTAATACTGTTAGCAATTTGAATACTTCCATTTATTATCGAAGGTGATCCAAAACCAGTTACGGCACCAGCATCTGTACCAATATCACGTGTAATGTTTGAGGTGTTTTCATTAGATATAGCTCCATTGGATGTGTAAAGACTAAAATTTTCAATGGATCTAAGATTAATTTGAGAAATAGCAGTATTAGTTCCGAAGAAAAAGTAAAATAGAGCGATTAAAAAAATAGTACACAAGAATTTTGTTTTGATTATCATGGTTTTTAGGTGTTAAGATTCGTATTTATTTAAATTATTATTTAAGTAGACAACTCATCAATCTCTCATCTAATGTTGATATTAAAGGATTAAGAGCGAGTGTGTTTTTATGATGCGCTGGCGAATTAGGAAAGCAGACTGTATGTGCCATTAGAATAATTTAATAAAACCTTTAATGAATAGAAGGATTATTTAAAAGCTCTCGGTACATATAATGTCGAATTAAAAAAAGAGGCTTCAATTTTGAAGCCTCTTTTTTATAAAAATGTGTTTTAGTTATATCTAATGCATTATTATTTAGTTATATCTAATGCATTATTATTTAGTTAATGATTATTTTCTTATTTTCTTTTCCTGTTGTAGTCTCAACGATCACAATATAAACTCCTGAAGCTAATTCGATTGGTAAGGAAATAGAGTGCTTATCTGGATTTATACTCCAAGTTTTTACTTGTTGTCCTAAATAGTTGAACAAACTAACATTCAGTATTTCTGTATCTACAATTCCACTTAATTGTAATTTAGAAATTGAATTATTCATATAAATTTGAATTCCGTCTAATGACGTTTCTTCTTCTATAATATTTAGACTTGGTTGAAACACAAGTAAAAAACGATCTTGATACTCACCAGCCTCAAGATTAATTGAAAATTCTTGGTTTGTAATATCATGTGTTTCACCTGTTAAATTGTCTTTAATATAGAGGTTAGTGTAGTCTTCAGCATTTTCCAACTCATCAACTTTAATACTTATGAGTCCGCCTTCTAATGTTCTAATTCCTAATGGGATTTCTTTATCAATACCAAAGTTATTCGTTGCTTGAATGACATATTTTTTATCGTTAAGAATCCAATACATATCATCATCAAAAACTTCGTACATTTCTGCGTCATAACCCCAATCTACAGCATCAGATGTGTTGCTATCGAGAGTGAGTAAAACTTGACGGTGACTTATTTTAGGTGCATCAAAACCAATTCTGAATTTTGGTCTAAGGTCATTGTTTGTGGTTGCTTCTGAAGTATTGGTTCTCATGAAAACAGAATTTCCAGAAGATTCCCTTGCGAAAACGCGCTGACTATTGTTAAATTGAATTTGTCCACCATCTGCATCACCTACAACAAAAAAGGCCTGACCTACGGGGATATACTGTTTTGGTGCTCCCTTTACAGATAGCCCTAAAGAGCTAACGCCTGCAACTGGTGGGTTAGAAGATGCTGAAACACCTCCACCTCTAGAATAGGTTCCATATCCTGCCTGATAATCTGCTAAAGTATGGGCATCTCCACCATAATGTTCCCAAAAATAAAGAGTTCCAGTCATTGAAGCGGTACCAGAAGATGATCCGTTGTCTTCAATAAATTTATCAGCATCTAAAGCCGACGGGTATGGATTTCCAAGCAAATAATCATTATTCGCACCTACCGGTAATTCTATAATTCCATTATTTGGTTTGCCAACAAAAGTATAATTTTGTTCTATAGCATTGGTATTAGAACCTTTCATAGTGTATCCTTGACCTATTTTTATTTCTGAGGTATTGCCTACACTCGCCCATGCGCTATAACCTAAGCCAGAATCTGCTAATTTATACATCCAATAGGTGCTTAGTTTAATTGGTGAACTTGTTGTCCCGTCAGCATAAGTATAATTAGTTCCAAAATTAATATTCATACTATTATTTGGGTCTGTACCATCTCTTAAAACTTCTCCAATGGTAAATGCCGTTTCTCTTGAGTTGACCGGCGAACTCCAATAATTGTACCTAAAGCTATTTTCTGTTCCTTGTTGGTCAATTTCTATAGTGCCAGTACTCGCCGCATCTAAAACACTTCCGATATCTTGTAATAATTGGGATTCTCCTTTTAACTGAATTTTACCGTTTAGGGTTAAAATAGTTGTAATTCGTAAGTTGTTGTTATTTATTGTTAATGAAGCACCACTTGGAATTTCAAGATTTGCAACAATACCACTATTGTCGGGCTGAGTGCTAATTACAGGATATATTGTTGTTACTAAGGGAATAATATTTATATAATTATTTAAATTAGTAGGGATGTCACAGGTCCAGTTTCCTGCATTATTCCAATCTGAACTAATTTCCCCTGTCCAATAATTTGTGAGTGGTCCGGTGTTAATGACCACGTTTATTGAAGTAGTAGTAAAACTACAACCACCTGTATTTGTGGTAACTGTAAACGTATAGGTGTTTGGATCTGCAGTTACCATTCCTGTTCCTGAAATACTTAACACGCTTGGCGTGAAGACATATGTATTGTTAGCGTCGTAGTCTGTAATCTGAAAACTTCCCGCTCCTGCTGCGCATGTTGGCTGTCTAATTGTGTCTACTCTTGGAATGCCATTGTTCATTATGGAGCCATAAACAGAAATGGCGCCAGTGGTAGAGAGCATTCTTCCGTCTATATTACCTCCTGAACCTATACCAACGGCTCCAGGGTTACTAATTAAATTACCACTAATGGTTGTTGAAGCTGCCATAGAGATTGCGCCGCCAGACAGCCAAAATATATTTGACGGTGAAGCGCAATTAATTAAAACGACTGTTGCTCCTGCTGCAGTTGAAAATGCGCCTCCTATTTTAAAGATAAATTGTGCGTTAGGATTTCCTTGTGCATCTAAGGTTAGAGTCCCATCTAAAGATGCTGCAGCTGCTTGAGAATAAACCCCTGGATATAGCGTTTCTCCATTACCAAAAACGGGAATATGAACAGCTGTGGTTGTTGTATTATTTATTTGAACAACAGCAGCATTTAAATCCAAGTCTGCTTGGGCAGTAATACTATTCGTATTATGAATATTTCCGTTTACAATTGAAAGACCTCCAAAACCAGTTATGGCACCATCATCTGAACCAATATCTCCTGTAATATTTGTAGTCGCCGTGTTTGATACGGCTCCTATAGAGGTGTAAATGCTGAAACTCTCAATAGATCCAAGATCAATTTGTGAAAAAGCACTATTAATTCCGAAGAATAATAGAATATTTAAAGAAATACGTGATAAGAATTTTGTTTTGGACATCATGTGATTGTGTTTATTTTGATTCATATTCGTGTTTTCCTATGCATCGAAAGTTGTTTCAATTTTAGGTAGGTTGTGGGCAAGGTGGTGACACTTGAAGTTAAAAAGTGTTAATAAAATGTTAAATCCGTTGAAATACATGCATTTAATCGATTTAATCAGTAATTCAACGATAATATTTGTATTTCTAAAAAAAAAAACAGGTTAATTGTTCTTTTGTAGAAGTATATTAATTAAGGTAGCCGAGATTTTATTTAGATTCCATAGCCAATCAATTTTATAATTAAAGACACTATTTAAAATATATCTTATTCTATTTTGAAATTGATTTAGGTAAATACCTAAAGCTTATGATTTCGTTCTTTATTTTTTTGACAAAAGTCCTTATAAGATGTTAATAAATTAAAAAGTTAGTTAGGATAACTACTACACTAGATTCTAAACTTACGAGCATCTCTTCAGCGACGGCGAGGCCATGAGATTCGTAAATATCTTTTTATAAGAAATGAATAATTGACCAATAAAATAAAGTGTAACGGCATTAAACTTTTATGATTAAACAAAGATGACTGTCTAGAAAATAGAAATAGACTTAGCTATACGTTAAATATATATTAATTGATATCGATCAACGATAATTGGTTCTGCAGTTCTGTAAATTTGTTTATTAATATTTTATAAAATAAAACATGAGTAAGCAATATTTATTAACAACATATAACAAAAATATTAACCTAAATAACAGAGTCGTTATGGCGCCTATGACACGCAGCAGGGCAGATAATGAAGGTCGTGTGCCAACTGATGATTTACAAGGCTTGTATTACGAGCAACGTGCATCAGCGGGTTTAATTATTACTGAAGGTTCGCAAGTATCTGCTGATGCTGTGGGTTACATTAATACTCCTGGTATTTATTCAGATGAGCAATTAGAAGGTTGGAAAAACGTAACTAAGCGCGTTCATGATAAAGGAGGAAAAATCTTTATTCAATTATGGCATGTAGGACGTATGTCTCATCCTGATTTTCATAATGGAGCATTACCGCTTTCAGCTTCGGCTATCAATCCAAACGATAAATCATATACTCCAGAAGGGTTTAAAGACACTGTTACGCCCAAAGAAATGACCATTGAAGATATCAAAACTGCGGTTAGAGATTTTAGAAATGCAGCCGCAAATTCAGTAAAAGCAGGTTTTGATGGCGTAGAAATACATTCCTCTAATGGCTATTTATTTCATCAGTTCTTTAATGGAACGTCTAATAAAAGGACGGATAATTATGGCGGGAGTATTGAAAACAAAGCCCGTTTCTTTTTTGAAGTTCTAGATGCCATTAAAGAAGTTATTCCGCAGGAAAAAATTGGCGCACGTTTTAATCCTTCATTACATGGTTTATTTGGTATGACTATGGATGAAGATACCATCCCAACGTTTGAATACATCATTAAAAAACTAAATGATTATAATTTAGCATACGTACATCTTTCTGAACCCTTTACAGATGTTTCAGAAATACCTTATGCTGTGTCAGAAATTGCCAAGCATTTCCGACCTTTATATAATGGAACATTAATGATCAACACAGATTTTGATCAAGACAAAGGAAATAAAATAATTGAAGAAGGTCATGCAGATTTAGTAGCTTACGGTAAGCTGTATATCTCTAATCCAGATTTAGTAGAGCGTTTGGAAAATAACTTAGACTTAGCAGAATGGGATGGAGATACGTTTTATACAACAGGAGCAAAAGGGTATACAGATTATCCAAAAGCTTCTAAATAAATAATTTAATTTTAAAATACATAGTTTATGAAATTTACAAGAAAAGCAAACGCCGAATGGAAAGGCAGTGGAAAAGAGGGACAAGGAAACCTAACTACTGGAAGTAAAGTTCTTAACAAGACACAATATTCGTTTCACACAAGGTTTGAAGATGGAGAGAAAGGAACCAACCCTGAGGAATTAATTGGTGCAGCTCATGCCGGTTGTTTTGCCATGCAATTAAGCTTCTTATTAAACGAAGCTGATTTCACAGCAACAACTTTAGATGCAGATGCTACGGTTACTTTTGAAGATGGAGCTATTGTCAAAATTAGCTTAAATTTAGAAGGAGATGTGCCTAATATTGATGCAGAACAATTTCAGCAAATAGCACAGAAAGCTAAAGAAGTATGTCCTATATCTAAATTATTACAAACGGAAATTGAATTAATAGTCACTTTAAAAAACGTATAATAATGGCAATTACGACAATAAAAGCATATGGTGCAACAGCATCAACAGAGGTTTTAAAACCTTTAGATATACAAAGAAGAGCCGTAGGTGCAGACGACGTAAAAATTGATATTACCTATTGTGGTGTGTGTCACAGTGATATACATACCGTAAGAAATGACTGGAAAGGATCAACGTATCCAGTAGTACCTGGACACGAAATTATTGGTCGTGTTGTTGAAGTTGGTAATGGTGTTAATACTTATAAAGTAGGCGATTTAGTAGGTGTAGGTTGTATGGTAGACTCTTGCCAAACCTGCTCTTCTTGTGAACAAGACTTGGAGCAATTTTGTGAAAAAGGAGCCACATTTACGTATAACAGTCCAAATAAACATATGGAAGGTACACAAACGTATGGAGGTTATTCAACATCAGTAGTTGTAGATGAAAAATTTGTACTACGCATCCCAGAAAACTTAGACGAAGCAGCAACAGCACCTTTATTATGTGCAGGAGTTACGACTTGGTCACCACTAAATCACTGGAAAGTGAAAAAAGGAGATAAAGTAGGCGTGATAGGTTTAGGAGGTTTAGGCCATATGGGAGTTAAATTTGCGAATGCTTTAGGGGCGCATGTGGTCATGATAACAACATCACCAGAAAAAGGAAAAGATGCAAAACGGTTAGGTGCTCATGAAGTTTTAGTATCAAAGGATCAGGACGATATGAAAAAACACCAAGGTAGTTTTGATTTTATTTTAAACACGATTCCTGTAGGTCATGAAATGGATCCCTATTTAGGATTGCTTAAAATTGATGCAACAATGGTTTTAGTTGGTGCAGTAGAGCCTTTGAAACCATTTCACGGAGGAAGTGTCATTATGGGGCGTAAGCGTATTGCTGGTTCTCTAATTGGTGGTATTAAAGAAACACAGGAGATGTTAGATTTTTGTGGAGAACATAATATTACTAGTGATATTGAGCTTATAGATATGCAAGATATAAATATAGCTTATGAGCGTGTTACAAATAATGATGTTAAATACAGATTTGTAATTGATATGAAATCGCTTAAATAAAATAGTCTTTCGTAAATTATTTAAAAACAGCATCTAAAGTAATTTTAGATGCTGTTTTTTGTTTGAGTAAACCAAAGTGTTATTCGAGATATCAAAACTTTAAAAAGCTATCCAACGCTACAATACAAAACGTTTAATAGTTTAATGGTTCTAAGTTCTCAATAGTCTTTAATAGACTAATGTATATGGGATATTGAACACACTGTTCACAAGTGAAAGTATCGTGTGGATGGTTTGGCTATTTTTCACAATACTGCATGGTAGTTGTTGTACCACCAGTCATTTGTCAAGTATCTAAATAGTATCTAACTACAATAGGGCAGACGTCAGTTTTGTTCAAACATACACCATCTTATTTAACTTCTTATGCTGATTTATAGTGCCCATTAGTGATTAATTGGGTTTGAAAATGAGATGTGATTTCTCGACCTTGTGCAGTTATTTTTAATGTCTTTTTTCTTCTGAAATATTCTTCATCCGTAATTGTACCAATTCAGGACCAGATGAACATGTTTTTTGAATATTTTACAAGTGCTCTTTTGGAGAATTTCCTTAAGTTACGTCATGCAGCTTAGATGTAATCATGTTTTATTACTGCTCTACATAGTGGTTGTTATATTTAGGATGCGAATTGTAAGATCAAGTCAACCTCTGGAACGTATTCAAGGGTATTATTAATATAATGTCGCAACATGTACAGCGCGACTGTTTGTTGTTTATCTCTGATCTCTTTATTTAAAATGAGCAATCATTAATTTAAAAACCTCTACAGGTGTATCACTATGCCAAACACCTCCTAAAACACCAACGCCTTTATAGCCTAAGGTATCAAAGGCTTTTAAATTATTAGCAGTAACACCACCCATGCCTACAATAGTTTTATCAATATGAGATACATCAAAACCACGACCTTCTTCGCCTTTTTTTGAAATGGATGAAAATACAGGACTTAGCAAATGATAATCAAACTCAAAATAACAATCCTCCAAATCTTTAGGTTCATGAAATGAAGAGCTTATTGTTTTGCCGAACATATCAAGACCTTTAAAATATTGACCAGGATTATCTATATGATCTATTCTATTTTGTTCTTGAAAATGAATCCCTCTTAATTTGAATTCGTTTATTAATTCATGATGATAATGAACGACTATTTTATTGTGATACTGTTCCTCTATTTGATTTAAATACTCACAATGTGCTTTATAGTTTTTATAAGGTTTTCTCAAATGGAAATGCTCTAAACCTGCTTCAAATAGTTGTGTGAGTAGATCAATTTCTTTAGGGAGGTCATCTTCGGGCGCTATTACAATAATCACGGAGTCTTTGTTTTAATTACCAAACATTAAATGTTAGCAGCCAGTCTACAGGCTTGATTAATAGCTAGTTTTGCATCTAATTCAGTAGCAACATCTGCACCACCAATAACATGAACTTTTACGCCCTCAGCTTCTAATGGCTCTAGTAATTCTTTAAGTGGCAACTGACCGGCACAAATAATAATGTTATCTACCTCTAACACTCTTTTCTCTTCATTTTGAATATAATGTAAGCCAATATCATCAATTTTTGTATACTGAACGCTATTGATAAATTGGACTTTTTTCTTTTTCAATGTAGAACGATGAATCCAACCCGTAGTTTTACCTAAGTTACCACCAAATTTACCTTTGCTGCGCTTAAACATAAAAATCTCTCTTGGTGATGGATGAACTTCTGCGGTTACACCTTCAATTCCACTTCTAGCGCTCATTGTTTTATCAATTCCCCATTCTTTTAACCAAGCATCAATATTTAATGAGGTACTGTCACCTTCATGTGTTAAATATTCTGAAACATCGAAACCTATTCCGCCTGCTCCGATCACTGCAACGCGTTTCCCAACGGGTTTTCTAAATTTTAAAACATCAATATAGTCTAATACTTTAGGGTGATCAATACCTTCAATTTTTAAGGTTCTTGGTTTGATTCCGGTCGCTAATATAACTTCATCAAAATTACCAATTTTTAAATCTTCACTAGTGACTCGCATATTTAATTTTACAGTGACTTGATGTAATTCTAGTTGTTTATTAAAATAACGTATCGTTTCATAAAATTCTTCTTTCCCCGGAATTTGCTTCGCCATATTGAATTGTCCTCCTGTTTCCTGGTCGGAATCAAAAAGGGTAACGTCATGTCCTCGTTGTGCCGCGATGGTTGACGCAGCTAATCCTGCAGGTCCCGCGCCTACAACAGCAATTCTTTTCTTTATTTTTGTTGGAAGATAATTTAGTTCAGTTTCATGACATGCTCTTGGGTTTACTAAGCAACTTGCTACTTTCTGTTCAAAGACGTGATCTAAACACGCTTGATTACAGCCAATACATGTGTTTATTTCGTCTGATCTATTTGCTTCTGCTTTATTCACCCATTCAGAATCTGCTAAAAATGGTCGTGCCATTGAGATCAGGTCTGCATGACCTTCTGCCAATATTTTTTCAGCTGTTTCTGGCATATTTATTCTATTTGAAGTCACTAACGGAATCGAAAGTTCTTCTTTCATTTTTTTTGTTACCCAAGTAAATGCAGCTCTTGGTACTGACGTTGCGATGGTTGGTATTCGTGCTTCGTGCCAACCAATTCCTGTGTTTATAATAGTGGCACCAGCTTTTTCAATTTTTTTACCTAAGGCAACTACTTCTTGCCAAGTACTTCCTTTTTCTACTAAATCTAACATGGATAAACGATAGATGATGATAAACTCGGTTCCAACCGCTTCACGAGTTTGCTTTACTAATGCAATAGGTAAACGCATTCGATTCTCATAGCTTCCGCCATAATTATCAGTGCGCGTATTTGTTCTTTCTGCAATAAATTGATTAATCAAATACCCTTCAGAACCCATAATTTCTACACCATCATAGCCCGCTAATTTTGCTAGTTTAGCAGAATTTACAAAATCACGAATGGTACGTTTGATACCTGATTGTTTTAGTTCAAATGGTTTAAAGGGGCTAATTGGTGATTTTATGGCCGAAGGTGCCACCGCAAGCGGATGATAGCCGTATCGTCCTGCGTGTAAAATTTGCATGCATATTTTACCACCTTCTTTATGCACTGCATCTGTAATTAGCTTATGGTGCCTTGCGTGTTTTTTTGTACTCATTCTTGCGGAAAAAGGACCTGTCCAACCTTGTGCATTAGGTGCAATACCACCAGAAATAATTAAACCAACGCCACCTTTTGCGCGTTCTGCATAATAGGTTGCTATTTTTTCTAAGCCATTTTTTTCTTCTTCTAGTCCTGTATGCATGGAACCCATTAAGATTCTGTTTTTAAGCGTTGTAAACCCTAAATCTAATGGTTCGAAAATATGTTTATACTTGGTCATTTTTTTTTACGTTTTCTTCACTTTTATTAATCGAGCATACCATTGGGTAAGTTACATTTTTTTCGGAATGAAAAAAGCCGAAAAGTGGTAGTTTTTTTGAGTTTTGCTTGCAGCATTGCGATGTAGCAGCTGTTAAAAGGCCAACAATCTTAAGGTGATGCCAAATTGATTTTTTTAAAAACCGAATGAGAACCTTAATTAATTACGTACAATTCACTGAGTGTTATTGGCTAACGGCTTATTTTTTAAAGCCAAACACCAATACAGACGTTCTTAAATAGGCACTTGATTTACCAGCAGACTTTGAGCCAAACAAAGATTATGGCTATACAAATGCAAATTATTTATTGCTTTCTAGAATCATTGAGAATGTGGTGGTTTATAGCCGTTAGCAATATTTCAAGGAGGAAATTTTAATACGACTTGGAATGCACAATACTTTCGGTTCACTTAGTGAGGTAAATCTAGACGATGTTATGAGTGGTTACTATGTTGGTATTGAAGATGATTTCAAGACGGAGAATCAAGGCATGTTAGCTACAGCAGAAGATGTTGGTACATTCTTAAGAGCTTTAAACGAGGGGTCATTGCTTAACGAAAAAGAAATGGAAATCTACAGGTCTATTTATGAGTTTAATCATGGGGGATTGGTTCCTGGTTATCAATGCATGGCTGAGTACCATAAAGATATTGATGCGGTCGTCATTCTATTCATGAATACAACCGATTTTGAAGGCTACCAATGGAATTTGTTACAAATAACACATACACGTATTGTTAACATGGTACGCAAAGCAAAGGGTCTGTAAAACAGAAATAAAAATGTTAACTTTTAACTACATTAAAAAGTGAAACAATTGTAGTAATATATCGTCTTTAAGGTATATCAATCAATCAACCAAAAATCAGTATGACCATTTTAGTAGTAGGCGCAAGTGGAGCAACAGGTAGTCAATTAGTAGAGCAACTTCTAATTCAAAAACATAAAGTAAAAGTTATTGTAAGATCACCAGTAAAGTTACCAGAAGCTTGGAATACCAATGATAATCTTCAAATAATCTCTGCGAGCCTATTAGAATTAAGTGATCACGAGATGAGTGTTATTGTAAGCGATTGTAAAGCTGTTGCTTCTTGTCTTGGCCATAATATGACTTTTAAAGGTATTTACAGACAACCAAGACAATTGGTCACAGATGCGACGCGACGTTTATGCAATGCCATAAAATCAAAGAATCTTCAAAATCCAATAAAGTTTGTTTTAATGAACACCACAGGAAATCGTAATCGCGACTTAAACGAATCCATTTCTTTTGCTCAAAAATGTGTCATTGGTTTGCTTCGTTTACTATTGCCACCTCATGTAGATAATGAAAAAGCTGCAGATTATTTACGTACACAAATTGGTCAAAATAATAATTCAATTGAATGGGTTGCAGTTAGACCAGATGGCTTAATTAATGAGGATGAAGTTACCAATTATGAAATACATAAGTCACCAACAAGAAGTGCCATTTTTAATGCTGGCAAAGTGAGTCGTATAAATGTAGGCCACTTTATGGCTAGTTTAATCAATGATGACAACTTATGGACGACATGGAAAGGACAAATGCCAGTAATCTACAGCAAATTGTGGGTAGATAAAGCGTGAATTTTTCATCTAAATCCATCGCAAATACCTTAGCTAATGTTTTCTGCGGAAATATTATAAGGTTTGAGATTGAGCAATTGATAACGATTAAGAGGTATTGAAGCTATAACTGATATGCATGATAATTTAATCTAAATTTTATATTTGGTTTTCAATGAGTCAAAACTATCTAATAAAAAAATTGATACTTCTACAAGCTTCGCACAGCGCATAATAACTGATTATAGCTTTTAAAATAGTATATAATCACTCAATATTTTATATAAAATCGCTAAAAAAAAATAAAAGAGTTACATTAATTTTGTGTTTCATAACTTTGCATAAAATTTAAAATTTGTTAGAGAAAAGACAACAATTACCCCAAGAACAACTTATCGATGCAGATTATTTTATTTACTGTTTGGAAGCGGTTCATGATATAGAAACAGACGAGGTTACCGAAGCACAAAAAAGTCTAGAACAATTGACCATGCAATATGGAGTAGCCAGTATTTATAAAACATGCGACACCATTGAAGGTCTAGAAACTAGCTTAAATGCATTGGTCTTAGAGGATCATAATTTTATAGACTATGAAATAATCTACTTGGTTATAGAAGGTGAAGCAAATAGTATTTGTTTAAATGACTACTACTATAGTCTACAAGAAATAGCAGAACTATTTGAAGGACGATTACAAGGCAAGATTTTACATTTTTCAAATGCAAAAGTTCTAGATTTAGACGAAGAAGAAGCACAATATTTTTTAGATATTACTGGTGCAAAAGGGCTGTCTGGGTATGGTAATAAATGTAACGGAATAACAAGCTCAAATCTTGATAAAGCATTCTTTAATTTATTTAAAGATGACGAGAATATGTTAGATGTTGTAGAAGCGTTGCATCAAAGACATTACAACCTCTGTACATTATTAGATTTTAGATTGTATTATTAATTTAAAAATGTACTATAATGTTCTGCGTTATGTAACTTGAGCTTTACTCATGCATTTCTATTTTATTTTTTTGTATTTGTGAACATTCGATGTGGTTAAAAACTAAAGCTGTTACTACAGTTTCTTGAAAAAATTTAATCCCAAAAGTTTCTTTACCATATTAATGATATCATACTTTACGAGAGATGCATGAACTCCTTTAAAAAACAATACAAACCTTGTGAATACACACTTTTTATGAAATGACGTAGGAGGGAAGTGTAATATGTGTGAAATAGTATTTAATAATTACTATTGAAAGTATCTAGTTCAAAATCTTAATAAGATTGGCTTTATATAATTTACCAATTGGAATTGTATAGTCTTCAATGTATATTCTATTTCCATCAATTCTATTAATATGTTTTGTAGCAATTGCAAAAGATTTGTGAACTTGAAGAAACTTCTCTTTTGGGAGTATTTCTAAAGTAGTAGATATTTTTTCTCTTATAGTAATTGTATCAAGTGTAGTGACAACTTTTGTGTAATTTCCAGAAGCTTCAATATATAATATGGTATTTACATCAACTTGTATATGACTGTTATTCTGTTTTAAAAACAGCTGATTTGTTAATGCTTGTTCATTTTCGACACGCACTTGTTTTAATTTTGGAGTAGAAGCAGATACTTTATTTACAGCACTTAGAAAGCGTTCAAAACTAAAGGGTTTTAATAAATAGTCTACAACATTAAGCTCATAACCTTCAATTGCAAACTCATTATAAGCCGTTGTTACAATAACTTTTGGAGGAGACGCTAAGGTTTTTAAAAACTCAAAACCTTTTAACTTAGGCATGTTTAGATCTAAAAAAATAAGATCTACAGGTTGTTTATTCAAGTAGTCTAAAGCTTCAATAGCATCATAGCAATCTGCCATAAACTTCATGTTTGGTAGCATTTCACTATACCCTTTTATGATATCGTGAGCAATATGTTCATCATCTATAATAAGGTACTTGATCATAATTTTCTAATATTCAATTGAGCTTTATAAACAGTATCCGTTTTTGTTATGGTTAAAGTATGACTTTTTGGATAAACCAATTCTAATCTCCGTTTTAAGTTATTCATACCAATACCTCCTTGTTCATTAGTAATGGTAGTATCAAAATTGTTTTCTATATCAAAATTCACTTGATTGTTTCTCACTTTCATATTGATATGAACATATGCATTGTTCCTCAAATTTTCTACACCATGCTTAAAAGCATTTTCTAAAAGGATGATAAAAAGAAGTGGCATTATTTGAAAATCGTTACCTTCTATATCTACCTTAAATTTTACATCTATAATTTTATGGTAGCGCATTTTATGTAACTCAATATAGTTTTGTAAATACGTGATTTCCTCAGAAATTAACACCGTTTCTTTTTGCCCTTCATAGATACTGTAACGCATCATATCTGATAGTTTCAAAATAAGCTCTTGTGCTTTTTTAGAATCTTTATCTACCAAACCATAAAGGTTATTAAGCATATTAAAAAAGAAGTGAGGATTTACCTGACTTTTTAAGTGCATGAGTTCTGTTTGAGCCTTTTCATTTTTTAATCGAATAATCGATTTGATTTGTTTAAATAACCAATATGAAATTGTGATAAATATAACTATGAAATAAAATGCAATAAACTCTACAAATCCTTCTAGTTTTCCAAAAGTATCATTAAAAATAACGATGATAATACCAATAAAGACTATCGCTATTTTATAAATGCGCTTTATGATTTTCTTTTTTTTATCAGATATTTTATAATTCATATGTCAATATTAATTAAATAAATCACTTGAGACAAATAAGTTGATAAACAATCTTTGGAGAGGGATAAACGTCCATTGAGTCGTTATATAATGCTCTTATAACATTTAACCGTATGTGTGTCACTCGCTAACTGCTATATATCCCAAATCTTTTTTAGACAGGCAAGTACTTGATACTTTTGTCTCTATCAATCAAAAAAATGAACAGTTTAAAACTCATTAACCATTTAAAACCTATCAAAATGCCACAACTAATTAATTTTATGTGTTCATTTATAACACTATTTGTTATTAATTCAAACATCTCTGCACAAGAACTAAGTCCAAACAAAAAAAACAATATATCTATTAAAGGGAAATGGGAAGGAAATCTAGTTGTTAATGAGAATAAGTCCATAGGAATCCTATGGAACTTCAATACATCTAATAAAGGTCAACTTATTGGGCATATGGGTCCAGCTTCTAAAGGAGCTGCAACAATTCCTATGCAAGATCTTAAGGTTACCGAAACGACTCTTAGTTTCTCTATTCATTCTCAGGGCAGTTTTTTAGGTTTAATTTCAGAAACGGGAATAAAAGGCACTTGGAGTTCGCAAAGCGGCAAGCAATTGCTGCTTTATATGGCCAGAGAATTAACACAGGAACAGCTAAGCAAACGTTTTACCAAATCATCGAATGGCGATAAAATTAACATTCAACAAGAGATCGCCCTTGGAAATGTGCAAGCTGTTAAAACGTTTTTGTCTAATGGTAATGCAATAGATTCCCTTTATGGAGAAGGACAAACTTTGCTTATTTACGCCATTAAAAAAGACAGAACATATAAAGTGGCGAAGTATTTACTTGAAAATGGTGCTAATCCTAATTTAGTAACTGATGGTTTAACGCCATTGATGTATGCCGTAGCCTATCAAAATCATACGATGATCAAGGAGCTTATCACTCATAAGGCTGATGTGAATTTTATGAGCGTTGAAAAGCAATCAGCGATTGTATTTGCCATTAAAGGAAGGGACGCAGAAGCACTTCAATTATTAATGGATAATGGTGCCGATTCTAGCATAAAAATTCGAGATGATTATTCCGTTATCGATTTGGCGAAGGAAGAGAACATTAAAGAGCTACTGAAAGTTCTTAATGTTCCGTACCAAGGCGTTAGCGATGGCCCTCATGTAATGCAATCTGTAACAGGACGTACTGCAATTTGGGTATATAAAGGAGAAACGCACGCCCAAGAGATTAATTCTAAAGATTCTCAAAGTATTGAATACAATGGTGTAAAAGCAACACTTTGGAATAACACTCCCAAGGAAGTTAAACAACTAGTGTACAATGGAAATTTCAAAATTGGAGCTGTAAGCGATATTCACGGTCAATATGACACATTTATTAAACTCCTAAAAAATAATGGTGTTATCGATAATCAGGAGAAATGGAGCTTTGGAAACGGGCATTTTGTGGTTGCAGGAGATATATTTGATAGAGGTCCACAGGTTACCGAAGTCTTATGGTTTTTATATGATTTAGAAAAGCAAGCAGAAGAAAAAGGCGGAAAGTTGCATGTGCTACTTGGAAATCATGATGTGATGGTACTTAATGGGAATCTGCGTTCAGTACATCCAAAATACACAGAAATTGGTAAGATTTTAGAAAAACCTTTCAATACACTTTTTAATAAAGGCACTGTTCTAGGAGATTGGTTACGCACCCGTCCAGTCTTAGTTAAAGTGAATAACATTCTATTTACACACGGCGGATTACATCCTGATCTAGTAACGAAAGGTTTATCTATAGAAGACATAAATAATGAATTCAAATTACAATTGGTAGCAAGTGAAATGGCTGATAAACGAAATGAACTTGGAGACTTTCTTCACAGAGATAACGGACCAATATACTATAGAGGTTACTTTCAGGGTGAACTGGCCACCGATGAGCAAATCGATGCATTGTTAACGCATTTCAAGATTTCAACTATTGTCGTTGGTCATACCACGCACAGGCAAATTGAGATGCACTATGACGGTCGCGTAATAGTTATAGATGCCAATATGAAAAGTGGAAATGCTGGTGAAATTCTTTTCTGGGAGTCTGGAGAGTTTGTTCGTGGAACCCTTACTGGAGAAAAATTGGAACTCGATATAAAATAATCAATCAACAAACAGTTAAAACCATTAAAAACGAACCTTATGAAACTCATTATAGATAATCTATCAAAGACATACTCAAATGGTATTAAAGCTTTACAAAGTATTTCATTAGAAATACCAACAGGTATGTTTGGTTTACTAGGGCCAAATGGCGCTGGGAAATCGACACTTATGAGAACCCTATCGACATTACAAGAAGCTGACAGTGGATCTGTTTTTCTTGGAGACATAGATGTGTTAAAACAAAAAAATGAGTTGCGACAGGTCTTAGGATATTTACCACAGCAATTTGGTTTATATCCTAAAATATCTGCGGAAGTATTGCTAAATCATTTCGCAGTATTAAAGGGAATCTCTAATAAAAGCGAGCGTCAAGAATTAGTGAAAGCACTGTTACAAAAAACCAACTTATATGAAGTGCGACAACAAAACCTTAAAGGCTATTCTGGTGGAATGAAGCAACGTTTCGGCATTGCCCAGGCTTTATTGAATAATCCTAAACTACTTATTGTAGATGAACCAACTGCAGGATTAGATCCTGTAGAGCGGAATCGATTTTATAATGTGTTAAGCGAATTAGGAGAACACACAGTAGTGATACTATCTACGCATATTGTAGATGATGTTAAAGAACTTTGTACTAATATGGCTATTATCAATCAAGGTCAAGTTTGTTTAAAAGGAAATCCATTACAAATAATTGAAGACTTAAAAGGTAAGGTCTATAAAAAAACAATTGAAAAGCCCGAATTAAACTTTTACAAACAAAACTACCAGGTCATCAGTGAAAAATTATTTCTTGGAAAGCCATCCATTCACATTTTAAGCGATACGAATCCAGGAGATGGTTTCACTAGTGTTAATGCTAGTTTAGAAGATGTGTATTTCTCACAAATATTTAGCAATACAAACCATAAATCAAATTAGTCATGTGGTATAATATTTTTAAGTTCGAAATACAATATCGAATTAAGCGACCAGACACGTATGTTTTCTTTTTGTTTCTTTTTCTCTTTTCTATTGTTGGTGTAGATTTTATTTTTCAAGGTGCCGATTTTGGAGTTATGAATAAAAATTCGCCATTTGTTATTGCAAAAACAATGGGAGCAATCACTGGCATATTTATGATTTTAGCCTCCATGATTATGGGGGTTTCTGTATTAAGAGATTTTGAGTATGAAATTGAATCGCTTATTTTTTCTACAACAATCAAGAAAAAAGATTATTTATTGGGTCGGTTTTTAGGCTCGTTTACAGTGTTGCTATTAGTGTTTTCTGGTGTGTTATTCGGAATGATGTTAGGTGAATGTATGCCCTGGCATAACCCAAACGATTTATTAGATTTTAATGCACTAGTTTATGTAGAGACTTTTTTAATAGTAACCTTACCAACCTTATTTTTTGGAGCATCTTTATTTTTTGTTACTGGCGCATTAAGTAGAAATCTAGTTGTGGTATATACACAAGGCGTTATTTTGTTTGTGGTATTTATGTTAACCAAAGCTATTACCAACGAGTTTTGGCAAGCCATTTTGGACCCGTTTTCATTAACAACAACAACTTTTGTTACAAAGTCTTGGTCAGCTCTAGAAAAGGGGACACAAAGCATTCCGTTTTTTGGAGGAGCATTGATGTATAACAAATTGTTTTGGGCCTCTCTTGGTGTACTTGCCTTGTTATATGGCTATAAAAAGTTTAATTTTAATGTGGTTAAAAACAGGCCGTCTAAAAGAAAAAAAGTACAAGTTTCAAATATTCAATCTCTTAGTGACGCTAGTGCGATAAGGATACCAGATGCTAAAAAACAATATGGTATGCTTTCAAAATGGACACAATTAAAGGAGTTTTCTTGGTTTTACTTTTTAAGTATTTGCAAGCAACCCTCATTTTGGGCCATCGTAATTTGTGGAATGATTATCATTCTTATTAATTCTGTAAACCTTGGAACTGTTTATGGAGTCGATAGTTATCCTGCAACCTATTTTATTGTTGAAGAGCTACAAGAAACATCACTCTACTTTTTCATCATCATCTTGGTGTTTTATTCTGGCGAATTGGTTTGGAAAGAACGAGGCGCAAAATTGAACTTGATTTATGACGCCACACCAATGTCGAGTTTTATAAATCTCGCAGGTAAATATATTGGGCTCAATCTTATTTATGTCGCGTTAATGCTCGCTTTGATTAGTTCTGGTATTATTTTCCAGACCCTAAATGGCTATTATAAATACGAATTTTCGGTATATTTCTCCGGGTTCTTTTTTGAAATATTACCGTCTTTGGCATTACTCACTTTTGTAGCATTCTTTGTTCAAGCGTTGGTAAACCACAAGTTTGTGGGTATTATGGTGGTCATTATTTTATTTATTTCGACCATTACCTTGGGTGTATTTGGGTTCGATCACGATTTGTATTTTTTTGGTGGACGTTCTCTAGGAACCTATTCTGATATGAATGGCTATGGCCACTTTTTGAAGCCCTATTTATTCGTTAAATCCTATTGGTTTCTCTTTGGTTCACTATTGCTTATAGTAGGATCATTTTTTATGGTAAGAGGCACAGAAACCAATTTTATAAAGCGTCTAAAAACCGCTAAACAAAGAATCAGTAAACCACTCTTTATATTTGGGAGTGTGATTACTATGCTATTTATTTTACTTGGGAGTTTCATTTTTTACAACACGAATGTTTTAAACAAGTACTGGACTAATTCTGAAACAACAGCATTTAGAGTTGGCTATGAAAAAGCATTAAAGAAATTTGAATATATAGCACAACCAAAAATTGTTAGTGTTCATTTAAATGTTGAGTTGTATCCATCATCAAGAGATTATTCTGCGGAAGGCTATTACATTTTAAAAAACACAAATGAAGCTACTATTAATGAGGTGCATATTCAAAAAATAATAGAAGACAATGTTGTTATAAACGATGTTTCTTTTGATGGTGGAGCTACAATAAATAACGAATACAGTACATATTATTATACCATTTACAAACTAAAAACCCCTTTAAAACAGGGTGATTCTATTAAAATGAGTTTCAAACAAACGTATACAACTAAAGGATTCCTGGCATCAGGGTCTAACACGGCTATTGTAGAAAACGGAACTTTTTTCAATAACGAAAACTTTCCAACTTTAGGATATACTAAAAAGTATGAGCTTCAAGATAAAGAGAAACGTATAGAATTTCAATTAGCTAAAAGAAAAAATAGAGCTAATAGAGAAGAGGTGAATGAACTGCAAAATGCAAGATCTGGTGGTGATGCTGATGGTATTAATTTTGAGATGGTCATTGGGACGGAAATAGACCAAACAGCGATAGCTCCAGGGGACTTAATAAAACAATGGACGGAGAATAACCGCAGTTATTATCATTATAAAATGAAGCAGCCTATCCTTAACTTTTATGCGATGGTTTCAGCGCGATATGAAGTGAAAAAAGACACATGGATTTCAAAATCCGATGCTATCTCAAAGCAAGTAGCTCTAGAAATTTACTATCATAAAGGTCATGAGTATAACATAGATAGAATGATGAGCTCTATGAAAGTGTCTTTAGATTATTACAGTACGCATTTTAGTCCCTACCAATATGAACAGTTGCGTATCATGGAGTTTCCACGGTATGCACAATTTGCACAATCATTTCCGGGAACTGTTCCATTCTCGGAGTCTATAGGCTTTGTTTTACATATTGATGATGAAACAGATGTAGATATGGCATTTTATGTGACTGCACACGAAATTGCACACCAATGGTTTGGTATGCAAGTAGCCGCAGCAAATGTAAAAGGGCGACATCTTATTTTAGAGACACTCTCTCAATATGCAGCAATGATGGTTTTAAAAGCGCACTATCCAAAAGAAAAGGTGCAGCAATTTTTAGAGTTGCAATTAGAGAAATACGAAGAAGGCAAACGCAGAGAATCTGGAGTAGAACCCACGCTAGCATTAGTAGATAATCAAGACTATATTTATTATGCAAAAGGTGCGATAAATATGTTTGCCTTACAAGAGGCGATAGGCGAAGACCAAGTGAATCTTGCTTTAAAGCACTTTCTTGAAGATTGGAACACGTTAGACGGGAAGCTTAAAACCAAAACCAACAACTATGCAACCAGTAAAGAGTTGCTTGGTTATTTTAGAGATGTGACGCCAAAACATCTTCAATATATCATCACCGAACTTTTTGAATCTGTTGTTGATTCAAAAACTAATCAAGACACTATTTTAAAGAATTGATTGAGAATCAATTTTTGAAATACAGATAATGAAACATTAAAAAGAAGATTAATTGAAATACTAAATAGAACAAGTGCATAGATTATTTAAAATCGATTATCCAGTGGATAATTGGTTTTAAATATAATTCCTTTAAAAATTTATGCTCTTGTGGCAATCCACGAGAAATGCGAAGCATTCATAAACACCTCTAAAACAATATTAAAAACGTGAGTAATCGTCTAAATTTTTTTATGACGTACATTTTATCGCATACGCGAATTTTGAACAAACCTAAAAGGGTAGCTTTTTTAGGTACTTCGACAAGGTTAGCATAAACGATGGCAGGCCATGGTTCTCCCGATTTTACGACAGTACAGGCGCCACGGCAAATTATAGGACATACAGCACAATCTTCGAGTAAGACCAAATACAATAGTTTAAGGACTCACAGACGGCTTATAAATGCGCCAGACGATATATTCTGGGGATATTTTACACGAGTTTAAATAATTTATCCTGAGGATGAATTGTTGAAAGCTGCGAGACGATGCGGCTGAGGGAATTATAGCTTATTATTTATACTAAACATAGGTCGTAAAATGGGTGTTACATAATCCCGAAAAGATGCTATTCGCTATTTTACTCATTATTCATAAATGTTTTATAATGTGCTGCGTGGCGCCTGTCCTGAGCTTGCTTGTGCTGAGCTTGTCGAAATATCGAAGGGTAACTTGAGCTTAGGTGAAAAGCGTTGCTTAGATACTAATCTTCTTTGGTTTTTTTCTCAAAAGTTTCTTTAAAAATGTGAATGAAACCAATTGCGGTTTACGAGCCTTTATTAATTAAATAGGAGCGGGAGAGTAAACACGATTTATAGTGTTGGCTGCCTAGCCCGCCCTAGTTTTTTCTCCGGAGGTGGGGAGTAAGGGTGGAAGTAACGCGTGTGGAGTGGAATAAACTTAGCAGAATTTTAAATTATTAATTACCACTCTTCTAAGTGATTATGCGTTTAATACTCCTTTAGGAAAGTATGAAGCTAAGTTTGTGAAAGTGAAGCCCAACGTTAGTTTAGTAAAAAAATGATCTCCCTTTTTAAAAAATAAATTTAATAACCTTAATTTTACTAAAAATCCATGTTTACGTCTTTTTCTACTTGAAGATGAAAAGATTATAAGCCTACAATGATGATTTATTAGTTCAACTTAATATTAAAATTCATCTCAAGTACAAACATTTTTAAGCCATTTTAATATACATTAGTTTTAACTAAACCAATAAAATTGAAAAATCAATTCCTAGAAGAAGCCAAACGAGAACTTGTTAATGGGCATTCAAAAAAACGACATCCGTTTCGTTATTTCGTCTTGGCTACCAATGAAAATGGGAAACCAATGCAGCGTACAGTAGTATTGCGAAAAACCCTGTTGGACTTAAGTTTAGTATTTTATACCGACAACAGAACCCAGAAAATAAAGGATATTCAAAATAATCCTGAATGTAGCGCCTTATTTTATAATCCTAAAAAACTACTGCAGATACGGGTGGAAGGAAAGGCAGAATTAATAACAGATGAAGGACAAATTGCAACCTACTGGCATACTATTCAAGAGTCGTCTAAAAAAGATTACACCACTAATATCGCTCCTGGTACACCAATAAAAAATCCAGATAATGTTGATTACAACCCAAAGGAAAATCATTTTTGTCCTGTAAAACTGATACCTAATACCATTGAATATTTACAATTAAAGCGCCCTAATCATTTAAGAATTTTATTTTCTAGAATTGATACCGATTGGTCTGGTGAATTTTTGGTTCCTTGATTTACTCAATTATAAGACAGATAAAACTAATTTTATATCTTTTTACAACTACAATATTGTTTCTTTAATAAAAAAACCTTCTACTCATTTAGTAATTCTAAAGCGCCTTCTATTTCACTATCTTTTGCGTCTTCAAGATCTAAAGTTGATAAAAATGGTACGCGATTTTCTTCATTTTCAAGACCAATTCCAATAATAAGCTTTGGCAGCGGATATTTTACACTATTATAAACTAATGATCCTGTGGATGATTAGTTTTTGATACAAAATACCAATCACTGAGAAATACGAAAGTATTTATGAACATGTCTAAAACAATTTTTAATGACGTGAATAATCGCTGATATGAAAACTAATGGGAGGCTGTAAAGACTATTTAAAATTTCAGAAGTAATATAATTTAGTCGTTGTCACAATTTGCTTGTACATAATTACTAACGATATAAACCTAAAGGCATTATATCTGCAATTATGTCAAATAGCGTTAAAAAGCGCTATTACGCAAATTGTTGTAAAATGTACTATAATTTATATTATGTAAAATAGAAATATATGGTAAATCATTTGATCTTCGATGTGGTATTACCTATTCCATATTATACGCTTGCAACATAGGATTCCTTTTGTCTTATAAATAACGCCCTCTTTAGATGCCCTTGAGATTACAACCCAAACTAATTCTATTCGTATACTATCTATTGGGCTTTTCATAATTCCGAACGATTAAAATTTTAGATACAGAAAAACAAATAATCTATTTGAATTAAAACATGAACCAAAAGCCAAAATCATCTAATAGCACTACCGCTAACCGTCCATATTCTATTATCTCTTAAACCGGCGTTATAGCCCTATATAGTTGTAGTTGAGATCGCTGCGGATGTAAATATAAATAAAAAAAGCACTATAAACCCACTTAAGATGTTCCCTGTAAAAAATTATAAAGTCATAGACATATCAAATAAAGACACTATAATTTCTTTTATTCTTTACTATTATGTCTATATTGGACTCAGTTTATTTGAACTATGAGAGTACAACTGCAAGCAATAATTTCTCTAACGAATAATTGGTTGCTAAACAAGCAACGCTTAAAGTGGATGTGTTGTTTTATTGTAATAGCGCTTTCTATACACCATTCGTTTGGTCAAGAGCAACTCAAAGAGGACGATATTATAAATCTTCAGAACGCTATTATTACAGAAACAACAGAAATACCGCTGGATTCTGGTTGGTCATTCTATTGGAAGCAACTCATCGCCCCAGGTCATTTTAAAGAAGAGATACCTCATAAAGTCGTTACACTGGATAATTGGACAAAGTTCAACATTCCTGAGACCGAAAACCCACCCTCATTTGGCTATGCTACGTACCGGTTAAATATTTCTATTCCCAAAGAAAGAGCACACATTTCATTATACATTCCAAGAATATATGCAACATCTAAAATATGGGTGAATGGCACGTTTATATCCGAAACTGGTCATGTTGGTATTACTAAAGCAGAGACGTTACATAGACGCTTTTCTCAGATTATTCCCCTAAATACTGATGAAATTGAATTTGAAATTGTTATTCAGGTTGCAAATTTTTACCATAGTAAAGGTGGCATTATTGGACCAATACTTTTAGGATCCAGCCAAAAGCTTCACAATACAAAATCTAAGCAAATCATTGCGGATATGATTTTTATTGGATGTTTAGGTTTTATTGGGTTTTTCTTTTTAGTCTTCTTTTTACTGTATTGGAATAAAGATAAAGCAGTGCTATACTTTGCTGTGCTCTGTATATCTTTATCTTATATGGCATTGAGTGATAGATATGCGCCTTTGGCAGTCATTTTTGAATCCACAAGTTGGATTCTATTAACAAAAATTGAGTATTTGTCCTTATTTTTATCTGGGATTGCTGCCACCTTATTTTTCCAGAATATTTTCTTTGATTTTATTCACAAGGCCTATTCAAAAATTGCGAATTATGGTTTTTATGTACTCGCCTTGCTCGTTATTTTTATGCCTGCTCCCTATTTCACCAAATTACTTCTACCCTTCTTAATCTTAATGCTACTTAATTTACTTTATATGACGTTCATACTTGTAAAAGCTATTTTTGGTAAACGGCACGATTCTATTTTACTATTAGTAAGTATGGTGCTCGGTTTAATTATTTTTTATATTCATATTTTCTTTTTTTTAGGTGGAAATAGTAACGCTATAGTCTACGTGAATTTTGGTTATATCGTCGTATTTTTAATCCTTTCTACACTGTTAATGACGCGGTTTTCTAATTCATTTAAAGAACTTGAACAGTCAAGAAAGTTGGCACTTCAACAACAAAATGAGCTGTTTTTAAAGACCAATCAACTGTCTAACGCCAATCTTGTACTTAACGAAAACCTAAGAGTTTTAAAAAATAACAATACTGAATTAGATAATTTTAACCACATTGTTTCTCACGACTTAAAATCACCATTAGTTGGGGTGCATAGCTTAGTTTCTTTTATAGAAGAGGATCTTAAAACCACTTTAAATGAAAACACAAAATCCCATTTAAAACTATTGAAAAATAGGGTTTCAAAAATGAACTCCCTAATAGATGGTCTCTTAATATACTCTAAAATAGCCAAAGGAAAAAAGGACAAAAAGCTCTTTAGTCTCAATAAATTACTGAGTGACGTCATAAGCGGAATTAATGTATTAGATCAAAACACCATAAATCTGCCCAACCAGAATTTAGAGATTTATGCTAACAAAATTGAACTGTATCACGTGTTTCAAAACCTCATTAGTAACGCTATTACACATAATGATAAGGACCATATAATTATTAATATATCAGTGTCTAAGCTTCCCACTGAATATGTGTTTTCTGTGAGCGATAACGGTCCTGGTATTGACGAGAAATATCACACTAAAATTTTTGAAATGTTTAGTCAATTAAAGGTAAATGACGCTAATCAAAGTAGTGGTATTGGACTCGCCATTGTAAATAAAATAGTATCTGAAAATAAAGGTGCCATTTCAGTAGAATCAGAAAAAAATTTAGGATTAAAAATAAGTTTCTCTTGGCCATTTTAGGCACTACGAAAAGCAGCATTACCAAGTCTTGTAAATAGGCCTTAAAATAGATGTTCTAAGTTTTAAAATACTAGATTAATTAATCTTCTTTAAATAGAAATATGTTAGAGAATGTATGGCATTCCCGTTATCTTTGCAACCACTACTAAAAGTAACAGTTATGAGCACTACAAAACCAACCTTAAACGTATTAGGAACCCCTTTAGAAAACTGCTCTTGCGACCCTATGACAGGGTATTTGCGTGATGGTTTTTGTAACACCACACCAGATGATTTTGGAACCCATGTTGTTTGTGCTATTGTCACTAAAGAATTCTTAGACTATTCCGCATCTAAAGGAAATGATCTCATGACCGCAATTCCACAATGGAATTTCCCCGGACTCAAACCTGGTGATAAATGGTGTCTCTGTGTATCGCGCTGGAAACAAGCCGAAAAAGCCAATTGTGCACCAAAAGTAGCTCTAAATGCAACCCATGAGCTGGCTTTGAAATTTGTGTCTTTAGAGCTTTTAAAAGAACATGTAGTGCTATTGTAAACTCTCAAATATTTCCTTGTATGACTAATGGTTCTTAATTAAAACAAGTGTGCTCCGCTCCTATTACGAGTACTACAAATAGACCAGATTTATATATAACTGAATATTATTGTTATTAAAAAGCATCTTGAATTTTCAAATGTATTCTAGTCAATTCTAGTGGTCAGTACAGATTATAAAACCATGTTAAAATAATTATTTTGTTTAATAATAGTAGTTTGCAATTAAACAAAAAGAGGTATCTTTCAATAAAAAATAGTATGATGTTAAGTACAATGATTAAAGAAAAAATTAAGGCGAAAATTAAAGCAGAGATTAAGACCAAGATTAAGGCGCATATGAAAATGAAAGTGGCAGATGTTATGAGCTCATGTATAATGGCTAAGGCGCCACAACTTGCTTATGTGAAAGTCGCGAAACATTCGAGGTTTTGTAAGTAGTACCATTTATATACCGTTTGGTTATTCAATGACGTGTACCAGCTCCCCCTTGGAAATTTGAAAACTACGCCAACAGTATGTTAGTATTATATTAAAGGCAACTCATAAACTTCCTTAGCTTTCGTGTCTTCGGAAGTTTTGTTATAAAATGACGGTGTTGTTATTAAAGTTTTTGGCCTTTTTTTTTACTCTTTTTTGGCTATTATTTAACTCACATCTATCTTTACAAGTAACGCGGTCATTACTTACGCTCTTACTGAGCAAATCCCAAAGTATCATGCGGTATCGATTTTTTAGACATAGATTCCTGACTTAACAGGACTGACAATTAGTTTGTGAAATAATTCTCCAAACAAAATACGAGTAATCAATATGTTCATGACCTACTGTATGATCATAGAATACCAAACCTATTAACACTAATAACTTTACATAGGAATCTATTTATGGCTGCGTAGCAGGTATGAGTGATGTGTATGAGGTCGTTCGTATTGTATAAAAAAATAACAGTACATGCTTTATTTTATACAAAACAATACGTTTCGGTCAATTGTTTAATAAATAAGACAGTTTGTAGTTTGAATATAAATTAGAATCTAGTTTATGTTTAATAATTGTTATATGATGTCATAAAATAAAAGACACAAAAAAAAGCCAACACAATGCTGACTTCTTTTTCCAAATGTTATGTTGTACTAATTATTTAGGCATTACAACAGAATCAATAGCATGTATTACGCCGTTAGAGGCAGCTACATCAGCTATAACTACAGTAGATGTTCCACCATTAGCATCTGTTAAGATTACTTTTCCGTCATTTAAACTCAAAGTAATTTGTCCCCCGTTTAAAGTGTCTACAGTGAACTTTCCTTCGTTACTGTTGATAGCATCAATTACTGCTGCAGCTTCAAATTTTCCTGCAACAACGTGGTATGTTAATATTCCTGCTAACGTACTTTTATTTTCTGGCATTAATAGAGACGCTACTGTTCCCTCTGGTAGCTCTGCAAAAGCAGCATTTGTTGGTGCAAAAACTGTTAATGGTCCTTCGCCATTTAATGCATCTACTAAATCTGCAGCTTTTACAGCAGCTACTAACGTAGAGAAATTTTCATTCCCTGCGGCCACCCCTACAATTGTTGGTGTCTCTTGAACTTCAGACATAGCCATTTCATTAGAGACTTCAGCAACTTCTGTTTCTACTACTACTTCTTCAGTATTTTTTTTAGATTCTCCGCATGATGCAAATAATAAACCTGCAAATGCCAAGACTGTAAATGTTTTCAAAATTTTCATTGGTTTTTTGTTTTTAGTTAAAAATTATATACAAATATATGAGAATGTTTTCTTTTGTTCACTATTATTAACAAAACATTAAACAAAATAAATCATTATTATGCTTCACCTCGATCAGGATAGTCTTTATAAATTCTATAAAATTCATAAGGTCTTTAATTCCAGGTCTAGCAAAAGGCATCGGTTGTGTAAATGCAACTACACAATAGTTTCAAAAGCTTTATCAATTAAAGTGTCGCCTTTAATAATCTCAAATGTTACTTTGTTTGCGGCATCATCATGTAAAGCTCTAACTAATGTTTGAGCAACATCATCACGCGTAATGTCACCTTGTTCATTTAATGATTTGGCGAATTTAATTTTTCCTGAACCTACCTTATTAGTTAAACTTCCAGGCCTTACAATTGTATAATTTAAATTTGATGATTTGAGATGTTCATCGGCATTATGTTTTGCTTTGAGGTAGTCTCGAAGAACTTCGCTTTTTTCTGGTTGGTCTGCTCCCATTGAACTTAGCATTACAAATTTCTTAATCTTTCCAGTTATAGATGCATCAATCATTTTGATGGCTCCATCTTGATCTACAGCTTTTACTTTTTTTCCTCCAGAGCCAGCAGCAAAGACTACTTTATCTATGTTTTTGACCGTACGTAATACCTCTTTTTCCAAATCTCCAAATATCGTTTTTACGTCATGAGCTAGAAACTCAACGTGTTGATGTTCATTTCTAACCATGGCGATAGGCTCAAAATATTGTGATGTTTTTAATAATTGAACTATTTTTTTTCCTGTGGTACCTGTGGCACCTACTACTAATACGTTTTCCATTTGTTTTTTTTTACAATATCCTAATTATGAATGTCTCGGCTTAGTGGATACGATTAAATTCTTAACTCAAATAGAGTATTGTAATTATTAATTATTCTGCAGGAAATATAAACGATGTAAGAATGTATTATAAGAAGTAGTGGATTCTAATAACAAAAAATTTCCAGTATTTGAATAATGTGATGTAATTACAAACATAAAAAGTTAACTAAATTGTACTTTATGTTAAATTACAAATAGTGAATGTGAATATTATGAATAACAGTATATAGTCGTAATAAACATGAAGGAAGTTATTGAAAAACATAGATTGTTGTGCTATTGATATTTTTCTATTTATTGGTAGTATATTAAGCGCCCTCTCTGTTTAGAATAGATATTAAAATTGCTCCAGGACTCGAGTTTATAATTCTTTGTTAAAAAAAGAATGAACATTCATTTTTATTGTATATTTGTTCTATATTTAAAATTAAATGGGGAAACTTCAAAAAAGTATTGACAAACGAAACGCTTTAATTAGAGCAACCATAGAGCTTGTAAACAACAATGGTTTTCACGCTACTCCTATGAGTAAAATTGCTAAAATGGCCAATGTATCTCCTGCTACAATCTATCTGTATTTTGAAAACAAACAGGATTTAGTCAATCAAACGTATATAGATGTAAAAGCACAATACACAACATATGCTTTTGAAACCTTTGATTCGAATATGCCCGTTGAAGCCGGTTTTGAATTGATATGGAAACGTATTGCAGATTTTAAATTAAAGGAGTGTGAAAATGCCATGTTTTTGGCTCAGTGTGACAACACACCAATAATTGATGAACCTAGCAGACAAGAAGGTATTAAGCATTTACAACCACTACTCGATCTATGGAAGCGAGGTCAAACAGAAGGTATTATAAAACCTATATCAGATTTTTTACTCTATGCATATGCTATAAATCCATTATCCTTTTTGATGATTGTTCAAAAAAGAGGTGATTTTCAATTGAATCAAACACATTTAGAAGAAGCTTACCAATCTGCTTGGAGCAGCATAAAAGTTTGTAGTTAATATGAAAAAAACAGCAATTATATTAGGTGCCTCGGGATTAACAGGGACTATTTTACTGCATGCATTAATTGAAGACCATCGGTATGAAAGTATTAAGTTGTTTTCGCGTTCTAAAATTGAAGGCTTGTCTAATAAAGTGACACAGTATATAGGTGATCTTTTAAATTTAGAACAGTTTAAGGCAGACTTTACTGCAGATGAAGTGTATTGTTGTATTGGCACAACGAACAATAAAACACCTGACAAAAAGCTATACAAACAAATAGATTATGGTATTCCAGTACATGCTGCAAGACTTTCAAAAGCAAATGGTATTAGTACGTTTTTGGTGATGTCATCACTGGGAGCAAACGCAAAAAGCCAAGTGTTTTACAATAAAACTAAAGGCGAAATGGAACGTGATGTTTTACAAGAGAACATTAAGAATACATTTTTATTAAGACCATCGTTAATTGGTGGAGAACGCAAAGAACGCCGCACACTAGAAAAAATAGCAGTGTTTATGTTTCAAATTATACAACCATTATTTATAGGAAGTTTTAAGCAATACAAAATAATTGAGCCAAAAATAATTGCACAAGCCATGATCAACTTGGCAAACAATACAAGTCATGCCGAAGTCATTATCACGTCAAACGATATAAAAAGAATAGCAAAAAACAACTAAAAAAAAATGGATCACATGAAATTAATAGACCACTTAAATTGGAGATATGCTGCAAAAGCAATGAATGGAGAAATCGTAACAGAAGATAAAATAGAACGTATTTTAGAAGCTGCACGTTTGGCACCAACATCAAGTGGATTACAACCTTTTGAGATTTTTATAATTAAAAATAAAGACCTTAAAGAAAAAATAAGACCAGTGGCTTGGAACCAATCTGTAATTACAGAATGCTCTCACCTACTCGTCTTTGCAGCATGGGACACCTATACAGCAGATAGAATCAATTATATGTTTGATTTAACCAACGAGATTCGCGGATTTAAAAATGAAGGTTGGGAAAATTACCGTAACATGTTATTAAGCTCATATCCGCAGCAGGATGCAGAAGAGAACTTTAATCATGCTGCTAAACAAGCCTATATCGCTTTCGGCACGGCAATGGTTGCTGCTGCAGAAGAAAAAGTAGATAGTACGCCAATGGAAGGTTTTGATGCCAATGCTGTTGACGATATTTTAGGATTAAGAGAGAAAGGATTACGCAGCTCTGTTTTATTAGCAATAGGTTATAGAAAAGAAGACGCAGATTGGTTAGTAAATCTTAAAAAAGTTAGAAAACCTATGAAAGATTTACTGACTGTAATAGATTAAAAATTAAAAAAATGATGAAGACTATAGTATTAAATAGTAGACCAGAGGGAAAACCCACAAGTTCCGATTTTAAATGTATCACTGAGGATATTAAATTAACACTGCAAGAAGGAGAAATCCTTTTAGAAGCTACCTATGTCTCTGTAGATCCTTATTTAAGAGGGCGAATGAGTGATGCAAAATCATACATTCCTCCATTTGAATTACATAGGCCAATACAGTCTGGCGTTGTTGCTAAAGTCATTGCCTCTAAAAATGTAGTTTTTGAAGTTGGTGATTTTGTTTCTGGAATGTTAGATTGGAAAACGAAACAAGTATCTATAGGCGCTGGACTTTTAAAAGTGGATGCTTCTAAAGCACCTTTAAGTACCTATTTAGGAATTTTAGGAATGACCGGTTTAACTGCTTATTTAGGTTTAAATAAAATAGGAAAACCTAAAGCTGGTGAAACGCTAGTGGTATCTGGAGCTGCTGGAGCGGTAGGGAGTGTTGTTGGACAAATAGCAAAAATTCTTGGACTTCATGTGATTGGGATTGCTGGAACTGACGAAAAGATTGACATGCTCAAAGACAAGTTCGGATTTGATGCAGGTATCAATTACAAGACCAGTAAAAATATTAAAGAAGATATCGCTAAGGCGGCGCCAAATGGAGTGGATATTTATTTTGATAATGTTGGTGGACCTATATCTGATGCTGTACTATTTAATATTAATAGATTGGCTAGAATCGTTGTATGCGGAGCAATTTCTGTATACAACAATACAGAACTACCAAAAAGTATCAGTGTGCAACCTTTCTTAGTAAGAAATAGCGCACTGATGCAAGGTTTTATCGTATCTAATTATGTAGATGAATTTCCAGAAGCTATGCAACAATTATCAGAATGGCTCGCTGAAGGAAAATTAACATATACTGAAACTATCGTTGATGGTTTTGAAAATATTCCGAATGCTTTTATCGATTTATTTGATGGTAAAAACAAAGGAAAAATGGTAGTAAAAATTTAATTATAAAAAGAGAAAAAGAAGATGAACAATTTTGAATTTAAAAATCCGACCAAAATTATTTTTGGTAAAGACACTATAAAAAAACTAGAATCTGAAATACCTAGTGATTCCAGAGTATTACTCCTTTATGGAGGCGGAAGTATCAAGAAAAACGGAATTTACGACCAAGTAAAAACCGCTTTAGTTAAAGTAGATGTTATTGAGTTTGGAGGTATTCCTGCAAATCCAGAATATTCAGTATTAATGGAAGCACTAAAAGTTATTAAAGATGAGAAAATCACGTATTTATTAGCCGTTGGTGGTGGATCTGTAATTGACGGTACTAAGTTTTTATCAGCTGCTGCAAACTACACGGGCGAAACACCTTGGGATATTTTGGCTAACAATATTAAAACTGAAAAAGGAATGCCTTTTGGGACCGTTTTAACATTGCCAGCTACAGGATCTGAAATGAATTCTGGAGCAGTAATAACCAGAAAAGAAACGCAAGAGAAATTAGCAATGGGCGGACCAGGCTTATTTCCTGAGTTCTCGATATTAGATCCTCAAGTGATTATATCAATTCCGGAACGTCAATTAGCGAACGGATTAACAGATGCTTTTACCCACGTTCTTGAGCAATATATGACATATCCAATTGGTGCCTTATTACAAGATCGTTTCGCTGAAAGTATTTTGCAAACACTCGTTGACGTAGCACCAAAAGTAATAAAAGATCCAACAGATTATAAAGCGGCATCAAACTTTATGTGGAGTTGTACCATGGCTTTAAACGGATTGATACAAAAAGGAGTCCCTACAGATTGGGCTGTTCATGCTATTGGGCATGAGTTAACTGCTTTATTTGGTATTGATCATGCGCGAACTTTAGCAGTCATTGCTCCTAGTCATTACAAGTTCAACTTTGAAGCTAAAAAAGAAAAATTAGCACAATATGCAGAGCGTGTTTGGAATATAACTGACGGTAGTACGGATGATAAAGCTTATGCTGCTATTGAAAAAACGGAAGCTTTTTTCCATGAATTAGGAATTGATACTAAACTATCAGATTATACACAAGATTACCAAGGTACTGCTGAAAAAATAGCAGAACGTTTCACAAATCGTGGGTGGATGGGATTAGGTGAGCATCAATCATTATCACCAGATAAAGTGGAGAAAATCGTAAAAATGGCTTATTAAATTGCATTTCGATGTTACATTGGGCGCAGTCGAAATGCATTGGAAATATATATATCGAGGTGTTCCAATGCGCGAAAACTGACATCATCAATTAAATTTTAACTATGAAATTAATAAAAACTATGGCTTTAGTGCTAACAATCGTTTCGCTCTCAAGTTGTAAAAACACCAAAAAAGAAGTGTCTTCAGAAAACGTTTCAGAAGAAAAAAAAGAAATTAAAAAAGATAAAAACATGAACATATTATTTGTATTAACATCTCACGATAAATTAGGAGATACAGGAAAAAAAACAGGATTTTGGGTTGAAGAATTTGCAAACCCATATTATACATTATTAGATAAAGGTGCCACCATAACTATTGCAACACCTAAGGGAGGTGCTGCACCAATTGATCCAAGTAGTGATTCACCTGACGCTGCAACAGCAGCGACAGAGCGTTTTGAAAACGATGCAGATGCAAAAGCAAGAATAGCAAATACAAAAGTACTAGCAGATATGAATCCAGACGATTTTGATGCTGTATTTTATCCAGGAGGACATGGTCCATTATGGGATTTAGCAAACGATGCAACATCTATTGCTTTAATTGAAAAATTCAATAGCCAAGCTAAGCCTATTGCTTTTGTATGTCATGCTCCTGCGGCTTTAAAAGACGTGAAAAATACAGATGGTTCTCCATTAGTAAATGGTAAGAAAGTGACTGGATTTACTAATACTGAGGAAGCTGCTGTTGGTTTAACAGCTGTCGTTCCGTTTTTAGTTGAGGATATGTTGAGTAATAATGGCGGAATCTACTCTAAAAAAGAGGATTGGGCAGCTTATGCAATTCAAGATGGGAATTTAATTACAGGTCAAAATCCAGCTTCATCAGAGCTCGTTGCCGAAAAATTATTAGAGAGTTTAAAATAATTAAAGTAGTATAATTCTTAAGCATAAAAAAGGTTGTCTGTAATGGACAACCTTTTTTATGTTTTATAATTACGCTCTGTAAACACTCGTGCTTAAGCATTCTCAAGCGTACGCTTAGATTTTCTATAAATATATTTAGGATAAATAGCACGTTTAGCAAAACGATTGATCTTACCACTATTAACCATTTTTATATAGACTTGTTTCGTAACACCAAAGTACTCATACGTTGTTCCGTCAAGAAAAGTGATTTCGAGTAACATGCCTTTGTGCTGGTAATCATCAATACCTGCATTCGTGATAGTTTCGGTATAAGCCTCTAAATTTGCTGCTTTTGTTTCTGGAGCCATACTTACTAAAAAGTGATAGCCATCAATAATATTTCGACTTTGGATCTCTGCTTCTTCTTGTAATTCGTGTCCGTCTTGAAATTTATCAGGATGCCATTCCTTAACTAAGTCACGATAAGCCTTTTTAAGAGATTTTAATTCGATCTCGTTTTCTATTCCAAAAAGTTTCTTGTATTGTTTTATGCGTTTCATTCCAACTATTGTTTGAGCGCGCAAAAGTACGTCCTATTTTCAAATGAATTGCTATACTTTGTGAGGGTTTTTTGTTTTAATAGTTTTTAAGAGACTGCTAACCAATAAAAAAGCACTCCTCTAAGAATCACTTTTTCTTCGATGTAATAAAATAAACGCCTGTAAGTAGCACTGATGCTGCAATTATAGATTGAGCACTTAGTGTTTCATCTAGCACATACCATCCTAAAAGCATGGCAATAATTGGATTTATGTAAGCCGAAGTCGCTACTTTCTCTGTAGACACTTGTTTTAAAAGATAATTGAAGGCCGTAAAAGCACCAATACTTCCAAATGTCGTGAGAGCTAACATCGATAACTGAACATTCGTACTCCAATGTAATGGCGATATCCACACTTCTCCAAACGAGATACTTGTACATAAAAGAATACTACCGGCAATTAGCATTTGATATCCTGTACTTACAAAATAATTTTTTGGCAAATCTGCTTTAGCAACGAACACACTACCATAGCTCCAGCCAAATACACAAGTAAAAATCATAAAAACGCCTAATAAGGTCTCTTCGTTTGTTACCAGTTCCTGTTGACTAACTAAGAGATACATACCAACAATACCAAGTCCAACACCTATGAGAGATTTTGGTTTCATTTTTTTATTATCAATTAAACGCATTAATAATAAAACAAATAGCGGTTGTGTAGATGCTAATAAGGCTCCAAACCCACTATCTATATACTTTAAAGCCCAAACGAAAACACCGTTGCCATAGACTAAAAATAAAAAGCCCACAAAACAGGAATTTATAAGCTGTTTTTTAGAGATTTTAAGACTAAAGTTGGATGCTTTTGCAATCCCAAAAATTAAGATACTTGCGCTTAAAAATCGAATTCCCGCTAAGAAAAATGGAGGCAATTCAGTGACTGAAATTTTATTTAGTAAGTACGTAGAACCCCAAATAACGTATATGGCAAAAAACGCTATAATTATTGAGGCTTTCGAACTTAATTTTGGCATTATCTGGAGTAAGTTAGATTAAATTTTCTCATTATAAATATATTGAAAATAAAAAACTACCAATCAATAGGAAAGTAATCTTTTAAGAATTTTCCACACCAGTGTTTTCCAGTAGTAATACCATCAATCAAAGGATCCATAACACGAGCTGCACCATCTACAATATCTAAAGGCGGTTGAAAATCGTGAACTTCTATTTTCTTTTTAGATAATGCTGCTGGATCTTCATCGGTTACCCAACCTGTATCCACAGCATTCATATAAATTCCAGATTTCGCAAAGGTTGCAGACGAAGTGTGTGTTAACATATTCAAAGCAGCTTTCGCCATATTAGTATGTGGATGACGATCCTCTTTTTTGAATCTATGGAACTTCCCTTCCATCGCAGATACATTAATAATATGTTTTTTGCCTGTATTTTCTTTCATCATTAGATGCGACAAACGATTACATAACACAAAAGGAGCCACAGCATTTACCAATTGAACTTCTACCATTTCGGTCGTTTCAATTTGTCCTAGTGTTAAACGCCAACTGTTCGTTTTTCGTAAATCGACTTGTTGTAAATCAGCATCTAATTCACCTTCAGGAAAGACTTCTTTAGCTTGCAATGCATTATCAAAACTATACGGTATTTGAGATAACTCGGCAGAAGATCTTAAACCTATACCAGGTTCTGGACCATGCCATGTAACCGGTAACATATCATTTTTGGCTGTTTTAGACGTTGGAATACTCAAATCTGATAATTCTTGTAAGCAACTTAAATGGCTTTTTAATAACTCTTGCGCGCGTTCTGGTAATTCTGTGATTGGCTTCTTTTCATTGGCCATTAAATGAAAATAAAACCCGGAAGGTCGTCTAACAGTTTGCGCTGCATTGTTGATTAAAATATCTAATCTTGAATAGTGTTGTTCTATATAATTACAAAAAATCTCTACACTTGGTATATGACGTAAATCTAGTCCGTGAATGTGCAAACGATCACGCCACATACTGTAATCCTCTTCTTTAGAAAACCGAATAGCAGAATCTGCAGGAAAACGTGTGGTAGCAATAACTGTAGCTCCAGATCGTAATAACATCAAGGAGATATGATAGCCAATTTTTAATCGTGAACCTGTGATTACAGCGACTTGATCTGTTAAATCTGCTGTTTGAAAACGTTTGGCATAATTTAAATCACCACAATCTGTACACATCGTATCATAGAAATGATGCAATTTGGTGTAGACCGTTTTACAGACGTAACAATTTCTTGGTGATTCTAGTTCTGATGTGTCTTTTTGAGCTTCGGTTGGTGCTAATAATTTAGGTGCAGTAAAAATACTGGCTTCTCTTGCAGATCTAATTCCTGTTTCTTTTCTAGCATGCTTATCTCGAGCAATCATCTTGCGTTTTATTGCTTTTTTAGCATCTTTTTTACGACGTTTATGTTCGTCACGGTTTGGACGAGATAATTGACCAGCAACAGTTATAAGAGCCACTCTTTGAGCTTCTGGGAGTTCATAAAGTTGATTGGAGTCATCTAACATCTTCTGTAATGTTGTAATACAGAATGCTATGTCTTCGTTTGATTTAGTGTCACTCATGTCATTAAAGCACTGTAAGTCTTGTTTTTAAATACCTTATATTGTAAAAAAGCAAGTTTATGATGTCTGTTCTAGACGATTTGTATTTTAGCTCGCAAGATATACATAAGGTTTTTTACTTGTATGCTTTCTTAAAAAATATTGAACATATTTATAGTATTAGAGCATAGATAAAAGATTTCAATAGCCAAGCATACTATTTATATTTTTTTTTCTTAGAACTTCGGAAATTAGAAAACAACACTATGAGTCTGAGACCATACAGTTAATTATAACCGATTTTGATTCTGGCTATTTTCAGCTTAATAAAATAGAACCTCAAAAAAATACCTTATCACTTCCTTCTTAGCCTTCTCGCCTTAAAACGTCTAAAGGAGAACTGCGCAACACGGTTTGTATGTTACTCAATCCAATAGCTACAACTAACAAGCTAATTCCTGGTAAAAACACCAAAAAAGGAACTATCGATGGTACGAAAGGCTCATTAAAAACCAACAACGCTAAACACAGGCTTCCTATTAAAGCCAATAAAATACCTACCAAGCTACCAAGTACGCCTAAAAAGACATATTCAAAAGCAGATATTTTTAAAATTTGCTTGTTTTGAGCGCCTAGAGTTCGTAACAAAACACTTTCTCTTATACGTTGGTATTTGCTAGTTCTTACTGACCCTATTAGCACAATGATTCCAGTAAGGATGCTAAAAAAGGCCATGAAGTTTATAATCCATGATACTTTATTCAAAATATCTTCAACGACTGTATAAACTTGTCTCAAATCTATAATAGACACATTAGGAAATTTAGAAACGAGATCACGCTGCAAATCTGCAGAACTTTTTTCATCTGGTACTGCTGTGGTAATCACATTAAATTGAGGTGCTTGTTCTAAAACACCTTTCGGGAATAGGACGGTAAAGTTAGGTTGTAATTGTGCCCAATCAACTTTTCTAATACTACCAACAGTGGTTTCCATGAGTACACCTTGAACATTAAAAACAATCTCATCGCCAATACCAACTTTAGCATCTGACGCTAAATTTTCTGATAAGGAAATGAGTATAGCTGCATTAGGTGCTATTTGAGGTGTCCAATCACCTGCTATGATGTCTTCGGAAGTCGTCAAATTGTCTCTGTAGGTGGCCCTAAATTCGTGATTTAATATCCAACCGCGAACTTGACGTACGGAGTCTTGACGTAATTTGTTTACCAATTGATTTTTGATGCGATGCATACGCATAGTGACAATAGGAATATTGTCAAGAATAGGCAAGTTTAAATCTTGTATGCTCTGCTCAACAGCATCTCTTTGATTTGTTTGCACATCCAAAATAATGATATTAGCAGATTCTGCAGTCTGCGCAATTTCTGTTTTGGATAATAAAATATCTTTGGTGAAATATAAGGTGCTAATTAAAAAGGTTCCTAGACCAATGGCCACAACCAAAACAACAGTTTGATTGTTGGGTCTAAATAAATTCAATAGACTTTGGCGTGCAGCAAAACCAAAACGTTTTGGAAAAAATTTTCTAATCCCTTTCATGCTTAACAACGCGATTCCTGCTAAAATGGCAAACGTTAGAAGCGTTGCAAAAACGAATCCCATAGCAAACATGAGATTATCCAATAAAACATACGAGAATAAAAGTAAGAATATTACAATCGCAATAGACACCAAGACTTGTGCTTTTTTTGAGCTTTTAGAAGTGCTTTGACTAACTCGTAAGACTTCTAATGGCGACACATACCAGGTGTTTATAAGTGGTAATAACGCGAATAATACGGACATAAATAACCCAAGAAAAACGCCAATGAAAATGGGTTGTAATGAAATACTAATCTCAACCGTAAAAGGCAAAAATGATTTTAAGATATACGGAAATAGTTCCTGTAGTGCAATGCCAATTATAGAGCCAATTAGTCCTCCAATAACGCCTATTCCTGCTATTTGTATTAAAAAAATCAAGAAGCTTTGTAATCTCGATGCTCCCATACATTTTAAAACAGCAATCGATTTTAATTTTTCCTTGATATAAATGTGTACAGAACTGGCAATTCCAATACAACCTAACAATAAGGCAATAAAGGCAGCTAAGTTCAAAAATTTCCCCACATTATCATAGCGATTACCCAAACGTTCACTTGTACTTGTATGGGTGTCTAAATCGGCATTTTCGATATCCAAAAGGGGATCGATCTTTTCTTCAAAAGCAATGAGATCAAAATCATTGGTCGTCTTATAAAAAAACTGATATTCTTTTCGACTTCCAAATTGTAGTAATTCCGTATTTGCAATAAGACGATATGGTATGACAATGGGTGGAGCTACAGAACTAGAGATTGCATTACTTCCAGGTATGGATTTTAAGGCACCAACAATGGGTAATGTAAGCTGTCCAACTTTAATAGAATCACCTATGTTAATGTTAAATTGAAGTAGTAATGTCGCATCAACTAAAGCGCCACCTAAATCTTGATAGCGTGTTGCGGCTAATATAGGTTGCGTATCCATAGTACCATAAAATGGAAAGTCACCTTCCATACCACGTACTTTAACCAATTTAGCACCTCCATTTTTAGGAAACGCAATCATGGAGACAAAATTTACTTCATAAGCGTTAGGTTGCAGAGAATCGATAATGGCTTGCGCTCTTTGAGTAGGCTCCTGTCTCGAGTCTATCACATAATCTGCTCCCATCAATACTTTAGATTGGCGCTGAATATTATCTTTAAGATTGGTACTGAATAATTGAATGGAAACGACTGCAGCGATCCCTAAAACAATAGAGCTCATAAATAATATCAAACGGACTTTACTCGCCTTAGCGTCTCGCCATGCCATTTTAAAAAGCCATTTTGTGCTTTGATTCATAAGAAAAGGAGCTATGATTGAAGTACTGAAGTACGTTGGTTGGTTAAAATTTGTCCGCCTTTCAATCTTAAAATCTGTTGGGTTCGGTTGGCAAGATCTAAATCGTGGGAAATTATTACCAATGTAGTGCCTGCTTCTTTATTAAGATCAAATAAGAGTTGTATCACTTTTTCACCAGTATCTTCATCTAAATTTCCCGTAGGCTCATCTGCAAATAATATAGACGGTTGGTTTGCAAAAGCTCTTGCTAAAGCAACCCGTTGTTGCTCTCCTCCAGAAAGTTGTGACGGATAGTGATGAGAGCGGTCTGCTAGTCCTACTTTTTCCAATAAAACCATACTTCGCTTTTCGGCATCTTTTGCGCCTTGTAACTCTAGAGGAACACTAACATTTTCTAACGCAGTGAGTGTTGGTAACAACTGAAAATTTTGAAATATAAAACCAACCTCTTTATTACGTAATTGAGCACGTTGGTCTTCATTTAAAGTACTTAAATCTTGACCACATAATTCTATTTGACCGGCACTTGGCTCATCTAGTCCTGCGCATAAACCAAGTAAGGTTGTTTTACCACTTCCTGATGGCCCAATGATTGAAAAAGTTTGACCTCGATCTACATCAAAAGAGATGTTTTGCAAAACCGTTAATTGTTTGTTACCGCTAGAATAAGTCTTTTCTAACCCAGTAATCTTTAATATCTTTGGTGTATTCATTTTAATAAAGTTGACACGTTATGTCTATGGCTCAAAATAAACAATTGATTTCAAAATCACCTAATTCATTTATAAAGAAACTCTTAAAGTTTTGTTATTTTATCCCTAGCTTTATAATGTGTGCATGTGGCAATGGAAAGTCAGAAACTGCCACTCAAAATGTACAAGCTAAAGAAGATTCTGCGCAAACGGAACAAATACCAGTGACGATCAATAAAATCAAGACCATTTTGTGTTTTGGAGATAGTATAACTGCGGGTTATGGATTGGATGATACTAATAATGCTTTTCCTGCCTTGCTGCAACAAAAAATAGATTCTTTAGGAGTTAATTACACAGTGATTAATTCTGGTTTAAGTGGCGAAACAAGTGCAGGTGGAAAAAGTAGAATTGATTGGATTTTAAAACAGGATATTGCTATTTTCGTCTTAGAGCTTGGAGCTAATGACGGCTTACGCGGTGTGGCGTTATCTGAAACACGCTCTAATTTACAATTCATTATAGATGTAGTACAAGAAAAAAGCGAAGACACCACTATTGTGCTTGCTGGTATGGAATTACCGCCTAATATGGGACAAGCATATACGAAAGAATTTAGACAGATATATGCAGAATTAGCGCAAGAAAATCAGTTGGAGTTCATTCCATTTATCTTAAAAGACGTTGGAGGCATTGCGTTACTCAACCAAAGCGATGGCATTCATCCAACAGTAGAAGGGCATCAAATTGTAGCCAATACGGTTTGGGAAGTTTTGAAGCCTTTGGTTAAGGAGTAGTTTATTCTTTGAATTTTATCAATTTCCGAAAAAAAAAGGTCAAACTATTAGCCAAAACAGCTGAACAAAGCGTGAATATGCTTTTTTTATTTGCTTAAGTTATTCTTAAATAGTGATCATAGCGCACTAAACAATAGATTAGAATTATTGTATCTAGAGATATAGTGCCTTAGTGTATAAGCAATAAAGATAGATTGCCCACACCCTATCATTTTATAAAAATAACTATACTACACTGTAATGCAATTAAATATCATATTAATGCGGTGAAAAGCGTATTAATTTTTAGGTCTTATATTCTGATTCACTCTAAATAAATTTTTAGGATCGTAGGTTGATTTGATGGAAACTAATCTTTGATAATTGTGTTTATAACTAGCTTTTATGCGGTCTTCTCCCTCTTCCATCATGAAATTAGAATAAGCACCACCTGCCGAATACGGGTGTAAAGCGTCCCAATAATCCTTACACCAGCTGGTGATTTTATCAGCATTTTTAGGATCAGGGTCAACACCAACTATTACACCAGCATAATTGGAATCTCTATAGGCCCATGGTGTCTCTTTTGGTCCAACTCTGCTTGCTGCACCACTAATTGGGTATAAGTGCATTTGAGATAATGGTGTTGGAATCTTTGAACCAAATTTTAAATGTTGTGCTCTCACTTCAGGCCCTAACGCTTTAAAGAAATCAGCTCTCCAATACCATTGTAAACCACGCGGCATCAAACCATCAAATAATGTTTGAATGGATGGATAAGGCATTGTACCAACATGTTCAAATAAAGGGTTTAAATCTCTAACGGGCTTAAAGAGTTTATCAAATTTAATAGGATCACCAACATAGCACCAAACTATTCCACAAAATTGCTTGTTGTGCAACTGTTCTGGAAATGGAGGTCCCGGTATAATCATAGTGGCTATAAACCCATTTAATTCGTCTGGAGCATTAAGAAGGAATTCATGATACCATTCCATAATTTCTTCTGTTTTTTCAACAGGCCACAAGGTTGGTCCTCCAATAACATTTTTAACTGAATGTGCTTGGAATTTAAATGAAGTTACGATACCGTAGTTTCCACCACCACCTCGAATAGCCCAAAATAAATCGGTGTTTTGTTGTGCATTTACCGTTAGAAACGAACCATCTGCTAATACCATATCTGCTTCTAATAAATTATCTATGGTTAATCCGTATTTCCTTGATAAATGTCCAACACCTCCGCCAAGTGTTAGTCCTCCAACGCCTGTTGTAGAAATTATTCCAGCTGGAACAGCTAATCCAAAAGGATAGGTAGCATGATCTACTTCTCCCCAAAGGTTTCCTCCACCTACTCTAACAGTATTATTTGAAGTCTCTACTCTTATAAATTTAATTCCGGATAAGTCTATAACTAAGCCATCATTACAAAGTCCTAAGCCGCCTCCGTTATGACCTCCACCTCTTATAGCAATTAGTAAATTATTTTCTCGTCCAAAATTTACAGATGCTATAACATCCGCAACATCGACACATATGACAAATAATCCTGGTTTTTTATCAATCATCGCGTTATACACCTTTCGTGTTTCGTCGTAGTCCGCATCTGATGGTAAAATAAGCCTGCCTCTTAATTGTGATTTGAAAGTGTTAATAATGTCTGGAGCAATATCTTTTATTAAATTTTTCATGTTTTAAATTTTTTAGTTTTTCAATAAATAATTGAATATGACAAATTATAAATGCAGAAAGCAATACAATTATTTAGTGAATTACTGATATTGTATTCTGCATTACACTCATAGTAAGTCTTACAAATTACTTCTTAATTCAAAGGTGAATGGTGTTCGTGAACCATTTTCCAACCATCACTAGTCTTCACAAATAATAGCGTTATTTGGTCATTTACAACCACTAAATCATCTCCAAATCTTAATTGAAAATCAGAGTGAAAGGTTAAATTAGCAACATCACCATACACCGCAATTTTTAAATCGTTTGCATCAAACTTAACGACTTCGGTTACAGAACCAAAAACACTTCGTTCGTGAAGTTCGTTTGCTTCACTACCATTTCTTGGTTCTCCATTTTTAAATTCAGTAAACTTCGAACTATAAGCGTGGAACGAAATGAGTTGATCCATATCGCCATCCATAATACTTTGTGCAATAGCACCGAATGTTTCCGTCACCTCTTGTTTTGCTTCAGGAAACTCATTGTTTATTAAATCGATTTGAATGTCATTTGTTTCTTGAGCTTGTTTGTCACACCCAGGGACTACGATTGTAAAAATCATAATCAATACGACCGTTAAATTTGTCTTCATAATTTTATATGTATTTGGTTTTTATCAAATGTAGAATAGAATATTTTTCTATTATTCTACATTTAGACCAAATAAAAGGACTTTTAGACCAAGAGGGAATTTACTTATAACTAGCTTTAATACAGTCTTTTAATTGTTGTAAACAAAAGTAGAAGGTAGAATACCATATTTTTTATGGAAACATTTTGAAAAATAAGCCGGACTACTAAAACCTGTTTGATACGCCACTTCAGAAATATTACAGTTTTGTTCTTCTAGTAATTTTAAGGCTTCATTTAAACGATACTCTTTTAAGAATGTATTGGGGGATTTATCAATAAGATTCATCATAGTGCGGTACAATTTAGATTTACTATAACCTAGATTTTCTTGAAAATCATTAACAGTTGTAGACGTATGTGACCATATCCTTTCAGTATATTCCATTAATTGCATCAAAAACTCTTCATTTTGACTATTTAAAACAGTAATTCCATCCTTTTCATGTAATGGCTTATTTTGGTTTTCTCCTTCGAAGAGATTATTGACTTTTGCAGTAATAGAAAAATCACCTTTAGCGATATCACTTAGATAATCAGAAGTTTTTATAGTGTCCTCAAAAATACTATCTTTTTCAGAAACAGGAATCCCAGCACTTATTCCTATCTTAAGTCCTAAATCTGGGATAATACCAGAATGATATGATTCTTGAATTTTTATACCACATAAAATGGCATCTGTAACCGAGACAAATGATATTAAAAATCTGGAAACGGCCTGCTCAACGATACGTCCATTGTATTGAGAGGCCAAATTACTAATAGATACGGAATAGCTTCTAATGGCGGCTTTTACTGTGTTTATATCTTTTGCTCTAAGCGTTTTATGCTTTAGCTTAACAACCATTAGGGTTCTAAAAGCTTGGTTGTTGATTATGTTGAGGCTGACGTTCTTTGATTTTTCAGGATCTTCAATACGTCCTAAAAAAGATTCCACAATTGTATCATTAACCTCAATAATACTTGTGGGAATAGCGCCATGAGCATTTTGATGTAAATCTATAAGCGCTTGTTTATTTGGCGCTTCTATTAAACAAAATGCTGTTTTTCTTTTTTCATCACACCAGTAGGTCAGTCCACGACAATTGTATTTGTGCTCAATATCTAAATCGGCTTGATGCATTTCTGCGACATGTTGCGCTGTAATACCTTCGGGAAGATCATGCAAATCTAAAAATAGTGGCATAGGATTGATTTTGAGTGTAATTTACATTAATTTTATGTAACTCACTCATTATCAATTACAGAACAGATATACGCACCTTTTTCTTTTTCAAACGACTATTATTCAATGTACCCACTAACTGATTTGCAAGTGCAAAAGGAACAGCTACAAACGCACAATCTGGTTTGAGTTCAATGGCGCCTAATTGGTCTTTTTTTAGACCTCCTATTTTAAAAAACAAACCTGCGATATCACCTTTAGAGATTTTATCTTTTCGTCCGCCGGAAATGAATAAGGTTTCCCAATATTGCTTTTTATGTGGAGCTCTTTTAGATATGTCAATTGGTGCTGAAGCTTTAATAAAGTCTGGTAGTAATTGATCTTTCCATTTTAGAACATAAGACGTGCCTGCTGCATTCACGCGAGCAGTCCTACCATTTCTATGAATAAATTCTTCTTCATGAACTGGCAATTCATAATGAATAATAAATTTCATTTCAGGAATATCAATACCTCTGGCTGCTAAATCTGTAGCGACTAATAACTGACATGTTCCGTTTCTAAACTTTATGAGTGCACGTTCTCTATCTTTTTGTTCCATACCTCCAGAAAAGCAGGCATGGCCAATATTCTGTTTGTTTAAAAACACACTCACTTGATCAATGCTCTCTCTAAAATTACAGAAAATAATACCGGGTTCATTACCAATATGTTTTACTAATTCTATCAAGGTAACAAGTTTGTTTTTGTCTGGAGAAACAACAAGTTTCAAAGCTAGTCTAGATTCGGTTTTATCTTTTAAATAGTTAATCGTAGTTGGCGCGTTGAATTCCACAAATTCTGGTATATCAACTGCTTGTGTTGCAGAGGTTAGAATGCGGTTACTTAAATTAGGTAAATAATGTAAAATAGCCTTCATTTCCTCTTCAAAACCATTTTCTAAAGACTTATCAAACTCGTCTAAAATGAGCGTTTTGATATGGGTTTTTGAGAATCTATCGTTGTCAAAATGATCGAGTAGTCGCCCTGGAGTTCCAACTAAAATAGCTGGATTATGTTTGAGCTCAATTTTATCTTTAGACATAGGTCGACCTCCATAAACCGCATTCACTTTATAACCAGAACCCATAGAACGAATCACTTGTTCAATTTGAATGGCTAATTCTCGTGAGGGCACTATGATTAAGGCTTGTATTTCTGAAGATTCAGAATCTAACAAATCTAAAAGCGGTAATGAAAACGCTAGGGTTTTCCCTGTACCAGTTGGCGATAAAATAACAGTATTTGTATTAGCTTCAATAAGTAGAACTGCTTCTTCCTGCATAGGATTTAAAGCTTCAATATTCAATTTAGCCAGGATATCCTGCTGATTTTTTATATCATTTGCCATGTTATTTCGTTTTAGCCTTTTTTGAATCTTCAGATTTTGCTTTATCTGTGCTGTTTTGAGCTAGATAATCAGCGAGTATTTTATCAACGAGTTCTTCTTTTGTTAGATGATGAAAGATTGTTTTGATTTGAGATTTAAAATCTTCAGAAATAGCACGATTTGGTTTCGCTTTAAATATCTTTTTGGCCCATATGAGGCCATTATTTTCTTCAATACTTTGAGCATCTGCTTTTTTGAATTCAGTAAAAACAAGACCTAATTCAGCTTCAAATTCAGGAATTTCTTCTACTTCTTCTTTCTGGATGACACTTAACGATAGGCCCTTTGCTCCTGCTCTAGCTGTTCGTCCACTTCTATGTACATACGCATCATAGGTGTCAGGTAAGTGATAATTAACGACGTACGACACGTCTTTGACATCAATACCACGGGCTGCCAAATCTGTAGCGACCAAAATATCGATATAACCTTCTCTAAATTGCCCCATGATACGATCACGAATCCCTTGTGTTAAACTACCGTGTATGGCACCAGATGAGAATTTATTAATGGCTAGTTTTTTTGCCAATTTATTAACTGCTGCTTTGGTTTTACAAAATATAATGCCGCGTTCTCCTTCTTTAGAATTTAAAAAATGAAGTAACACTTCTAGTTTTTCTATGGGTTCTACAACTACATATTGATGATCGATGCCTTGATGACCAACTGTTTTCATATCGGCTTCTAGATGCATCACCTGATTTGACATGTAATTTTGAACGACTTGTTTGATGGTTCCAGACATCGTTGCTGTAAATAATAATGTACGTCTCGTTTTTGGAATGCCCTTTATAATGGAATCTACTTCGTCTTTTAAAGCAGTGACCATTTCATCAGCTTCATCCAATACTAAATACTTTAAGTTTTTAATATCAACAGCGCCGCGTTTCACTAAGTCGACCAAACGTCCAGGCGTTGCGACCACAATATGTGTCGTCACTTTTAGACGTTCCATTTGAGGTTTTATAGGAATCCCTCCACATACAGATGCGATAGAAATATTAGGACTGTACTTAGAGAATTCTACTAAATTGCTGTAAATTTGTTGTCCTAGTTCTCTTGTTGGTGCTAATATTAAACCTTGAATAGTAGTGTTATCTAAATCAACCAACTGCAATAAAGGCAAGCCAAAAGCTGCAGTTTTTCCTGTACCGGTTTTAGCTAAAACGACAAGGTCTTCAGTTTGATTGAGGACTACAGGTATAGCCTTTTCTTGAATATCTGTAGGCAAAGAGATTTGTAAGTCTGCTAAAGCCTGTTGTAACTCTTCGTTAATTCCTAATTCTAGAAAACGTTTTGACATAAAAAATAATTTTGGCAAAGGTAAGAATACTGCGCTTGGGAACCCGATAAATCGTTGCCATTACTATTCAGACAAGAAACTGATTTTAGAAGAGGTGAATTTCTACTTATAAATCAATAAAAAGAACTGTTTTTTCTGGATTAAACACAAGCAATATCGAAGCTTTGGTATTAAATTTTACTCATTATTTTATTTTTAAAAATTTGTTTTTCTAATGATCGAGATAAAAATTTAGCGCCTTTCTGAAAATGACCAAATCTTTTTGTTAGTGCGGGTTTATCCTTTACCTTATAGAGGTTGTCGCTGCAAATTTTTAATTCCGTACGATGTATTTTGATTCTTTTGCTTGATTTTCTAAAACATGTAATATCTCTGGGTGTTCCAATAAATTATTTAGTTCAAACGTTCCATTTCTAACTCGTGTATAATCTTTCTCGTAATCATTTTGTCCCTTATAAGTCAATTCATAAAGCTCATTATTGATAATATCAAAAAGAGCGAATGTGTGACTTGCTTTATCGGTTGAATCATCACCAGCCATATACTCAAAGTGAACGTATTTGGTTTTTTCAGTATTCAGGAATTTTAATTCTTTATAAACTTGTCCATATTCAAACTTCTTTTGATTAACAGGTTGCCAGGTGTCTGCAAAATTTAAATAAGTAACAATAAGATTAGCAGCTCCATTGGGTTCTCCGAAAAAAAACGCCACCAACATTGTTCGGTCATGGTGTTTAAATTCGTAACTCATTTCAGGATTTGCATTTGTGAAAGTCACCTTTTCCCAGATGTAAGTCTCACTATTCCTAACTTCATTTTCATAAGTTAATTCCAAGTTTGGGAATTCAGTCGAAATCATCTCTTGTGAGAACAGAAGATTAATTTTAAAAAATAGTAGTATTAATAATAAGTATTTCATAATGTATAGCGCTTTTTATTCCTTTTGATTTCACAACAATAATATAGTCCAAATTGTTACTATTACAAGCAACTTGATAGCCTTATTGTTCTTTCTTTTTTACCTAAATATAATGAATTTTTTCCATAAAAAAAGCCCCCAAATAGTGTCTAACTTTTTGGGAGCAGTTCAATTAAGAAGGCTTTTTATGCTATTGGGATGTCCTATTTTTTGACTACACGAACGTTTGTAGCAATGGGTCCTTTATCACTTTGTTCGATATTGAAAGTGACTTTATTTTTATCCTTAATCTTGCTTTTGAGGTTTGTTTTATGAACAAAGATCTCTTCTTCAGAATCTTTAAGCGTTATAAATCCAAATCCTTTTCTAACATTAAAAAATTTCACGGTACCTTCTTGTGCTCCTTTTGAACTCGCTCCTTTGCTTGAACTCGAACCTTCGCTAGATCCAAATAAGCTTTTTATCCATTTAATCATTACTTCTGTTTTGTGTTTGTACTATCTGCTACACTAATTTATTAGCTTAATGTATTACTACAGCTCATTAATAGTACAAAAATAACAAATAAAAGAGTTTGTGAAAATTGTAGGACCTTTTAGTTGATTTTAAATGTCATTTTTTAAGCAGTTGGATTTTTTATTGTTTTTATTTCTACTTCGGAAATAGGCTAAACACCTACGTTATCGAAGTGTTTTAGTCATTGAGTTCATCAACTTAAAAACCTAATAATTAGCTAATTAAATCATAAATCAAGCCACCCTCGGATTCTCTAAAACCTTAACCTTTCTACTTTTAGAAATAATCATACTACAAAACCCAAACTTTTCAGTAATAAAACCTAAGCACTTATAAACGCCTAAACCATGGATTGGATATTGGTGAACCGTATCTGTAAAATGAACCGCATCAAAGTAATGACCCTGCTTATCCACAAAGGTGCTGAGTCGCATTAATTTACCTTGAGAGGTTTTGTTATGTCTAGTATTGACCAAATTACCGAACATAATCACTTCTTTTTTAACATGTTCACACATTTGCTTAGCGGTGATATCATGTGATATCTGTTCATCGATTAACTCAAAATAACCACATATTGGAAACCCTAGTAACTCGAGTTCATCAAAAGCATTTTCAACGGCATTGGTTGTTAATTCTGGTAATTCAAAATGTTTGTGTTTGGGTTTGAACAATTTAGGTTGCTTGTTTTTATCTTTAGTCGCATTGAGTTTAAAGATAGCGTGCCATAACAATTGCGTTTTTGATTTTTTCGTAAAGCGAAAACAACCTATTCTAACCAAAATGGTGAGTTGTTCAATGCTAATCGTCACGCGATCTATAAAATCTTCTAGCGATGCATAAGGACCATTTAACTGACGTTCACTTAGAAACCGCTGAATCACTAGTTTTTCTAAATTTCGTAGATAGCCAAACCCTAAGTAAATAGCTGTTCCTTCCACTCTGTTGGGATGATCACTGGTATTAATACAGGGCAACTCAATAGTAGCACCTTGCATTTTAGCTTCATGAATATAATGCTCTGCGCTGTAAAAACCACCTCCATTATTCAATACTGCGACCATGAATTCTATAGGGAAATAGCATTTTAAAAACAGACTTTGATAACTTTCAACTGCGTAAGAAGCCGAGTGTCCTTTAGCAAATGCATAACCCGCAAAACTTTTAATCTGGTTCCAAACTTCAAATATCAAATCCTCTGTGTAGCCCTTTTTCTTGCAATTAGAAATGAATTTTTGCTCAACCGCCTCAAACTCTTTGCGAGATCTAAACTTACCACTCATACCACGTCGCAATACATCAGCTTCTCCCAAGGTTAAATCTGCAAATTGACTGGCGACTTTCATCACATCTTCTTGATACACCATCACACCGTACGTATCTGGCATAATTTCTAAAAGAATAGGATGTGCGTCTTTTCTATGCTCTGGAAAACGGTGTCGTTTTATGAATTCTTCTTTCATACCTGAGCCAGAAACACCTGGTCGTATAATAGAACTTGCAGCGACCAAGCCTAAATAATCTTGGGTTTGTAGTTTGGTCATTAAGCCTCGCATGGCAGGAGACTCTACATAATAAGCACCAATAGCACCACCACTTTTAAGTAGATTATTAACATTTTTATCAGTTTTAAAGCGTGCTAAATCATGAATATCGATTGGAGGTAATTCTGGTCTGTTTTCTGCGATAATATCTAAAGCATCTTTGATTTTCGCTAAACCGCGCTGTCCTAGAATATCGAATTTAAATACACCTACATCATCAGCAATAATCATATCAAACTGCACTGTTGGAAATCCCTTTGGTGGCATAAATGTTGCCGAATACTTATGAATAGCGGCATCGAGAATGAGTATTCCTGCAGAATGCACGCTCACATAATTCGGGAATCCGTCAATTAATTGTCCATATTTTAAGACCAATTGCGCCACATCATCTAGCTGATTGTGTGGTACATTTCCTTTACTCAACTTATCAATCTCTTCTTTTGGTAAGCCGAATACTTTTCCTAATTCTCTAACAACTGCGCGATATTTGAAGGTATTATAAGTGGCCAAAAGTGCTGTGTTTTTAAATCTTCGGAAAATATAATTAGTCATATCCTCTCGGTCTTTCCATGAGAAATCGATATCAAAATCTGGTGGTGAGGCTCTAAATGGATTTATAAATCTCTCAAAGTAAAGGTCTAATTCAATAGGGTCAACATCTGTAATTCCAACAATATAGGCGACAATACTATTAGCGCCACTCCCACGACCAACATGAAAATAACCTTGACTTTTGGCATAGGATACAATATCGTGATTGATGAGAAAGAAACTCACAAAATTTAAGTCTTCTATTGTATCCAATTCTCGTTGTAAACGCTCATAAACTTTCGCTGTCGGATGTTTATAGCGTTTTGGCAAACCTTCTTTGCAGAGTTGTTTCAGGAGTTGTAAATCGTTTTCGGCAGAATTGGTGTACAACTTCAAGTTTTGTGATTGTCGCTCATTTCCGAAGTTAAAATGAATCTCACATTGTGACATCAAATCAAGGGTATTGTTTATGATATGAGGGAAATCAGCGAACGCAAGTTTCAAGTCTGCTTTAGATAGCATTTTCTCGTCTTGTTTGCACTCTTCAGATTTTGGGAGCTTGCTCAACAAACAGTTGTTATCGATGGCTCTTAATAATCGATGTGCATTAAAATCGCGCTTGTTTCTAATAGTAACGCTTTGGAGAATGACAAGTTTACCTTCAAGTTCTTTTAATTTCGAAAAGCGGAGTTTTCTGATTTCCGCAGTAGAAATACCTATAAATTCGTAATCCTCAAAAACCTCTATTTCAAGTTCTAAAACTTGTTCAAACGGATAAATAATAAATGAGTTTAATAGTTTTGGAGCTTTATCTGGAATCTTAATCTTATGTTCTAAATGCTGTGATAAAAATCCATTTAACTCTGTAAAACCGTCATTACTCTTAGCGATACCTACAAACTGTTGTTTGGCACCATTTCTAAAGTCAATACCAATTATGGGTTTGATATCCTGTTTTTGGGACTGTCTAATAAAATTTAAGCATGCAGAGGTGTTATTTATATCTGTCAAGACCAAACAAGACATGCCATTGTCTTTGGCAAGTTCCAGGAGGTCTAATTCTGAAAACGTCCCATAACGCAATGAATAATATGTGTGACAATTGAGATACATTATTGTTTTCTGTGTGCTAATAAAACTGGGGGTTCACCGTTAAAAGGATTTTGAAAACGCCCTATCGTTTTTGCTCCCATTGAAGAAGCTCTCATGATACTTAACTCACCATATTTTTCTCTCACATGATCCATTGCGCTGTATAGGTTTAAGAGTTCTTCAGTATCATCAAATAGGTTGATTTGGTAGTTCCCACTAACGATATCTGTAAATTTCACACCAACCAATCGCACCAATAACCGTCGGTTATACAGTTTTTCAAATAACTCTAACGCTTTTGGAATAATAGTGTGATCTGCACTAGAATAGGTGATTTTAACCTGTTTGCTATAGGTATTGAAATCTGAATATCTGATTTTTATACTTAGTGTTCCTGCTAATTTATCTGCTCTTCGTAATTGAAATGCTAGATTTTCTGCCATGGCAAAGACGGTCGTTCTAAGTAGTGTTGTATCGATAGTATCTTTATTAAAAGTGCGTTCTGTCGAAATTGATTTCCGTTCGTGAAACGGGATTAATGGTGCATTGTCAATACCTTGAGATCGTTTCCAGATTGTCATCCCGTTAGCACCCAAGGCACTTACCATTAGTTCTACTGGCATTTGCTGAACGACACTCACTGTATCAACCCCTAAATTTCTAAGAATTTGATATGTTTTTTCTCCTACGGAAGGAATTTTACGAATAGATAAAGGTGCTAAAAATGACTTTTCAAATCCGGAATCTATCTTTAATTGGTTGTTTGGTTTTGCTTCTCCTGTCGCGACTTTAGAAACAATTTTATTACAAGACAACCCAAAAGAAATAGGAAGCCCAGAATCTTTCATGATTTTTTGTCTTAGCTCTGACGCATATTTATAAGTGCCATGAAATTTATCCATACCTGTTAAATCTGCATAAAATTCATCAACACTTGCTTTTTCAAATACTGGCACATGCTCTTTAATGATTTCAGTAACCAAATGGGAGTATTTAGTATAAATTCCAGAGTTGCCTTTGATGACTACTGCTTGCGGACATAAACGTCTTGCAACGGTCATGGACATGCCAGAATGAACGCCATATAGACGCGTTTCATAACTACAAGCAGCGACAACACCTCTATCTCCTGTGCCACCAACTAATAGCGGTCTATTTTGTAATCGACTATCAATGAGTCGTTCACAAGAGACAAAGAAGGTGTCTAGATCAAGATGTAAAATATTTTTTTGCATTTGGTAAATTTAACTCAAAATTGTAGCTTTGTTAACTCAAAATTTTAGTTTTATGTCAATTGTTCAAAAAAATATTCAATTCATAAGAAGCCAAAAAGGATTTTCTCAAAGTCAGTTTGCTGACGAGTTAGGTTGGTCTAAGTCTCAAATAGGTGCTTACGAAGAAAACAGAGCATTACCGTCTATTGAAAAATTGATTCAGCTATCTGATTATTCAAAAATACCTGTTGATATTTTGATTCGGCACGATTTAAAAAAGTCTGGTAGCTCCTCTTTTATTGAAATTGGAAATCAGCGGGTTTTGTTTCCAATTATGGTTGACAGTGATAATGAGAATCTTATTGAGGTAGTACCTGTAAAAGCTTCTGCTGGTTATTTGTCTGGTTATGATGATCCAGAATATATTGAACAACTCCAAAAAATAAAACTTCCTTTTTTACCCACAGGAAAACATCGCGCATTCCCCATCAGGGGAGATTCTATGTTGCCTATGAAAGATGGTTCGTTTGTGATTGGACGCTTTATTGAAGACAGAAGAGATATTAAAACAGGTAAAACCTATATTTTGCTAACGCTAAATGATGGTATGGTTTATAAACGCGTGTATAATAATATTGAATTGAATAACTCGCTTTTATTGATGTCTGACAATAAAACCTATCATGATTATAGCGTTCCAATAGATGAGATTTTAGAATTATGGGAGTTTACATGTAGTATTAATACTCAAGAATACAGTGAAGAAGAACTAAAATTGAGTAGCATCATGACTATGTTTAATGAATTAGGTATTGAGTTGAAATCCTTAGAAAAAATAATGAAATGATGTATACAATTATTGATGTTGAAACTACAGGCAGAGAAAATCGTATGACTGAAATATCCATTTTTAAGTACGATGGAGATGAAGTCATTGATGAATTCACAACGCTTGTCAACCCAGAAAGCCCAATACCTGGTCATATTACTGCGCTCACAGGAATCGATAATCAACTCGTTGCTGATGCGCCCGTTTTTGCTGATGTCGCACAAGATATTCTCAACATAACTGAAGACGCCATCTTTGTAGCTCACAACGTGAATTTTGATTATAACGTTATTGGAGGTGAGTTTAAAAGAATTGGGATTGATTTTAAAAGAAAGAAGCTCTGTACAGTAAGACTTTCGCGACACTTATTATTAGGACATAGATCGTATAGCTTAGGCAAGCTTTGTAAAGATTTAAAGATTGATTTAGTAGGTAGACACAGAGCGAGAGGTGATGCAGAAGCGACTGTAATTTTATTTGAATTATTACTAAAGCAACCTAAAGCGACAGAAGTGTTCAGTGATTTTTTGAATAAAAATTCTAGAGAAGCGACCTTACCTCCAAATTTACCTAAAGCCACTTTTGAAGCGCTACCAAATACGCCTGGTATTTACTATTTTAAGGATAAAAAAGGGGCTATTATTTATGTAGGTAAAGCAAAAGACATTAAAAAAAGAGTGTTGAGCCATTTTTATAGTAAAACTACAAAATCGCTCGATATGGTTAGGGAAACGCGAGATATTGATTTTGAATTGTCAGGTAGTGAACTTATTGCACTATTAATGGAAGATGCTGCTATAAAACACAACTTTCCTATTTATAATAAGGTATCGAAAAGAACCATCCAGTCCTACTCTATTTTCTCTTATGAAGATAGAAATGGAATTATTCATCTTGCGATGAACAAAGGCCGTTTGGTTCCCAACCCTATTATTACGTTTTTCAATATAAGAGATGTACGCTTATATATGGAAAACATTTGCTCTACATATAATCTATGTCCGAAATATTGTCACCTACAAGAAGTGGTTTGGGAATGTTCTCATTATAATATCACAGATTGCAAAGGGATTTGCAGAAATGAAGAAACTAGAGATCACTATAATAAAAGAGTACTAAAAGCCATCCAAGATATTTCTGAAGATAAGAAAGATATTATTTTAAAAGAAAAAGGTAGAATCTCAAATGAAGAAGCATTTATCTGGATTAAAGATAATGTGTATTTAGGATATGGATTTATTGATAAACAAGAACAAGTCAATCATCAAGAAGAATTAAACAATTACCTCATTCCGCAGAAAGATAATATAGATATTCAAAAGATTTTGAGAACACGACTTCTCAAAGAGAAATCGTTACTAGTAACAAATTAATTTAGCTTTTCCGTTATGATATAAAATTAAGGAAGCCACAAATAGTGAATATTTGTGGCTTTTTTAATGTATCGAGATTAGTAATTATTCCCTATTGGCTACAATTATTTTACCTTTTTGAATTTTATCACTTGATCTAATACTATATAAATAGACGCCTGTACTTAAATTCCAAGGTGCTAAAGGAATTGGTGTATTTAATTGTGTAAATCTAGTACCTACCAGTTTACCTTGAATACTAAATAGTTTAAATTCTATATCATCCTCTAAATTATTCTTAACTGTTAGGGCTCCACTAGAAGATACAGGGTTTGGAAATACGGTTAAGGTATTTAAAATAGTTTCTTCTACTCCTAAAGTACTGCCAAGATTAATATTATCCACATATACTGCCTGTCCGTATCCGTTTATATTTCTAAAAGCAATAAATACAGAGTCTGATCCAATATAAGCTGAAAGATCTATACTTTCTGTACGCCATTGATCTGCAGTTGGCAAAAATTGTTCCGTCGTATTTGGGGCTGTTGCCAAATCTGCTCCTAGTTTATTATAAACTGAGGTATAGGTTTCGCCGCAATCTGTAGAGACCAATACTTCAAGTGCATCTGCATAATTATCTGCATACAAAGCGTAAGCCACATCAAACGTTAAAGTGCTATTTGAAGTACTTGTGTTGGATAAATTTATAGGTATGATGGCATCACAATACGCGCCAACGTCTGACACTACAAAATTATTGACTGACATTGAGTTTGTTGTTGTTCCAAATCCTCCAACGGTGTTATTATATGTCCAAGTAAAATTCCCTGTCGTGTTTAGTGTCCAGTTTTGAGGTACAAATTCAGTTTCAAAATCTTCCATAACTGCCGTAGACTCTATCGCTAAGACATCAATAGTTATTGAATCACTAGATTGAATACCAGCAGCATTTGTAACTGTAAGTGTCACTACATGACTTCCTGTTGTTGTAAATGTGACTTGAGGATTTCTAAGATTTGATGTAGGGGTAGTTCCATTGTCAAAGGTCCAAGCCCAAGTTGCTCCATCATGATTAAGCATAGAATAATCGTCAAAATAAAAGATTTCATTAATACAATTAGCGGCTAACTTATCTACCATGATTTTAGCTACAGGACGACTAGGCGTCTCAAATAAAGGGCTTTCCCAAATACCCTTACCATAACTCGCTAGTCTTATTTTTCCATCGCGATAAAAAGGTCTGATACCTTGACTTCCAATAGTTGCAGGTAGATTAGCATTATCAATTATCCAAGAGCTCATCGTATTATTTTTATAATATACTGAAGCACTTGTACCAATGTAAACACCGCCATCAGTTCCACCAATAGTCGTCATATCTTGAATATTTTGAGCATCTAACTCGCTAGAGGTTTCATTAGCCCATGACGCACCTCCGTTAATAGACTTAAATATTTTATTACCATCATTACCTCTTGGATACGCTAACCAAATAATTTGATCATTTTCTGGATCCATACTAATTATCGCTAGTGGCCCAAAATTAGAACCTGTTGGCAACGATACTGTACTTGAAGTTTCCCAATCGTTTGTTGTCTTCATAAGTATTGGTGTACTTCCTGGAATACGCTCTACAACATACATAGTATTTGTGTTTGTGCGAGAAATTTCTATACCTAAAACTTCATTACTTGGAGAGGCTGATGTATACACTGCACTATAATTAGCACCACCGTCGATACTTTTAAAAAGCTGATTTGCATTACCAAGATACACATGGTTATAACAACTTGGGTGAAATTCCATTTCTGAAGATTCTGCAAACCAAGGACTCTCTGTAGGTATTAGACCCATTGGAGCATTGATGACTGCACCAGTTATAGATTGCGGAATAATTTTACTCCCAATATTTTCAGAGTAAATTCGTAAATCATTACCAGGATTAACATAACCTGAAGCAGGTTCTCCACCTCCTAAATCTAAAAAAGTACCATTAGGAAATCCTTCATAATAAACATCAACACCATTATGAAACGTACCTCCAATTAATAAGTCATTGTTCCAACCAGAACCAAAGCCCCAAAAATCAACACCATGTACGCCATTCATTTTAAATTCTGGTTGCGAGTTAAATAAATCTAAAGATTTATAAATACCACCATCGGTACTTGCCCAATATTCGTTTCCAAAAGCTCTAAAATCTTGCATATCTACGTGCATCGGGTTATAATCTCCACAACCATAATTAAAGATACATTGAAACGATTGTCCGCCATCACTAGAGCGCCACATGCCAATACCTCCAACTAAAAGCTCGTCTGCATTGGTATTTGAAGCCATTATAGCACAATTATAAAAACCTTGGTTAAAGCTAAAATTATTAGTTACAGGTGTAGAAGATATAAGATTTGGATGTTCTGGATCTGTGTAAGGAGCACCATCATAAGTCATCGTGTTAGTCCAACTTGTACCACCATCGTCACTTCTATAAATACCAATAAAACCATTATCCTCAGGTTTGGAATCACCAATTAAATACGCATAAACTCTTTGGTTATCAGCATTTGTAACTGCTATTCTTGCTCCTACAACGCTACGGTTTGGATTTGTAGACGTATACCAACCTGTTGTTTGAGCTGTCCAAGTTAAACCAGCATCAGTAGATCTCAAAAACTGGTGTATAGTATTGTTATTGTTACGCCTTATGGTATAGAGTGTATTTGGGTTTCCAGGTTGGGCTTTTACGTCAAAACACTCAAAATTAAGCACCTGTGACCAAGAAGCTCCTCCCGAGGTTGATCTATGCATACCGGCTTTACTAGCAACTAGTACAATTTGAGAATTATTTGGGTTGATAAAAATTTCTGCCGGATTTTCGATATATCCAGATAAAGTAATAGCGCTATCAAACACAACATTCCAATTGATCCCGCCATCTATAGTCTTAAAAATCTCACTACCAGAACCTATATACACAATATCAGGATTTGTAGGATGAACAGTTAACGCAGCTATACCAGCGTTTGCTAAAACAACTTGAGGCGCAAGTGCTGTTAATAAATTAAGTGATACATTAACCCAAGAATCTCCTCCGTTTAAGGTTTTATAAACCTCTCCATTCTCCGTCCCACAATACATGACACTTGGAATAGTAGCACATTGGCCAATACTATACACATTAGCTTGTGCACCACTTGAAACGACACCTCCCTCTTTAAAATTTTGAAAAGGACCTAGAACAGACCAATTTCCCAACCTTCTCTGTGCATCTTGGTCATTATTAGCTTCTCTTTCATAGAGAATATCTCTAAGTTTAAGTTTCTTTGAAGAATCATAAAAACCATCCTCTCCTATGAAATTATTAATAGCTTTACGCCACCGCTTATAGTACTGTGTATGGAATGTTTTTTTAAAAGAGGCACTTCGGAAATACGCCTTATACAAGTTATCTACATTATCAACATTAGGATTATCTGTGTACATAAGTTTTGCCCATTCTGGGGCAGTTTTATATAAATCACCCGATTTGTTTGGAGCTGAAGATTGTGAAAAAACTAAACACGATATAAAAAACAGGAATAGAATGGATATTTTTTTCATAGTATTTGTTTTTATTTCAAATATAATTAAATAACTGTAGGATACATGGAGTAACGATTATAGATGAGTAGCAATTGGCCTATTTTCAGGATAATTATAAATCATTATTTAATTCTATGTCTCCACAAATAGTGTTTCGTAAGCTTCACTAAAGTATATGTTGTGGCTTTCTCTATCACTATTAACCTACTTAACAACGCAAATCGTCACAAGTAAATTGAGGTGTTAATATTGAAAGGTTTCTAAAATTAAGATCTATAGTGTTTTTCTACCTCAGTATTACCAACATCTGATGAGCAGTTTAACTTAGTTAGATCTTATAAAATAAATATTTTAATCTTTTATGACATACGGATAATAGGCGCTTTTATCAGCATTAATTATTTTATCTAGTGATAGGAATCCTTATCTTGCTCACTTAATATTTACGACTATCATAAACGTGAAACAAATCAAAGCTTATCTAGATCAAATTGCGACTATCTCTAACTCAGATTGGCAGTTTTTCATGTCCAAATTGCAACGTCGTGAAATTCCGAAGAAAACTATCTTTTTAAAGTTAAATGAGATTGAAGACCATATTTCATTTATAGAATCTGGTGTGGTGCGATTATTTATTCCAAAGGAAGATTCGGAAAAAGAAATCACCTTTGGTTTTAGTTTTAAAGATCAGTTTATTAGTGCTTATGATTCGTTTCTAACTCAAACACCATCTGCTTATCAACTGCAAGCATTAACCGGTACAACAATTCTCAGTATTACTTATAAAGATTTACAAGACGTTTACAACAATACAAAAATGGGAAATCTTATTGGTAGGCTAACCGCAGAACGTCTCTTTTTACTAAAATCTAAACGTGAACAAAACTTATTGAATTTATCTGCAGAAGAACGCTATTTGAGTCTTTTCAAAGAACGACCAGAATTATTAAAAGTAATCCCACTAAAATATATTAGCTCCTATATTGGCGTAACACCTCAAGCGTTAAGCAGAATTAGAAAGCGTATTTAATCTTTTGAAATTGAATTTAAAATGGAAATGAAGCTAAAATTATATATAGTATTTGGTCATTTTTATTCTTAAATAATGCGAGCTAGTTTTGGCACTTTGCGGATACGAATGTTCACAATTTTTTCTAATTAAAGATTGAGAAGCTTATTCTCCTTATTATTTGAAGCTTTTTTATTGAAATATTAACAACCGGTGGCTTTTTATTGATTTAGGTTCATTGTTTCGAACAAAACATCAATTTATCTTTGTAAAAAAAGATATGACTATTATTATTTTCGTTTTAGTGCTTTGGTATGGTGGCTTATTTTTCCAATCATTCTTCTTACATCGTTATGCTGCCCATCAGGTCTTTACGATGTCAAAAACTATGGAGCGTATTACTTTTGTTCTCACTTGGATTTTTCAAGGTTCTAGTTATTTAAGTGCGTATGGTTATGGGATCATGCACCGTATGCATCATGCTTACACAGACACTGAAAAAGATCCGCATTCACCTTCTCACGATGATAATGTATTTGCTATGATGTGGAAAACGAAAACCATCTATCAAGACATCAATACACAGCGTATTGCAGTTGATGACCGTTTTACTAAAAATGTACCACAGTGGAAAGCTTTTGATGCGTTTGCTAGTTCTCGCTGGTCTAGAGTGCTTTGGATTGGTTTGTACATTTTATTCTTTGCGTTATTTGTAACAGCTTGGTGGCAATGGTTATTATTGCCAATTACGTTTTTAATGGCCCCTATTCACGGTGTGATTATTAATTGGTTTGGTCATATTTATGGCTACGTAAATTTCAAAATGAAAAATACGAGTAAAAATCTTTTTCGTTTTGACTTTTTAATGATGGGTGAAGGTTATCACAATAATCATCATAAACATTCCAGCCGTGCTAACTTTGGTGTAAAATGGTATGAAATTGATGTGACGTATGTTATCATAAAGATACTCGATGGATTTGGTTTTATTCAGTTAAAACCTATCCCTGTAAAAAGTAATAAGCACTAAGCTTTTTTCGGAAACATCAACTAAACGCATATAAGTAAAAGGTAATAGACTTATTTTATTCTAAATCTACTATTACATTATCTACTATTAAAAGCCAATGCATATTTTATAATGCATTGGCTTTTTTATATCATGATTATACGGAGAGAAAAACGATTTAATTATATAATAAATTACATGCCAATAATTTATTTTGATTTGAAATAAAAGTTACCTTTCTAGAACTAGAACGTTAAATAAATGAATTCAAACTACCAAAATATTATAGAAAACGCTTATAATCTATCTAATTCATTAGAGAACAAAGGCAAATTAGCCACATACATTCCTGAATTAGCCAATGTAGACCCTTCTAAATTTGGAGTTCACATGACTAAAGTTGATGGTACTCACTTTGGAATGGGAGATCATTTAGAAAAATTCTCAATTCAAAGTATAGCCAAAGTACTTTCACTTGCTCTAGCTTATAAAATCGTTGGTGAAAAACTATGGGAACGTGTAGATGTAGAACCGTCAGGAACAAAATTTGACTCGCTATTATTATTAGAAAACTATAGGGGAATACCTAGAAATCCGTTTATAAATTCTGGAGCTATCGTTATTTGTGATATTCTAATTTCGAATTTGGATAATGCAAGTATAGATTTTCTGGAGTTTGTAAGAGATTTAAGTGGCATACCTGATCTTACCTATTCTGATCAAATAGCAGATTCTGAGAAAGCGACTGGTTATAGAAACGTAGCCTTATGTAATTTTATTAAATCCTTCGGAAATATTAAAAATGAACCAAACGAGGTCCTTGATTTTTATTTTGATATGTGTTCTATAGAAATGACATGCCAACAGTTGTCCTATACATTCGGTTTTTTAGCTAATGGCGGACGTCAATTAGTTGATGGACAAAAGATTATTTCAAAAAGTAAATCTAAGCGGATAAATTCGCTCATGCTGACCTGTGGTTTCTACGATGAGTCTGGAGAATTTGCTTTTAAAGTTGGATTACCGGGAAAAAGTGGTGTTGGTGGTGGTATTGTTGCACTATATCCTCATAACTATACGATAGCTGTTTGGAGTCCGAAATTAAATCCTAGTGGGAATTCTTTTAAAGGTATGAAATTACTTGAAGAAGTTACAACGCATTCAGAGTTGAGTATCTTTTAAGTAAATAGTTCCTATTAATAGAGGCATAATAAGGATAGAGAAGCGTTTACGTGCTCTAATGTCTGAGTTAAAACGCTCTATTGCATCAAAAGAACAAAAAAAGCCCATCAATAATGATGCGCCTTTCACTAACTAAACTGTAAGCGTTGCGATATAACTTTAACGTTTAATCCTTTTTTTTCATCTGTAAGATCTAATTCAACCTCATCGTTTTCACGAATTTCATTGATTAATCCAGAAATGTGAACAAAATGTTCTGTGTTTGCCCCCTTTTTAGTGATGAATCCAAAACCTTTGCTGTCATTGAAGAATTTTACTGTTCCTTTACTTAGAGTAATATAATTTATTTATTAGTGTTAGCAAACAATGGCGCCAAGGTTAAGACACCCTATTTAACTTAATAAAGCGTGGAAATAGTAGTCTAAAAATCGGACTGTTTGAAATAGTATTTTTTAATCTTAGCAGACCTTTAATTTAAAACGGTGTCAATGGGACTGATAATCTAAAAAATATTAATTCCTCAAAACTCTAACAATACATTAACACAAGAAAACGTTTTATTTTTTAAATTCGAATTTCAAAAACTTAACGATTTTATTTCAACCTATGAAATCTATATATATTTGTGTTTTAATGGTGCTATCTTTATGTGCTTATGCCCAAAAAGATCCAAAACTTCAATTAATTGATTTTTCAGAATTTAATTTTGAAATAGTTAAATCCGATTTTATAGAAACTAAAACTATAAAGGAAACAATTAAGCCATTAGACATCAAAGCCAATTATTGGGATCATACTGTTTATAATCCATACAAAGATGTTATCGTTAAATTCCCTTTACAACTTCAATTTAAAGACTCTACATATCACTCTCCTATAGAAAAAAGTAAAGTAGTTACCTCGCGATATGGTTGGCGACGAGGACGAGCTCATAAAGGTATTGATATTGATTTGGTAACTGGAGACAGTTTATATACGATGTTTGATGGCATTGTTAGAATGTCACGCTATAGCAGTGGACATGGTAAAACCGTAGTTGTTAGACATTATAATGGATTAGAAACTGTTTATGCACATCTATCGGAATATGGCGTAAAAGAAAACGATACCATTGCAAAAGGTCATTATATAGGTAAAGGTGGTGTTTCTGGCAATGCCAGAGGAAGTCACCTGCATTTGGTGGTCAACTATAAAGGTATCTCTATAAACCCTGAGTATCTATTTGACTTTAATGAACACAATTTAATTAGAGCCAATGAACTTTGGATTACTAAAAAATGGACACGTCCAACTAGTCATAACTCTAAAAGACAAAGTAAAATTGATCTTCTGTTTTCCGAAGAACAAGCCCTTGCAAGTCTAATAAAACAGAAATTCTTCTATGTTGTTAAGTCTGGAGATACATTATCACGAATTTCAAAACGCAATAATGTGTCTATTAATTCATTATGCAAAACAAATACTATAGGACGAAACGCCGTACTTAAAATAGGCCAACGATTAGTGATTGAGCAATAGAGCTTATTTGGATACTACCGTAATAGATTCTAAAACAATATTCTTTTCAACAACTAATAAACCAGCTTTTTGTATAGGTTTCAAAATTCGAGTAGGATCACCTTTCTTGTTTATTTTTTTACGACATAACGTCGTTAATAAAGGGTCTTCGTCAAACAAAAAAGACTCTAAATTATACGATTGTTTAAGAGGCTCTTTTATCGCTGGAAACAACTGTTGTAATTGGTTGTAACGTCTATCGTTTCCAGGTACAAAAGTATAAAACGTATAACGACCGTCTGCGTTGGTTTTTATCCAACCTCTGTGATGTGCGTAGCGCTTATCGTTAAGTTTTCTCAAATCAAAATCACCATCTTCATCCGCTTGTTCAATGTATAATATGACACCTTCTGCAGGTGTAATACCATCGCTTTGATATATCGTACCTGTAATTTTAAGTTTTTGTCGTTTCAACTCAAAATCAGGAATACTGTCTGATGCGCTTAATTGAAGTTTGTTATAATCATAAATAGGATGGCGTTCTAAGTAGGCCTCCTTTTGTTTATCTAAAACAGCTGCAGTTTCTTGGGCGTTAAGGGAGTTATTAAATGTTATGATAAAAGTGAAACAAAAAAGAATAATGAAATTTTTCATGAGGTTAAGCATTATATTCATTCAAAAATGATTGAAATTTTTCATAAAACCTTAAAAACCATATGAATGTACAAATTTTACGATAAATGAACTCTAGTTGTATAATTTGACGATAAACAGTAAATTAAATTTGAATATATTTTTATTTATGAACAAAACACATTTTTAAAATATGGATAATCAGTATTTACATCTGTTTTTTAGGTTTCATCACGCAAAGTGTTTCATCGAATAAAAACGCATTTTACCTACTATTTAAGCACTTAAACCATGAAATATGCATTTCATATGATAAAAAAAAAGCAAAAAAAGATGAAATAAAGTTGGTTTTTTTAATATTTTTTATAGATTTGTCTCACCTGGATCTATAAAAAACTAAAAAATGAAAACAAAATCTACAGTATGTATTGCCATTTTCTTTATGATGGTAAGTTTAACATTCGCTCAAAAAAAGAATAATGAAGTTACTATAATTGATGGTAAAGTAAATATCAGTAAATATCATAACCATGATCAATTGGGTAAAATGTCTAAAGGAGAATTACTACAGTTATATAGTGAACGTATTCAAGTAATTGTAAATATATTACCCAATATTGCTTTTGCAACTAAACCAGGCGTTACTATGGCTTCTCTTGGAATTCCAGAAACAAAAGAAAACAAAAAAGCTTTAGAAACGAATAGAGAGGCCTCTGTAGAATATTTTGACAGTACTATTGAATTTCAAAAGAAAATATTACCCTATTCTGATACACGTGATTTAATTGCTGCCATATTATTTTATGAAGAAACATTAAAGTCTTTACATACATATAATGACTTTAAAATGGATTAATATTAATTAGTCTGAATAATACTATTTTAGCCTCAGTATGTCGTACTGAGGCTTTTTTGTACCATCATGTTTTAGTTTTTAAGTTTTGATTTTTTAAGATCAACATAATTAACTGTAAAATAAATTTTTGTAGGAATTAACTCCAATTAATATGTTAATTTACGTATTTCATCGATATTATTTGCACTTAATAAGTATTTTTCCTATTATTGTACGTATAAATTAGTACCCTCAATTCTAAATAAACGAATAACCTAATCATGAAAAAAACGACCTTCATCGCATTGATCACATTATTAGTGTGTGGCAATATGTTTGCACAGCAAGAAAAAGGAATTATTGGCTATAATAATTGGCTAAACCCTTGGACAGAATTTAAACCAAACAAGGCTAACTATAGTAAGCCAACTCAAATTCTTAGTGGAAATATTACTAAAAACACCAAGTTATTTAAAAGAGATATCTATCTTTTACTGGGTGATGTTTTTGTAACAGATAGTACAACACTTACTATTGAACCTGGTACTATTATTATCGGTGATTTCAAAACCAAAGGATCTCTCGTCATTAGCAATGGTTCAAAAATTATTGCTGAAGGAACCTCTACAGATCCCATCATATTTACATCTAGTAGGAGTGTCAAAAAACCTGGTGATTGGGGTGGATTATTTATTCTTGGAAATGCGCCTATTAATACATTTGGTAGTGAAGCTGCTTTGAATTATGGCTTAAGATCATCAGTTGCAAACGCAATAAGTTATGGTGGAAAGAATCCTGATAGCAACTCTGGTATTTTAAAATATGTAAGAATAGAATTTGCAGGAAAACGAACAAAAGATTATGGCTATTTCAATGCGCTTACGCTAGCTGCAGTAGGGCAAGAAACAATTGTAGAAAATATAATGGTAAGCTATTGTCAAGGCAACTCATTTAATATTGTAGGAGGGAAACTTATTTTAGATCAAATGGTATCTTACAAATCTAGTGGTAATGATTACAAGTTTAATCACGGTACTCAGGTTTGGATTTCGAATTCTTTAGCAATTAGATCTCCATACGTATCTGGCGCTGATATTTCAAGATGTTTATTTGTTTCTGATTATGATGTGAAAGACGATACAGATTTTGATAGAGAACAAACTTTTGTTACCGCAACAAACTTAACGCTTATAAATTTAAGTTCAGATTTAAAAAATGACACCAAACTAGGTTTGGTAAATGAAGCAATTTATCTTGGTGAAGATGTCTCATTTTCTATTGATACAAGCGTAATTTCCGGTTTTAATCCTGCTGTTATTCTTGATGATAAAATCATCATCAACAATGAGAGTTTGAGTCAAATGAAATTCACAAGAACATATTTTAATAATTGCATAGGAAATATTTTTAGAAAAGACTTTTCTAATAATGATGATTTAGAAAACTGGTATGGGAGTAGATCCTTTGACAATGTATATTCTAAAGGCCCAGATTCCGAAACGTTTATCAACGCTAACGACAACTCACGTCCAGATTTTAGACTAAGAATTAATAGAATAATTGCTTCAAACGATCTTATAGATGATGAAGATTAAACGATAACTAGTAAAAATCCAAATAAGAAACAGCGACTTAGAGTATAAAAATCACTCCCTAATCCTAATGGACAACCCTAAATTTGCATACAAAATTTTTATCGGACTTTGTGTTTTTCTACTTTTTACTACGGAAAAGCTAAAAGCCCAGATTGTTATTGGTTCACCCAATTTGGGCTTTAGTCAAGCTTGCGCAAGTGGTACATTTAATACGTATAATACAACTTTTGTTTTTTCTCCGGAAGATGGCCTCAATGCATCAAATCAGTTCACAATAGAGCTGTCTGATGCGGATGGTGATTTTACAAATGCAATAGCTGTTTTTACATCTAATCCTGGAGCAGTGACAATGTCACCTGCAACGTTAGGTTTTTCATTACCGACAACAACAGCTGGAGAAAATTATAGAATACGAATGAAAAGTAGTGCTCCTGCGGCAACCAGTTCTGGATCTGCAACGTTTGCAGCCTATTATAAAATACAGGATTCACCTTTTACTATTAATAATTTAGTGTCTACAGGAGTCTATTGCTCTGGTGGAAGTTATCTAATAACCATAGATAATCCTGGAACTGGGTCGAATGATTCACCACTAAACTACCCTTTACTAACCTATAAATGGTATAAGGAAACTGGACCAACAACGTCTGTTTTTGTTTCAGATGGTTCTTCTCTCACAGTAAATGAACCAGGTACTTTCTTCGTAGAAACCAATTATGGTACTTGTACGTCAAATTCTTTTTCAAATCGCGTAACAATTAGTGAAGTAACATCTGGTAATGCAGATGCTGGTATTTCTTCAAGCTTAGGTAATCCGTTTTGTCCAGGTAATGAATTCACAACCTTAAGTACTATTAGTGGTGATTCTTACCAGTGGTTTAAGGATGGCAATATAATTGCTCAAGCAACGACGCAAATGTATCAAACGAATGCATCTGGTAACTATACAGTTCAAGTAAACCTAGGAAATTGTATGGCTGCCGGCGAAATTGAGCTCATTAGTGAATTATTTGATGCCTCTATAAATGTTTCTGAGATTAATACTATTGAATATGGTGAAACACTTTTAGTAGAAGTGACAACCAATGCTAATAACCCAGAATTTGAATGGTATTTAAATGAAGTATTAATCGCTACCATTTCCGAAGAAAATTATAATATATCACAATTTGGTACCTATAAAGTTATCGTAACAGAAACCTCTGGTTGTATAGGTTCTAGAGAATTTGTATTTGAATTAGAAGAAGTTTTTGATGTCTTTCCTGATGTAGAAAAAATCCCAAATGTAATTAGTCCAAATGGTGATGGTATTAATGATACATGGACAATTCCAATGACCTACATAAGTGGTGCAAATACGAACGTCATGATTATGACTAGCGCAGGGGAAGTCGTATTACAAACTAATAACTACCTCAACAACTGGCCAGAAAATGATTTGAATTTGAATAGTATTAATCAAGTATTTTATTATATGATCACAACGAATGATAACGAGACCAAAAAGGGTTCTATAACAGTAGTTAAATAATATGAAAACATATCTTTTTGTTTTAGTATTATATATCTGTTCTATACAGATGTCCTATTCTCAAGAAGATAATGGAGTGGTGTCTTTGAGCCTACCTGTTAGGAATTCATTAACCTTTAATCGTTATGCAATAAACCCTACATTCAGTTTTGTTAGAGAACAAACTAAATACATTAGTGTTTTTAACAAAAGAGAATGGGTGGGTTTTGAAAATGCACCACTCACCTATTTAGTCAGTTATTCTGGTAGATTTGGTGAAAATATTGGAGCAGGAATAGGCGTTTTTCAACAAAATTATGGTGTATTAACGACATTTGGTGGTACTCTAAATTTCGCTTACAACGTACAATTACAAAAAGATAGCAACTTAACATTTGGTCTTAATATTTCGGCTTATAAAAGCGGTGTTAATACAGGGTATGTAATTACGAATTTTGACGATCCTGCACTGCAAAATATACCTGAAAATTTCTTATTAACTGTAAATCCAGGTATTAATTATGGTACAGGATTTTTTGATTTTGGCGTCTCTATAAATAATTTAGCACTCTATAATTTTGAATCGTCTATGCTTATTGAGGATAACCCTCAACAAGGAATTCAAGGACACATTATGTATACGGGATATATGATGTCAAGTCGAGGTTTTTTCGATGAAAGTAAGTTTACAGGCTTATTAAGATCAGAATTTCAAAAGGACGATACTATTGTTTCAGCTATAGCAATGCTAACTGTTCCAAAAGGGATATGGGCACAGATAGGGTATAATACCCGTTTTGGTGTATCTGGCGGACTAGGAATCAATATAACGTCACAAGTTGCATTAGAATATAATTATGAAAAAGCAATTGGTGATTTATCAACTTTTGGGTCTTCTCATGATTTCACACTGGCTTATAGATTTAAGAGCAATAATAGATATGATTATAGTAGTGGTGACGAGGTTAGCGGATTACTAATTTCTGATGATAAAAGAAAACCTAAAATCATTAAAGCTTCTAAACCTAAAAACACAACAGTTACTGAAGTTTCTTCGGAAAGCAAAGCTGAAACGACCATTGAGATAGCTAATGAAGACAAAGTTAAAGCGGATAAAGAAGCTGCATTAGTAGCAGAACAAAAAGCTAAAGAACAAGTTGACGCTCAAGCTAAATTAGTAGCAGAACAAAAAGCTAAAGAACAGGTTGACGCCCAAGCTAAACTAGTAGCAGAACAAAAAGCTAAAGAACAAGTTGACGCTCAAGCTAAATTAGTAGCAGAACAAAAAGCTAAAGAACAGGCAGATGCTCAAGCTAAATTAGTAGCAGAACAAAAAGCTAAAGAACAGGTTGACGCTCAAGCTAAACTAGTAGCAGAACAAAAAGCTAAAGAACAGGTTGACGCTCAAGCTAAACTAGTAGCAGAACAAAAAGCTAAAGAACAGGTTGACGCTCAAGCTAAATTAGTAGCAGAACAAAAAGCTAAAGAAGATCTAATCTCTAATGCTAAAGATAAACTTGGTAAATCTATGTATGAGATTACAAAGCAAGCAGAAGACTCTAAAACGATTCAATCTAAATTATTACTAGACCTTAATGCTATTATTGAAATAAAAGATAAGGACCTTAAAGATTTAAAAGAAGAAAATGATTTAAGTGAAAAAGGAATTATTGTTGGACCTAAACCTTTTAAAAGTATAACAGCTGAGAATAATAAATTGGAGGTTATAAAATCTCAGTTAGGTGGTGTTATTAAAAATAGAAATGAAAAAATTAAAGAACTTAAAGCATTATATGACGACAAATTTGAGGCAGATACTATAATTAACGATGACGTTTATCTTTATTATCAAAAAACATTAAAGCGTTTAGAATCTGAGCAATTAACAGCAATTGAAGCTAGAACAACTTTAGAAATAAGATTAGAAGATATTAAAGTGTCCACAGAGTTTGAAAGAAGACGTCGTATTAAAAAGGCTGCCTTTGATAACGAAGAAGAACGTTATTCTCAAGACAGAGCAGCCTTACAAAATATAAAACAAACGACGCCTTTGAGCAGTGTTTCAATCACAGTTGAGGATTTTGATTTTGGAGAAAAACAAAGTGATAATATTCAAATTTTACAGAATGTACAAAACATAGATAATGGTTACTATTTGGTGATAGCAGTTCATACAGAAGTTAGTAAGAGAAATGCTTTCATCACTAAAGTAGTCGCTTCTGGACGTACAAATGTTGATTTCTTTTATGATGTTAACACAAGTAAATATTATATCTATTACGATGAATTTGAAAGTATTGAAGAAGCTAATCAAGCTCTAGAACTAAAAGGAAATCGACCGTACAATAAAAAACTATCTCTTGTGAAAATAGAGAATTAAATTAATATTAAGGCCTTATACTTGAGTCGGCACGCCCTTGTTGACTTGGGAATAAAAAAAACATACACCATGAAAAAACCTACTTTTTCAAGACTTATAGTCATTGTTTCACTACTACTAATGATTGGCCTACAATCTTATGCTCAAAACTATGAACCTTTTGCACCTCGATTTAATCAAGATCTAAAAGGAGACATTGTTTTAATAGGGAATAATATTCTCGGACCAGACAATACTGCTTTTAATGACAACACGGTATATAATCATAATGTTGATATGCAATATATTGATATTGATGGTGATGGTTCAACGTTTAGTTCATCTAGTGCAGATTTAGACATTCCAAATCCAAATTGCTATCGAATAATATATGCAGGTTTATATTGGGGAGCAGTTAATCCTGGTGACGAGCCCATAATTGATGTAAAATTTAAAGGTCCTTCAGGAGGATATAACAATATTCAAGGAACTATTATTTATGACGCCAATGGAACAACAGTAGATGGAGGTGATAGTTTTTCATATGCATGTTTTGCAGATGTAACTGCTTTAGTAACTAGTTTTGGTTCCGGTACTGATTTGGGCACCTATACAGTTGCAAATGTGTCTTCAGGAGTTGGAGAAACATCAAATTTTAATCCTTATAACGGCACTGGTCAATCAGCTGGTTGGTCATTATTTATTGTTTATGAAGACCCTACACTTCCTGGAAAATCAATTACGAGTTTTGACGGATTTAGCGCTATAAGTATCGCTGGAAGTAATACAGAGTTAGATATTCCTGTAAATGGATTTAGAACGGTACCTGCTCCTGCACCTGTAAGAGCAAATTTTGCATTTGCGACGCTAGAAGGCGATAGTCCAATTCTGGGAGATCGTTTACGTTTGAATGGCGTTAGTCTCTCTACTGTTGATCGTCCTGTTGCAAACTTCTTTAATAGTTCGGTAACCCAATTAGATGCGACGCCAGTAAATACAAGAGTTCCAAATAGCACCAATACTTTAGGTTTTGATACAGGAGTTATGGCTGTTCCTAATCCAGGAAATGCTGTGATTGCTAATGATGCAACGGCTGCTACTATTAGATTAGAAACAAGTGGAGACACTTATTTTCCGTATTTCTTTGCTTTTGCAGTTGAAATTATCGAACCAAATATAGTCCTCACTAAAATTGTGGAGGATGACGCAGGTAATGATATTGGCGGACAAACAGTTGGTCTAGGTTCTTCGTTAAATTATGTCATTGGTTTTCAAAATACAGGGAATGATAATGCTACTAATTTTCAAATTAGAGATATACTTCCTATAAATATTATATATAATCATCCTACAGATTTAGTGCTACCTCCTGGAGTTACTGTAGCAAGTTATAATGCTACAACGCGTGAGTTAATTCTAAATATTGATGACTCTCTAGTTGAAGAGAATGACCCTGTTTATGAAATCCGTATAGAAGTACAGGTGGTCGATGAATGTAATCAGCTCGCAGATGCATGTTCTAATATTATCAATAATCAGGCATTTGCATCCTATAATGGATTCTTTAATCCTACGTTTCTAATTACAGATGATCCAAGTTTAAATAGTAATACAGGTTGTTTACTATCGCCTCAAGCAACTAATTTTTTAGCAGATCTTGATTGTGTGTTTTCAGAGAATATCATTCTTTGTGGGACGAGTGTAGATTTAACTGCTGCAAATGGGTACGATTTATATTCGTGGTCAACAAGTTCAACAGGAACTCCTGTAATTGGAAGCTCTCAAACTATTACTGTTACAGCAACGGGTACTTACTATTCTTTTAATACAGCAGTCGCGCCTTGTCAATCCATAGTGCAAGAGTATGTCGTAGAACTTTTTGGAGGTGACATTGAAAACCCTGTTATTCCATATGCTGATGAAATAGTGACTTGTCCCAATGACGGTAAATTACTACCAAATATCTTTTTATGTGGTGTCAATGATTCTAGAGATATACAAACAAGTATATCTGGAGCATCATCAATCATCTGGGAAAAGTTAGATGAGTCTAGTTGTGATGCTGTTTCAAATCCTGATTGTGCCAATGAAGAGGATACCTGTACGTGGAATGAGGTTGCTACTGGTCCAAACTTTTTAGCAGATACGTCTGGTCAATATAGATTAACGATTAACTATTCTGGTGGCTGTTTCGTACAGTTTTATTTTAATGTCTATCAAAACCTATTAAATCCATCAGTTATTGCAACAGATATTATTTGTACAACACTTGGAAGTATTACAGTTTTAGACGTCCCATCAGGTTATGAATACAGTCTAGACGGCACAAATTACCAAACAAGTAATGTGTTTTCTATTACTACTGCAGGAACGTACACGATTTATGTAAGACAAATTGGTGTTACTACAAATCCTTGTGTGTTTAGTGTACAAGAAATTCAAATTAGAGATCGCGATTTTACGGTATCTACAACCATATTACAACCTTTATGTAATGGTGGAAAAGGCAGTATTCAACTTGCTGCTAATGATGTAGATCCACAATATTATTACACCTTGAGTGAGGGCGGGACTTTAGTAAATAGTGTTGGACCAATTTTAGAAAATACTTATATTTTTGAAAATTTAAATCCAGGAACTTATACAGCGACAGTAGAAACTGAAAATGGCTGTTTTTATTCCGAAGAAATTATAATTATTGAACCGCCATTATTAACGGTTACCGCGGCAATTACAATTCCATTAACATGTGAGGACGGAGAAATTACAGTATATCCTGTTGGAGGAACACCTCCTTATTTCTATTTTGTAAATGCTGCAACAGATTTTCAAACGGTTGCAGAAATAGTAGTCACAACCGCGGGAGTATATAACATCTTAGTTGTAGATTCTAACAATTGTAGTGCAGAAACAACAATTACTATTGACGCTATTGATCAACCAGAATTCACGATTGATACCACAGATATTGCTTGTGGTGGATCTGGAGACACGGGTACAATAACAATAAATGTTACCGCTACAAATGGTAATAGTCTTTTATATAGTGTTGATGGCGGACTTACATTCACCAGCTCACCGGTTTTCACAGGTCTTGTTGAAGGAGATTACGTTGTGGTCGTAGAATACTCTATGGGTGCATCTATTTGTGAAACAGTGGCACAAACGGTAACTATTATTGCTAATGATGCGATCTCTGGAACAGCAGAGTTAACAGCACCATTTACGTGTACAACCAACGGAATCATAACAGTAACTGAAGTTACAGGAGGAGATGCTCCTTACTCTTATAGTATTGATGGTGTGAACTTTCAAACAAGTAATGTTTTTAACGGTTTAACAACAGGTGTTTATACAATTACAATACAAGATGCAAATAGTTGTACCGTCATTACTAATGAAATAACAATAGAAGCTTTAAATCCTCCAAGCGATTTAGAGTTTAGCATTGCTCCAATAACATGCCCTACAAATACAACAACAATTACTATTACAAACACAGTTGGTGGTATAGGTGTTTTAGAATATCAAATTATAGCACCAACTGCAAGTGCGACTCCATACCAAACCTCAAATAGTTTTACAGGTTTAGAAGCTGGCACGTATACATTTCAAGTGAGAGATGAAAATGATTGTATTTATAATGAATCTGTTACAATAGCCCCAATCCTAACACCAACAGTAACTATTGTTTTGACGTCTGGACTTGATTGTACAGCAACACCAGATGCTACTATTACAGGTGATATCACAGGAACAGCAGCATTTACATATGCCGTTTCAATTGACGGAAGTAGCTATTCAAATTTAGGAACCGCAGCAACACCATTTACATATAATACATCTACGGCAGGAACATATCAATTTCAAATTACGGATGCAAATGGTTGTATTGCAGAATCAAGTATAATTACAGTAAACCCAATAACACCTCCAGCTTTAAGTCTTGTGGTTCAATCACAACCAATATTGTGTAATGGAGATGACAATGGAGCGCTAGCTATTACAATAGATAATACAGTTGGAACACCTCCTTTTATTATTAATGTAAATAACGATACTACAAGTACAGATTTTGGTACACAAACTTCTGGATTACCAGCAGGAACCTATACTATTACTATAACAGATGCTAACCTTTGTAATGCCTCGGAAATTGTAATCATCAACCAACCAGACCCTATTGTATTAGATTTTGATACGGTTGATATTACATGTACAACTGGCGGAGTTTCACAAGGGTCTGTTATCATAAATAATGTGACTGGCGGAACAGCACCTTATAATTATTTTGTAACTGGAACGAATGGTTACTCAAATTCTGAATTAAATAATACAGGATCAACTTCAATTAGTTTTGACGTTGTGGATTTTGGTTTATATGAAATCAATGTGGTTGATGCTAATGGATGTTCTGTTTTAACACAGGATGTTTTGGTGGCCTCACCTCCTACTGATTTAGATATTATAGTTTCTACAACTGTTGATTGTCTTGCTGGTGGTGAAGCAGTTGTAAGTATTGGTTCTTCATTAAGTAGTGCGGGACCATTCTATTTTGCAATTTATGAAGGTCCAACTACAGTATATCCTAATCCGGTTGGATCATGGATTCCAGAAGACACTTTTGGAAGTCAGTCCGCTACGTTTACGGGTTTAATGGCTGGTGTAACGTATACGTTTATAGTCTATGACGCGTCAACGCTTTGTAGCTATTATGAACCTGCAACTGCTCCAATACCAACAAATTCAACACTCACCCTTAGTGCTGTGAGTTCAAATAATATTAGCTGTACAGGAAGTGATGATGGTAATGTATCATTTACAATTAATAGTATCTATGGAACTAACATCAATGTCGATTATGAAATATTTGATTCTTTATCTTTAATCTCAACAGGAATTACAGGATCTGCAACAGTACCTGCAAATGGAAACTTAACCATAACAGATTTAGGACCTCTACCTTTTGGGAATTACTTTGTGTCAATTACGGAGACTACTGGTCCAAATACTGGATGTGGTGTGGTTACAGCGCCTTTTAATATTACTGAATCTGCGTTTCTTTTAGAATTACAGACTTTAGTAGATCAAAATGCTAATTGTAATGTAACCTCTGGATTGATTAGTGCCGTTGCTCAAAATGGTACGTCTCCATATCAATACCAAATTACAACTACTGCAACATCTCCATTGGATACAGATCCAAATTGGGTTTCTGCAAGTACATTCAATTTAGATGCTGGAAATTATTATGTTCATGCTATTGACGCTTATGGTTGTATTATTACAAGTCCTGTGGTCGTTTTACCAATGGATGCAATTCCTAATATTTCTGCAGTTATAAATGATTCATGTACAGTCAACGAAGGTGACTTTCAAATTGATGTCACTCTAGATGCAATGGGTATTACACCTTATAGTTTTAGTATTGATGGAGGCGCATTTCAAACACAAACAGTACCATTTACAATCTCGAATCTATTTTCAGGAACGCATACCATTGAAATTCAGGATGCAAACGGATGCGGAAACTTAGTAGCAGTAGCCATTTTAGCTCCTATTGTAATAACACCAACAATTACCGCTTTTACCACCTGTAACGATGACGATGGAGAAATAACAATTACTGAAACTGGCGGATCTGGAATGTTTACGTATAGTATTAGTCCAAATCCTGTGTCGATTTCTGAGACTGGTGGGGTGTTTTCAGGAGTGCCTTCAGGAATCTATACAATTACAATTACAGATGCGGTAACATTATGTACCGAAGACATTTCGGTTTCTTTACAAGAAGCAACACCTCCAACATTTATTACTAGTTCAACAACAGTGACTTGTTTTGGAGATAATACAGGATCATTTGAAATAAATATCAATGGCTATACAGGATCATATAATTATGAACTTTTTGATACTGGAGGAACCTCTGTCTTTGGAGTTGTAAATGCTAATACATCTACAAATCCAACAACCGTAACAGGAATGACTGCTGGAAGTTTTACAGTGGTTATTACAGAAACGGAGAGTCCCTTTTGTAATGCTACAGCGACTGTTGTGATATCGTCTCCTTTTGAAGCTTTAACACTTATCGCTTCGGAAACATCAAACGTCTCATGTGACGATAGCCAAGGTACAATTACAGCTATTGCAGATGGTGGATGGGGAAATTATGAATATGAATTAACAGGAGCGGCAACAGTCCCATTTACATCTAACGGAACATTCGCAGGTTTATCTGCTGGGACATACACTATAAATGTGGCAGATGCTGAAGGTTGCGTAGCTTCCGTAGATATAACACTTATTGCACCAACTCCAATTGATGCTACCTTCACACCAAGTGCCTCTATATTATCTTGTTTTGGAGATCAAAATGGATCAATTACAGTAACGAATGTTACAGGTGGTCAAGATGTAGAGTATATTTACACATTAAATACAATGACGCCTACATCTTCAACTTCTGGGCCTCAAACCTCTAATGTTTTTACAGATTTAGGAGCTGGAACGTATACTATATCTGTGAGTGATGGCAATGAATGTTTCTTAATTTCTTCGGAAATTGTAATAACCGAACCAACACCTATTGATGCCAATTTAGTGGTTACGACCACTCAAACCTGTGACATTGAATCTACAATTTCATTAAGTGCTTCTGGTGGTACAGGAACTTACACTTACAGTAACGATAGTTCTTTTGCGACTGTATTAGGGTCGTTTGCAACAGCAACAACATTTTCTGTTCCTGCTGGAACGTATCAATATTACATTAGAGATGCAAATGCTTGTACCGCCAATGTATCTAATGAAATAACAATAGATCCATTATTGCCTTTAACTATTAACCTAATGTCTATGGATCCAACGATTAATTGTTCTGGAGATAATACTGGAACAATCGTAGCTGATGCTCAAGGTGGATTAGGAAATTATATTTATACACTTGAAGATAACTTAGGAAATACTATTACTGCTACTCAGAATAGTCCTGGTGTATTTACAGATTTAGTGGCAGGAACGTATATTGTTACTATAGAAAGCGGTGATTGTGATACTGCCTCTGCTCCTATTACTATTACAGAACCTACATCACCCTTAACTATTGATTTTATAATTAATGATGTGACGTGCAGTGGAAACAATGATGGGGTTCTTACCATCAATGCTACTGGAGGAACAGGAATTATTAAATATGCTATTTCTCCTCAATTAGATCAATTTTTTGAAACTAATATTTTTGAGAATCTTGCTCCTGGTACCTATACAGTTATCGTACAAGATGAATTAGGATGTTATGAACTCTTTGAGTTTACAATAACTGACCCAGAACAAGTTATTCTTAGTATTGTTCCAGATTCTCTATTTGAGGAAACTTGTGAAGGGGAAGGTAATGCTGCGTTTAGTATAGATATTTATGGTGGAACACTTCCGTATAGTGTGAGCCTAGATGATTATAATGGTCCATATACAACAGGAACTGCAGTACAAACTGAATTTGACTTTACGAATCTTGGTGGAGGAGATCATGTTGTATTTGTTCGTGATGCTCAAGGCTGTGAAACAGAATGGAATATTACGTTCCCAGATTCGGTCAGCTTTGATCCAATCGTTGAGATTGAATATGCTTGCGAAAATAACGCAACTGTAAATACTGTAACAGTGATCGTAGATGGAGATAGTATTGATCTCGCAGACTTAGACTATGCGCTTAATGGAGGGGCTTTTCAAATGAATAATGTATTTACAAATGTTGTTCCAGGAATAGATCACTACATAGATGTAAGACATACAAATGGATGTATTAAAACTACCGAATTATTTAATATCACAGAATTTGAACCTTTATCTCTAATCTTACAAGAAGGAGAAAACGTTGGAGAAATTATAGCCATTGCAACTGGTGGCACAGGTGGTTATCAATACTCATTTAATGAAGAAGATTATGGAGATACCAGTATTTATGTAGTGACAGAAGAAGGTACTTATACTGTAGTGGTTACAGATAGCAGTGGTTGTCAAGCAACGGCAATTATTGAAATAGAAATCTTAGGACCCTGCATTCCAAATTGGTTTACACCAGACGGAGATGGTGTTACAGATACTTGGGCTCCAGGTTGTATTGAAGATTACCCAAACTTAACCTTTGATATTTTTGATAGATATGGTCGTAAAGTTGCCACCTATAATGTTGGTCAATTTTGGGATGGTAGATATAATGGACAAGAACTACCTACTGGTGATTATTGGTACGTCGTAAAACCAAATAGCCCATTACTAGAAAAAGATTACGTAGGACACTTTACACTTTACAGGTAATTAACCCTCAAATTAAAACAATAATTCAAATGAAAAAATTTATAATATATATCCTTTTAGTTGCCAGTTCGATTGGTTATGCACAAGAATTGAATTTACCTGTATGGACGCAATATTTGGCAGATAATGATTTTGTGATTTCTCCAACCTATGCAGGAATTGGTGATAATCTTAAGGTAAGACTTAATGGCCTAACGCAATGGGTAGGTATAAAAAATGCACCAGACAATCAAGCGTTATATGCAGATTTTAGAATAGCAAAGCAGTCTGGTGTTGGGTTGACATTATACAATGACAGAAACGGAAATACACGTCAAAAAGGTGCAAAATTATCTTTTGCACACCATATCATTCTCGATTATACCTCAAAACAATACTTGTCATTTGGATTATCTTACAATATAAATGCTTTTAGAATAGACATAGAGAATTTTCAACCTACCGAAGAAATCCCCATTGTAAATGTTGGGGACGACAGAGCTATCTCAAATAATAATTTTGATGTTGGTTTACTATATCGTTTAAATAGATATTATTTTAGCTTAAATGCTAACAATGTTTTAAATAAGAACGTTGATGATTTTGTAGGCGTTGAACCTAGAAACTTACTAAATTTCCAAGCATACACAGGCTATGTCTTCAATAGTAAAGGGAATAACAGCGTAGAATTTGAGCCATCACTGTTTTTCCAATATTTTAGCAGTGATCAAAGATCCGCTACAGATATTAATTTCAAATACAGGAAATTTAACAGAAGTGGTGATTACTACTGGGTAGGTGCTTCTTATCGTTTTCTAAACGATCAATATTTAAAGCCACTTAATTTAGGGCCAATGGCTGGTATTATGAAAAACAAGTACTATTTCGCATATTCGTATCAAATGACGATTAATGATCTTTCAGGATATAACTCAGGAACACACAGTATCACTATTGGAATAGATTTCCTACAAGGTATTAGCGATTGTCCATGTACTAAAGGAACGAGTTACAGAAAGTATAAAAACAATGGTACTAATCAATAGAAATATAGCTTAATCCATTTCTAATTTGTAGCCTATACCATGCACATTAGTGATTCTAATGGAGTCATCGTCCTTTAATATTTTTCGTAATTTAGAGATATAAGTATCTAAACTTCGACCTACGAAAACACCATTATCTTCCCATACTTTTTTAGTGAGTTCATCACGTTTTATAATTTGATTAGGATGCGCCACAAATATTTCTAAAAGTTCACATTCCTTTTTTGAGAGACTAATTTCTGTTGCTGACTTCACGAGTTTACTTTGTTCTGGATAAAACTGAAAGCTTCCGATTATAGAATAAGATAGTGTGCTTTTTTCTTCGGAAATAGGCTGTGATTTCAATTTTCGCATGAATAAAAAGAATAGGAAAAAGAACACTCCTAAAACTAAAATATAAGGTGTATGTTTCTTTCTGAATCCACTTGGGGCGACGATGTCTAAGAATTGAATATTTATAGTATAACATGCTTTAGGAAGAAACCGTCCAGCGCAGGGGATAATAGTGCGCTCCTCCTCTACATTCATTTCATAACTGTAAGCGACTTCTCCATCTGCACATTGTAATACTTCAACGCGATAGTTTTTTGATAAGCTCGCTAAAGTTAAGCTACTATCAATCACTGTAACGATATTACTGGGTTCAAACCTTAGTGGTTTTTCAAAAGAAATACTATAGAAATACGGTTCTATTTCTTTAACTGGTAAGATTAGTGAGGTTGAGTCTAAATTCCGAAGTAATAATTGATTACCCGCTTCACGTAATACAACTTTGGTCATGCCAGCAAAATGATCAGACTCCTTTTTTGTACATGACGTAATCATGAATAGAAAAGACAATACAATGATAATTATTTTAGTATAAGGGTGTTGATGTTTCATAATGAACTGTAAATAAGATGATAATTCATGACTTTTTACAACTGTTGACACTTCTTTTACATTTTTTTTACATTTTTCATCTGACCAAAATCTAGTTCTACCTTAAGGAAATTAATCGAAAACAAAACGTATAAAAACAGGGAACCTAGAATGACTAATTAGATAAAGTATGACTAAGATTGGAGATACTCAAGCAAATCTAGCTATTGAACTATCAAGAAGCTAAATTAAATGGGCTAGTAATCATACTTTTTAGTTGATCACCACAAACTTTTAATCAACAGATTTAGTAAGTTATAAAATGGTACTACTCTTCCCAACCCCAAGGTGCGTCTGGTATTTTGATTGTTTGAGTTAAGTCCATTACAACTTTAAAGACACGATCTGTACCCAAACGTCTTAAGTTATATGTAAACCTAGTCTCATCTATGGTGATCCACCACACATTTGTAGCCGCAGCAGGTATCCTTTTTTGTGTATGCTTATCTGCAGAAAATATTTGGATATCAGCTTTTCCTGTGTTGGTCGTTATTCCTCCATAAAAATTGACATCATCTTCAGTACCATCTTTATGTCTGTGATCATGTATTAATGTCATTTGGTCATTGTCATAACTCAAAATCCAAGTCCGTGATTTATCTTCTCCAACAAAAAAAGGAATCTTAATTTCTTTATCTGTGCACTTACGCACATGCATCACTAGTTGTTTGCCACCAAAATCTTTATCTTCTTTTGGTAATTCTAATTGACCTTGATAAGCTTTTCCGCAATGTGATTGTAAGGTGTTCCAGAATTGCCTAGAAGGAGTTTCTGTTTCTTGACCTATCATTGAAATTGAAAACGAAAGACATAGAAAGAGTAATTTTGTTTTGGGAGACATTATTTTAGTTTTAGAATCTCCGTAAGTTACTATAAAATTTGTCTTAAAATAAGGCATAGCTACTATTTTAACTTACTCCAAAATAGGACTCACATACCCCGTATATCTAATAGGAAATCGCTTTGCTCCTTTTAATATGATGTCACTCCTAAGGTTTGGATATAAGTGAATGGTAACATCGAAATTCTCAGAATGACTTCTAGCGTCAAACGATATCGTGTAACTGCTATTACCATTCTTTGTCACTTTATAACCTTTCATTTCTCCATCGAAACTAATACTACCGTCAGATCCATTGTATCCTGTATTAGATTGTACTTCTCCAAAATATGGTAATTTAGAAGATACAAGGTCGTTTTTTAACCTTAATTCATTCTGATTTCCAATTAAACTAATGCGACTAGCGCTATCACCAGATGCTAAAAAACCGGCATTTTGAAGCATCATTAAACTACCTGTACTTTGAGGTAACGCCCAATCAGACTCAATGACAAAAGATTGCTCAGCTACCAAATCGTCTAGTATTTTTAGTTGTTGAGGCGTAGCCTCTATTTTCTTAGCACTACAAGACATAATAATGACTGAAAATAAAAAAACGAAAGGATAATTGAGTTTCATAGTATGACTTATTTAAGTATTAAATTAAACTTTTTAAGTGACAAGAACTTAATATTTAACAAATTATAACACAAGATTAATTATAAATTAGAGCTATTTAAAAGTAAAAGAATCAATTTTCATACCACCCTCTAACGCCAGAATCAAACCCTCTGCAGCTCGCTCACCAGAGCGCATTGCTGCATTAAGAGACCCATTTAATAAATGATCTCCTGCTAGAAAAATAGTTGATTTTAATTGCGTTTCTGAAGGCGAGCAATCATTATACAAATTAGTGAGCTGTGGTAATGCTTTTTTGATGTGATAACGTTTTAAAAATGTAGTGTCTCTTATATTGCAAAAGGAATTTAAGTCGGCTTGTACCCGTCTAATTAATTCAATGTCATCTAAGTCATGCTCTTTAACTACAGTAACAGATAATAATTCTTCATCACCTTTAATTTTGGTTTCTAGCGTATTATGAAAAAATAGGTTATTGATTAGTGCATTATCATCTGCCACAAGCCCGATGATAGGCTTATTTGACGCACGTGTTTTAGTTTTAAAATAAAGATTATCACAAGACTTCCAATACGCGCTATGATTCAAGTTTTTAACTATGGTATGGGCCTCTGTAGCTATAATTGTATAATGTGTATCCAACCGTTTTCCATCGTTAGTGATGATATGATCATCATTAACTTCATTTACTTTTGTATCAAAAATAAATGTGGTATTGTTTAATTGTGATTGCAATTGTTTTGGGATTTCACCAATACCACCCTTTGGCAGTGTTGCATGACCTTCGCCAAACATTTTATATACAAATTCAAACATTCTGCTTGAAGTCTCTAGATTAGGTTCGAGAAAAATACCAGAGAAAAACGGTTTAAAAAAACCATTAATCATCTCGGCACTAAAACCCCTAGATTTTAAATAATTTAAAGTCGTCATTTCTTCAGAAGAAAAAATTGAAGAAAGGCTTTTCTTTTTTAATGCTGTATTTAGTTTTAAGACTTTTAATTTGTCACTAAAAGACCCTATTGATGCAGTCATAGTAGACAACAATAAAGAAACATCTCGCAAAGGGTCACCTATAGTTTGTGATTTACCATCTTTAAAAATAGTTGCACCTGGTGTAAACTTTTGAAGATCTAAAGCATTAAAATTAAGATGTTTTTGTGCTAACGGGTAGGCATCCAATAAGACCTGAAAGCCGTGATCTAATTGAAATCCGTCAACTACATCTGTTTTAACACGACCTCCAACCTCTTTTGTTGCTTCAATAATAAAGGGTTTATATCCTTGCGATTCTAGTATTTTTGCAGCGATAAGACCGCTAACGCCTGCTCCAATAATATGAATTTTGTAATCTTCTCTTTTCATGTTATAAAGATACGCAGTACAAAACAATTCTCAGATATTTAAAGTAGATTGAGATATTATTTTTAAAAAGATTGTCTAAGAAAAAAGTTACAAACCTCGAGCGTTTCAATGAGCTTTACTTATTTATAATATCTTGATTTATTTCAAACTCAATATTGCTGTTTTACTTTTATGTTTAAATCCAACATCTTAAAATAAATATTTAGACTAGTATCCTGCTTTTTCAATTTCTGTATTTTCTTCAGTTCTATACTCTGGTTTTACTTTATCACTCAATTGTATTTAATCTTCTGGAGGATGACCGTGAATTTGTTCAAAAACTTCATCAAAATTAACACGCAGATAACTATTCAGCTTTTTACGATAATCATCTCGTAACCAGCTTAAGAAATTATATGTACTTTTACTAATACACTTGGCATAGACATCGATTCTCACATCGATATCTCCGCCTAATAGTTTAGCTAAGGCTAAAGTATCATAAAGATCTTCACTATTCTCAATGCAAATTTTGGCATGTTGCTCGATAGAGCGTTCTAGTACTACTTTTGAAGATTCACCTTTGAAAGTCGCATCTTTATAAACCTGTTTGATGTCGAAATAAACCTCGTCAGATTTAGAAAATTCTTTACGAAGCTCTTCTGGCATCTCATGTTTAAATTGACCTTCAATGGTCTCATCATCTACCAACCTATCCATAAAATAATTTGGTGATCTGAAGATTGTTTGCCAATCAAGATCTGCTCCCCAAGGACCAAATCTATGATTATTATTACCTAAATCTATTACCGTGAATTTTGATTTGTTATTTAAGATTCGAGAACCTCTACCTATCATTTGGTAATATAATGTGAGTGATTTCGTTGCCCTATTTAGAATAATAGTATCAATTGTAGGCTCATCAAAACCTGTGGTCAAAATACTTACAGAGCTCAAAATAGCATCTGGCGTATCTTTAAACCATTTTAATATTTGTTTACGCTGCTTTTTTGTAGCCGTATTATCAAGGTGCATAATTGGTAACCCAGCCTCCCTAAAAGTGTGGTACACCATAATTGATGTGTTGATACCATTATTAAAAATCAAGGTTTTCTTGCCGTCAGAGTGTTTTTTATAAGCCTCTAATAATTTATCTAACATGGCAGGACTCGAGTATAAGTCTTCAGAAGATTTAACCGTATAATCACCATTACTCCCAATTTCTAAGGATGTTAACCCCATATCATATTGAAAGACGTCTGCATGAGCCAAAAACTCATTCTCAATTAAAGATTCAATAGTCTCGCCAGCAATAAGCTCACTATAATTATCTTTCATTGGTAAATCCTTATTAGAACTTAATGGTGTAGCAGTAACACCTAATATAAAAGAGTTTTCAAAAAACTTAAATAATTTAGTAAATGAATTATAATGCGCCTCATCAATAATGACCAAACCAACATCAGAGATATCCAATATACCGTCATTAAGTCTATTGTTTAGCGTTTCAACCATAGCCACGTAACAACTATAATCTTCTTGATCATCCAAGTTCGCTTTGCTATCAACGACCTTATTAGTTACACCGAAGCTTGTGAGCATCACAGAGGTTTGTTTACACAACTCAATTCTATGAGTCATTACTAACACTTTTCTCTTATGCGTCTTTAGATATTGACGAACCATTTCAGAAAAAATAACCGTTTTCCCTCCTCCTGTTGGAAGCTGGTAAAGTAGATGATAATCATCAGGAGCTGTTTCAAATTTTTCAAAAATTTGATCAATTGCTCCTTTTTGATAACTGTATAATTCTTTATCGGTTTTTTTATCTTGAAGTTCTAGGTTATCTCGGTTCATACTTTGTTTTAAGAATTGCAAAATTAAAGCCTTTATGAGTTTTTATCGAACATTTTTATCGAAAATATTATTGAAAAACTAAATTACCTAGATGCTATAAAAAAGCGAACTCCTTAGTGACCATACTAAGGAGTTCTAGTTTGTGTAATACCTAAACACGTATTGCTACTTATTTAAGTGACTCCAAAAGTAGTCTAATTATATGAGTATATTCGCAATTTCGAAAATAAGATTATAGTAATTTTTTATAATGTTATTTGTTTAAACTTAATATCTAAATCTTTTTGAATTTTTTGGATATCTTTCTCTTCTCCAGATATGATAAGTGCTATAGATTCTCCGGTTTTTCCTGCTCTAGCTGTTCTTCCGCTTCTATGTGTGTAGTATTCTAATTGATCTGGTAATTGGTGATGAATGATGAAAGCCAAGTTATTAACATCAATTCCTCTTGCAGAAACATCTGTTGAAATCAAATACTGAAGTGACCCATTCTTAAAAGCTCTCATGACTTTATCACGTTCTTTTTGTTGCATATCTCCTTGAAGCGCATCAACTGAAAACCCTTCTGCTTTCAGCGCTTCAGTCAATTGTACAGTTCCTAATTTAGTTCTGCAAAAAATAATCCCTCTATCATCATCATACTTGTCTAATAATCTGGCGACTATATTAGTTTTCTCTTTAATAGATGTAACTATATAATGGTGGCTAATATTAGCATTCACCAAACTATTTTTATCTATTTCAACACGAACAGCATCTTTAGCCATATACGTTTTTACCATACTCTGAATTCCCTCAGGCATGGTCGCCGAAAACAACCAAGTATGCCTTGACCCTTCTGTATATGCCAATATTTTATTCAAATCTTGTTGAAAACCCATACTCAACATTTCATCAGCTTCATCTAGAACTAAGGTATTAATATTTTTGATATCTATTTCACCACGCTCTATAAAATCTAACAGACGACCAGGAGTAGCTACAATAATATGAGTGGCACGTTGTAAACGTTTTAACTGAACATCCATTTTTTCGCCACCATAAACACCCTCTGCAAAAATCTTGTGATCACTATATTTAGTAAACTTAAAAAGCTGTTTTTGTATTTGTTGTACTAATTCTCGTGTAGGCGCCAAAATTAAAGCTTGTATATGATCCTTTTTAGGATTAATATTCTGTAATATTGGTAATCCGAAAGCAGCAGTTTTTCCAGTCCCTGTTTGTGCTAATCCAATAAAATCCTTATTATTTTTTAATAATATAGGTATCGCCTCTTTTTGTATTTGAGAGGGCGTTTTTATATTGAGCTCTTTTAGTCCTTTAATAAGCGATTTAGAAATTCCTAAGTCGAAAAATGTGGTATCCATAGTCTGTTATAATTGACTACAAAGGTATTGTTATTAAACTAATTTTATAATTAATTTGTTATTATGTAATTTCGAATTTAAATGAATTTAAGTCCGCAACATCTCCAAGCATTATATCAAGCCTATTGTGAAACACATGTGCTCTGGAAAAGTGCCGATATCAGCACTCTAAAGCAATTAGAAATTCCTATTTGCTATGACTCCCTTTTTCTTCGGAAATTGGAGCGACAACTGCGACTAGGTCAATTAGCAGAACAGTTTGTCTTCAATCATCTAGAAGCTTGCAAGTCTATAAAAATACTTGCCGAAAATATTCAAATCCAAAAAAACAAACTGACTTTAGGAGAATTAGATGCCCTATTACTTGTCGACAATCTACCCATACATTTAGAAATCATCTATAAATTTTACGTCTATGATTCTACTTTAGGAAAAACAGAAATTGAGCGATGGATTGGCCCAAACAGAAAAGACAGTCTTATAGAGAAACTCAATAAGCTAAATCAGAAACAGTTACCACTACTCTATTCTCAAGATTGTAAGTTTACATTAAAGCAGTTAGATTTAGAACATTATAAATTTGAACAACGTGTCTTATTCAAAGCGCAATTGTTTGTACCATACCAACAAAAAGTGACTATTGAACTTTTAAATACAGATTGCGTTTGTGGTTTTTACATCAATACAACACAACTAGAAACGTTTAAAAACCATTTGTTTCATATTCCAACAAAGTTGGATTGGTTTTTAAAACCTCATACCGATATTGATTGGTTGGAGTATTCAAATTTTAGAAGTGAGTCTAAAGCGTTTTTAGATAATAATCAATCTCCTTTATTTTGGATGTTATCTAAGACAGGTGAATTGACTAAGTCTTTTTTAGTTTGGTGGTAGAATTTTGATTTGAGGTTTTGTTGGTGTAAAACACCAACAAAGGCCATGGTTTTATAGTCCGATAAAGAATTCAAAATAATTATCTTTCTGTTCTTTTATTTTGGGAGTTTTCAAATAGCTAAATCTATTATATTAATTTTTCTCAAACACGAAAAGATCAGAGTCTTTTTTGCATATTGAATCACTAACTTTTAAAAATCTCATCTCTAATTGTTCCAAATAAAAATAATCAGATTCGTTTGAGCAAACTATAGCTGCATGCCCTTCTTTTATTTCGGTTACTATTCCATTTAGATTTTTAATATAAAAACTTTATTTATTTATATAATAGCTTTATTCTAAATAAAAAGCGAACACTAGGAAACCAAACTCCGCTTCAAAGTCTCCTCATAAATGGCTTCGTATTGAGGCACAATCTCATGGATGCCAAATTTTGCAGATACCTTTTTTGCATTCAGTTTAAACAAAGCTAATATTTTTTCATCCTTTAAAATATGAAGCGCATTTTTAGACATGTCTTCTACATCGTTAATCTCACTCAAATAACCTGAAACTCCATGTACATTAACTTCTGGGATTCCGCCAGTATTACTTGAGATTACTGGTACTCCAGAGGCCATAGCTTCTAATGCAGATAAACCAAAGCTTTCGGTCAAGGATGGCAATAGGAATAAATCACTAAAACAGAGAATTTTGTCTATTTCATTACTATTTCCAAAGAAAACAACTTTAGAGCTAATTCCTAATTCTTCACATAAAAACTCACCAGCTTCACGCTCTGGTCCTTCTCCAACCATCATCAATTTAGCGGGTATTTCCTTTTGAATGTTATAAAATATTTTAATAACGTCTGGTATTTGTTTGACCTCTCTAAAATTAGAAATGTGGGTAATGATTTTTTCATCATCTGTTGCCATCATAGCACGTTGGCAATCTGTAAATTTAGTGGCGTATTTATCTAAATCTATAAAATTTGGTACCACATAAATATCTTTCCTGATATTAAATAAACGTAAGGTATCTTCTTTTAAGCTTTTCGACACCGAAGTCACAGCGTCAGATTTATTGATACTAAATGTCACCGCAGGCTTATAAAACGGATGACTTCCAACGAGCGTAATATCGGTACCGTGGAGCGTCGTTACAATTGGAATATTAATACCGTCTTCTAATAACATCTGCTTTGCCATATATGCTGCATATGCATGAGGAATGGCGTAGTGCACGTGTAAAACCTCAATCTTATGAAGCTTCACCATATCTACTAATTTACTTGATAACGCCAACTCGTATGGTTGATACAAGAATAACGGGTACTCAGGAACAGTAACTTCGTGATAATGCACATTGTGACTCAGTAATTCTAATCGTACTGGCTGACTATAAGTAATAAAATGAATTTCGTGACCTCGCTTGGATAATTCTAATCCTAACTCTGTAGCTACAACTCCACTTCCACCAAATGTTGGATAACAAACAATTCCTATTCGCATTTCTATTTTAGATAAAAGAAAAAAGACAAAAGAAAAAAGATAGCTTTAGATACATCATAATTATTTTTTTGATTACTTATCTAAACCACTCCTCTTTATTCTATTTTCTAATTTATATTATTAATTACTTCACTCTCAACGCCATCAACAATAATTGCCTCGTAAATTAATCGCTGTATTTCTGTTCTTATGTCTTCTTTTAGCAATCTATTTTCTCCTGCATTAGGATAGGTTCTGTTGGCTAGAAAGATATATACTATTTCTTCTTCTGGATCTGCCCAAGCATAGGTTCCTGTAAATCCAGAATGTCCAAAACTCTTCATAGATAAGCAACCACAGGTTGGTCCTGCATCTCCTAATTGTGGTTTGTCGAAACCAATGCCTCGCCTTACATTTTTATCGCAATAATAACAAAAATTAAACTTGTTTATAGTTTCTGTTTTTAAATAGCGTTTACCACCATAAAATCCTTTTTGAAGATACATCTGCATGATTTTGGCTACATCATTGGCATTACTAAAAACACCTGCATGACCTCCAACTCCGTTTTGCATGGCTGCTCCCATATCATGCACATAACCACGAACTTCCTTAAACCTAAAATAATCATCTACTTCTGTAGGGATTAAATTTCGATCTGAAAATTTAGAAGATGGATTATAGGTCGTGTAATTAGCACCTAAAGATTGGTAAAAGTGTTCTTGTGCTAACTCATCTAATGGCTTTTTATAATAACCTTCTATATACTTTTTCAATATATAATAAGGCAAATCGCTGTAACGGTAACGTTGTGTTGAAAGTAATTCTGTATCTCTAATTATCTTTTGAATTGAATCTGGATAATCCTTACGTAAATACATTTGTTCTGAAACTTTAATATTAAATTGTGGTGATGCAGTACGTCTATAATATTTTGGATCAGGTTTTTTCGTTATTGAATCCAAGGTCGCTGCATAGAAAGGAATCCAAGGTTTCAGTCTGGCATAATGCGATAACATCTGCTTAATGGTAATGTTTTTTTTGTTTGTTTTACCATATTCTGGAAGCATTCGAGATAGCTTTGTATTTAATGATACTGCATTCTTTTCTTCAAGTTCCATTAACAAAGGAAGTGTCGCTAAAATTTTTGTAAGCGAAGCAACATCATACATGTCCTCAAACTTCACTTCTTCCTCGCCTTCATAAGTATGTTTTCCAAAGTTTTTATTATAAATTACTTTGCCTTTACGAGCAACTAATAATTGAATACCTGGTGTCATTTTTTGGTCTACAGCATATTGAGCAATAGAATCTAAACGTTTTAATTTTTTAGAACTCATCCCTACGCTTTCTGGTAAACCATAGCTTAATGATTGCAAAGCTAGGCACTGAATACCATCACCAGCCTTAAAATGTTCACCTAAAGATACTGGAATTGTCCCTTTTGATGCAAGTGCTCCAAAAATAGTTTGAGCAGATTTTTGCTGAGCAATAGCGCTATTTTGATAACTCATGACAATACCTTCAATGTTTTCAATAGTTGCTACGTCTATAAGCGAATAAGGTCTCGCGAAGACATCAAGAATTACGGTGTTAGTTCTCGCTATTTCGTAAAGCCAAACGAGCTCTCGATCTTCAAATTTATAGTCTTGCCAAGGGTTGTCATTCATTTTATGGAAACCAATAATAACCGTATTATAATTTTGAAGTTTTATAATCAATTCATCTAATTTCTCAGCTTCAACGAGATGAATTTTAGTGTATTTTTTTAATTCATTATAAAATATAGAGCCTGAACTATCACCTAATTCAACGTAAGCTATTTTCTTGGTTTCTAAATTTCGCAGTGGTAAAAGCGATTCTTCGTTTTTAAGAATAGTTGTAGAGGCTTCCATCAATTCTTCATAGAGTAAATCATCTTCTAAACGATTTAAATCATCTAATAACGTAGTTGTACCGATAGGTTCATAAGTATTTAAACCTACTTTAAATTTTGCCATCAATATTTTTTTAACGGAGTGCGCTAAGCGCTCTTCGGTAACTTCTTTGCTGTTATAAGCTTCAATAATTTTTTCAATAGCTTTAGGTACGTCTTCAGAAATGAGCAAAACATCATTCCCAGCTTGTAAAGCGGCTAAGTCAATCTCACCAGGAGTGCTATAATTTGAAACCCCTTTCATTTCTAAGGCATCGGTGAAGATAAGACCTCTAAATCCTAGCGAATCTTTTAATATATCTGTAACGATATGCTTTGATAATGATGATGGAAATCCGTCACGTGGTTCTAAACTCGGAACATTTAAATGTGCCACCATAACACTAGATAATCCCTCTTTTATTAATTCTCTATACGGATATAACTCTATAGAATCAATACGTTTTTCATTGAAGTTTATGGTTGGTAAAGTTTTATGAGAATCACTATCTGTATCGCCGTGACCAGGAAAATGTTTAGCATTCGCTAAAACTCCAGCATCTTGCATTCCTTTCATAAAGGCCAACGCTTTATCGGTTACATTATCTCTATCTTCTCCAAAAGAACGATTACCAATGATAGGATTTTTTGGATTTGTATTGATATCTACTACTGGAGCAAAATTAAAATGAACACCAATTCGTTTACAATGTTCGCCAATATGATAACCAGTTCGTTCTACTAATCTATTATCGGCTATAGCACCTAAAGTCATATTCCAAGGAAAAGCATAAGTAGAATCTAAACGCATGCTTAAACCCCATTCTGCATCCATTCCAATTAATAATGGCGTTTTAGAAATGGCCTGATACAAATTGCTTTGTCTGGCTTGTGCAACAGGACCACCAGTAGAAAATATAAGACCTCCAATGTGATAGTTGTTGATCAGCTCAGTAACAAACTTTTGATTAGATTTTTCACTATCTGAAAATGCTCTAATCATAAATAACTGTCCAACTTTTTCTTCAAGTGACATGTCATTATAGACGCTATCTACCCATATTTGCTGCGCTTGTAAATCTTTATGCGCTAACGGATGACTGGCATCTTGAGCAACTAATGAGGGTAATAGGCCAAAACAAAAAATGAGGGACAATATATATTGCATAAAATAAAGATCTTTGAGAGTTGTTCTTAATTATAGATAGAACTAAAAACTATGCCAAAATAGTATTTTTGTGATGAAGTATAAAAGACTTTGTGATAGATTTATAAAGAAGTTTGTAAACAAAATGGTCCTTTATGTATTATTTAAATACTGCCTTAATCTTACTTCGAACAGATTGTGACTCCAATGTGGCATCATTAGAAGCGTAAAAAATGTTCTTATCTGTGTTTTCAAGAGCGTCTTAGGTCGCTTCTATATTCTCTGTAACTTGAATATATATATTGGTTTTATTCCATTAAATCTATATGTCTATCGTGATAGCCTAGGAGATAAAGCACACCATCTAATCCAACGCTAGAGATAGAGCTTTGCGCACTATCCTTTACCTTTGGCTTCGCATGAAATGCAATTCCTAATCCCGCTAAATTAAGCATAGGTAAATCATTGGCGCCATCGCCAACAGCTATGGTTTGGCCAATATTTATGCCTTCTTTATCTGCAATTTCTTTGAGGTATTCAGCCTTTTTGTTACCATCTACAATATCACCAATATAACCCCCTGTTAGAAGACCATCTTTAATTTCTAATTGATTAGCATACACATAATCCATACCTAATTCTTGTTGTAGATAATGACCAAAATAAGTAAATCCACCTGACAGGATTGCAGTTTTGAATCCATATTTTTTTAGGGTGTCAATAAGTCGTTTAGCGCCTTTTGTGATTGGTAAATTTACAGCGACCTCGTGAAGTACGTCTTCACTCAAGCCTTTTAAGAGTTTCATACGTTGTTTAAAACTCTCATTAAAATCTATGTCGCCTTGCATTGCAGACTCTGTAATTGCTTTTACTTCTTCTCCAACGCCTGCGAGCTCTGCTAATCTATCAATAACTTCAGCTTGAATAAGCGTAGAATCCATGTCAAAACAAACTAAACGTCTATTTCTTCTATAAATATTATCTTCTTGAAAAGCAATATCGACATCTAAGTCTCTAGAGATTTGCATGAATTTTTTAGTCACTTCTTCCTTACAGTTAATTTTACCTCTAATAGATAACTGTATTGATGAGTGAGGATATTCTTCTCTATTTATAAGTGATGTACGTCCTGTTAATCTTTTAATTGCGTCAATATTTAAATTAATTTCAGAAATTACTTTGGTTACTTCTGAAATTTGCTCGGCAGATAGTTTTTCTCCTAAAATGGTAACAATGTATTTATCTTTTCCTTGTTGTTTTACCCAACTTTCATAATTTTCTGAAGTGATTGGACTAAACTTTGCAGTAATACCTAATTCATAAGATTTAAATAATAAATCCTTTAACACTGAAGCTGAGCTTGCTCCAGATTGAATTTCAAATAGAATTCCTAAAGATAATGTATCGTGAATATTTGCTTGTCCGATATCCAATATCTTAGCATCATACTGTGCTAAAACGCTAGTTATGCTAGACGTTAACCCTGGTTTATCCTGTCCCGAAATATTTAATAAGAAAATTTCATTTGACATGATATTCTCCTCTAACTCTTTTAAAACAGCGTCTTTATTTTTATTCATGCCTAATGACTTAGAGGTATTTATTTTAAAAATCTACTATGCCAGCTTTCACTTGCAGGAACTTCCCAATTTTCTTTAAACTCTGCAATATTATGGACCATATTATTGAATACAATTGTGTTTTTAGAAACCGCTTTTTCTTTTGCCATTTTCTTAAAATCAAGTAATGTTTTATGGGCGACATACTCACCTTGCTTGTAAGACACGTTCATTTTGTCCATCAAATCAACACTATAATCTTTTTCTAATTGCTGAATGAAATGTACAGAAGCATCGATACTACAACCCGTAGCATTGCTTATGCTTTGGTTTAAAGCTATAACTATAAAGCGCTTGTATTCAATCGTATAACCCGATTGCAAATTGCTGCCGTGAGCAGTCCAATTCTCAATAAAGATATTTAGTTTTTCTTTTATTTCTGTAATTTCTTCCTCAGAAAATGATCTATTGGATTGATAAATCCAAACTCGAGACTCCTCGGGAAGTGTATTAAAATCAACTAGCATAATTTATTTTTTTGTGTATTTATATCTTAACGAAATAATCAAAACCAGGAAAAATAGCTATAAAAAACAGACTATTTAAACATCCCTATATTTACCTAAATTTAAGTTGGAAGGTTCTTTCGCTCCAGAAAACAAAAATACAATTTTACATCCAATCTCTATTCTGTGACTCCACCTTAAATAACAAGTAATCATAAATTGATTTTGCTTCAGTTTCTGAAACATATGGTATTTTAACAGATTTAGAGGCTGTCGATATAATTACAGATGAAATTTGTATGCGTTTTTGAAAGATGGTTTGTTTTAATTTGACCGCTTGAATTTTATGAATTTCTAAAATGTCTGTAGTGGTGTCTATAAATCCGCTTCCTATGGTTAAAAATTGGTCATCAATTTTATAAAAAGCTTTTCTGTAAGTTACTGTCACGTATAAAACTGAAAATAATACCAACGCGATATTGATATACCACATCATATTTCCGAAGATAATAAATCCAGGAACATTGATAATTGATGCTAACGCGAACATGTTTAAGGCCAAGATACGTTTATAATACCCTTTTGGGTTTGATCTCTCAATAGCACTCGTATAATTAACTAAAAGCTTATCAACTAAATGTTTTAATTGCTCTTTTTCTAAGGCAATGATAACAAAGTTTTTTCGCTGCTTAACATTCACCATAGCTTGTTTAACAGAGAGTGTATGTAAATCAAAATAGCGTTTGATACGATTTGTTTTTATAACTATATTTTGAATTCTACTTGGTGTTAAACTCAGTGATACTTTATTAAATAGACCTTTATTAATCTCAATAGTTTTTTGGTTTTCTACAACTTCTAAATTAAAATTAGTTACTACCGTTTTAAGAACTGAAAATAGGAGAGAAATGAGTATTGCGACAAGAATAAATACAGTATTTATTATTATGATATTTAGAAGACTTTCTTTATCTAAATGAATGAGCTCCTCTAGACCTTGTTTGAGTTTTAAATCTCGAAAATAATCTTTAAATTCATAATATAAACCAAAAACAAAAGAGGTGATGATAAGAAAACTACGCAGATGATTTTGAGAAATTCCTTCTAAAAAAAGACGTTTTAATGATACTCGAAAGAAAACATTTCTAGATTCGACCGCATCTGTTAGTGTTTCTGTACTATTTGATTTTGTAAATAGTTCTTTCTTTAATTTTAAAGCTGTGGGTTTATCTAATGCTTTTATAGAGATTTCAGATTTGTTGTCACCCGCTGTTTCTATATTTAAGGATACCACATTGATGATCTGCTGCAAAAAATTCTGTTTGATATAGACGTTTTGAATTTTTGACTTTGAAATAATTGTATTATCCTTATTTATGATCCCGGTCGATAAGTGAAAGTCATCCTTACTTAAATAAAATTTAAAATTTAAATACTTAAGTATTGCTAGAACAAGTAATAGTATAAGGATACCTACAATAACCAAGAAAATTACTGTAGGTGTAACATGGGCAAATGTTTTTTTCTTAGTTAGTGAGATTCCAAAAGCAATAAACAAGACAAAAAAACGGCGTACAAAATTATAAGCATTTAATGCAAATATGATGATAATACCTTTTGATGATTGCCTAATTGGTTTTGAGAAATCAGATGCTTTCATTCACTCGAGTACTTAAAAAATCATTTATTTTTCTCGCTTCTTCAAGTGGTAAACCATCAATTTTTAAATCACTGCCAGATTCTCCTGCTGTGAAAATTTTTAAGGTTGCGAGGCTTAACTTTCGTGCCAACCAACTGCGAGATTCTTCTATATGTTGAATTCTAGATATTGGCACAGTAGTAATAGAATTAACAAGAAGTCCTTTAGAATAAATAACGTCTTTATCTCTAATAGCATATTTTCTTTTCTTAAAGGCTAAAAGGGATAAAAGAAAATTCAATAGACACCCAATTATAACCAGAACAATAATGTAGATAAAATTATCTTGGAACCCTTCTTCTTGTATTTTGAATTTACCAGTAATTAATAGACCTATGACTATTGTGTAAAGGACTGCTTTATTTAAAATTATAATCTTAAAATAATTTTTTGAAATAGGCTTGAGTTCAACAGACGAGATCTCAGGAAGGTTATTAATCTCAATTTGTTGGTTTATGAACATTTTATAGATTTAATTTTAGTTCTGTACTAGTTCAATATAGGTAATTACTTTCTTCTTTACATAGCGACTTTTACTTAAATCATAAAAGTTATCTTCTGTAAAGTGATTTTTATAATTATCGCTTTTTATTATGCTTTTTAAAATTTCTATAGGTTAAAAAACTATACATTACCAGACCAAAAATAAAGTAAAATAGAACTCTTGACCAGGAAAATCCTTTTCCAAAAAAGTAATCAAATAGAGCAACTACTATTGAAAATATAGTACCTCCAACGAGACCTGCAGTAAGAATTCTTTTTTTGTTTATTTCCGGCATATTTTATAAATCTTGAGCGTTTGCAATCAATTCTGCAATATCCATAACTTGAATATCTCCTTCTTTCTCCTTGTTTTTAACACCGTCTGTCATCATCGTATTACAAAAAGGACAACCCGCAGCAATAATTTCTGGTTTTACATCTAAAGCTTGCTCTGTTCTTTCGATGTTAACTTCTTTATTTCCTGGCTCTGCATCTTTAAACATCTGTGCTCCTCCTGCTCCACAGCACAAGCCTCTAGATTTACAGCTTTTCATTTCTACAAGCTCAGCATCCAATTTTCTAATTAAATCTCTTGGTGCTTCATAAACGTCATTTGCACGTCCTAAATAACAGGGGTCATGAAATGTAATTCGTTTGCCTTTGTATTGTCCGCCTTCTATAGTAAGGCGACCTTCAGTCAATAATGACTTTAGAAATTGAGTGTGGTGCATCACTTCATAATTACCACCTAATCCTGGATATTCATTTTTGATGGTATTAAAACAATGCGGACAAGCAGTAACAATCTTCTTTATTTCATAAGCGTTCATGACCTCAATATTGGTAACGGCTTGCATTTGAAATAAAAACTCATTTCCAGAACGCTTTGCAGGATCACCTGTACAGCTTTCTTCTGTACCGAGTACAGCAAATTCTACATTCGCTTTATTAAGTATTTTAACGAATGCTTTTGTGATTTTTTTTGCTCTGTCATCAAAGCTACCTGCGCAACCTACCCAGAATAATACTTCAGGTTTTTTACCAGCTGCCATAAATTCTGCCATAGTTGGCACTTTGAGTAATTCGCTCATAATTATTTTTTTATTTTCTTATTTAACAACACTACTTTCGGTTTTTTTAAAAAGAAACTATTGTAATTAAATTTATTATTCATCTTCTTTAATTGCTGCAAAATCTTTCTTAGCAATTCTTATATAAATAGCGAGTTTTTTATCGCCTTCTTTTAATCTATTTTTTCCGTCAAAGCTCTCAATTTTAGCTCTTCTTGTCGCTTCAATACCTATGACTTCTTTTTGAATACTTGTACAATAATCACAGATTACTCTTAATAACTTCACGCTTTTAACTGCACTGCCACGATATTCTATAAGCGTATATGATTTAATTTGTAACGAATCTTTTTTATAAGATTGCGCTCCCAAAAAACTAGAACTTATTAAAAAGACTAACGTGCATAAACGTTGATATTTCCGAAGAAAACAGCTCATTTATTCATCTTTCCAATTTAAACGGTCCATCTGATTGTAAGGCCAAGGTGCACCATTATTTTCAATATTGGTCATCATATTATTGAGCTCCATTGGTGCAGCACTTTGTTCCATAACCAAGTATTGACGCATTTGCATAATGATATTTA
>NZ_JBLIET010000004.1:0-136662 GCF_047633235.1 Psychroserpens sp. | reverse complement strand
TAACCCACACTTTTAACTCGGTTTATTAGAAACGATTCTTTTTTTGACATTGATCCTTAATTAACTTAAGCTGAATTTAGTTAAGCATTTTAGAATCTCTAAAAATTATTAATAAGATTTAATATATTTCAGAGATTCTAATGCTAGACGTTAATAATAATTACTCAAATTTATTTTAAAGCATTAAGCGCAGCTTCATAATTGGGTTCATCTGCAATTTCTGATACTTGTTCTGTATGAATTACATTCCCTTCTGCATTAACAATAACGACACATCTAGATAGCAATGCTTCAAATGCTCCGTCTGTGAAATCTAGTCCGTAAGTTTTTCCGAAGTTACCATCTCTAAAATCTGATAAGCTTTCAACATTATCCAAGCCTTCAGCCCCACAAAAACGAGCCATGGCAAATGGTAAATCTTTAGAAATACATAATACTTTGGTGTTTTCTAAAGCGTTAGCAGCTTTGTTAAATTCTCGAATTGATGCTGCACAAGTTCCAGTATCAACACTAGGAAATATATTTAATACCAAATTATGTCCTGTATAATCGCTTAACGATTTGGATGATAAATCAGTCGCAGTTAATTTAAAATCAGGAGATTTTGATCCTGTTTCAGGTAATGTTCCTGAAGTGTGTACTGGGTTTCCACCTAATGTTACTTTTGCCATATTTTTCAATTTTTGTTAATGTTAAAATTAAGGATTATTTGAATCTTAAAAGCAAGTCTCCGTAATATTTTGGAATAGTTTAACAGATAGAATGGCAAGTTCTATGGTGAGCCACTAAAAGGTTCCTACAACACCAATTTGATTACCACCAAATCGTAGATTCCAAGAAATAAGTTTTTTCTTTCTTGGATAGTCGTAAGCTTCCTCTTTAAATAAATAATTATCAATGCAGTCTACAACGATAATGCTTAGCGCTGCACTAAATGCTAAATCTGTAATCCAGTGCGCATCATCAATTACTCTAGAAATTGGAGGCAGAGCTCCAAGAGTATAAATGCCAATTTTTATCCATGTATTATCAAATTGTTTAGCTATTGAATGCGCCATTGTAACCGATAAAATCGTATGACCAGATGGGAATGAACGATAAGTAGCTTCACCAGAAAATGGACTAAATGTATAATTATCAAACCCAGAGCCTGGACGTGCTCTTCCAACTGCAGCTTTAGTGAATGACTGCAATAGTCCTGTTGTTATGGATGACGAAATAATGAGAACACTTGTTTTTCTGACGTTTTCATTTTTAGTCAATAAACCAAAAGCATATAAACCAGCATTTGCTGCAAAGTAATTTTGTGGACTTCCAAAATACCAACCAAAATCTCTTAAAGCTTTTGGGTAATTACCTTGATTTTGTTGAGCCCAATCTCTAATGGGTTGATCTGCTAAACTTAATGTTGCAGTCCCAGCAACTAGCATTCCAAACTTGGCAAAATCATTGCCTTGCCATTGTACAGGACGAGTTAAAGAATGTGCAACACCTTTAACGGTGTATTTGGCATCATGCTTTATGAGGTCCCAAATGGAAGAAGAGTCTTTTCCTTTTGTGTTCTCTAGGGTTTGCGCTACTAAAGTGGTTGTCAAACTAAACAAGCACGTAAATAGTAAGATGATTCTGTTTTTCAAAACGTTTATCTCAATTCTGCACCAAGCTGCTTTTCAAAATTAGCTTGAAGTTTATTCATTATTTTATCAATCTGCTTATCAGTAAGTGTTTTGTGTTCATCTTGTATGATGAAGCTAACCGCATAACTTTTCTTTCCCTTCGGAAGGTTCTTACCTTCATACACATCAAATAGATCTACATCTTTAAGTAATTGTTTTTCGGTCTGCATAGCAATCTTAGTAATAGCTTCAAAAGTCACGTCATTATCTAATAAGAGTGCAAAATCACGACGAACTTCAGGATATTTCGGAATGTCTTTAAACTTGATATCATTATGTTTTGCCATATCAATAACATTATCCCAGTTGAAATCTGCATAAAGAACTTCTTGCGAAATTCCGAAGGGTTTTAGTACCTTTTTATTAATGACACCAAACTCGACCAGTTTCCTTTTTCCTAGAGATAAACTAATCCCTTCGCTAAATACGTCATTGTTAATAGGAGAGACTCTATGTCCCGATAAACCTAAACGTTCTAGAGTACTATTAACAATACCTTTTAAATAAAAGAAGTCACTCTTTTGAACAGGTGAATTCCATCGTAAATTAGTTTTACTACCGGTTAGAAACATAGAAAGATGTTTGTATTCTTGACGACCATCAGTATAGCTATGATAGGTCTTTCCAAACTCATAGAGCTTCAAATCATCACGTTTTCTATTGATATTATAACGCACTGCTTCTAATCCAGAAAAAAGTAAGCTTTGACGCATCACGCTTAAATCATTACTCAATGGATTGAGCATTTCTACATTGTGCTCCTCTTTTAATTGCTCGCTTAGGGCAATATATTTTGGAGTGGTTAGAGAATTTGATAAAATTTCAAAAAAGCCTTGAGAGACCAATTGATTACCGATAATGTTTTGAAGCTTATAGTCTTCAAATTTAGAAGTATTAGAAATCGATGCGTTTAACTTTTCTGTAGTACCAATATTATTGTAACCATAGACACGCAAAATTTCTTCTATAACATCTGCTTCACGTTGAACATCGTTTCTATAGGCAGGAACAGTTAAACCTAATCCAGCTTCGGTTACGTTATTAACTTTTATGTCTAGCGACGATAAAATACGTTTTATAGTTTCTTTTGGGATTTCTTCACCTATTAATTTTGCCGCGTTCTCAAAACTTAAACGGACTTGAAAATCTTCTATTTTCTTGGGATAAGAATCTAATAAATCACTAGAAATTTCACCACCAGCAATCTCAACGATTAATAAGGCAGCACGTTTCAATGCATAACCTGTCATATTAGGGTCAATTCCTCGCTCAAATCTAAAAGACGCATCTGTATTTAAAGCGTGACGTTTAGCTGTTTTTCTAATACTTACAGGACTGAAATACGCACTTTCTAAAAAAATACTAGTCGTGCCTTCTGATACAGCAGAATGAGCGCCTCCAAAAACACCAGCAATACACATAGGTTTTTCTGCATCACAAATCATGAGATCGTCAGCACTTAATTCGCGTTCTACATCATCAAGAGTAGTGAACTTTGTGCCTTTTGCTAACGTCTTTACAATAACCTTATTCCCAGATATCTTTGCAGCATCAAATGCATGAAGTGGTTGACCTAACTCATGTAATACATAATTAGTAATATCAACAATATTATTTTTAGGCGCTAAGCCAATAGCTTTTAATCTGTTTTGCAGCCAAGCAGGAGAATCCTCAACTTTTAGGCCAGTAATGGTTACACCACAATATCGAGGTGCTAATTTGTAATCTTCAACATCAATACCGATTTTTAAAGTCCTACTATCCACATGAAAAGAACTTACAGATGGAGTAATCATCTCAGTATTTATATCATCTTTTTGTAACAATCCCGCTTTCAAATCACGAGCAACACCAAAATGACTCATTGCGTCCGCTCTATTTGGTGTTAAACCAATTTCAAAAACGGTATCATTTTCAATGTCAAAAATATCTGCAGCTAGCGCTCCAACTTGTGTTTTTTTATCAAGAACCATGATGCCATCGTGAGATTTCCCTAGACCAAGTTCGTCCTCAGCACAAATCATTCCATGGCTTTCTTCTCCTCTAATTTTACCCTTTTTAATTGTCCAAGCCTCACCAGTTTCGGTGTATAAGGTCGTCCCAATAGTAGCGACAGGGACTTTTTGACCAGCAGCAACATTTGGTGCTCCACAAACGATTTGAAGTACTTCATCAGCACCAATATCTACAGTTGTGATTTTTAATCGGTCTGCATTAGGATGTTGTATGCACGTTAAAACCTCGCCAATGACGATGCCCTTCAAACCTCCTTTTACAGATTGATAGGGTTCTATCCCTTCAATTTCTAAACCTAAATCGGTTAATAATTCGCCAGTTTGCTCAGCAGGCCAATCTGTTTTTAAAAATTGTTTTAACCAGTTATATGATATTTTCATTGTCTTAATTTGTCAATTGCCAAAGATAATAATACTAATAGTTTCGAGGTGTTTTTTTAATAAAAAATAGAGATATAGCCTTTTTTTCTTTGGAAATTTTAAAAATCTATAATTGGTCATGATATTAAACCCATTACTAGGCATTATTTGTAAGAAGTTTATCTTTGCTGAGACTATACGTTTTTAATTAGAAAACCCATTATGCGAAAATTACTTGTTTTACCGATTTTACTATTGATTTTAGGTTGTAATCTCAATCGACCTAATGCCTTGCAAGAAGGCGTTTGGAGAGCAGAACTACAACTTACAGAAACAGAAGTTTTACCTTTTAATTTTGAGGTTACATCACGTGACGCGCTAAAGATATTCAACGCAGATGAAGTGATTATGGTAACAGATTTAGAATACTCCAATGATACTATTGTCATAAAAACACCAGTTTTTGAAGGTTATATTAAAGCCGTTGTAAAAGACGGTACACTAAACGGTAGCTTTATTAAGGAGAGTTTGGATCGAGTGGTTCCTTTTTCTGCGGAAATAGGAAAGAACACACGTTTTGATCTTAAAATAGAAAGGCCTACCCAAAACGTTACAGGAAACTGGGAAACGGTGTTTAGTCCAAATTCCGAAGAAGATATATATATCGCAAAGGGGATTTTTAAACAAGACGGTACACGTATAACAGGAACATTTAGAACAACAACTGGTGATTATCGTTATTTAGAAGGCGTAATGGATGGCGACACGATGAAGCTTTCCGCGTTTGATGGTGCGCATGCTTTTTTGTTTACGGCACAAGTAAATGATAGTACTATGAACGGTATGTTCTACTCGGGAAACCATTGGGAAGAGCCTTTTACGGCAAAACGTAACGATGATTTTGAATTGCCAAACGCAAATGAATTGACGTTTTTGAATGACGGATATGATGCTCTAGAATTCACGTTTCCTGACTCAAAAGGGAACGCTGTGTCGTTAACTGACAAACGATTTAAAGATAAGGTCGTAGTTGTGCAAATTATGGGAACTTGGTGTCCTAACTGTCTAGATGAGAGTAAGTACTATTCAGAGTTCTATAACAGTAATGCAGAGAAAGGTATCGAGTTTGTAGCGTTGGCTTTTGAATATGCAAAGACTGAAGAGAAAGCACTTTCAAGTATTAAGCGTTTGCAAGATAATATAGGCATTGAGTATCCAATACTTTTAGCACAATATGGTTCGTCTAGTAAAACAAAAGCTAAAGAAAAATTACCGATGTTAAATCACGTATTATCTTATCCAACTTCTATTTTTATAGATAAAAAAGGTAAGGTGAGAAAAATTCATACGGGATTTAATGGTCCGGCAACAGGTGAGAAGTTTACGGAGTTTAAAGCTGAGTTTACTAGTTTTATTGATGAGTTGTTGAAGGAAGATTAGATTTGTTTTTTATAACTTATAGAGCATTTGTGGGTGTTAGAATCAGTTTAAGTAGAGGGGTGACCTGGAATTATAAATTAAAAAGGCTATTTTTTTTATAATCTATCCATGTATCGATTCAGACTTTCCATAGCTTTTTATGACTTCGCCTTCAAACGCAACTAGCTCTTGCCATCTTTTATCCACGTCAATATCTTTTCCGTATTTTCTAGCAAAACCAATAAAGGTGACGTAATGTCCTGCTTCGCTCACCATTAAGTCATAATAGAACTTAGATAATTCTTCGTCTTTAATGCGTTGAGATAATAATTTAAAGCGTTCACAGCTGCGAGCTTCAATCATTGCAGAGAATAATAAACGATCTACCATACTTTGTAAATGACTACCGCCTTTATTCATAAACTTATATAATTCATTGACATAGCTGTCTTTTCGCTCTCTGCCCAGAGTATAGCCTCGTTTCTTGATAATGTCATGTACCATTTGAAAATGTTCCAATTCCTCTTTTGCTAATTCTAACAAATCGGTTACTAAATCTTCATATTGTGAATTATGTGTTATAATCGTTATCGCATTAGTACAGGCTTTTTGTTCACACCAAGCGTGATCTGTTAGGATTTCTTCAATATTTTCTTCTGCAATAGTAGCCCAACGTGGATCGGTTTCTAATTTGAGGTGAAGCATGCTCATGAGTCTATTTTTTTTGATAAAGATACTATAAAAGTGATTTAATTTGTCTAAAAACATGTTGTGCGCTTCTTACAGCGCCTTCCATTTTGCCAGAGGCGTAAGTGCTCGTTTCTGTTCCTGCAATAAACAAGGATTCGTCTAAATAAGAGTTTTGAAAAAGTAGATGACCATTATTTTGTTGTGGCATTATAAAACCATCACGACTTGCGGTTGTGTAACGTTCGTCTTGCCAAACTAATTCTTCATAAGACAAGAAGCTTCGCACTTCATTTCCGTAGTATTGCTCTAATTGTTTTAGTGCTAATTCTTGTCTTTCTTCTTTCGTGTGACTGTAAACATCCTTATTCATAAAACCGACTAAAGCATATAAGTTTTCATCTGCGTTAGAGTGGTCATAGAATTCTTGAAGCACACTCAGGTTACTGTAAATTGTTCCACTAGTGCGTTCATCTTTCCAAAACGGTACTGCAAATGTGAATCCAACTTTGATAGAATCATGCATCCAAGTATGTGTGTTTTGTAATATTTTTTTTAGTTCTTGAGGTAATTGGGGTTCAATAAGTATTGTTTTGTCAAATAGGTAAGGCGGTAAAGTTGATACAATATGTTTACACTCAAATTCATAAGATTCAGATTTTGCTAAAATATAACCATCATGTCTTTCTATTGAAGTAATAGCACAGTCTGTAATAATCTGATGTGCTTCTAATTCGTTACATAGGGCATTAATGATGCTTTGTGTTCCGTTTTTTATACGATAACTAGCTTGGTTACTATGTGGTAAACTGATAAGTTGAGGTGGGTTTGCTTTACTAGGCTCGTAAATAGCAGTGGTTCCGTAGTATTGCTCAAAAATATCAAGATGTAATGTTTTTAATAGCTTTATAAGCTCGCTATGCTCGTTGGCAAACCAGGTTGCGCCGAGTTCTACAGGTGCTTGATTGTTGTTTTGTTTTGTGTAAATACGTCCACCAATACGGTGTCGTGCCTCTACAAGCGTGACTGGAATATTAAGTTGCTTCAAATAATACGCTAGTGTGAGGCCTGTTAAACCGGCGCCAATAATTAGTATGTCTGCAGTTTTCTTTTGCATTTAAATTTCTTTTTTTATTGAAAAGCGGACCGTGTCCTTAATTCTGTCCTAAAGTTCTGTGATTTCGAATTCAACTTCAGCTTAGCTAATATAATTCCAAATATTCTTGTATTTACTAAGTTCGCGATAGGTGTTTAAGATCGTTTTGTTTTCTATGTTTATTAAAGAGGGGTCGTTAGTAAGGACTTGTTTAGCATAAAAACGAGCGCTGTATAAGATGTCTTTATCCTTTATTACATCTGCTATTTTAAGATTTAAAACACCACTTTGTTGCGTTCCCATGATATCGCCAGGACCTCTTAAACGTAAATCGACTTCAGCAATTTCAAACCCGTCACTCGTTTTTGTCATCGTTTCCAAGCGTACTTTACTATCTTGACTTAATTTGAAGCTCGTCATTAATATGCAGAAACTTTGCTCAGCACCACGACCAACGCGACCTCTTAATTGATGTAGTTGCGATAAACCAAAGCGTTCTGCACTCTCTATAATCATTACAGATGCATTTGGAACATTTACGCCGACCTCAATTACGGTTGTTGCGACCATAATTTGTGTTTCGCCTTTGACAAAGCGTTGCATTTCAAATTCCTTATCTACAGGTTTCATTTTGCCATGAACTATCGATATCTGGTATTTTGGCTGCGGAAATTCTCTAACGATACTTTCATAACCATCCATTAAATCTTTATAATCCATATGTTCACTTTCTTGAATCAACGGATAAACAATATAAATTTGTCTGCCTTTCTCGATTTCATCACGCATAAATCGCATGACTTTGAGTCGGTTTGAATCATAGCGATGAACGGTTTTTATAGCTTGTCTTCCCGGAGGTAATTCATCGATAATAGAGATGTCTAAATCTCCATAAACAGACATGGCTAAAGTACGCGGTATTGGTGTCGCAGTCATCACCAAAACATGTGGTGGAATAATCTGTGTTTCACTGTCATTTGATAGGGTAGAAGAGGGCCCTTTTTTCCATAATTTAGAACGTTGCGCAACTCCAAAACGGTGCTGTTCATCAATAATTGCAAGCCCCAAATTCTTGAATTTCACCTTGTCTTCAAGCAGGGCATGTGTGCCAATTAAGATTTGTAAATCGCCATTTTCTAAGGATTTGTGAATGTCTCTTCGTTGTGAAGTGTTACTTGATCCTGTAAGTAGCTTTATGCTGATATCCAATTTATTAGCTAACTCACTTAATCCTTGGAAGTGTTGGACTGACAAAATTGCAGTCGGCGCCATTAAGCAGGCTTGAAAACCATTGTCAAGTGCCATGAGCATTGACATGAACGCAACTATTGTTTTTCCAGAGCCAACATCACCTTGTAATAATCGATTCATCTGAGCATTGCTGCCTAAATCGTGTCTAATTTCTTTGAGAACTCGTTTCTGAGCGTTCGTTAATTTAAAAGGCAAATGATCATTATAGAATGAATTGAAATAGGGGCCAACCGAATTAAATGGAACGCCTTTTATTTTAGATTTATGGATGAGATTTTTTAAAATTAACTGTAACTGAAGATAGAATAATTCTTCAAATTTTAATCTGAATTCTGCGCGTGATAAAAGCTCTTGATCTTTTGGAAAATGAACGTTGAAAAGGGCATCGCTTTTAGGTAGTAATTTGAGTTCAGAATGTATGAAATCTGGAAGCGTTTCAGCAAAGCGTCCGTTGGTTTCTAAAAACAAACTTTGCATAATTTTATTCATCACTTTATTCGTGACACCTTTATTCGATAATTTCTCGGTAGAGGGATATACAGCTTGCATGGTTGAGGACAAATTTTGTTCATGCACGCTTAAAAGTTCAAATTCTGGATGTGGCATGCTGAAGACACCATTGAACCAATTCACTTTTCCGAAGATCACATAAGGAGTATTTGGTTTTATGCTATCACGAATCCATTTTTGACCACGAAACCAAACTAACTCTATGCGTCCAGTCTCATCTTGAAAGGTACCAACTAGGCGTTTGCCTCGTTTTTGAGTAATTTCTTTAAAACCTGTGATGTTACCAATGATCTGGACTTCAGCGCTATTGCGTTGTAATTCATTGATTTTGTAGTATTTGGTGCGGTCCAAATAACGGTTAGGGAACAGGTTAATCAAATCTTGGTACGTCTGAATTCCCAATTCGCTGCGTAATAAATCTGCACGATTGGGGCCAACACCTTTGAGGTAATCTATAGGAGTTTGAAGTTTTGAACTCATAGTTGCAAAATTAACTAATTCCCACGAAAGTGGAAACCTCCTTGATAACTGTAATGAACATTAAATTAGGAATGGAGAAGAGTCTTTTTGCTGTAAAATCAAAGGTTAGTCATTTCGAAAGCATAAAGAAATCAAGCAAGTAGCTAGTATTTATAAAATTATTTTGTTGATAATGACCATTTATAGTGTTAACTGGATAAATTAATGTGATCTCTTCCTTCGATCGAGATGATAAAAATAGTATTTTGGTCTCATCTTTGATAAAGCCTGCACATGAAACAATTTCTTCAACTTATCGCTTTCTTATTTTTCTCAGGAATTGTAACCGCTCAACAAACGGATTATGTGGATTTCAAATCGATTGACGCGAATCTCAATCTGTCATCACAGCTAAAAAGTGTCAATGGGATGTATTCTGTTGAATTTGAAATTCTTAAAGATTTAGATTCTATTTTTTTAGATGCTAAGAATATTCAATTAAAGTCTGAAGTTTTGGAAAACACTTCAGTTGAGTACACTTCCGAGAGGCCTTTCGACGAACGAGTTGTAAAGTCTATTGCCAAAGACGATAAAATTTGGTTTTATGATGATTTTAAAGCAGGGCTAATAATTAAGTTGAGCTTTGTTTATGAATGCATTCCCAAAAAGGCTTTATACTTTGTTGATGACCAAATCTGGACGCAAGGACAAGGAAAATACACGAGTAACTGGTTGCCAAGTATCGATGATGTCAATGATAAAATCGAATTTGATTTGTCAATAAATCATGACAATGGGTATGAAGTTTTATCTAATGGTAAGCTTATAAAAAAAGAGATTGGTAAAGAATATACCAAATGGACTTATGATATGCAACAACCAATGTCAAGCTACCTAGTTGCTCTAGTTATTGGTAAATACAACAAAAAAACAGAAACTTCTAAAAGCGGAATTCCACTAGTATATTACTATTATCCAGAAGATTCTCTAAAAGTGGAACCAACATATCGCTATTCAAAGCAAATGTTTGATTACTTGGAGGCTGAAATAGGATTCCCGTACCCTTGGCAAAATTACAAGCAAGTGCCAGTAAACGACTTTTTGTATTCTGGAATGGAAAATACAAGTCTTACGGTTTTCTCAGATAGCTTTGTGGTGGATTCTATTGGGTTTAATGATAAAAATTACATTACCGTGAATGCACATGAATTAGCGCACCAATGGTTTGGTGATTTAGTGACAGCAACTTCTAGTGCGCATCATTGGCTGCAAGAAGGATTCGCCACGTATTACGCTTTGTTGGCTGAGCGTGATGTATTTGGAGATGATCATTATTACTGGCAATTATTCGAGAATGCTCAGGAGTTAATTGCTCAAGAGGACGCTGGAGGAAGCACATCGTTGTTAGATCCCAAATCTAGTAGCACGACGTTTTATAAAAAAGGGGCTTGGGCTTTACATGTGTTGAGAGAGCAGGTTGGTGATAGCGCCTTTAAAGACGCTGTGAAAACGTATTTGAACAACCATCAATTCGGAAATGTAACCACAACCGATTTTATGTCTGAAGTTGAAAAATCGAGCCGACAGGATTTATCTGTCTTTGTAAATGATTGGTTAACTGAAGTAAAACTTCCGGAAGCTATAATTGTTAAAAGTTTTAAGAAATCTGCTTTCATGCGAGAATACCTAGCTATTAATTGCGAGGAGTATTCTCAAAAATGCAAGGATTACTTGGTCTCCAATATTTCCGATAAGGGGAAAATAAAGGTAGTGAGTCAAATTTCAGGGCGTTTAGAAGCTGAAGCTTTCAGGAATAATATAGAAGTGCGGCAAGCAATCGCTAAATACGTGAGTACTATTCCGAAGGAATTAAAATTGGAGTATGAATCGCTTTTAAATGATAAGTCCTATGTGACTATAGAAGCTGCATTGTATAATTTATGGGTGAACTTCCCCGAGGAACGTATCAAGTACTTGCAGAAAACCAAAGATATTAGAGGTTTTAACGATTATAATGTGCGATTACTGTGGTTAGTACTACATTTAAATACAATTGAGTTTCAGCCTGATAAAAAACAGGATGTTTTAAATGAGTTGATTAGCTATAGTTCGCCTCAACATCATTTTGAATTACGAATGAGAACGTTTGATTATTTGAAACTAATTGACGGATTTGAAAAAGAATCCGTAAAAAGTCTTTTAGACGCTACGAAGCATCATAATTGGCGATTTTCAAAATACGCAAAGAATTTAATTGGAGAGTTGGAAAAAGAAAATACGTATAAACTATTGATTGAAGAACTTAAAAAACAATAATTGAGAGCATTAGTCATATCAGGAGGTGGAAGTAAAGGAGCGTTTGCAGGAGGTGTAGCGCAGTATCTTATTGAGGAAAAGCGAAACGATTATGAGATTTTTATTGGAACTTCTACAGGGAGTTTGTTAGTGTCACATTTGGCTATGAATAACATAGAGAAGGTTAAGAATGTGTATACTAATGTAAATCAATCATCAATTTTTAGTATTTGTCCCTTTGTTATTAGAAGGAAAAAAGGTATTGAAACCATTGGAATTAATCACTTTAATGTGCTGAGGAACATCTTAAAAGGAAGTAAAACCTTTGGAGAAAGCTTTAATTTGAAATCGCTTATAGATCAAACACTTCTACGTGAAGAATTTGATTTGTTAAAACAAAGAGATATTGATGTGGTGGTAACGGTTTCAAACCTGTCTTTAAACCAGGTGGAATATAAATCTATCAAAGATTTTAGCTATGAAGCTTTTTGTGAATGGATTTGGATATCTTGTAATTATATACCATTTATGTCCTTAGTTAAAAAAGACGGTTGCGAATATGCTGATGGAGGTTTAGGGTCTATGGTGCCTATTGAAGAGGCTATAAGAAGAGGAGCGACAATAGTTGATGCTATAGTTTTACAAACTGAGGTTTCGCAGCTCAATAGAATGCCTTCGTTAAATGCATTTTCATTATTAACGAATATGTTCGCTTTTATGCTGGACCGAATTGAAAACAGTAATATTCGTATTGGGAAATTTGTAGCTACCAATCAAGAAGCTATTATTAATTTTTATTATACACCAACTGTGCTCACTACGAATTCATTAATATTTGAAAAAGAAAAAATGACGCAATGGTGGCAAAGAGGATTCAACTTTGCTAAATTTAAAGATGAAGAAGTTAGTGAGTTGAATATTATATCAGAATAAAAAAATAGTTATTTGAGAGCACTAGTGATATCAGGAGGAGGAAGTAAAGGCGCATTTGCAGGAGGGGTTGCGCAATACTTGATAGAAGATCAAGGTCGGCAGTACGACATGTTCTTAGGGACATCAACAGGGAGTTTGCTGGTTAATCACTTGGCCTTAGGCGATATAGGTAAGCTTTATGATGTGTTTACTAATGTGCAGCAACATGATATTTTTAGTATTAGTCCGTTTGTACAGCATCAAAAAGGAGATCGTGAGTATGTGTCCATTGATTTTGTGAACTCACTCTGGCAATTCATAAGACGGAAGCGTACATTCGGGGAAAGCAAGGCTTTAAGACGACATATAAAACGCAATTTCACAAAAGAAGAATACAACAAGATTAAGGAAACAAAGGAAGATGTTGTGGTGACTGTTTCTAATTTATCAATGAATCGTGTAGAGTATAAATCTATTAAAGATTGTACTTATGAGGAGTATTGTAATTGGGTTTGGATTTCATGTAATTACATTCCATTTATGTCTTTAGCAACAGTAAACGGTTATGAATATGCAGATGGTGGTTTGGGCTGTGTTATCCCAATACGCGAAGCTATCTTGAGAGGCGCAACAGAAATTGATGCTATTGTTTTAGAAGCCGAGCAAATGGAGCGCATTAAAGTTTTAGGTAAGAATCCGTTTTCTTTAATGCTCAATCTGTTTGGTCACTTGCTTGATCAAGTTGAGAAAAATGATATCGTGATTGGAAAACTTGCTGCGAAAAACAGAGGTGTAAAGCTTAATTTGTATTATACACCAACAAGCTTAACTGAAAACTCTTTAATTTTTAGTAAACGATTGATGACTAAATGGTGGGAGCAAGGTTATACTTATGCGAAGAAGAAGCATAAGGATGATTCGATTCTAAGACGTAATCAGTAAAAAAAACATCCTTCTTTGTTTTTTCTAGTCAGTAAAATCAATTCATAGTTGCGCGTTTCTTTCACTTTGTTTAAGAACTATTTGAATATGGATAATTGCCTCAGAAGAAGACTGTATTATTTTATTTATAGGACAACGTAATTATAATTAATATATATATTTATTACCAGAGATCAGAGACTTCTTCTTTGATAAAAGAAAGTGCTGCATCACTAGGTGGTCTTTTGTCTATAAGGTTTATTAGAATTACTTCACGAAGTTTATCTGAGCTATCCACTTTATCTGATAAAGTTGCTTTTCTAATCATTTGAATCGTTGCGTTTTTTGCGGTACAAGAGATGCTCCAACATTTGTCTGTAACGTAGATTTGTTGTGCTAAATTATGATCAAATTCTTGTTCAATATTGGCTATAAGTAATGATTCATAATCTTCTTTAATTGAAGATGTTGGAGTTACTCTAACTAGTAGTTTTGAAGGTTTTATTCTTTCTAAGTATAGGGACAAGCGCTCATAAGCTTGAAGGCGCACTGGCAGACTGTCTTTTTGTAAATCTTTTTGAATCAAAAACTCACGTCTTCTATTTTCATTTTCTACAAACTCTCGAAAAAATAAGAAAGCGATTGCACCAGTAATTAAAGCTGGAATTATAAACATTAATAAATTAATTAACTGTTGTTCCATAATTGGTTATTGTTTTTTTTAATGATAAGTTTATTTGTGTTTTCTATTATTTCCACCTAAATACTCACAATCCTTTAAAGACTGCATACCATTAAATGGTACAGGTGTTTTTTTGTATTGATACGTTAAACTGAGCTCAGATGACAAATTGTGATCATGAACGTTTAGTTCAATATCACTCATTTTAAACTGGCAAGGATGCTCGTGGCCAACAGCATGTGTGATTTCTAAAAACTCTTTTCTAAAAGTCTTGAAGTATTGTCCCGCACGTTCAGATTTTAATGGAACATCTATACCGCGTTGTAGCCACTCACTCTGTGTTGCGACACCACTTGGGCACCTGTTTGTATGGCAAACTTTAGCTTGGATACAACCAATGCTCATCATGGCTTCACGAGCAACATTAATAATATCTACACCCATTGAAAAAGCCATAGCCGCTTTGCCTGGAAAGCCCAATTTTCCACTCCCTATAAAAACGATCTGTTTTTCTAATTCTTTTTTCTGAAATAATTTATATAAATCTCCAAATCCATAAACCCAAGGTAAACTTACGTGATCTGCAAAACTTGGAGGTGCAGCACCTGTGCCACCTTCACCACCATCAACAGTAATGAAATCTGGGCCTCTACCCGTGTTTTTCATGATATCAGTAAGCTCTTCCCATTGCTCTAATTTTCCAATAGCCGCTTTTATTCCAACTGGCAGGCCTGTTTCTTCGGCTATGGCTTCAATAAAATCTACCATCTCTGGGATGGTCGAAAATGCTTTATGGTTTGGTGGTGATAAAACGGTTTTGCCAATTTCTACTCCTCTAATCTCTGCAATTTCCTTATTTATTTTCTCACCTGGTAATACACCGCCTTTCCCTGGTTTTGCTCCTTGAGATAATTTAAGTTCAATAGCTCTAACAAAAGGATTGTCTTCAACCAGTTTTTTCATTTTTTCCATAGAAAAATTACCATCTTCTGTTCGTACTCCAAAATAACCAGTTCCAAAATGAAATATAACATCACTACCATTACTGTGATAAGGCGATAAACCACCTTCTCCAGTATTATGATACGCACCAGCTATTTTACAACCTTTATTTAAGGAGTCAATTGCCCTTGCAGACAACGAGCCAAAACTCATAGCAGAAACATTAATTACAGATGCTGGACGAAAAGGTCGTCTTCGTTTGTTGTGCGCTCCAATTACTTTAGCACATGGCAAAAAGTACCGATCCTGAGCATTGACATGGTCATCTTCAACTTTATAAGGAATCATCGCATTATTGATGAATATATGCTGATGTGCGTAGATATCTCGATCAGTACCGAAACCTTCATAATTGTTCTCGCTTTTGGCAGAAGCATAAATCCAACCACGTTCTATGCGATTAAAAGGTAATTCCTCTCTATTGTTGGCTACGAAATATTGTCTTATTTCTGGACCAATACTTTCTAACAGATATCTAAAGTGTCCCACTATTGGATAGTTATGACTAATACTGTGTCGGCGTTGAATTATATCGCGAAGAGCTACAAGGGCCAATCCAATAATAATCCATATCCACCAAGTGATATGAGAAATAAAGTTAAAAAAAGTATCCATAAAGGTCAATTAAGGATGTAAAGATATTTTTTTTAGTCTAAATAAACCCAAAATTAATTTACATAAATAATTTGATGTAAAAAATTGCTTTTGCTCACAAAGGTAGTCCATGCGTTTTATTGATTCAAATAATCCAATGCCAAATGCGTCATAGTTTTAATGCCTAAAAGCATGCTGCTATCATCAATTTTAAAATCTGGAGTATGATGAGGAAAAGATTCTGCGCTTCCAGGAGTCATGCCACCTAAAAAGAAATAAACACCAGGCACGACTTCTTGAAAATACGAGAAATCTTCACCACCAGTAGTTGCTTTTGTTAACACGACATTATCTATACCTGCAGTTTTTTGAAGGGTAGGAAGTACTTGTGCTGTTAAGTCTATATCATTAAATGTAATTGATGTATTGCTTTGGAATGTAACAGTAGCTTCGCCACCATAAGCCTTAGCGATAGATGCTATCATTTCTCGCATGCGCTTTTCAATATGAGCCCTCATTTTTGGATCTAGAGTTCTTACGGTTCCAATCATTTCTGCAGATTCTGGAATAATATTAAAACGTGTACCCGCAGTTATTTTGCCAACAGTAATTACAGCGGCTTCATTAGTGAGTTCAGACTCTCTACTTATTATAGTTTGCAAGCCATCAATAATTTTAGCTGAAATTAATATTGGGTCTACACCAGACCAAGGCTGTGAGCCATGTGTTTGTTTTCCTTTTACATGAATAACAAAACGATCTACCGCAGCCATAATACCACCAGATTTGTATGTGATCATGCCTACTGGAGTATCAGAATTAATATGTAAACCAAAAATAGCATCTACTTTTGGGTTTTCTAGAACACCTTCTTTAATCATTAATGCTGCACCACCTTCTTCTCCAGGAGGTGGGCCTTCTTCTGCTGGTTGGAATATGAATTTTACAGTACCTTTAATTTTGTCTTTATGTTTTGATAGTATTTCTGCTGTAGCCATTAAAATAGCGATGTGTGTATCATGACCACACGCATGCATAACGCCTGTTTTGGTTCCTAAAAATTCCGTTTCTACTTGGCTTTTAAATGGTAGGTCATTACGTTCAGTCACTGGAAGTGCGTCGATATCTGCTCTCAACGCAACTACTTTTCCTGGTTGATCGCCCTTTAATATAGCAACGACTCCTGTTATTGCGACTCCAGTTTGTACCTCTAGACCAAGTGAACTTAAATGTGCGGCAATTTTTTCAGCTGTTTTAAATTCTCTATTTGAGAGTTCTGGGTTTTCATGAAAGTAATGTCTCCATTCTATAACTTTAGATTCAATATTTATAATGTCTTTTTCTAGATCATTTTGTGAGAATGCAGCTAAACTTCCGAAGAAAAAAGATAAAACAATGAGGTAACGCATGTTTAAAAATTTAAGATTAAGCTTAAAGATATTTAAAAAATTGTAAAGTTGGTTTAATGAATGAATTGTTTATAATTATTTATAAAAACGTTTAATAAAAACAGGTGTTTTGGTTAATTTCACGCTTACTAAAAACTGTAGACATTGGAGAAGTATTTAAGTCAGTTAAACGAAGCGCAATATGAGCCAACGGTTCAAGTAGATGGCCCTATGATTATCATAGCAGGTGCAGGATCAGGTAAAACGAGAGTATTGACTTATCGCATTGCGTATTTGATGAGTAAGGGTGTGGATTCATTTAATATTTTGGCCTTGACATTTACCAATAAAGCGGCTAAAGAAATGAAAGGCAGAATTGCCGATATCGTTGGAGATGGCGAAGCAAAAAACCTTTGGATGGGAACATTTCACTCAGTTTTTGCTAAAATCTTACGCTTTGAAGGTCATCATTTAGGCTTTCCTAGTAATTTTACGATTTATGACACTCAGGATTCTCAAAAACTTCTAGGTTCCATTATTAAAGAAATGGGTTTGGAAAAAGACATCTATAAAACCAAGCAGGTATACAGTCGCATATCGTCTTATAAAAACAACTTGGTTACGGTAAAAGCCTATTTTAAAAATCCAGATTTAATTGAAGCAGATACAGCAGCACGACGGCCGAGAATGGGAGAGATCTATAAGAACTATGTAGATCGTTGTTTTAAAGCTGGTGCGATGGATTTTGATGATTTACTATTGCGTACCAACGAATTATTAACGCGTTTTCCAAATGTATTGGCGCAGTATCAAAATAAGTTTAGATATATATTGGTAGATGAGTATCAGGATACCAATCATTCACAGTATTTGATTGTGAGAGCTTTGTCTGATCGTTTTCAAAATATTTGTGTGGTAGGTGATGATGCACAGAGTATTTACGCCTTTCGTGGTGCAAATATCAACAACATCTTAAATTTTCAAAAGGATTATGATGATGTAAAAGTATATCGTTTAGAACAGAATTACCGTTCTACCAAAAATATTGTAGGTGCAGCAAACTCTGTTATTGAACATAACAAAACTAAACTTGATAAAATTGTATGGACTGCAAATACCGAAGGTGAAAAAGTAAAAGTCAATAGATCACTAACCGATGGTGATGAGGGTCGTTTTGTGGCGAGTACCATCATGGAAAACAAAATGAATCATCAATTACCTAATAGTGATTTTGCTGTTTTATATAGAACCAATGCGCAATCGAGAGCTATTGAAGATGCACTTCGCAAACGTGATATTCCATATCAAATTTATGGAGGCTTATCGTTTTATCAACGTAAAGAGATTAAGGATGTTACTGCGTATTTGCGTTTAATATTGAATCCTGCCGATGAAGAGGCGCTTAAACGTATTATCAATTATCCAGCAAGAGGTATTGGACAAACCACTATTGATCGTTTGGTAGTGGCAGCTAATGGCTTTGGTAAAACAATTTTTGAAGTACTTCAACATATTGATGAGGTGGATATTAATATCAATAAAGGGACTAAAAATAAGCTGAGAGATTTCACAACGCTTATCGAGAGCTATCAAGTGATGAATCAAACTGCAAATGCCTTTGAGCTTACAGAGCATGTTACTAAATCTAGCGGATTAATTAGAGAAGTCAATAAAGACGGTACACCAGAAGGTCAAGTACGTTTAGAAAACGTTGAAGAACTTTTAAATGGTATTAAAGACTTTGTAGAAGGTCAAATAGAAATTGCAGATGCAGGAGATTCTTTAGGAGAATTTCTTGAAGATGTCGCGCTCGCTACAGATTTGGATGGTGATAAAGGGGATCCTAACCACGTTGCTATGATGACGATTCACTTGGCGAAAGGTTTAGAATTTTCTCATGTATTCGTCGTTGGTATGGAGGAAGATTTATTCCCAAGTGCTATGAGTATGAATACACGAAGTGAGCTAGAGGAGGAGCGACGTTTGTTTTATGTGGCTTTAACTAGAGCAGAAAATCAGGCCTATTTAACGTATACCTTGTCTCGTTACCGTTGGGGGAAATTGATTGATGCAGAACCTAGTCGATTTATAGAAGAAATAGATGATCAATTTGTAGATATCATCACACCTATAAATGATCCTAGACAAAATCCAATGTTGAGTGCAGATATTTTTGGTGATATTGAGCCGAATCAAATTCGGTTTAAAAAGCCTATTAGACGAAAGTCGGAAAGCAATAAGCCTCCAAAGTTTGTAGCGCCTAAAAATTTAAAACTTGTGTCTAAGTCGAGTCCGCCAGACAAAACTAATCTTTTTGATGGCACGTTGACTGTTGGTAATATTGTGGAGCATAGTCGCTTCGGAAAAGGTGAAGTTCTAAAAATTGAAGGCAAAGGTGCCGATGTTAAGGCTGAAATTAATTTTGAAGTTGGAGGCATTAAGAAGTTACTGCTTCGATTTGCTAAGTTGGATGTTTTAGGATAGGGATTTTAATTAAATCTTAAAATTTCCGAAGAAAAGGAAACATAATGTTTATTCTAAATGTACTTCAGTAAACGCTTTTAACTTTGTCCAAGTATCCAATAGTTCTAGTCCAAACCAGCCATGACCAGCATTTGGGTATAACGTGAATTGATGCGTAACACCAAACTCTGATAATTTAGTTTCCATATCTATGCCTTGGCTTATTGGGATTAGTGGGTCTTGTCCACCATAAAATAAGATTGTTGGTGGAGACGTTGAGGTTACTTGGTGATATGGACTTAGTTCTTCTAAATAGGCTGTAGAAACGTCAATTCCAAATGTGTCAATAATCTCTTGTAATATCGGATCCTCATTTTCTGTGTACGCAGGATCTGTGAAATTTGTAGGTCCTACAATACTTGCTACCATTTGCACATCATTATTTGTGTCAAACGCATAGCTCCAAAGCATTGATAAATGGGCTCCAGCACTAGTGCCTAGAAAGCCAATATCATTAGAAATCACATAGTCGGTTTGATTTGTTTTAAGCATGTTGACAATAGTTGTAATGTCATCTATTTGCATAGGATAGGGTTGATTATCTGTATCTGCTAGTCTATAATTTATATTTACGATAGCTATGTTTGGTAAGTCTTGAAGCATGATATCTTTAAAATCATTCATATCTGATTTATCACCAGATGTCCATCCGCCTCCATGAACTAAAATCATCACTTTAGTATTTATAGTTCGGTTTGCTGGTAGGTAGATATCAAAGACTTGATCATTATCATTTCCATAGGAGACATTCAATTCTTGGCGAAATTCTAAAGAAATTTCATTTTGTGGATCGATAATTAAAGCGTTATCATCTGAACAGGAGAATATTCCGAAGGATATAAAAATTAAGACTAATGTGGTTTTAATAGTTTTCATGTGTGTACACTTATTCTTTTTCAACGTTTACAATCTGTTCGCTATTAATCCTGTTTTTGGCTAATAAAGTTTTTAACATGCTCGTTTCATAATGAAATAATCAATTACTTTGCAAACGTAATTGTAAGGTACATTATTATGGCACAATTGATAAAAATTTATGAGGAGAATCCTAATCCGAAAGAGATTAAGAAAGTAGTTGATGTTTTAAAGCGTGGTGGATTGGTTATTTATCCTACAGATACGGTTTATGGCTTAGGTTGTGATATTACAAATATCAAAGCATTAGAGAAGATTGCAAGAATCAAAGGGGTGAAGCTAGAAAAGTCTAATTTTTCTTTTATTTGTGAAGATTTGAGTAATTTGAGTGACTATGTCAAGCAGATAGACACCTCTACCTTCAAAATATTAAAGCGAGCGCTTCCAGGTCCTTATACTTTTATATTGCCAGGATCAAAAAATTTACCAAATCCTTTTAAGAAACGAAAAACGGTTGGGATTCGTGTGCCAGATAACGCGATAACTATAGAAATTGTAAAACAGCTTGGAAATCCATTAGTATCGACGTCTATACGAGATGAGGATTTTGTCGTTGAATATACCACAGATCCAGAACTAATACTCGAAAAATGGGGTAATCTTGTAGATATTGTGATTGACGGAGGATATGGTGACAATGAAGCCTCTACGGTAATTGATTTATCTGAAGACGAGCCTATAATTGTGAGAGAGGGTAAAGGGAGTTTAGAGATTTTTTAAAACACACAGTGATTGTTGTAGTGTTTTAAAAACTGTTATACAGGTATTTGAAAAGTATTACACTTAGACCATAGAGAATCATGTTTCTCTGGTTTTGAAACGTTTATCTTTAAAAAGATAAAAACTCGTCTAGAACTTCTTTAGACCTCTGCAAATTTCAATGTAACAACAAAAAAGAAGCCCAATATTTCGATTGAGCTTCTTTTACTATTTTTTATTCTGAATTAGTTACCTTGAGATAATGCTTTCATTTCTTCTTCAATCATTTTATAGAATTGGTCAATTTTAGGAAGTACTATTATTCGCGTACGTCTATTTTTAGCTTTATTGCTAGCAGTATCATTTTCCACTAAAGGCACATAAGAGCTACGACCAGCTGCAATTAATTGTTGCGGGTTAACTTGAAGTTCTTCTAAAACTCTAACAACAGATGTTGCACGTTTTACACTTAAATCCCAGTTATCAACTAATACACCTTTAGAATAAGGTACATTATCTGTATGCGATTCAACCATAGCTTCAAAGTCTGGTTTGCTGTTGATGACTTTCGCTACTTTAGCTAATACTTCTTTAGCTCTAGTTGTAACATTATAGCTTCCAGATTGGAATAACAACTTATCTGCAATAGATATAAATACGACACCTTTTTCCACATTTACTTCAATATCTGGATCACTAATTCCAACTGCTTTCTTTAAACTTGAAACAATGGCTAAGGTTACACTATCCTTTTTTGTTAAAGCATCTTGTAGTCTTGTAATTTTTAAATCTCTTTCCTTTAAACTTTCTAAGGACTTTTCTAAGTTATCAGCACCTTTTTGAGTTAAGGTTGTTAGATTTCCCTTTGTATCAATTAAATCTTGGTTTGTTTTACGTAAATCAGATAATTGATCTTTCATTATTTCTACACGCGCCATTGAAGCAGCATTATCAGATAAACAGCTGTTTAATTTCACAGTTGCAGAATTTAACAAATCTTGTGTATCTTTTTGCTTGGTTTCGAGTGCCATAAATTCTTTTTTAGACACACACGACGTCAAAATCAACATCCCAGCAACACTTAATAGCATTAATTTTCTCATAATTATTTTTAAAAATTAGTTATAACCTTCCATTTGTTCATTTCTTGGAACATATCAAAATTAGAGAAAAGAATAATCCCTTCTAGCCTATTTAACTAAAATTTTAACACATTTACTAATATTTAAAACGTATTTCGATTTTTTATGAAGTAAGACCATATAATAGACGTGGTTGGGTAATAATTTTTTTTCTTCGCAAACTGTTTGCGTTCTTTTAAAAGTCTTGGGAGATGCGCATAAAAACTGATATGTGCCTTTATTATAGCCACAAAGTGATTGACTTTTAAATTACATAAGAATTTTAAAGCTGCAATCCCATCGAGAGTTAATCTGGTAAAGATTATTCCGAAAAGAAAACCCTCTACATTTTTAGTGATTGTAAATAAGCTATTTCTAAAATTTAGATAAGTTTTTTTAGGATTTGCCACATTTAATGTGGCACCTCCAACATGATAAACTGTTGATGCACCAACATATTTAGTAATAAAGTTAGCATTGAAAGCTCGCCAACATAAATCAATTTCTTCAAAGTGGGCAAAATAGTTTTCATCAAAACCATGGAGTGCTTCAAAAGTTGATTTTTTAATAAAAAAACAAGCACCAGAAGCCCAGAAAATAGGAGTCGTATCATTATATTGACCGTTATCTTTTTCTACGGTATCAAAAATGCGACCTCTACAGTATGCGTAACCATATTTGTCTATGAATCCGCCTCCTGCACCAGCATATTCAAAATAAGATTTGTTTTTATAGTCTAAAATTTTTGGTTGAATGATAGAAGTTTCGGAATTAGTTTCAAATTCTGAAATAATAGGAGTTAGCCAGTTTGGAGTGACTTCAATATCACTATTTAGCAAACAATACACATCGCCTTGAACATGTTTTAGTGCATCGTTGTACCCTTTAGCATAGCCGCCATTTGTTCTGTTTTTAATGATTTTTATCGTTGGAAATTGGCTAGTCACAAAATCTATAGAATCGTCAGTAGACGCATTGTCTGCAACATAAATATCTGCACCTTCAGAATATTGTATGACAGATGGTAAAAACCGCTCTAACAATTGTTTTCCGTTCCAGTTTAGTATGACGATAGCAATTTTCAATCTAATACTTTGTATTAATGTGCGAAGGAATATCCTTTAAAAACTCATAACGCTCTTCTTTAAAATCCATGATACAATAATAATGATTAATTCCGTTAGTAACCATTAAATAATTGGCATTGAGCGCTAAGTTGTAACGTGCAATTTGATCAAAGGTTGTTTGGTCAATTTTTATTTTGTGTGATTTACATTCTACGACAAGATGTATGCTTCCATCAGAATTGAAAACGACGATATCGTAACGTTTCGATAATCCGTTTACCTTAAGCTCTTTCTCTACATTGATTAATGATTTTGGATAATTTTTATGCTGAATCAAATACTGAACGCAGTGTTGACGCACCCATTCTTCAGGTTGTAGAATGATGAATTTTTTACGAATCTCATCAAAAATAGAAACTTTATTTTCGTTACTTTTGAAACGGAATTCGAACTTAGGGAAATTTAATTCTTGCATCAAGATTAATTCAGATTTTCCTCAAAGTTACTCTACTACACCTGAAAACCAAAAAGCAATTCGTTTTTTGGGATTTGGAATTTTTAATTTGGAATTTTTTAAAATTGGACGACGTAAAACAAATCGTAGCAGATATAAAGAATGGTAATCTCAAGCCCATTTATTTTTTAATGGGAGAAGAGCCTTATTATATAGATGCTATTTCAAATTATATTGAAAAAAACATCCTTGCCGAAGAAGAAAAAGGCTTTAATCAAATGGTGTTGTATGGTAGAGATGTTACCATAGAGGATATTGTGGGCCATGCTAAGCGTTATCCTATGATGGCAGAGCGTCAAGTGGTGATTGTAAAAGAAGCTCAAGATCTATCTCGAACGATTGAACAATTGACTTCTTACATAAGTAATCCGCAACCTTCAACGGTTTTGGTGATGAATTATAAGTATAAAAAGATAGACAAACGTAAGGCGCTTTACAAAGCAATCAAGAAGAATGACGGAGTCGTATTTGAAAGTAAGAAATTGTATGAAAATCAAGTTTCAGACTGGATTCGTCGTGTATTGTCTGGTAAAAATTATACAATATCTCCAAAAGCGTCTCAAATGCTTGTTGAGTTCTTAGGTACAGACTTAAGTAAAATTAATAATGAACTAGAAAAACTTAAAATCGTATTACCTGAAGGCATCCAAATTTCTGCAGAACATATTGAGCAGCATATTGGGATTAGTAAAGATTACAATAATTTTGAATTACGAAAAGCTGTTGGAGCAGGTGATACGTTAAAAGCGTTTAAGATTGTTAAATATTTTGCAGACAATCCAAAGGATAACCCGATGGTGTTAACAGTGTCGCTTTTGTTTGGTTTCTTTTCTCAACTTTTGCATTATCACGGTTTAAATGATAAAAGCCCCAGAAGCGTTGCTTCGGCGTTAAAGATTAATCCTTATTTCGTAAATGAATATGTGGCTGCTGCTCATAATTTCCCTATGCGAAAAGTAAGTCAAGTTATTTCGATCTTGCGTGAATTTGATGTAAGAAGTAAAGGGGTTAATTCTAATGCTGTACCTCAAGGAGATTTGCTTAAAGAGCTTTTGGTTAGAATATTTTCTTAGATATCCATACCTCTTATTACCACAAATATTTTTTTGTTTTCCATTCAATTTTAGATTTCCATTTATTCTCAGAACATTGCCGTCTAATAAATCAACCCAATTATCACTTGTTTTTAATGACCTAACTTTAAAAACTGGTTTTCTATATTGATTTACCCATTCTAAAAAAGCTTTAGAATCCTTTAGGGGGTTAGTATTTGATATGAATCATAGACCTTGTTATACAAGATTTCCGCTTTTTATATGTTTTCGTCATTATAAGTGCGCTTCTATTGGGATAATATAAGAGTCTAACTGTTGCAAAGCTTCGATAATTTTCGGAGTAAAAAAATCAGCCCGACTTTTTTCTTAAGAAATAGTTTTGGCGGTATTAATTTTAACTGTAATTTTTTGCATAAGTTTCTATAAGGCTATTTACGGTAAAAGGCTATTTAGATCATCTAAATAGCCTTTTTATTTTTTGTAATTTACTTCTTTTTTACAGTCTGTATAGAAAGTTATTTACTATTTCGATCGTCTCCTGGTCTTGGAGACTTGAATACGTCCATACCCTCTTCTCTGTGTTCCACTACTTGTTCTTTAATAAAATCACGGAACTCCTTGTTGCTTTGACCCTCCTGTTTGGAGAATTCAGCTACTGTCTTGGTTATTCCTCTTGACTTGGTTATCAAATATGTTGTACTCATATATAATTGTTTTAATTATTAATCGACATGGTACAGGTTTAAAACTGAAATTTTATTAATACTATCTTAAAATCAAGAGATATCTTGTTAATAATAGTCATACTCTTTTAAGAGTTTTATTAAAAGATCCTCTTCTTTAAAACTATTAAATATTGCAATGGACTTAACTATAACAATAATATTGTTTTCATAAGGACCTCTCATTTATAAATTCTTTTTTATTTGTATCGGGTTAAGTTTAAGTATGTCTTGGCATGTTATCCTTGTGAAATCAAAAAAGTAGAAGAGACTACATTTTTCGGCATTAAAATTTCAGAGATATTATTTCTAAGCCTATTTCTAAAACAAGTAGGGAGTTCTCGTTCTCCTTTGGTAACATTTTTTATACCAATGGTATGAATGAAAATTAAACCAACGAACTAAATCTAAAGTTATAGAGTATTTACTAATACTATAATTGGACAAAATTTTTTAACTTGAATGGTATGCGGTGAGGTTAATTTCTTTATCGGTTAGTAGGTAACTGTACAAAATCATAAAATCTTATTTTAGAACTGGTCATTGTTAATAACGGCACGTCGTGTATGGGTAGTTGCGTTTTTAAGCAATTGATTTAGTAAACAAATACGAACCAGAGAAAAACCCATAGATTTTTGAGTATACCTAGAAATAATAACGAGTAAAAATACTAGTTAGTTAAAGCGTCGTTTTCGTATTTGTTATGGATCACTATTATTGCTAATCCAAAAAGAACAGCTACGACAATTAATATAGTACTAATTAACCCGCTTACTCCAAATGACATTCGAATTAAAATTGTTGAAATTACAAATCCAGAGTTTCTAATGATCTTATGAAACTGATCTGTAGAAAAGAAGGAAATTAAAAGCAGGACAACATCTACCAAAATTAGTACCGTAAAGAATTGATCAAAGAATAGATTGTTAATACTTTCAAATGACGGTAATGTGCTAGAATTCACAGAAATTCCTGTAGACCAATCGATAAGTGTATATAACGCGATAGCGAAAAACAATGGCACCAAAATAACAGCAATTAATTTTTTTCTCTCCACAAATCTTTCAATAATAGGTTTAATTTTTGTGTCCTGTGCTACTTTTCGTTTTCCCTGTTTTTGAAATAGAAATATTAAATAAAAGAGTAAAAGAGAAGCCACTAAATCATAAGTAAATTGAAGGTCTCCTTTTATTTCAAACCAATCTGCTGTAAGTTCTAAAGCCGATAAATCTTTAAATAACTTACGTATAATAATAAGTGTTATAATCTGATACTGTTTGGTTATATAAGTGGTAAATGACTTAGGTAGATAGTAAATTAAGAGATAAACCTCATAAATAAGAATAAAAGAAAAAGGGGTATATACAGCTGATATAGGATTCTTTAAAAGGTCTGAGTTTGATGGAAAATCTATAATATCAAATTTCAAAAAATAGATTAGCGCTAAATGGATAAAAAAACTAAATATTGCTACTTTGAGAATGATTTTTTCTGTTTTTTCACGAGTACCCTCTGAGAGTAGTTTATCAAACAGGAATGACACTATTTTATCTTTTTTAGTCATATCGACAAATTTTTCTAGATGTGTTTATGCAGGGTTAGTTGCGTTGGCTGTAACGAAGTTAGTAAAAGAAAACCAACCTTAATAGAGTTCCTGAAATTTAAGAGGTATTTATTTTCTAAAGAGCACTTAATAGTTGATTATAGTCATACTGCAAATCTTCATGTAGGCTGAGTATCTTCTTTGTAATAGCTTCCATATTGCGATCATACAAATTGGTTAATGTTGTATTGCGATGTATAGGCGGTGACATGGCTTTTAGCTTTTTACAAAAATAAAGGAGTAGTTCAACTTCTGTCTCTTTATTGAGAGAATAGCGAATGTACTTTTTAGTATTCCGTAGAATTTTACGAACACTTTTTTTAATATAGAAATAACTATTGGTATTCATACTTGCAAACTGCTCATCAATTTCGGTCTTTACTGTTTCTATATAACCTTCTTCACTATCTGCTTCAAATAATAAATAGGTGAGTAGCTCCTTGTTTTCTTTTTTAAAACGGGAGAGACGCAAACAGAGCTCTGCTAATTCTTCGTTTGATTTGTGTTTGAGTTCTTTTCTTATAGTAACTACTGAAACTGCTTTCATGAATGTATTAAAGTATTTTGTTTGAGTCAATCATTTATTTAAATCCGTCAATGCTTACCTTGAAATAAAGGTATCTTAAAAATGAATTTAAAATTAAACTTTTATGCCATTTATAACAAATAAAACACAAGAAGAAACAGTAGATGTTTTTTATGAAGATTATGGAACTGGTCAACCCGTCATATTAATTCATGGTTGGCCTCTAAGTAGTAAATCTTGGGAGCACCAAGTTTGGAAAATCGTAGAAGCGGGTTACAGATGTATTTCTTATGATAGACGTGGATTTGGGATGTCATCATCACCTTGGAATAATTATGATTATTCATCTCTTACGGATGACCTTAATCAATTAGTGAAGCAGTTAGAGCTCAAAGATGTAATCCTAGTAGGGTTTTCAATGGGAGGAGGAGAAGTTATTCGGTATTTTACGGACTTCGGAAATGAGAATATTGCAAAGGCAGCTTTAATTAGTAGTATAATTCCTTTGGTCAAGAAAAAAGAAGATAATCCAAACGGTATTCCAGAAGAAAATTTAAGCGGAATCAAAGATGCACTAGAAAATGATCGCGTTGGTTTCTTAAAAGAATTCTCAAAAGGCTTTTATAATTATGATAATAATAAAGATAAGGTAAGTCAAGCGCAGTTGGATTATGATTTTAGTATTGCCTCGCATGCGTCACCAAGAGCAACCATAGAAACAGCAAAAGCTTGGATGCATACAGATTTTAGACTAGAACTTAAAAATGTAAACGTTCCAACATTAATTGTTCATGGAGATGCCGATAATACAGTGCCAATTCAAACTTCTGCAAAGCAAGCAGCAAAAGTAATCAAGGATAACACTTTAGAAGTTATTAAGGGTGCTCCTCACGGTCTGAACGTCACGCACAAAGAAGAATTAAATAAAATTTTAATAGACTTTTTGAACAAGTGAGGTACATTTCAGAATATAAAGTAAAGCCATTCTCTATTTTGCATTACTCATAAATGATAATTTATATAAGGCTCTTTTGCAAATAAAAACTATTTTTTCATACCGTCAATAGAGAGTTTTCCAGCACCAGCTAAAAATATGACAGCAAATGCGATAAGGTATAATAAGGCATGTTCTTTGGTGCCTAAATCATCTTTTGCATGAATCACAAAAGCAGCGACAAACATTGTAATTGCAGCTGGTAATGCCGCCCATTTTGTTTTAAAGCCTACAATAATTAAAATAGGAGCTAAGACCTCTCCAATGAGACATAAAATTAACGATGGTAATCCACCGATACCTATTGGGTCTGGGAATTCAGCTGCATTTGATAGTTTTTCTATTTTAGGAATGCCGTGAGTTAGCATAAGTCCGCCAAATCCCAATCGCAGTACGAATAGCGCTAAGTCAATAAAGTTTTTTTTCATATTATAATTAAATTAGTTGCCTTTTAATAGGTTGACACTTACGGTTGCCATTTCGTTATTTGGAAATTTAGAAAAATAGTGCTCATCTGGATGCAAGCCTGCTTCTCTAGCTAGGGCATTAAACACATCCACTTCTAATATATATTGGTCACTGTATCCATGTGTTGCATCATAAGCTGTAGCTGCTGTTTTACCAATGTTTTGAGCGACGAGATTTGGTTTTACCGTATGCAATTCTATCATTAATAAACCAAAACGTTCTACATAAGGCTTCCATTTTGTGAGATGCTCTAATAAAGAGTCTTCTACGACATTGTTTGATAATCGTTTGCCTAAACTTGCGTAAGCTCCAGTTGATTTACTAGTTCTTTGTGTTTTGGTTTTTGGTGCTTCCCAAATGCGATTGTGATCTAAAAATGTGCGTACATTAAGTAAATCGCCTAGTTCTATATTATAATCTTCTTTTAAATCTTTGGCTAGAATATCTGGTCTGCCAATGTCTCCCCAAATCACTTTTGCCCAAATATCTGCTTTGATTAAATTAGCTCTCGTGACCTTTAGTGCTGCTTGATTAAAATCTGCTCCAACCAACAATAAAGGATGCTCATCAAGCATTTTACCACGAAGTGTTTGATATTCTATCACATCAAATATATGCTGAATAAAAGCACCATTACCACAACCCATATCCAAAATACCTTTGGGTTGTTCGTCGATAGGCTTATTAAATAGTTTGATGATCACTTGATCGATAACCTTAAAATAGGTAGAGTGCGCACCACCACTTCCCCAAACATTCATTTCACGATGTACGTGTTTCTCTGTGTCTTCTGGTGACGCGGTTTTCAGGATTTTTGCATTTCCGAAGATTAAATCATCCAAATGTACAAAAGTTGGCAAGTATGAAACGGTGACACCGTAAGCACTAGCCCGTTTGGCGAAAAACAGACCTTCGTCTGTGAATTGATAGGTGTTTTTCTTTTTCTTGAACCATCCTAAATGTGCAAAGAAATTCAATATTTTTTTGAAACTCTCAGGATCTTTGTGATACTCTTCTGCAGTAAATGAGGCCTCCATAAAATACTTATGAAATAAACCGTTAACTCCTAAAAGCACAATAATTGGTGCAACAATAACACCTTCAATATGTTTTAGAATTTGGTGTTCTACAGTGTTTTCATTGGAAACATCCAAACCAAATTTCTGTTCATAGGATATAAATACTTTTTCTAAAGCACTAAATGCATCTGGGCCAATAGGGTCCTCTGGAAAGCGCACAGAATACTTGAGTAAATTGACACATTGCTCGTACAACGGAACTAATTTAAAAGCCCTAGCGCTTACCTCATTAAGTGTATAAGAAATTTGATTTGTTTTATGATCTAGATTTTGTATCAACCAACCTTGAGAACAGAGTACACGTAAAGCGACATTGAGATAACCTTCATTAGCGTTGAATGTTTTTGTCAACGTTTCTAGAGGTACAGTCTTGTGTTCTACAAGGTAATCTAAAATGCCTTTCTTGTATAAAGCATAGGCTGAAGTAGCCGTCGCAATACCATCTAAGTGTCTAAAAATAGTACCTCTTAGTTGTTCTTTATCTAGTTTTGAAAGCATAGTTTGTTGTGATTTGCTATAAAGATAAAAAAATCTTCCATAGTGTGATAGATTGTTATTGGTGATTCAAAGTTAAGTCATTATATGTCTACTTTAAATCGAGATTGCTATTGTCATATAAGAAAATAAATAGTACAGATACAGTGTTTATTTTGCACAATAACTGTAGTCTCAATACTGATAATAGTAGTTGTATCTACTACAAAATTATTCATTAATAATAGAACGCAATGATTTATGACGAATGGTTTCTTTGTCTTTTACTTCATAAGGTGCTTTTTTTAGAATATATTCAATAGCGTTTATGCTTGCATTCGTTTTTCTATTAGCTTTAATAATCTTCCATGGTGCATGTTCTTGTGCGTTTTCAAATATTGCCTCTTTATACTTTGTGTATTCTTTCCAAAGCACCAAAGCTTTTTTGTCAATATTACTGTATTTCCATTTCTTAATAGGGGGATTTATAATGTCTTTATTGCTCTGTTTTTGTCATAGAAAAGTAAAGTTTAATGAGATGTATTCCTGATTCTTGAAACATCTTTTCGAATTCGTTTATTTGACTCATGAAAAATTCATAATATTTTTGGGTACAAAAGTTACTTATTGGCTCTACAATTGCTCTGTTATTTCAACTTCTATCAAAGAAAATGATCTGACCAGCATAGCGAAGTTCCTTAATATATCTATTGAAATACCATAAGTTTTTTTAACCTTGGTAGCTTGATTTAAAGCAACAATGCACACGGCTCTTGGATTGAAGTATTCTTTAAAGCACTTTATAGTGCTACCTTTATCAGAGGCATCTCTTCTTTCAAAAATGATGGCTATTTTTTTATTCTCTTTTAAACCCAACGTTGAAAGTCCACAAGTTTGGCTTGTAATAGTAACAGTTCCTGTTCTAAATCGTATGTATCAATAACCGATTGATAACTTGGATTAGCATCTTTATGAGAGTTTAAATAGTTTAAAAGATTTGTATTGGTCTTAAGTGAATTAATAACCTCTTCTATAATCACATAATTACAGTTGAGATGTACTGACTAAAATTAAGAAATATAGAATACATACATTTATAATATATGTCAGTTTAGGAGATGTTTTAAACAAAAAACCTTCCGTTTTAGGAAGGTTTTTTTAATATTTAAAATAAGAAAATTTATCTCAATCTTGGAAAATCACTAGGACTCGCTTCATGCATCACTTCGTAAACAGCTTCAAAAATATCTTCAGAAGATGGTTTTGAGAAGTAATCACCATCTGTTCCATAAGCAGGACGATGTGGTTTTGCAGTTAAGGTTTTTGGCTGGCTGTCTAAATGCTGATAACCGTTTTGAGTATTTAATATTTCATTTAAAATATAAGCAGATGCGCCTCCAGGAACATCTTCGTCAATGACCATCAAACGGTTCGTTTTTGAGACACTTTTTACAATATCATGGTTAAGATCAAAAGGTAATAATGATTGTACATCTATAACTTCTGCATCAATTCCAACTTCTAGTAACTCTTTAGCTGTTTGTTCAATTATTCGCAGCGTAGAACCGTAAGATACTAGAGTAATATCACTTCCTTCTTTAACTGTTTCTATAACACCAAGTGGCGTTTTAAATTTGCCAATATTATTTGGCATTTTTTCTTTTAAACGGTAACCGTTCAAACATTCTATGATCAGAGCAGGTTCATCACAGTCTAAAAGCGTATTGTAAAATCCTGCAGCTTTAGTCATGTTTCTTGGCACGAGCACATGAATTCCTCTAATTAAGTTTATGATACCTCCTAATTGGGATCCAGAATGCCAAATGCCTTCTAGCCTATGACCTCGCGTTCTAATAATTAAAGGTGCTTTTTGCTTTCCTTGTGTTCTATATTGAAGTGTTGCTAAATCATCACTCATGATTTGCAAGGCATAGAGTATATAATCTAAATATTGAATCTCGGCAATTGGTCTTAATCCACGCATTGCCATACCGATACCTTGACCTAGAATTGTAGCCTCTCTAATACCGACATCTGCAACACGAAGTTCTCCATACTTTTCTTGAAGGCCTTCTAATCCTTGATTTACATCACCAATGTTTCCAGAGTCTTCTCCAAAAATTAAAGCGTCTGGATAATTACCAAATATAGAATCAAAGTTGTCTCTTATAATTAATCTTGCGTCTACTAGTTCTGCATTGTCGTCATAAGTTGGTTTTACTTCTTTAGCATGCAGTGTCGACCATTTCGATTCACTATACAAGTGTGAGCTGTATTTAGGTTGCACCTCATTGAAATAAGATTTGATCCAATTTTGAAGTGCTGTCTTTTCGGTAGAATCTTCACCAACGAGGTATCTTAATATTTTTCTGCATGCAGAAAGGACATCTTTTCTTCCTGGTTCTTGAATATTTTTTAAATCATCGATGACTTTTGTAATAAAAACGCGATTAGAACTCTTTTGTGCTACAGAAGTAATTAGTTCAATAGCTTCTGCTTTCTCTTCGAGAATAGGTTTTAAAAAGGCATCCCAAGCCGCTTTTTTACCATTACTTACGTCTTTTTTAATATTTTTATGAATGTTGTCTAGCTCTTCTTCTGTAGCTATGTTATTGTCAATAATCCAAAGCTTCATTTGAGAAAGACAATCGTATTCTTTTTCCCAATCTAAACGCTCTTTACTTTTATAACGTTCATGACTACCAGATGTTGAGTGACCCTGCGGCTGAGTCAACTCTGTGACATGAATTATAACAGGTACATGTTCTTCGCGAGCAATGCGCTCTGCTTTTTGGTAGGTCTCAATTAATGCTGTATAATCCCAACCTTTAACTTTTAAAATCTCATAACCTTTGTTATCCTTATCTCTTTGAAAACCTTTTAATATTTCTGAAATGTTCTCCTTTGTCGTTTGGTGCTTTGCATGAACAGATATACCATAATCATCATCCCAAACACTAATGACCATAGGTACTTGAAGTACACCAGCAGCATTTATTGTTTCAAAAAACAAACCTTCGCTAGTACTTGCATTACCAATTGTTCCCCAGGCAATTTCATTACCTTTCACAGAGAATTTTGTGGTATCAATACCCTCTACATTTCTGTAAATTTTTGAGGCTTGGGCCAGTCCTAAAAGCCTTGGCATTTGACCAGCAGTAGGAGAGATGTCTGCACTCGAATTTTTTTGTTCTATGAGATTTTTCCAGTCTCCATTTTCATCTAGGCTATGGGTTCCAAAATGTCCACCCATTTGACGTCCAGCACTCATTGGATCTGCGTCTATTGATGTATGTCCATATAGTCCAGCGAAAAACTGTTGTATGGAGAGTTCGCCTATAGACATCATTAGGGTTTGATCACGATAGTATCCTGATCTAAAATCGCCATTCTTGAATACTTTTGCCCAAGCGAGTTGAGGGATTTCTTTACCATCACCAAAGATTCCAAACTTAGCCTTTCCTGTAAGGACTTCTCTACGACCTAGAAGACTACACTCCCTACTTGTCATAGCAGTTTTGAAATCATCCAATATTTCATCTTTGAAATCTTGAAAAGTCATGTCAGAAGTGGCTTTGGTCATCGTTGTCATAGCTGTCTATTATTTAATGCAAATTTAGCTAAAATTTGCTAATGTCACAATGTTGAATATTGTTATAATACTGAGAATATCATAAAAAATACACTAAATTCAAGAATAATTGTTAAAATCTCTTAATATTTATCCTTTTTATTAAGAATGTATTAATACCATTTTCTTCGAAAAAGTCCTAATAAGGCTTGAGGGTCTAATGTGAATTTAATTCTAATTCTTTGATCATAGCCAGGCTGACCGATTTCCCAACCTAGATTTGAATATATGGGAAAGTACAATTCGAAATAATCGGTAACAAGATCTAGTTTTATTCCAGAGTCATATGCAAATACAGGATTGAGTCCTTTGTTTTTTACGATCCCAATATCGCCATAGGCTTCGATATATTTCCAAATTGTAGTACTTACATTAGCAGTGGTCATCCATTGATTAGCAAAAGGTGTTTCTAATCTAGATTTAAAACCTCCTTCGGCAATAATAATTTGTTGACTAAAAATACCGGAAGCTTCAGAGCGACCTAAATAGTTGTAATCAAATAAATAATCTGTAGGTCTGTCTAAGGCAAAGCTAAAATAATCTGAATTTGGGTTTGTGTTATTGTATAAGAACATTCCTGCGAATAAACGCAGATTAAATTGTCTATTGCTCTGAGATAGTTTTCTGTATTCGTAATTTAAAGCAATCTTTCCAAATTTCTCAGCAAATTGAATATCATAATACCACTTATAAAAGTTTACCAGACCTGGGTTGGAGTTTACATACCTTAAATTTAACACACTATAATCTGGTTCTAGTAAATCCTCTATGATGGCATTTTGTCCTACTTCTCTAGAGATATCAAGAAAGCGTAAATTTAAAAATTTTGATTTATCAGATCTAAAGTCATCATTATCTCTAAAATATAAGGAAACACTAGGCGTAAAAACAGTTACGAAAGAATCTTCAGCGAAGGAGTTATATTTAGCTCCCATGCCATAGGTCACATTATAGAGGTTCATATCCTCAATAAGATGTGTGTGAAAAACTGAACCACCTCCAGTTAATGACTTTGATTTAGTAGCGTATTGTGGTGAAAATTTATAATTTAAACGCTTTCTTAAAACAGTTTTATTGTAAAATTTAGCTCCTAATGTAAGTCCATCATAAATATTATTAAACTCGACTAAAGGCATGAGGAAGATTTGATTGTAATAAGGGTCTTCAATATCTTTAAACAGCTTAAACTGGAAAGGTTTATTATTAAATAAGAAACCTTTCATTGACTTATAATTATCTCTTAAATTAAATTCTGGGATAGTGTTATAATAGTTTAAGGCCAGTTTGTCGACACTGTCTCTGGGAATAGTTATGCGTTTTTCTTTTCCAATATTTTCAAACCAAGATTTAGAAACAACAGAATCTTTACTGAGTGTAAATAATGAAATAGGCATACTGTTATTTCGCTTATTTCTAATTGTAAATTGTATAGAGTCATCAAATTTCTCAATTTTATTGATTTTAAAATCTATCTTTTTTCTTGAATCTATATAATCTGTAAAAAACCAATTGATATCTTTTGAAGTTTTGGATTTAATAAGGTCTTCAAAATCTGTTGAACTCGTAATTTGTAGTTTGTGCTTTTTTAAATAATCTGAAATTGTATGCTCAACCACATTAGAGTTTACAAAGTCATCTAAATAACGTAAGCCAATTCCTGCTTTATATTTTCCAGCGATATTGGCATTAAATTTTAATAACGAATCTTTTGATGTTGTTAACGGTTGGTCGAGATTATTTCTTGCCATTTGCATAAAAAACAGCACGAAATGATCATTGTAGGCTAAATCTGCAGCATGAAAAGAACGAATCCCCCAAAAATCAGCTAAAGTTCCTAATAGTTTGGTGTCTGGATAATAGGTTTCAACATATTTCATTAAGAAATAGATTTGAATCCCGTCCCTTAACCAATAATCTTTTCGAGGATTAATTAATAATGTGTTTTCTAAATAATTGTTGAGTACTGTTTTTAGAAGTTTTAACTCGTACTGAAAATTATCTGAAAATGGACGAATAAAATCTGGTAACTGATTTAGTCCATATAAAGGATCTTTCTTGTAATCATTATTAGTTATTAAGAGACGTTCGTGTGGGTATTCTCCAAGGTTGTCTGTTATAAAACGTGTGATTTTATCTGTAATTATTGCTTTTTCTTCCGCAGGTATTCCTTTGCTAGATAAGTCTGAATAAATAGTGAAATCATCGGTTTGAACAAATTTAAATTCTGAAAATCGCGATATTATCAAATGGGTGTTAACACGATCTTTTCCGTATAAAAAAAATGTTTGCTTATCTTTATATTGTTTAATATCTATTGTATTAAGCTCGCTTATAAGTTGGTAATTGAGAGGGAATTCGATTTGAATCGTCATATCTGCTTTTGAGATATACAAGTCATCTAAATTTTTATTGCTGTAATATTGCCATTCGCCATTATAAACGGTAGGAGTGATGTACCAATATTTTAAATTGAAATCCTTTGCAGGACTGATTCCATAACCGGTAAAATTATCATCAGGTAAAACCACATCATAAGCTAAAGTAATGTCGTAAGATTGATTTGGTAATAAAGGGGTTTGAAGTTCTACTTTAACGACATCAGGAAATTCTTTTAAGTTTTCATAGGTTAACGAGGTACCTAATTTATCTTTAATGTTAGTAATGATAGTGTAACCACGTTGTTCGCTTTTTGCAAAATGAAACTTGTCATTAAATTCTTCTGTAAATCGTTTTGCTAATGGGGTTTTTTTTGTAGAATAAGAATTATTCCAATCATTGAGATAAATAGTAGATAAGGTATCATTACTTTGATTTTGATATACGATACGCTCATTTATTTTTATTGTTTTAGTCACAACGTCAATTGATGCTGCAAGGTCGATTTTATCTTGACCTATAGCGACGAAGTTCCAAAAGATGAAAGTAATATATAAAACAGAATTTATTCTCAATGGGTAACTACAAATTTTAAGGGTTTAAACTGAAATTTTGAACTTGTAATGTAATAGATGCCATTGCTCATTTGTGATGCATCTAAATATATTAACGTATTATTTATGACAACAGTTTTTACTACCTGACCCAGACTATTAAAAATGAGAAGTTCTAGATTGTTTTGTAAACGTGCATTTGCTCTAATTTTTAATACATTATCAATAACATTTGATCCTAAAATCGTGAGCATTTGTAGTGCGTTAATTTCTGTAGTTCCTAATGATTGATTAGTTCGTAATTCTAACGTAACGGGTAAATGATCACTAAAATTGTATAATGCATCTCGAACAGCAAATGAGAATTCTGGTCCAGCACAATCCGTAGAATTTATAGATTGGTTGTAACAAACTGTATTTTCATTATTTCCATATACGTCATAACTTCCAACGACAAATGATAACTCTGGGTTGGTAGACATATTTTCTGAAGTCATTATAAAATCAAAGCGGTCATCAAAACCACCTGTAGCGCCTCCAAGGCCAGTTTGTGTTCTGGTGGATTGCGTCATAACATCGACATAGTTTGTATTGTTATGCCAGCTTCCAATACGATCTGCCGGATCAATAAAAATAATTGTATTTCCAGTATCTATAAGTCTTTGAAATGCAGGCTCAGAGTTTGTATATACATTGAAATCTCCTGCGAGGACGACATTACTATCTGATGGAAAATCATCCAAATAAATAACTAAGTCTTCAACCATTTCTAATCTCAAGGCTTGGTTTGAACTTCCGCTAGAAGCTTTAAGGTGACACACAATTAAATCAATAATAATAGGTGTTGACACTTGTTCTACAGAATTTATTTTTAACTGATAATGATTAAAATCTCTATAAATCGACGTTACAGTGGCTTGACTCTCTAAAAAAAACTTAGTGCTATCAAAATAAATCAATTGTTGAAGATCATTTTGATTACCAATATTGTCATCTGATGTATTGATTTCAAATACAGCACGCTCATAATTTGAATTAATAGCTTGTAAAGAACTTAGAATAGTATTTGCTCCTTCTTCATTATTGAGTTCACAGACCATAAAAATATCTGGTCTGTAGTCATCTAAAATTAACTCTAAAGATTCTAATCTATTAGGCACAGCGTCTTCCAATGGGAAATTAAGCACATTGTAAAACATAAGCTTGAAATCTGTTTGCCCAAATAGAGAAGGTATAAAAATCGAATATGCAAAAACAAATAAAAATAATTTCTTAATCATAGGGATAACCGTGAAATTTTGTTGGTGAACGGGCTTAACATTTTTAAATTTTGGTTTAAAGTATAGGTTTTATGCTTTTATAGTTTCGTTATGGAAGCTAAAAAAAGCTCAATAAAGGTGCATAAAATCAATTTTTTATCCAAAATTCAAAAAGTTTAAAAAAGTCCTAAATATGTAGTTTAGAAATTTGGTCTCAGGTCATACTTTTTATAGAATACGTCTAGTATATCGATAACCTCATCTGTAGAATCTACTAAATGAATTAGATCTAAGTCTTTAGCACTAATATTGCCAGCATCTAGTAAAGTAGTTTTAATCCACTCCATTAATCCTCCCCAAAAATCTATACCTAAAAGGATGATAGGGAATTTTTCAATTTTGTTAGTTTGTATCAGCGTAATCGCTTCAAAAAGTTCATCTAAAGTTCCAAATCCTCCGGGCATGACTACAAATCCTTGTGAGTATTTTACAAACATAACTTTACGAACGAAGAAATAATCAAAATCTAAACTCTTATCATTATCAATATAGGGGTTGTTATGTTGTTCAAAAGGCAAATCTATATTTAACCCTACAGACGTTCCGCCAGCTATATGAGCTCCTTTGTTTCCAGCTTCCATAATTCCTGGTCCGCCTCCTGTGATAACGCCATAGCCATGGTCCACAATTTTAGTAGCCATTTCTTCTGCTAATTTATAGTACTTGTGATCTGGCTTTGTTCTTGCAGAGCCAAAAATAGAAACGCAAGGCCCAATTTTACTTAGTTTTTCATAACCATTAACAAATTCTCCCATGATTTTAAAAATCGCCCAAGAATCGTTTGTTTTAATCTCATTCCAACCTTTGTGGTTCTGTTCTTTTCTCATATGTATATCATGTTTATAATCGTTTCAAAGTCACAAATTTAAGTGAATTAGAGATAAAAATAGGTACTAAATAGTGTTTTAGTTAGATGATTTATAAACAAAAAAAGAGCAATCCGAATCAATGGAATGCTCTTCCTTTAGAATTATATATTTTAACCTGTAAAGATTTACGTTTTTTAATAATATTGTAGAGAATTCCAATAACTTTAATAACTAATAAAATATGAACTAAACAACGTCATCTAAATTGAGAAATAGTTCCTTAAAACCTTATTTGACATAAGGTTATACAAATTACTATTGCAATCTGTAAAGTGGATTGCATACGTATTAGTGTTAATGTCCTGTTTCAAGTGACATAAAAACTATAAACCACTAAGATGGCAGAAGCTATAGAATTTACATCTCTCTTCATACTGGATGTATTACTTTTTTTTTGGAAATGTGTTTTATTTTAATTCTTTTTTAAGAAATTTAGCAGTGTAACTCTTTTTATCTTTTATGATCTGTTCTGGAGTACCTTTAGCAACAACTTCACCACCACCTTGACCACCTTCATAACCAATATCAATAATATAATCGCATAGCTTTACAACATCAAGATTGTGTTCGATAATTAAAACTGTATTTCCTTTATCGACTAGCGAATCAAGTACAAGCATCAAGACTCTAATGTCTTCAAAATGTAAACCAGTAGTGGGTTCGTCTAGAATATAGAAGGTATTACCTGTATCTCGTTTGCTTAATTCTGTTGCTAGTTTGATCCGTTGTGCTTCACCACCAGATAGTGTCGTACTTTGTTGACCAAGAGTAATATATCCTAATCCTACATCCACAATGGTTTTTAATTTTCTATGAATTTTAGGAATGTGTTCAAAGAAATCTACAGCCTCGTCCATGGTCATATCTAAAACATCACTTATAGATTTCCCTTTATACCGAATTTCTAGTGTTTCTCTATTAAACCGTTTCCCTTGACAGGTTTCACATTTTACATAAACATCTGGAAGAAAATTCATTTCAATAACTCTTAAACCACCACCTTGGCAGGTTTCACAACGACCACCTTTGACATTAAAACTGAAACGACCGGGTTTATAACCTCTAATAAGTGCTTCAGGGATTTTAGCAAAGAGACTTCTAATCTCATCAAACGTTTTGGTGTAAGTTGCAGGATTACTTCGTGGTGTTCGTCCAATTGGAGATTGGTTAATATCGATCACTTTATCACAGTGCTCTAGCCCTTTAATACTTTTATATGGCATCGGTTTTTTGACACCATTAAAATAATGGGCATTCATTATTGGGTATAATGTTTCGTTGATGAGTGTTGACTTTCCACTACCTGAAACTCCCGTGACACCTATCATTTTACCTAAAGGAAGTTCAATAGAAACATTTTTTAAGTTATTACCAGTACAACCTTTAAGTGCAATCTTTTTGCTATTGCCTTTTCGTCTGGTCTCTGGAATAGGAATTTGTCTCTTTCCAGTAAGATAATCAGCAGTCAACGTATCATGAGTAAGTAGTTCTGCAGGAGTACCAATACTAATAATTTCTCCACCATATTTCCCCGCTCTCGGACCAATATCAATGACATAATCGGCACGTTGTATCATATCTTTATCGTGTTCTACAACAATCACAGAATTGCCAATATCACGAAGAGACTCTAGTGAATTAATGAGTTTCTCATTGTCACGCTGGTGTAAACCAATACTCGGTTCATCTAAAATATAGAGTACACCAACTAACTGAGAGCCAATTTGTGTTGCTAACCTAATACGTTGCGCTTCTCCACCAGATAGGGATTTTGAACCTCGATTTAAGGACAAGTAATCTAAACCAACGTCCAATAAAAATTTAATCCTCACTCTAATTTCTTTGATGACTTCTTCACCAATTTGTAATTGTGTTTTACTTAAATGGCTATTTAAAGTTTCAAACCAATCGGCAAGATCAATGATATCTTTATTTGCTAATTCAGCAATGTTTAAACCATTGACTTTAAAATATAACGATTCTTTTCTCAAACGGGATCCTTCACAAGTGGGACATTCAATCTTGTCCATATACTCTTTTGCCCAGCGTTTCAGTGACGTTGTTTCTGCGTTTTTATATTGACTTTCAATAAAATTAGCAACACCTTCGAAATCGATATTGTAGTCTCTGGTAACGCCTAAAGTTTTACTTTCTACGGAAAACTTGTCGCTCCCACCATAGAATATCATTTGTTTAGCTTCTGTAGGAATACTTTTAAAAGGATCACTCAAACTAAAATCAAAGCGTTGTGCTATCGTTTCAAACTGTTTGAAAATCCAGCTATTTTTTTGTGGTCCATGAGGTGCTAATGCACCAGCTTTTATAGATAATGAGTCATCAGGTACAATCTTGTTTTCATTCACTTGATACAAAGTCCCAATACCGTTACACGTTTGACAAGCGCCTTTCGGCGAGTTAAACGAAAAGTTATTCGGTTCTGGATTTGGATAAGAAATACCAGAGGATGGACACATTAAATTCCGACTAAAATAACGTGCTTCGTTCGTGTCATGATCTATAACTATAAGGACGTCATCACCATGATACATTGCTGTATTTATAGTTTCAGATAAACGTTTGTCATTATCATCTGTATCGTCAATTTTTAATCTATCGATTACAATTTCAATATCATGCATTTTGTAACGATCCAGTTTCATGCCTTTAACTAAATCTTTTATTTCTCCATCTGCTCTTACTTTTACGAAGCCTTGCTTAGCGATTTGTTCAAATAATTCGCGATAATGACCTTTACGAGAACGCACGACAGGGGAGAGGATATTTATTTTCTTTCCTTTGTAGCTTTCTTTAATTAATTCTTGAATTTGATTATCATTATAACTCACCATTTTCTCACCAGTATTATAACTGTAAGCATCACTAGCGCGAGCGTATAGTAACCTCAAGAAATCATAAATTTCGGTAATAGTTCCAACCGTAGATCTTGGTGATTTACTCGTTGTTTTTTGTTCAATAGCGATGACCGGAGATAATCCGTCTATTTTATCAACATCAGGACGTTCTAAACCCCCAAGAAACTGTCTAGCATACGCTGAAAATGTTTCAATATAACGTCGTTGACCTTCCGCATAAATTGTATCAAATGCTAGTGATGATTTTCCACTACCAGATAAACCTGTAATCACTACAAGTTTTTCTCTAGGAATAGTAACATCAATATTTTTTAGGTTGTGAACTCTGGCACCTTGCACCTCAATTGCATCGTCAAATTTGGTCATAAATGTATTGGAATGTGTGTTTTAATATCAAAAGTGCAAAGGTACAGATTTAGTTGCTAATTTAACGTACAGGTTCAGTGTGGGAGTAATAGTTTATCCATGTTATAAATGGATGTCTAGGTATTATTTTGAAATAGATAACTCTCCTGAATCAATAGAGTTTTCATAACTAGCTTTTACAGTACTTAAAAAACCGAAAAATTTGGATCCGTCTTCTTTTTTAAGAGTCACATACGTAGTGCCATTTTTTTTAGTTTTAATGTCTTCTACGACAACCTTATTTCCATAGACACTTTTGTAGTTGTTAACAACCCCCCGCTTCTTCAAAATATTAAGTTTTGGCAGTTTTACATATTGATATTGTTGACCATAAGGTTCATTTATCTCTAATATATCTCCAATTTTTGGTTGATCTTGTGCATTCATACTAATGCACAATCCTAAAAATAGTAATGTAAAAAATAGCTTTTTCATAATTAAAATTAATTTAAGTATTAATATCATAAATTTATTCAAAAAAGAGGACAAGAACAGTGGTTTTTACAAATAATTAACGGTTAAAAGGTTAGTACTATTTTTAAAATAATAAACCATAAATAATAAGCAGTCTATCACGACTCCATTTCTATTTTAATATTTAAATTAGTGTATCAGAATAAACAATAAAAACCATGAATATATTAGGAATAGGGTCAAGAATTAACCACAATGAATTTGGAAAAGGCGTCGTCACAAACGTCACCTCAAAAGATTATTGGGTCACCTTTATGGACAACGGATTAGAAACTATTGAAATTGATAGCGATTTTGAAGTTATTGAAGCTTGCGAAGATGACGTAGACACAATTAGTTTTGCAGATGTAGAGAGCAGCCTTGTTCATATTTTAAAAAAGTGGAGTGATGTTAGTGAGGTGGTCAACATTTCAGATAAATGGAAAGGTGGAAAACTCATCATGGAACCTGGAGATACCAATTTACGAGGCAAGGAATTAACAATAGATAGTTTTTTCCATAAAATTACTATGGTAAGAGATCGATTACGTGTTATGGAACAAAAAATCAATGCAAGTAAAAACCTTGACGAACAGGAGAAAATAGATTTGCAGCAATACATTACTCGTAGTTATGGAAGTTTAACAAGTTTTAATGTGTTGTTTAAAATGAAGTCGCAACAGTTTGTTGGACAAAAGAGTAGTTAATCATTTACACACTGCTTATTTATTTGTGTCCAGATAAGGGGGAAAAGAAGAATCTTCAAAAGTAATGATTTTTGTTCTGGTCATTTCGTCATCAATCATTCTGGAGGCAGACATTGTGAGAGTAGTATGTGTCTTTTGAATTTTCATATACCCACTATCTTCAGATTCTCATTAATATTTCATAACTTTCTTTATAATCTTTTTTTAAAGCTCCACGTAAACTATGCTGTATCGAGTCATTATCTCTATCTGAAAACACAGAATTATCAGGATTTTTTTGAATAGTATCTCCAAAATATTTGGATTTTTATCCACTAATGATGTGAGCTTTCAAATCTTGAATTAACAAATCTTTTATACTATATATCGAAAAGTCAATAAAACTGGTAGGCGCACCACGAGCTCTATCAAAACCATTCCTTATTATCAATTCTTTTTTATATTCTTATACTAGGTGTTCTGGTTTAATTATTGTCATTTTGTTGTCTTAACACCCTCAATCTCCAACCCAAAAACCAACAACTTATGAAACGTTGGTAATTCAGCTCCCGTGTTTGTCGTAACCCAATCACTCCAAGATGCTTCTAATCCATTAATTGGTAGGATGTCCACCCACATTTGATAGCTCTTTGGTTTTCCATTAGCATCAAAATGCCATAAGTATGAATCTCCAGGCGTTGAACCACCATTAATATAGGTTACTAACAGGGCTTCATTATTATCTTCTGTGTTTACAAGTCTACGTTCTACACCGGGATCAAATACTTTGTATGGAGCTACCAACCAAAAGGAATCATTATTGAAAAGATCTACTGCTTTTTGGATGTAATCTTTCTTTTCAACGCCGTCGTATTTTATATCAGAAATATAAACTTCAGACCTATCGTTATTCGCTAAGTCTAAATCGACATTAATAGTTGCCCAATATACCTCACAAGTGTTTTTTGTTTTAGACCATTTAAAACGATGGCGTTTCTTAAAGGTAAATTCAATATAATCTGTAGCTTTATACGCATCATAATTTAAAGAATTAAGCATTCTAGTAGCGAGTTTGTCTGCAGCAGGTCCTTGTTCTCCTGTTGGTAAATCTTCATTGTATTTAAAGTACATAAACCCAAAGAGCAGGAGTGTGGGCAGTGTGAAGAAGATGATGACTCCAACTATGATTTTTAGAATTTTTTTTGGAGTTGGTTTCTTTTTGAACACGGATTTATATTGTTTATTATTTCGAAATTCGAAGTTAAGATTTTTATTTAATTGTAACGCAGGGATTCTTAGAGGTGCTCCAAGTTTCAAAGCGTGATTGCTTATCATGTACCTCAATGAATCTCTGTGTAATAATGAGTTTTTTTTTAATCAAAATAATAGTATCACCGCGGTGGTCATCTTATTTATTAAATATAAACTGTAAATCAAACAGACACTAATTTAGTTGTCGTTTTTATAACCTTCAGGACGCTTGGATCGTATTGGAGCAGTAGGCTCTGGCATTAATTCAAACTCTTTAACTTTTAATTGTTTCATAGCTTCCTCAACAGCGCGTTCTAATTGAGGATCTTTACCTTGACTCACCAATTTAGGATGCTGGATCACTTCAATATCTGGAGCAACACCTTCACCTTCTACAGCCCAATTTCCATCGGTATCATAAAAACCACCACGAGGTGCAACCATACGACCACCATCTATAAACGCAGGTGTGTCCCAAGTGCCAACAAGTCCGCCCCAAGTTCTTGTACCTACTAAGGTTCCTAGATTAGCTTCTTTAAACATGTAAGGCAGTAAATCACCACCAGAACCAGCACGTTCATTAATGATCATTACTTTTGGCCCCCAAATACCTGCCATTGGTGTCGTCCAAGGACGATTGGTTTTCGTTTTACTATTAAAATAACCAAAGAGTTTACGATTCATGATGTCAATCATATAATCTGCAGCAGATCCGCCACCATTATTGCGTTCATCTATGATGGCTCCTTTTTTATCTTGCTGTGAAAAATAATAGCGATTGAATGATGTGAAACCTGGTTCTCCTGTATTTGGAATATAAACATAAGCTAGTTTTCCATCGGACAACTGGTCGACTTTGCGCCTGTTACCTTCAACCCAATCTAAATACCTTAAATTACGCTCACTAGCAACAGGTTTGATTAAAACCGTTTGAGCGCCATACATTGACGCTTTACTGTTAACTGTAATATTGATTTCACGACCAGCTGTTTGTTCTAATAACTCATACGGATTTACATTTGCAGACAGCGTAGTTCCATTTATAGCTAGAATATAATCACCTTCACTTATCGTAATTCCTGGTTGAGCTAGAGGCGCATTGATTCCTGGATTCCAACGTTCACCAGTAAATATTCTTTTGATTTGGTAAGAACCATTATTGAGTACAATATCTGCTCCTAATAAGCCAACAGGAACTTGATCAATATTTGGTAAATCACCACCACGAACATAAGAGTGACCAATTGCAACCTCACCGCTCATAATATCAACTACATAATTTAAATCGGTTCTATGACGCACATGATCAATCCATGGCGAATACCATTTATACACATCATCCCATGGTGCTCCATGCACATTGTCAACATATAAAAAGTCACGCATATAGCGCCAACCTTCTTTAAAAATCTGTTTATATTCTTCTTTAGGGTCAATTTTTATTTTAAGATTCGTATCAATTTTTCCTTCGGAAAAGTCAGCTTTTCCTTTCGTAGCGACAATTGCCCATTGTCCGTTTTTATTAAGAAGCGTAGAGTTTCTATCTTCGGAAATGAGCATCTGCTGAACACCCTCGTCAAAAAAAGAAGCTTCATCTTTTTCAGTGTCAAAATCATGAATCTTAACCGTTCCGTTGTCTTTTCCAGCTTCTACAATAAACACATGACTTTTGGGTGCTTTAGCCAACGCTATATAATTACCATCAGGTAAGTTTAGTGCAATAGCCCTATCAAACAACCCATTGGTATCAATTTTCACAAGGACATTAGCATCTGGTTTTGCATCATCTTTTGAATCTTTATTTTTATCGCTTTTTTCATCTGTAATATCTTCGAGAGATTCCTCATCTGTCTTTATATGATTAGGCGCTTTGTCTTCCGCAGATAAAACGACAGCGTATAAACTTCTCGTCGTTTTAGGATCGTAAGAACTCATATCTAACCATCCAGTAGCTAATCCATAATTAGTACTTGCTAACGTATATAAATATTTTCCCGATGCATCCCAAACTGGACTAATAGCGTCTGCAAGAGGATCTGTAATAGGAGTAATCTTTTTAGAGTCTATATTATAGGCATAAATAGATTTAAAACTGCTATTATTTTGTTTGGCATATGCTATCCATTTACTATCTGGCGACCATTTAGGATTCATGCTGCGATTTGGATGAGCGTAACCTTCGGTATCTGCAATAATTGCTTTTTTAGAGTCTAAATTAATGATCCAGATATTAAAATCTGTATCTGTGTAAGCGATATATTTTCCGTCTGGAGACCAATCTGGCTGAAAGTAAAATGTATTATTTGGTAGTTGGATGTATTGTTGGTTTTGACCGTTTTGATCTGCAATTACCATTTGATATTCTCCACTTTTATCGGAAAACCAGGCAATTTTATCACCTTTAGGCGACCAAATTGGTGCACGGTCTGCTATACCAGACGAATTTGTTAAGTTCCTCCATGTTCCGTTTTCTTTAGGAACCGTGAAGATATCGCCTCGATGCTCAAAGATGGCGCGTTTTCCATTAGGTGAAATGTTAGGATTAGATAATTGTCCTCCTGATACATCTTCCCAGCGTTCACGTGAAAAGTTGAGATCTGCTTTCACTTCAATTTGTAATGTTTTGATCGTTCCATTTTGTGGGTTGAGCGTGTGCAATAATCCGCCTTGTTCATAAATAATCCTATCTGAACTAGCGTCTAAGCTCTTGGTATCGAATTTTTTATGAAAAGTCAGCTGTTTTTCGGTTTTTGTTAAAGGATCAAAAGACCATATATTACTCGTATAATCGCGCTCAGATAAATAATAAACAATACCATTAAGCCAAACAGGATCAAGGTGACGCTCTTTATCTAATTGAGGTGTGGTTATTAATTCTTTAGTTTTTAAATCTACAATCCATATTGGCATGGCTTGACCACCACGATAATTCCGCCATTCTGGATCCCAAGAGGTGATCGGTGTGTAGGCAATATGGGAGCCATCTGCAGAAATATCTCCATAAGCAGCTCGAGGAATATCTAAAGCCACAGGTAATTCTCCTTTTGGAGATACAGTAAAGAATTTAGTGGTTTGCGTTGGTTTTCCCTCTCGGTTGGAGCGAAATAAAATGTTGTCTTCTGGTGTCCATCCTTGAACAATATCTACTGCAGAATGATAGGTGAGACGTTGTGGTTCTCCACCTTCCGAAGCGATTAAAAACACATCGACATTACCATCATATTGCGCAGAAAATGCGATCCATTTTCCGTCATTTGAAAAATGCGGATTAGATTCATACCCATCGTCGCTGGTAAGCCTGATGGCCGTTCCACCATTAGTGGATGTTTTCCAAAGGTCGTTGGCATAGACAAAAACGACATCGTTACCATGTATTGTAGGTTGTCTTAATAGTTTGGTTTGGGCAGAAATAGAGATTGTGAATAGACCTAATAGTCCAATGAAAATACTTCTCATAATGTGGTTGGTTTTGAAAGACATTGTTTTTACGTTTTAAATATACAAAAATGTTAATATAGCTTGGACATTGATATGTTAAAACCCAACACCAATATCATCATTACGGGAATCTGTACAAGCCTCTGAAGTTCTATCAGTTAATAAAAGAATTGCAACCACTTTAACAAAAACAGGAGATCGTTTATTGTTAATGCTATGCCCTCTATATTCTAGTTTCTCAAATACGGATTGATTGAAGCTATTTGGTTGAATTTTAATTTCTTCTGGCGACTCCGACATTACCAGCCTAAGGATAATCAGAGTGAGTGGCATTTCTGTCGCAAACATTGCACAAAAACATTAGCACCTTGTTGTACAAAATCGCTCCTGTTTTTGAGGCTTTTTAACGCGCAGGAAGGACTATTGCATTTTTGGTGATGATACCTCGATTAGAAATAGGTTCTATTTTAAAAGACTATAACGAAACCCTTATCAATATAACTAATAGTTTAGTTTTCATCATTTAATTGGATTTCTATGTCTTTTAATTTTAGTTTTGTAAACGTTCTAAGTTCTTCAAAAAAAGACGTAAATTCTGTTTCAAATTCTGTGTAAAAGGCTTTGAGTTCTGAAGTAGCGGTATTCATTCCAGATATATTTTGAGTTCGTTTATTCATGCCATTTAGAACCTTTTGGATGCCTTCAATTTTGGCGTAACTTAACAACCAATTATCTGCAATCATGTGAGGCATCATTTTTTGAATACGAATGGGAAGTGTTTCAAAATTATCTTCTAATAAATCATAGAAGTTATCGATATAATCAGGCAACGGAACTTCAGAATAGTGTGACCAATTTTTTGCTAGAAAGTGATCATACAAAATATCAACAATGACACCACTGTAATGTCCGTAATTTTTATGCAACCTCTTAGTGCTTATCCTTACGGTTGGATGTGCGTCTGTAAAGGTGTCTATTTGGCGATGCAATAAAATCCCTTTTTGAATATTTATAGGGTATTTTTTATAGCGTTTACCTCGTATTCCGTCAGCAATAAAATTACCAATAGTGATTTGATTATCATTGTTGGAAAGAAAAATGTGGGCTAAAAAATTCATTCGAGTAATTTACGAATTGTGAGCTTAGTATTACAATTTTGAAATAGTATATTTGTTGAAAATAAAATATCTAGGATGACACTTATAAAATCAATCTCAGGAATACGTGGTACTATTGGTGGTAATGTTGGAGATAATCTCACTCCAATTGATGCCGTTAAATTTGCGGCTGCTTATGGTACATGGATAAAACAACAACGCGATAAAGACAATTATAGAGTAGTGGTTGGTAGAGATGCGAGAATTTCGGGAGAGATGATTCAAAATTTAGTAATGAATACTTTAGTTGGATTAGGAATTCACGTCATTGATTTAGGACTATCTACAACACCAACTGTTGAAATAGCAGTTCCTATGGAGCATGCAGATGGAGGGATTATCTTAACAGCGAGTCACAACCCAAAACAATGGAATGCACTCAAACTTCTAGATGCTAAAGGCGAATTTTTAAATGGAGAAGAAGGTGCTATAATCTTAAAAATTGCAGCATCTAATGAGATGTCATTTGCAGAGGTCGACGACTTAGGTGAGATTACAATTAATGATGCCTATATTGATCTTCATATTGATGAAATTTTAAATTTAGAATTAGTAAATAAAAAGGCCATTGAAAAAGCCAATTTTAAAGTAGTAGTTGATGGTGTTAATTCTACAGGAGGAATAGCAATCCCCTTATTATTAGAACGATTAGGGGTACATGCTATAGAGTTATACTGTGAGCCTACTGGTCATTTTCCTCACAATCCCGAACCACTTAAAGAACATTTAACAGATTTATCTGAGGCTGTAGTAAAAGCGAATGCAGATTTTGGAATTGTAGTGGATCCAGACGTAGATCGTTTGGCTTTTATGGACGAGAAGGGAGAGATGTTCGGTGAAGAATACACATTGGTGGCTTGTGCAGACTACGTATTGAGTAAAACACCGGGTAACACAGTGAGTAATATGAGTTCTACAAGAGCGCTTCGTGATATCACAGAGAAACATGGTGGCTCTTATGAAGCGAGTGCTGTAGGAGAAGTGAATGTTGTCAATTTAATGAAAAAAAATAATGCCATTATCGGTGGTGAAGGCAACGGTGGAATTATATATCCGGAATCTCATTATGGAAGAGACGCATTAGTAGGTGTCGCTTTATTTTTAAGTTTATTAGCAGAAAAGCGAATGAAAGTGAGTGCGCTTAGAGCGAGCTACCCTAATTACTTTATGAGCAAAAAGAAAATACAATTAACACCACAATTGGATGTTGACGGTTTACTCGTTGCGATGGAGGATAAATATTCTAAAGAAAACCTGACGACTATTGATGGTGTTAAAATTGATTTTGCTAATTCTTGGGTGCACTTGAGAAAAAGTAATACAGAACCTATTATTAGAATTTATACAGAAGCACCAAGTCAAGAAGAGGCAGATAATTTAGCGGATCGTATTATTTCTGAAATTAAAACGTTTGCAAACATTTAGTATCTTTACTTAAAGTATTTTAATATGATTTATACCGAAGTTTCTCTGTCTAAACCATCCCAACTAGAACTGTATTTTAATCAGTTTAGGCAACATATCATTGGAATAGATCAAGAATTTGAATCGCCTTTTGGAAACAAAAAAATAATCTATACAGATTGGACTGCTTCCGGACGATTATATAGGCCAATAGAAGAAAAGCTTTGTAATGAGTTTGGCCCTTTTGTTGCCAACACACATACAGAGACAACTGTTTCGGGTACGGCAATGACTAAAGCGTATCACGAGGCCAAGCACATTATCAAAAATCATGTCAATTGTGATGAAGATGATGTTCTTATCGTCTCAGGTAATGGAATGACTGATGTGGTAAATAAGTTTCAACGAATTTTAGGTTTAAAAATACCCGAAAATTTACAACAATATACAGTGGTTCCTGATGAAATTCGTCCTGTTGTTTTTATTACTCATATGGAGCATCATTCTAATCAAACATCTTGGTTGGAGACAATTGCCAAGGTTGAGGTGATACCACCAGATGAAGATGGACTGTTTAGTATAGAAAATTTAAAGATTTTATTAGAAGACTATAAAGAGCGCACTTTAAAAATAGCCTCTGTTATAGGAGGCTCTAATGTGACAGGAATTCAAACTCCTTATCACGAGATTGCTGAGGTCATGCATGAAAATGGAGGCGTATGCTTTGTTGATTTTGCATGTTCTGCGCCCTACGTAAAAATTGATATGCATCCAGAAAATGAATTACAAAATTTAGATGCTATTTTCTTCTCTCCACACAAGTTTTTAGGAGGTCCTGGAACTTCAGGTGTGTTGATTTTTAATAAAAAGTTATATAAAAATATGGTTCCTGATTGTCCAGGAGGTGGAACTGTAAGTTGGACAAATCCTTGGGGAGAACATAAATATATTGAAAATATAGAAGATAGAGAAGATGGCGGAACTCCAGGTTTTCTTCAAACGATAAAAGCCGCTCTTTCTATTAAGTTAAAAGAGCAAATGGGAGTGGGTAATATCCTCAAAAGAGAACACGAATTGGTGAATATCGTTTTTACATCATTAGCTTCCGAAGAAAATATTCATATCCTAGCTGGTCAACACCAAGATCGTCTGGGAGTAATTTCTTTTTATGTAGAAGCATTGCATTTTAATCTTGGTGTGAAGATTTTAAATGACCGTTTTGGGATTCAAACGAGAGGTGGTTGTAGTTGTGCGGGCACTTATGGTCACTTTTTATTACATGTGGATCAACAAACGAGTAATGAATTAACGAATGAAATTTCGATTGGAGATTTAGTTCGTAAGCCAGGTTGGATACGTATGTCTATTCATCCAACAACTACAAATGAAGAAATGAATTTTGTTTGTGAAAGTATCAAAGCGTTAGCTAAAAATCATAAAGAATGGGCTGAAAGCTATCAATATGATGGAAAATCTAATGAATTTATTCATGAGTCATTGGTTGGGAAAACCCAAGATAATTCCCAAATAAAAACTTGGTTTACGCTTTAACTTTACTAAACTCTTCTGGAGATTTGTCTTTGTCTTTCCAGCGTTTATGTGTCCATAAATAATATTCTGGGGCTTCGTGAATTTGTTGTTCTACTAATCTAAAAAAGATATCTGTAATCTCGTAATTTTTAAACTCTTTTGGATGTTCTGCAATGGTTTCAAATGTAGTTTCGTAATACCCTCTTTTTAAACGCTTCACTCTAAAAAAAACGACAGCTAAGTCAAGACGTTTTGCTAGCATTTCGGCTCCAGTATGCATGGGTACTCTATAACCCATGAATTCTCCCCAATGGAGTGCTTTCCATGGCTTAGCAGATTGGTCTGAGACAAATCCGCAGACGAAATTTGTCTTATTAACTTTTGTTTTCAGCAATGTAGAAATGGTTTCTTTGGTGGTTATCAATTCGCTATTATACTTCGCGCGAATTCCTTTAATTAGTTTATCAAAATATTTGTTTTCAATACGCTTATAAACTGCATATCCTTTATTTTTGATGAAACTTTGTAGGACAAAAATCCACTCCCAACTTCCGTAATGCCCACACATTAGCGCCACACTTCTTCCGTTTTTTTCAAGATCCTGTAAAAGGTCAACATTGGTGAATGTGAAGCGTTTTTTCATTTCGGCTTCTGTAATAGTTAAAGATTTTATGGCTTCAACCATCATATCACATAGGTGGTGATAAAACTTTTTGGTGATGGCTTTAATTTCTTTATCCTCCTTCTCAGGAAAAACAAGTCTTAAATTTGAGATCACGACCTTTTTTCTATAACCAATAACTCTAAAAATTAAAAGGAAGAGAACATCAGAAAACGCATAGAGTAATCTAAACGGAAGTATAGAAATAAGCCATAAAAAGGGATAAACTAAAATGTAAATTATAAATTGCATTATTGATTAGATTTGCAGGGACAAATATATATATAATAAAACGTTAATAGTCTATGGGTAGTTTGAGTTTATTTACCATCATCATCATTGGAGCTAATGCTTTAATATCGTACAAGGGATTTAATGATTATAGTTTTTTTGAACGTTACAAGTTTAATATTGGAGGTATTAAGAGAGGAGAACAATTTAGAATGTTTAGTTCTGGGTTTTTACACGCAGATACGCAGCATTTATTATTTAACATGCTTACACTTTATTTTTTTGCAGATCGTGTTATTTATTTTGTTGGAGAAGTTAATTTCTTAATTGTTTATGTTGGAAGTTTAATTTTAGGTAGTTTATTGTCCTTATATTTTCATAAAAACGAAAACCAATACAGTGCAGTAGGAGCCAGTGGAGCAGTTACAGGGATTTTGTATGCAGCTATATTATTGGATCCTAGAATGGAACTGTACTTATTCTTTATTCCAATACCAATTCCTGCTTACATTTTTGGTATTGTATATCTTTTGTATTCTATCTATGGAATGAAAAAAAGAGTTGGTAATATTGGTCATGATGCACATTTTGGAGGAGCAGTAGGAGGTTATGTTATTACGTTGATCCTTATGCCTTCTCTTTTTGAAACAGAACTACTCATGGTCTGTCTATTGGCAATACCTATAGTAGTGCTCTTTATTATGCATAAGCTAGGTAAGATTTAAAATCAAAAGCGCCTTTAATTTATAATTAAAGGCGCTTTTCCGAAGTACACATAAATTTAATTCAGTAATTCTGCAATTTTAGCTTCCAGAGCGGCTCCTCTTAAGTTCTTAGCTACTATTTTTCCAGTTTCATCTAAAATAAAAGTAGCAGGAATAGATTTAATATTATAAGCTCTCGCCACAGGATCATTAAAATAGCTTAGGTTAGATACTTGATGCCAAGTGAGTTTATCTTGCTCTATTGCATTTATCCAAGCCTCTTTTGGATCTTTTTGTCTGCCACTGCCATCTAGTGATACTCCAATGATTTCTAGTCCTTTACTGTGGTATTTATTATAAACTTTAACCACATTTGGATTTTCTCTTCTGCAAGGTCCACACCAAGCAGCCCAAAAATCAATAATGGTCACTTTACCTAGTGTTTTTTTAAGAGATAATTGCGTTCCGTCTGGAGTAGGAGCAGAAAACTGAGGAGCCATACTGCCTATTTCTGTTGCGCCTTCAGCAGCTTTTGTTTTCTTCGCTTGACTTATCCTAAAGGTTGTTTTAGTCCCTAGATTTGAACCTTTAATATTGCTATCAAGATTATCTAAAGCTTGAGATAATTTATCAATGTCTGCCTCTTTAGAGTTTAATTCGTTATTAATAAAAATTAATGAAGCACTGTTATCTTTATTGAGCTCGATATGTCTAAAAGGTATTTTTGATTGTTCGATATTGAGTTTCACCATTTCAGTATTCACGTTTTCTAGAGCATTAGCATCTGCCGCGGTTCTCATTTGTCCTGTCAATTTGGTGCGCCTGTTGCTTAATTCTTTAATGTCGGCAAAGTAGGCTTTTAAAGACTGATTAGCCTTTGGGCCTTTAATAACAGTTTTGTCGACGTTGTCTTTATCTAGCACTATTGAGTAAACATCGTTTTCTATAATAAAAGGAGAACTTCCATTTATACTGTTCACAGATAAATACCATATTTCTGGATTATCAATTTCACCTTCAAAAACAAACTTCTCATTCATTACAATGGCAGTATCCCTATTAATCTTTCTATTGCGCTCATCGGTAGATTGAAGATACACTCTAATACCATTATAAACTCCAGGAGCATCACCAGTAATTAAATACCCGTCAAGAGGTTTCTGTTCTTCTGTTTTACATGCTATAATTAACAAGCATAATGCTAAAATTGAAACTAGCTTTTTCATGTGTTTATATGTATTGGTTATTAACGATAACATGTTGAACGTTATTAATCATTCCCTTGGTTGATAACGCTTTTAATATGTTCGTATAATAATTAAAAATTTTGTCCTACAAATATAATAAGTTACTTACGAGAAAATCAAGTCTATTTCCATAATAAAATCTAAAATTGCAATACTTTTGTAAAAAATAATTTAATGATACCTCAAGATACTATTATTGCATTGGCTACAGCATCAGGAAACGGAGCGATTGCTGTAATTAGACTTTCTGGTGGTGATGCTATCACTGTCGTTGATACACATTTTACTTCTGTAGTTAAAAATAAGTCATTACAAAAACAAGCAACGCATACGATTCACTTAGGACACATTGTAGATGACAAGCGCATTCTTGACGAGGTTTTGATTTCTGTATTTAGGAATCCTAAATCGTATACAGGAGAAAATGTGATAGAAATTTCATGTCATGGTAGTTTATATATTCAACAAGAAATTATTCAATTATTTCTTCGGAAAGGATGTCGAATGGCAAATGCCGGAGAATTTACGTTAAGAGCGTTTCTAAACGGAAAACTAGATTTGTCACAAGCTGAAGCTGTAGCAGATTTGATTGCAAGTGATAATGAGGCATCTCATCAAGTAGCAATGCAACAAATGCGTGGTGGTTTTTCTTCGGAAATTGCGAAACTCAGAGAGGAGCTATTAAATTTTGCTTCGTTAATTGAACTAGAACTTGATTTTGCGGAAGAAGATGTAGAATTTGCAGATCGCGATCAATTTAAAGAATTACTAGAGAAGATCACATTTGTACTTAAACGGTTGATTGATTCTTTTGCAGTTGGAAATGTTATAAAAAACGGAATCCCTGTGGCTATAGTTGGTGAGCCTAATGTAGGTAAGTCTACTTTGCTCAATGCGCTTTTAAACGAAGAGCGTGCTATTGTCTCTGAAATAGCAGGTACCACTAGAGATGCCATAGAAGACGAGATCTCAATTGGAGGTATTGGTTTTAGATTTATCGATACAGCAGGAATACGAGAGACTCAAGACATTGTTGAAACCATTGGAATCAAAAAAACCTTTGAGAAAATAGATCAAGCACAAGTCGTTATTTTCTTATTTGATAGCACAGAATTTAAATCAAAAGGTGTAAAACTTAAAATTGAGCTTGAAAAAATCAGGAATAAATATCCGCAAAAATCATTAATCGTGGTGTCTAATAAGATAGATCAGATTGATGATGTTCAAATTTCAGAAATGCAAAGTACAATACCTGAAATTCAATTATTATCTGCAAAAACAGGGTTCGGTGTAGAGCAACTTACTAATGTCTTATTAGATTTGATAAACACTGGAGCTTTGCGTAACAATGAAACTATTGTCACTAATTCTCGTCATTATGATGCGCTATTAAAGGCATTTGAGGAAGTTCAAAAGGTCAAAAGTGGTTTAGAAACTGGATTGTCTGGTGATTTATTGGCTATTGATATACGTCAAGCATTATTCCATTTTGGTGAAATCACTGGAGAGATCACTAATGATGACTTATTGGGTAATATCTTTGCTAATTTCTGTATTGGCAAATAGATTTTATAGCTATAAAATTATTTGACTTGCGATAATATTAAGAGGCAAACACCTTTAGTCATTACGATCTAATTGTTGATGTGCTGTGATTTCAATTTCTATCGGATTAAAAAAAGCTTTCAATTAAAATAGTAATAATTAAGCAGCTTTATATATTAAGGATACCGGTGTTCCATAGATCTAATTCCCTTTAGCACGTAGCCATAAATCTATCATCAGTTTTTTAGCATCACGTTTATCTTTTGCTTGTTCAATAAAGGTAACACGGCCAAAAGCGTCAACTTCTATTTTATACTGAAATACGAAAGCTTGAGATCCTGCCTCTAAACTAAGTAGGCCAAACCGTAAATCATTATAGTATAAGTCGCCATCTTTTTTTATGATGGTGTACCAACCTTCAGAAATTGCAATCATACGTTTTACCGTATCATTATTAGCAAGATCACCTAATAGGTCATGATGCTTTGGATACGCATCAAATGTTATGGGTTGAGTATCAAAAAAAGAATAGTTAGCTAATAAGTATTCTTTTTTTGTTTCAATATTAGCACTCCAGAGAACGGTATTGAGTGGCGAAGGCCTAGTATCTATCTGGTTAAAAGTGATGTTTTGATTTTGTAAAGCATTTTTAAATTTTGTAAATGCCAACCCTTTTAATAAAAACGTAAGGCCTAAGTAGATTGTGCTTATTGTTAATCCCAAAGTATTATACAAGCGTCGTTTTTTTGATGTTCGTTTTTGAAACAGCACTAAAATTAAGAATGCTAAAAAAGGTAAAGTATATATAGGGTCTATAACAAAAATAGTTTTAAAGGCTAATCTTAAATCTAAAGGCCAAAACAGTTGTGTTCCCCAAGTAGTGTGAGCATCTAAAATGGGATGCGTCAAAAAGGCCCAGAAAAATAACCAAGACCAGCCTTTAAAGTTTTTATAAGTTTCGTATCTAGAAACTAGCCAACCAAATATTGGTGCAAAAAGTATAGAAAATAAAATAGAATGTGTAAATCCACGATGTATTGCAAGTGCCGTAACTGTATCTGTAAAATGAGAGGCAAAGACATCAAAATCGGGAATGGTTCCTGCAATGGCTCCATAAAGCATAGCCTTGTTCCCGGCCTTTCTTCCAAGAACAGCTTCGCCAACGCTAGCGCCTAAAATAATTTGTGTGAGTGAGTCCATACGATCTACAAAAATAACTATTGAACACGATACTTTCGTATAATCAACAAAAACGTATGACTTTTTTTATATAATTAAGATTATTATTTATTTCGGTGTGGTTATAGATTCTGTCTACTCTAATTTTTAGAACTCATATTAAAGTTCATGAGATAGTTGTAATTTTGATTAACAAAGCATGATTTCTTAAATCCTAAACTTTAGAAAATAGTCCTAACGCTTAATTAATATTAATCTAGAGGCATACTATTTTTGTATAATATTGAGTTTTACTAATTATTTTATTTTTTTCAAAAACAGCTAATGAAAGTAGTCATAAAGTTCTTAATTATAATCATTTCTTTCACTGCATTTTCACAATCAGTGAGTACGCACACCTATGCAATAAAAAACAATGATTCATTAAAACTTGATGTATATACTCCATATAACATTAAAGAAGACAGTGCACTTCCTGTCGTTATTTGGATGCATGGCGGCGGTTTTTCTAAAGGATCAAGAGATGGGAAAGATGAGCAACAATTAATGAAATACCTAGCGAAAAATAAATTTATAGGAGTATCAATATCTTATAGGTTATCACGCGAAGGCTACAAAACAGGATTTGGTTGTCAATGTTCAAAACAAGACAAATTATTTACGTTTGCTAAAGCTGTGGAGGACTTTCTAGATGCCACAAACTATATAATTCAAAATGGTGATTCTCTTCATGTAAATCCAAAAAAAATAATAGCAGGAGGGAGTAGTTCAGGTGCAGAAAGTGTATTAAGTGCTGTTTATATGAGAGATTATTTTATAGAGGACACAACGAATTATGATGATATTAAATATGCTGGTTTGATTTCTTTTGCGGGTGCCATGGTTGACGAAAACTATATTACAAAGGAAAATGCTGTGCCAACAGTATTGTTTCATGGCACAAAAGATGACCTTGTTCCTTATTCTAGAGCAGCACATCATTCGTGTAAATTCGACGAGACAGGTTATCTCATTTTAAATGGATCTGGGGTAATTTTTACTATGTTAGAAAAACTAAATAAGTCCTATTATTTATTTCGAGTTGAAGGGGGACGGCACGAAGTAGCATCAATTCCTTTTTCAGAATTAGATAATATTTTACAATTTCTAAACAATACAATCACTTATAAAAAAGTAATACAAACCAAACGTTTAGAGTTTAAACAGTAGGTCTTACTCTTACTAGGCTCAGGATTGTTTTGTTTTTTGTGATTTTAGTGTTATTTTGTACAACTAATTCTTGCAAATACCCATACAAATGCAAAAAGCTAAGATTTCTTCGGAGTTCAAAATATTAAAAATGTTAGTAATATGCATTTGTTTGAGTTTTAGCTATATGTCCCAAGCTCAAGAGATACCGCCTATTCAAAGTTTTTCTCCGGAAATGTATAATGCTGAAAATCAAAACTGGGCTATTTCTCAATCTGATAATAAATACATTTATGTAGCTAATAACATTGGATTATTAGAGTTCAACGGAGCGTTGTGGAAGTTGTATGAAACACCTAATCAAACCATTTTAAGATCAGTTAAAGCGGTTGGTAATCGGATTTACACAGGTTGCTATATGGAGTTTGGGTATTGGGAACATAACACTTTTAACGAATTAATATATACATCACTAACTAAAGATCTTCAAACTTCTATGATAGAAGACGAGCAGATTTGGAATATTATTTCGTTGGAAGGGTTTGTAGTATTTCAGTCTTTAAATAGAATTTATAGTTACAGTACAGCTACAAAATCTTTTAATATTATAGATTCTGAAACAACGTTAACTAAAATGATTAATGTTGACAGAACGGTATACTATCAGAAACTAAATCAAGGAATTTTTAAAATTGAAAATGGTAAGGAGAAATTATTTTCAGATGATGATATATTGAAGACTAATAGAGTCATCAATATATTTAACCTAGATAACAAATTAATTATTCAAACCAATCAAAAAGGGTTTTTCGTTTATGAAAACGGATTACTTTCTAAATGGGAAATTCCTGCGAATGACATTCTTTCAGATTTAACGGTATACAGCAGTATTAGGCTTAGAAATGGAAGTTTCGCTATTGGTACCATTTCTAATGGTCTTATTAATATAACAAATGATGGGGAAATTGATTATTCACTAAATCAAAATAACGGACTATCTAATAATACAGTACTCTCTGTTTTTGAAGATATTGATGAAAATATCTGGTTAGGATTAAATAATGGAATTAATTGTATCAATAGTTCATCTCCTTTTAAGGAGTATGACGATAAAAGGGGGCAATTAGGAACTGTTCATGTATCTAAAGTGCATGATGGTATGCTTTATATAGGAACTAATCAAGGTTTATTTGTAAAGGCAATGGATTCTTACAAAGAATTTGAATTTGTAGAGGGCGTTAAAGGTCAAGTTTGGTGTTTGGAAGTTTTTGATACTACACTTTTTTGTGGTCACGATTTAGGGACCTTTATAATTAATGGTAAAAGAGCTGAGCAGGTTTCTAGTATTGAAGGAACTTGGAGTGTTAAGCAAATTCCAGGTAATAATGACCTATTGCTTCAAGGTAATTACAACGGCTTAAGTGTTTTAGAGAAATCTAATGAAGTATGGGCTTTAAGAAATAAAATTGAAGGGTTTAATATATCCTCAAAGTTTTTTGAAATAACAGATACAAATAAAGTTTTTGTAAGTCACGAGTATAAAGGTGTTTTTAAATTAGAAGTTGATAATGCATTCAGTAAAGTTTTAAAAGTAACAAAAGATAATTCAGTAAAAAAGGGCTTGCATTCAAGTTTACTAAAGTATAATTCTCAGATATTATATGCCTATGAGGACGGTATTTATGCCTACGACAAAACTATGGATATGTTCAAAAAAGATTCAATTTTAAGTCAAGCTTATGATTCTTTAAATTATGTTTCTGGTAAACTTGTGAATACGCCAAACAAACTTTGGAGCTTTGGGTTAAAAAATATTAAATATATAACTCCCGGGCTTTTAAATAATATACCAAAGATCAATACAATTCCATTATCAAAAAATTTACGAAAAAGTGTAATAGGCTATGAAAACATTTTTCCAATTGAAAATCAAAAATACTTATTAGGGACGTCTTCAGGGTATATTATTATTGACTTAAATAAAATGAAAAGTCAGTCTTATAATATTAATATCAATGCTATACATAATTTTGGTATTGATTCTGAAAAAAGAGTTTTGGACACCTCAGGTTCAGAAGAATTTCACCATGAGTATAACAATTTTGAGATCACATATAGTATAGCAGAGTTTGATAAATATTTAGAAGCAGAATATCAATATAAATTAGACGGTAATTATGATCATTGGAGTGAGTGGTCTAAATCCTCAACAGAGTTGTTTAAAAATCTACCTCACGGAGAATATACGTTTAGTGTAAGAGGGAGAGTAGGAGATCAAATAACTAATAATATCTCAATGTTCTCATTTAAAGTTGATAAGCCTTGGTATCTGTCAAATCTTATGGTTTCCCTCTATGTCCTCTCTGTAATTCTATTTTCAATATTAATGCATAACGTTTATAAGAGAAAGTATAAGAGGCAAGAAGAAAAGCTATTGTTTGATGCAGATAGAGATTTAGAAGTCAAGCAATTAGAAAACGAACAAGAATTAATGGCGTTAAGAAATGATCAATTAAGACAGGATATTGAGAATAAAAATCGTGAGCTCGCCATATCTACAATGAGTCTTATAAAAAAGAATGAGTTTTTAAATAATATTAAAGAAGAACTCAAAAATGCCAATAAGGCAGAGGGTCTAAATCCAGTAATTAAAATAATTGATAAAAATCTGAATAATACAGATGATTGGAAGTTTTTTGAAGAAGCATTTAATAATGCCGATAAGGACTTCTTGAAAAAGGTTAAGACAAAGCATGTCGCTTTAACTCCCAATGATTTAAAACTGTGTGCATATTTGAGGCTTAATTTATCTTCTAAAGAAATAGCTCCATTGCTCAATATCTCTCCTAAAAGTGTTGAAGTTAAACGTTACAGATTACGTAAAAAAATGAATTTACCTCACGAGGCTAGCTTAACAAATTATATTTTAGAAATATAAAAACTATACAGATAGCGTAACTAGCTATACATTACCACTACATTTTTCTTTTTTCAACGATTACAACGTTATAGTTGTGTTAATTAATACATCTTCTAACTCCCTATAAAACTCGTTTTTTTGAGAATATCTTTAATTTAGATTTAAAATATTGCGATGTATGTTTTTTGTATTGGTGATTTTTACTGAATTCTTATAAACGCTATGTAAGTTTGAGAGATAACAACTAGATATATGACAACAAAAATTTTATCCCTACTGTTTATCGTTTTTACTTGCTTCGCCTTTGGCCAAGAAGTAACTATAAAGGGGACAGTTACAGATCAAGCTTCTGGGCAGCCATTGCCAGGAGTAAACGTATTAGTAAAGAGCACCTCAAAAGGTGCATCAACAGATTTTGATGGTAATTTTGAAATTAAAAATGTTGAAATAAATTCTGTTTTGGTATTTACATATATAGGATATCAAAATCAAGAAGTAGTAGTGAAAAATGGAGATGTCTTGAGTGTTGTCCTTGTAGAGGATACAGAGTCACTTGATGAAGTCGTGGTAATTGGTTATGGGTCACAAAAGAAACGTGATATTACTGGAGCGGTTTCTATAGTAAGTGCAAAAACACTTGACGAAATAAAGCCTATAAAAGTAGAACAAGCACTTCAAGGTACGGTTTCAGGTGTTAATGTAACAACACAATCTGGTGCTCCAGGTGCTGGGTTAGACATTAGAATTCGTGGTATCTCTACAAATGGTGCTAACGGCCCTCTAGTAATTATTGATGGGTATCAAGGTGATTTAAGTGTTTTGAATCCTAATGATATTGAAACTATTACAGTTTTAAAAGATGCCCAAGCTGCTATATACGGTACAGTTGGTGCTAATGGTGTTGTTTTAATCACCACAAAAAGTGGAAAGAAAAATTCGAAGACAACGGTCTCTTATAATACATATACTGGTTTCCAGGAAACATCAAGGACGTTACCTTTATTAAATGCTTCAGAATATGCTTTATTATTAAATGAAAGCTACGCAGCAGGTGGACAGGCATTACCATTTCCTAATATTTCAGGTTTAGGGGCAGGTACAGATTGGCAAGGAGAGGTTTTTAATACAGCCGTTCCAATAATTAGTCATGATTTCAATGTTTCTGGTGGTTCAGATAAGATAACCTATGCTTTTAGTGGGTCACATTTGTATCAACAAGGTATTATTGCACCAAACAAATCAGATTTCCGAAGAAATACAGCTAGAATTTCATTAGGGGCAGATATTTCAGATAAAATAAGGGTTAAAGCAAACGCTATTTATACATATATAGATAGAGATGCTATTAATGACAATGGTTTAGGTTCTGTATTATTTAATGCGTTGAACGCACCGTCTACGTTAAATGCTTTTGATACGAATGGGCAGCCGTCATTGTTCCCGAATACGCCAGGGTTAGGTATTGAAATTATTAACCCAATTGCACAAATTCAAAACACATATAATGATTTTGATTTAAGAAAGCTTAATGGTACGGTAAGTCTAGAATATGATGTAGTAAATAATGTGACCTTAACATCACGTATAGGTTTTAATACGACTAATAGTGAGGGTAAGGTTTTTAATAAGGAAATAGATTATGGCGGTAAAGTATTTGATGTTCCTAGAAGTAGTGTGTCACAAAATGCGGTGAACGATAATGATTATTCTTTAGATATCTTCGGTACATATGAAAACTTATTTGCTGACACCCATAATGTAGGCTTTACTGTTGGAACAACAATATATAAGCAATTTGGTAATGGATTGTTTGCAACAGGATTTGATGTGCCAAATAATTCATGGGATTTCGCAGATATAGCTCTGGCCTTAGGGACAAGTGATGCACGTGACGTGGGTTCTTATGCTTACGATGAAAGACGATTGTCATTTTTTGCTCGTGCTCAATATGATTATAAAGGTAAGTATTTGTTTTCTGCAATGGTAAGACGTGATTTGTCTACAAGATTTGGACCAGAAAATAGAGTCGCTTACTTTCCTTCTGTGACTGCAGGTTGGATTGTTTCTGACGAAGGTTTCTTTGAGGATATCAGTGCAATAAACTTAATGAAATTTAGAGTTAGTTACGGTATCTTAGGAAATGATCAAATTGGAAATAACGGTTACGTTAGCTTACTAAATGGAGAAGGTGCTTATGTATTTGATGATACTTTAGTTTTAGGCCAAGCGATTGGAGCGCTACCAAATCCAGATTTACAATGGGAGGAAGCTAAGAAATTCAATGTTGGGTTAGACATGGGGCTTTTTAATAATAGAGTTGATATAACTGCAGATTATTTTATAAATACACGGGATAATCTTTTAATTACTAATATTCCAGTATCAGGTATTACTGGAGTTTTTGCTCCAGGTAGTGGTTCACCAACTGTAAATGCAGGTAAAGTAGAAAATAGAGGTTTTGAATTTGCTATTGGTTATAGAGACAACATTTCTGATGATTTTAGCTTCGGAATTAATTATAATGTCACTACGCTAAGAAATGAAGTACTAGAAGTTAATAATAGTACAGGTTTTTTAGAAGGCGGAAGTTTTGGTGTGGGACAACTAGCACCATCTAGAATGGAAGCTGGTCAACCTATTGGATTTTTCTATGGGTTACAAACCGACGGTATTTTCCAAAACCAAGCAGAAGTCGATGCACATCCTTCACAATTGGATTTAGGCGCTGCTGCTGCTCCTGGAGATATTCGCTTTAAAGATTTAAATGGTGATGGAAATATAGATGCCAATGATAGAACAAGTCTTGGAGACCCAATTCCAGATGTAACCATGGGATTAAACTTGAACTTTAAGTATAAAGGTTTTGATTTTGTCGCTTATACATTTGCTTCTATTGGGAATGATATGGTACGTAACTACGAACGTACATTAACAGATGTGAATAGATTAAATTATGTGTTAGATCGTTGGACAGGCGAAGGAACAAGTAATACGGTGCCAAGAGTTACTACGGCAGCAACAACGAATAATGTGTTTTCAGATTATTTTGTCGAAGATGCGTCTTACATAAGAATACAAAATGTACAATTAGGGTATACTTTACCAGTAAAATTCACGGAGAAGTTTAGCCTTTCTAAAGTAAGAGTATATGGAGGAGTTAACAACTTATATACATTTACAAAATATAGAGGTTTTGATCCTGGTGCTTCAAGTGGCGCTCCAATTGGAGGTGGAATCGATTTTGGTTTTTATCCGGTACCAAGAACATATTTAATAGGCTTAAATCTTAATTTTTAATCAATGATAAAGATGAAAAATAAATTAACAAACATAATAGCGGTATTTACCATTTTATTTGCCGTATCTGGTTGTACAGACGACTTTATAGAAAGACCAATCCCGTATTCAATAGATTCGGAGAACTTTTTTAATTCTGAAACCGATTATTACAATGCCTTAGTAGGTGCTTATGATTTATTACAATCTACTTATGCTAATGCAATTCTAGGAGAAATTGCTTCTAATAATACGGTATGCGGAGGAGAAAGTGCTACAGATGTCATAGGATGGCAACAAATTGACGATATGATCCATACGCCAGTGAACACTAATTTAAAAGATATTTGGAACTGGATGTTTGCAGGCGTTAATAGAGCTAATTATATCTTAGAATTTCAGAATAAAACAGAGTTTGAAGGCAGAGATATCATTATAGCAGAAGCACGTTTTTTAAGAGCCTATTATTATTTTGAATTGGTGAAATGGTTTGGCCCTGTGCCCTTAAAGGAAGTGAGATTTCAGTTGGGAGACGAAACTACAATTCCAAGAAGTCCTGTAGAAGATGTTTATGCTTTGATTGAAGCAGATTTAATATTCGCATCAAACACACTAAGTTATACGGCACCACAAACCGGTAGAGCTACAAAAGGTTCTGCAGAAGCTTTATTAGGAAAAGCTTATTTATATCAAGATAAATTTTCGGATGCTGCAATTGTTTTAGAAAATTTAATCCAGAATGGTCCTTATAATTTGGTAACAGATTATGATACTATGTTTGAGAATCAAGGTGAAAATGGACTGGAATCAGTTTTCGAAGTGCAATACACAGATGTTGAAGGTGCTGGGTTTGGTTGTTTGCAATGTAGTGAAGGCAATGTCGCTGTTGGTTTTAGTGGTATTCGTAATTATTCAGGATCTTTATTTACCTCTGGTTTCAGTTTTAATTTACCTACAGAAGACGTTTTCAATGAGTTTGAAGAAAACGATATACGTAGAGACGTTGCTATCTTAGATATAGAGGCTTGGGCTGCTGATACAGGAGCAACTTTTGGGACTGGTTTTGAGCATACAGGTTATTATAACAGAAAGTATTTACCTAGAACTAGAAGTGCTAATGCCGAAGGTGATTTAAATCTTACAAACCCTAATAACTACAGAGCCATTAGGTTTGCAGATGTATTATTAATGGCTGCTGAAGCGTTTAATAGAGGTGCTATTAGTGATGATAAAGCAAGATTATATTTAAATAGAGTACGTACAAGAGCAATTTTAGATGATGTGTTAACATCAGGAAATGCCTTAAGAGATGCCATCTATAAAGAAAGACGTGTAGAGTTGGTTGGTGAAGGTCATCATTTCTTTGATTTAGTGAGAACTGGTCGCGGAAATGAAATTGATGGTTTTTCACCAAATAAAAATGAAGTGTTTCCTATTCCTTTTGAAGAAATTCAATTCTCTAATGGAAACTGGCAACAAAACACAGGATATTAAAAAATAAAAATTGAGAAATATGAAATTAGTAAAATACGTATTTAGTATTTGTCTTATAGCATTAGCGATCTATGGCTGTGCGCAAGATGATGATAACACAAATTTTGTGGATGACGTTCCAGCGCCAACTAATGTCGCTGTGAATCTAGTGGTAACTCAAGATAATACAGGTCTCGTAACTCTTACGCCTTTGGCACAAGGTGTTACAACGTTTAACATAGATTTTGGTGATGGATCTGATGTAGCCACTACGGTTCAACCAGGAACTGATGTAGAACATGTATACGTAGAAGGAATATACCAAGCTGCAATTACAGCAATTGGAATAAATGGTTTGACAACGACTTTAAGTCAAGAAGTAGAGGTGTCATTTAATGCACCTGAAAACTTAGTCGTTACTATTGAGAATGACGCAGCAGTGTCAAGACAAGTAAATGTAACTGCATCTGCAGATTTTGCCTTGTCTTATGAAGTAGACTACGGTCAAGCTGGTACAGATCCAATGATGCTAAATATAGATGAGACAATCTCTTTTATTTATGACACAGCGGGACCTTATACAATTACAGTTACTGCGTTTAGTGCAGCTATTGAAACAACAACATATACCGAAGAGTTTGTGGTTACCGAAATTTTACAACCATTAACGGCAGCACCAATACCTGCTTTCAGAGCAAATTCAGATGTGATTTCAATGTTTAGTAATTCATATGATCTAGATGTGAATGTGAGCTCTTGGAGATCAGAGTGGAGTACAAGTGTGTTAACAGATTTTCAAATAGAAGGAAATGATACGAAGTTTTATGCTGATGCAGATTTTGTAGGTGTTGAATTTTATGGAGATGATGCAGTTAATGCGACTCAAATGGATGCATTTCACCTAGATTTTTGGAGTGTAAATGCAACCACATTCAGAATTAAATTAGTAGATCTAGGAGGAGGAGCTACAGAAGCAGAAATTGTTTTTGAAGACCTTCCGCAGAACGAATGGGTGTCTATTGAAATACCAATGAGTGATTTTACAGACGCCGGAATGACTTCTATAAGTTCGATTCAACAATTAATTTTTTCAGGATTACCAACAGGTACATTTGATTTTTTTATTGATAATGTGTATTTCTATAGAGCTCCAGGAGATGTTCCTGAAGGTTTGGAAGGTACTTGGAGAATGGCACCAGTTGCGGGTTCTTTAGGTATAGGACCAGCTGTTGGAGATGTGAGTTTTTTCTCTTGTGATGCAGACTGTGTAGAATTAAGAGCATGTTATTATGATGATACTTATGTTTTTGGTTCTGATGGTTCATTTTCAAATGATCTTGGTACAGAGAGTTGGATTGAAGGATGGCAAGGTGGAGGAGATTCTTGTGGAGCACCAGTTGCACCGCATGATGGATCAAATCCTGCAACATATACTTATGACGAGACAGCAGGTACAGTGACACTTAATGGAATAGGTGCTTACATTGGTTTAGCCAAGGCAAATAACCAGGGAGAATTACCAGTGGTAGCAGTTCCCAGTTCTATCACATATAATGTATCATTAACGGGTCCAAATGCGATGGATGTTAATATAGACATTGGTGGTGGAGTTTATTGGCAATATAAATTAGTACGAGATGGAGTAACTACTAATCCTTTGTCAGGAACTTGGCAAATGGCACCAGAAGCAGGAGCTCTAGGTATTGGACCGGCAGTTGGTGATGTGAGTTTCTTTTCTTGTGATGCAGATTGTGTTGTATTAAGAGCTTGCTATTATGATGATAATTATGTGTTTGGTACTGATGGATCATTTACAAACGATTTAGGAGCAGAGAGTTGGATTGAAGGATGGCAAGGTGGTACAGATTCTTGTGGACCACCAGTGGCGCCTCATGATGGTTCTAATCCTGCAACCTATGTTTATAATCAAGCCGCGGGTACTATTACTTTAAATGGAGCGGGTTCATACATAGGACTTGCAAAAGCAAATAATCAAGGAGAATTACCAGCCGTCACACTACCAGACGCTATAACTTATAATGTAACATTCGTAGACGCAAATACTATGAACGTTAATATAGACATTGGAGGAGGAGTATTTTGGCAATATAAACTTGTAAAAATTTAGAAAAAAATTGATATGAAAAATATAATTAAAATTGCAACCTTAATTCTTACGCTCGCACTTTTTGTGAATTGCCAGGAAGATGAGGCAGAAGTAGGGGCGATTATAGTGCCTACAAATTTGGTGATAACAGCAGACATCCTAGGATTAGATGCTGAAAATCCAAATGGTGACGGTAGTGGGTTTGTTAATTTAACGGCCTCTGCGGATAATGCCTTAAGTTATAATTTCCAATTTGGTGATGGTACTGAAAGTGCTGTGCCATCAGGTGTTAAGACGCATCGCTATAGTGTAGTAGGTTTAAATACCTATACTGTAGTTGTTAGTGCAGTAGGTACTGGTGGTGTTTTAACAACGGGAACAATAGATGTGGACGTTTTTAGTTCTTTCTCTGACTTAGAGGCTAAAGTGTTTTTAAGTGGAGGTGAAGGGAATTCTAAAATATGGTACCCTAAATTAGATGAAGCAGGACATTTAGGAGTTGGCCCAAATTTAATTCAAGATGGTGCTGACGACGGTGCTCTTAATGGCCATTGGTTTCCTCAATACGACTCTACTGCTGCTTTTGGTAAATGTGGAAGTGATGATTCAGACTGCTTTTGTAATTTTACCTTATCATTCGCTTTGAGTACCGATGAGACACTTACATTCAATCAAAATAATAATGGTCAAACCTTCTTTAATTGGGCAAGTGGATCAGCCGTTGGACAAACATTTGGGCAATTTGAAGATACTTGTTTTGATTTTGATACTTCCGGTGAAAGTGAGGTATCATTGGTACCAACTTCAACAGATTGGTCACAGGTTGCAGATCCTGATTTTCCAGCACCAAGAGGTACGGTTATGAATTTCTCTAATGATGGGTTTATGGGATATTACACTGGTGTTAACTCTTATGAGATTTTAGAAGTGGATAATAATTATCTATATGTACGATTTTTTGATGCTGCTAACCCTGTTTTGGCTTGGTACCAAAAATTTACAACAACATTGCCTACTCAAGAGTTCAACACTGTATATAATGATTTAGTGTGGGAAGACGAATTTGATGTTGACGGTGCACCAGATGCTGCCAACTGGACATATGACCTTGGAGCAGGTGGATGGGGTAATCAAGAATTACAATCGTATACAAATAACGCTGAAAATGTAATAGTAGAAAATGGTTTCTTAAAAATTACAGCGAAGGCCGATGGCAGTGGTTATACTTCTGCTCGCCTGAAATCTGAAGATTTATATGAGTTTACCTACGGAAGAGTAGAAGTAAGAGCTAAACTTCCTGCTTCTCAAGGGACTTGGCCTGCAATTTGGACCTTAGGAGAGGACTATCAAACAAACATATGGCCTGCTTGTGGTGAACTAGATATTATGGAGCAAAAAGGACAAGATAAAAATACAGTTTTAGCAACAGCTCACCATCCTGCAGTCTCTCCAGGTGCTGGAGATTCTGGTAGTACTGTGTTAACAACTTCAACAACAGAATTTCATAATTATACTATGGAATGGACACCAGATACCATCACATTTTTGGTAGATGATAACGTCTATCATACCGTTGCTAACTCGCCAGATTTACCATTTGACAGTGATTTTTTCTTAATTCTGAATATCGCTATGGGTGGAACACTAGGAGGAACAATAGATTCGGGTTTCACGCAAGACTCAATGGAAATTGATTATGTAAGAGTGTATCAATAAAAGATAAGAAATTTAAATTAAATTATTCTATTAAGCAGTTTTAGTCTAGAAAAGGGTCGAATTATTTTTCGACCTTTTTTACAAGGGATCTTATCTTTAATTTAGAAGATTCGAACATTTTGAACTAATTTTTTCGACCCAAATGACAGTTGTCGTGATATCATAAACTGCGAAACTTTAAAGGATGCAAAGCGCTTAATCATTAATATCAAATAGCACATTAGAATAGAATGCAAATGACCTTAAACGATACTTTAACACTAGAAGGAATTAACCATAATATGAGTAAATCTCAAATATACATAGGAAATAAACTAGCTTCTTTTAATGAGAATGAAGTAAAAGGAGAATTAATAACTTTTGATAATGAAGTCTATTATAAAATTTCCAATAGTAATAAAATGAGACCGTTTTTTATGAGTCTTGTTAGTAATTCTAATCACTGGATGTTTATATCTAGTAATGGTGCATTAACCGCAGGTAGAAAGGATGCAAATAATGCGTTATTCCCTTATTATACTGATGATAAGATCACAGAGTCAGCAGACATTACTGGAAGCAAAACTATTATTCAAGTGCATTTAGATGATAAAACATTTTTATGGGAGCCTTTTTCAGATAAATATCAAGGGGTATATGCTATCAAGAGAAATTTGTATAAAAATAATTACGGAAACAAGGTTATTTTTGAAGAAATTAATGAGGATTTAGAGATCTCTTTTAGATATCAATGGAATTCTAGTAATCAATTCGGTTTTGTTAAAAAATCTAAGATTACGAATAATTCAGATAAAAAATTAGATGTCACAATCCTTGATGGAATTCAAAATATTATGCCTTACGGCTTGGCATCTGATTTTCAGAACTCCGCAAGTAATCTTGTAGACGCATACAAAAAGTGTGAATTAGAGCCAGATACAGGTATTGGTATTTTTGCCTTAAGTGCAGTTATTGTTGATAAAGCAGAACCTAGTGAAGCTTTAAAATCTAATATAGTGTGGTCTTCAGGATTAGAGAATCCTACATATCTTCTTTCTTCTTTACAGTTAAAAAACTTTAGAAGAGGTAAAGAGATTTTTCAAGAAAAAGATATCAAGGCAGAAAAAGGAGCTTACTTTATTTCTAAAGATTTAGTATTAGAACCTAACAGCAGTAAGCGTTGGATGTTTGTTGCAAACGTGAATCAAACGGTGAGTGATATTAACGATATTTCTGAAATAATAAAAAGTGATATCAACCTTGAAGAATTAGTTCAAAATGATATTAAAGCGGGTACAAAACACCTTTTAGAACTTGTTGGAGCTTCAGATGGGATTCAACTTGGTGACAATAAATTAAGAAATACAAGACATTTTGCAAACACACTTTTTAATATAATGAGAGGTGGTATTTTTGATGATAATTATAACATAGAGAAAGTAGATTTTGTAAAATATATAGCAAACGCTAATAAAAAAGTTGCGAAAAAGAAAGAAGGTATTTTAAATAGTTTACCAGAAATTTTTGATGTTGATTTTATAAAAAATATAGCAGATCAGGACGATGATAAAAACTTCAAAAGACTCTGTTATGAATATTTACCTTTAAAATTTAGCAGAAGACATGGTGATCCAAGTAGACCTTGGAATAAGTTCTCTATAAATACACGTAGCGAAGTTGATGGATCTAAAATTCTAGATTACGAAGGTAACTGGAGAGATATTTTTCAAAACTGGGAAGCCTTAGCGCATTCATATCCCGCGTTTATAGAGGGAATGATTCATAAATTCTTTAATGCAACAACGTTTGAAGGGTATAACCCGTATCGCGTTACAAAAGGAGGATTTGATTGGGAAGTCATTGAAGAAGATGATCCCTGGTCATACATTGGATATTGGGGAGATCATCAAATTATTTATCTTCTTAAATTTTTAGAGTTTATTGAAAATCATTATCCAGATAAATTGGCAAGTTGTTTTACACAAGACTTATTTGTGTATGCCAATGTGCCTTATAAAATTAAGAGTTATCAGGAGACTTTAGAAAACCCTAAAGATACTATAGATTTCGATTATGATTTAAACGAAAAGATTAATCAAGAGAAAGAACGAATAGGCGTTGATGGTGCTTTATTACGAGATAAAAATTTCTTTATATATAAAGTTAATTTAGTTGAAAAATTATTAGCAACCGTTTTATCTAAAGTATCAAACTTTATACCAGAGGGAGGTATTTGGTTAAATACGCAAAGACCAGAATGGAATGACGCTAATAACGCTTTAGTGGGCAATGGTGTATCAATGGTGACATTGTATTATTTACGTCGCTTTATAAATTTCTTTGAAGATATTGTAGAAAACTCTTCTGATCAACAATATAATGTTTCAATAGAGTTAACCATATTTTTCAATAGCGTATTAGCCACGTTAAATGATAATACAGCCGTATTGTCTGGTAAAGTTTCAGATACAGATAGAAAAACTATTCTTGATGGCCTGGGGACTGCCGGTAGTAATTATAGAATTAAAATTTATAAATCTGGGTTTACAAGTGATAAGGAGATTGTTACTAAAGGTAGTCTCGTCGCCTTTTTCAATGTGTTAAAACAATACTTAGATCATACAATTTCAGCAAATAAAAGAGAAGATAATTTATATCATGCTTATAATTTAATGACGGTTAAAAGTGATACTGAAGTGTCAATATCATATTTATCTGAAATGTTAGAAGGACAAGTTGCCGTATTAAGTTCAGGATATTTACAACCAAAAGAAGCTTTAGATGTTCTAAACGCCTTAAAAGCAAGTGCCCTTTTTAGACATGACCAATACAGTTATATCTTATATCCTAATAAGGAATTATCTCGTTTTGTAGACAAAAATAACATCCCATCTATATCTGTAGAAAAATCAAAATTATTACAGCAACTTTTGGCGGATGGCAATACTCAAATTATAGAAAAGGACAATATTGGTCAATACCATTTCAATGGTAATTTCAATAATGCTGAAAGTTTAAAAAAAGCACTAATGCAGTTGCCTGAAGAGAAATATCTTTCTTTAGTACAGCAGGATAGAACCCTATTATTAAATATTTTTGAAGAGATGTTTGATCACAAATCGTTTACTGGTAGATCAGGAACGTTTTTTGGTTATGAAGGTTTAGGTTCTATTTATTGGCACATGGTTTCTAAATTACTTTTAGCAGTTCAAGAAAACTGTTTATTAGCAGTAAATCAAAATGAAGACGAGGTTACAATTGGTAAGCTTTTAGAACACTATTATGAGATTAATGAAGGGATAGGAGTACATAAATCACCAGAGTTATATGGTGCTTTCCCAACAGATCCATATTCACATACACCAGCTGGAAAAGGAGCTCAACAACCAGGAATGACAGGACAGGTAAAAGAAGATGTGCTTTGTAGATTTGGTGAATTGGGAGTTTTTGTAAAAAATGGCGTTTTATTATTTAATCCAAGACTGCTAAGAAGAAAAGAATTTTTAACAGAACAAAAGAACTTCTCTTATACTGATGTAAATAAAGAATTAAAGACATTACTACTAGAAAAAGGATCACTGTGTTTTACATACTGTCAAGTTCCTATTATTTATAAAATTTCTGATAAAAATAAAATTAGTGTTGTTTTTAAAAAGGAACCCTTAGTTGAATTTAATTCATTAAAGACAGATCGAGAAATAACTAAAAAATTATTTGATAGAACTGGAGAAGTCAACCATATAATCGTTGAACTAAATAAATAATGATTAGGAACATGAAAAGAAGTATAAAGTTATCGTCCTATGTATTAGTGATGATACTTGCTTTGTCATGTAATAATGTTGAAAAAAAATCAAAGAACTTAACAACCGTTAAAGAACAATCAAATTTGAACGCAAAAGATATTTTAGGAAACCCTAATTACCCAGCAATTTCTTATGGAGGTTACAGAGCAAAGAGTAGAACTGTTCAACCCACACTTCCTGAGTTGAAAAGAGATATGAAATTGTTGTATGCAATGGGGATTAGAATTATTAGGACATATAACGTACAGGCTGATTTGCCACATGCATCTAATGTTTTAGAGGCGATTAGTCAGTTAAAAAAGGAAGATCCAGAATTCGAAATGTACGTGATGTTGGGTGCTTGGATAGATTGTCTAAATGCATGGACAGTAGAAATCCCAAATCATGAGTTAGAAAGTGCGCAAAACGAAGGTGAAATTGCCAGAGCAGTTGCCTTAGCTAATAAATATCCAGATATTGTGAAAATTATAGCAGTAGGTAATGAAGCTATGATAAGATGGGCAACTAGCTATTTTGTAAGACCTAATGTAATTTTAAAATGGGTAAATCATTTGCAGGATCTCAAAAAATCAGGAGAATTAAACAAAGATTTGTGGATCACATGTTCAGATGATTTTGCATCTTGGGGTGGAGGCGACACAAGTTATAGAGTTCAAGATTTAGAAGAAATCATTAAATCGGTTGACTATGTGTCTATGCATACTTATGCATACCATAACTCTCATTATAATCCTGAATTTTGGAAAGTACCAGAGAATGAACAAAATTTAACTGATTTAGAAAAAATAGAGGCCTCTATGTTACGATCCTTAGAGTTCGCTAAGACACAGTATAAAGATGTTTCAGAATATGTAAGAAGTGTAGACTCTACTAAAGCAATTCATATTGGTGAAACAGGCTGGGCAACGACTTCAAACGGTCATTACGGAGTTAACGGATCTAGAGCAACAGACGAATACAAACAAGGGTTATACTATCAACATTTGAGAGCATGGACTAATAAAGAAGGTATTTCCTGTTTTTATTTCGAAGCGTTTGATGAGCAATGGAAAGATGTCCATAACGCTCAGGGTTCAGAAAATCATTTTGGATTAATCAATTTAAAAGGAGAAGCAAAATATGGTATTTGGAATCTGGTAGATCAAGGCGTATTTAATGGATTAACCAGACTAGGGAAACCAATATCCAAAACATATAATGGTAGTAAAAAAGCCTTACTAAAAGATGTCTTAGTGCCAAGTATAGAGTATCAAAGATAAAATGAAACTATTTTAGTTTCAGAAAAAATGTTTAACTAATTTATTGATAAGATGTTTAAGGTCATACTATTTGTGTTTTCGTTTGTCATGTTATTAAGTTGTGATACAAATTCTAATCGCAGTGAAGTTACCATTTCTAATCGCTCAATTCTAGTAGATAATGAACCATATATAATTAAAGGAATTTGTTATCATCCCGTTCCAAAAGGCAGTCCAAATAAAAGAAGTTGGATCACCTTAACTCAAGATTTAGAGTTAATGACAGAGGCTGGTATTAATACGATTAGAGCATATGCACCAATTGATGACATAAAAGTTTTAGATGAAATTAGTCAAGCTGGACTAAAAGTGATTATTGGTTTTGGATATAATCAAGGAGGCATTTATGATATCCAATCAGGAACTTTTATCAACTACGTTAATAAGTATAAAAACCATAGTGCCATCTTAATGTGGGAATTAGGTAATGAATATAACTACCATCCTGAGTGGTTTGGGGATGATATTAAAAATTGGTATCAAGCCTTGAATGACGCAGCAGGAATAATACGTACCAATGATCCTCATCATCCAACTACCACAGCACATGGAGATTTGCCAGACGCCATAGCGCTTTCAATGAGTCCAAATATTGATGTTTGGGGAATGAATGTCTACAGATGGGATAAACCGGAATCTATTTTCAAGGAGTGGGAGACCATAAGCTCTAAACCGATGTATTTATCAGAAACAGGCGGAGACAGCTATATGAAAATTGCAAAAGCAGGTTACGAACAAGGGGAAAATCAAAAAGCTCAAGCTGATGCCACTAAGAACATTTTAAAAGAGGTTTTCGATAATCAGAATATTTGTGCAGGTGTTACCGTTTTTTCATTTACAGACGGCTGGTGGAAAGCAGGAAATAATGATGTTCAAGATATAGGCGGTCATGCACCAAATAGTAGTGGTGTTCCTTATGACGGTGCGCCTAATGAAGAATACTGGGGAATTGTTGATATTGATAGAAAAAAGAAACAAGCCTTTACTGTTCTCAAAGAAAAATATTTAAGTCTAAGTAAAACGAACAAATAAAAAACTTGAACGCATATGAAAACAGTCAAATACAGCTTATGCCTTCTTTTAGTGTTTACAATAATGAGTTGTACTAAAAAACAAGACATTTTAGTAGTCGAAGTTTACGAAACTTCTGCTAGCGGTAATCAATTGACAAAAATCACAGAATTCCCTAAAGGAGAAACTGTAGATACAATTCATTTACTACCTGAAAAAACATTTCAAAAAATCACAGGTATTGGAGGTTCTTTTACAGAGTCTTCAGCATCTTTATTAAAACGCTTAAGCAAAGAAAACAGAGATAAAATTATTGAAGCTTATTTTGGGAAAACTGGTGCCCGTTATTCATTAACAAGGACACACATTGCCTCTTGTGATTTCTCTTTAACCAGTTACACATACGCTCCTGACGAGGGTGATGTAGAATTGACAAATTTTTCAATAGACGAAGATCGCGATGATTTAATCCCTATGATTAAGGATGCTCTTGCGGTTTCTAAAGATGGTTTCAATATTGTAGCTTCACCTTGGACAGCACCGCCCTGGATGAAAGATAATAAAGCATATGTCGGCGGAAAATTGCTCCCAGAATATTATGAGTCTTTTGCATTATATTTTTCTAAATATATAGATGCTTACAAAGCTGAAGGTATTGATATTTGGGGTTTAACACCAGTTAATGAACCACACGGAAATGGTAATAATTGGGAAAGTATGCACTTTTCTCCAGAAGAGGAAACAGATTTTGTTCAAAACCATTTAGGGCCAAAATTAGAAGCCGATGGTAAAGGGGCTATAAATATTCTTGGATATGATCAAAATAGAGGTGGTCTAAGAGAATGGGTTGACGTGATGTACAAAGATGAAGCAGCTTCGAAATATTACGCTGGTACAGCTATTCATTGGTATGAGAGCACCTATGATTACTTTCCAGAAGACTTACAGTATGCTCATAATAAATCGCCAAATAAATATTTAATCGAAACAGAAGGTTGTGTAGATTCTGAAATCCCTAAGTGGAGAGATGATGAGTGGTACTGGTCTAAAGAAGCTACGGATTGGGGTTGGGATTGGGCTTCAGATAAAGATAAACACCTACATCCTAAATATGCACCAGTCAATAGATATGCTAGAGATATTATTGGTTGTTTAAATAATTGGGTAGATGGTTGGATTGATTGGAACATGGTTCTAGATAAACAAGGTGGACCAAATTGGTTTGAAAACTGGTGTGTCGCTCCAGTTATCGTAGATCCAGATAATGACGAGGTTTATTTTACACCAATATTTTACACAATGGCACATTTCAGCAGGTATATACGACCAAATGCAATGATAATAGGGGTTCAAAAAACAGACGATTCATTGATGGTTACAGCAGCGAAAAACCCAGATGGTTCGATTGCTGTAGTATTGTTCAATGAAGGCAATACAGCTAAAAACTTTTCCTTAACTCTGGATAAGAAAACTATAAATATTAGAGTAAACGAACAAGCGATACAAACTATAATCATACCAACTAAAACAAAATAACTATGTCAATTATCAAAACGGTAAGTAGAGATAAGGTTCCTTTAGGTCAAAAAGCAGCTTTTGGCTCAGGACACTTAGTACTTAATTTATTGCCAGGAGCTTTAGCTGTTTTCATGTTTTTTTTAGTGACTGCATTTGGAATGGATCCCTGGTTAGCTGGTTTGTTAGGAGGATTACCCAGGATATTTGATGCTTTAACAGACCCTATAATGGGTTTTATTTCTGATAATACGAAATCAAAATGGGGAAGACGCCGACCATATATTTTTATAGGAGCTATTTTAAGTGGTATCTTATTTGCGCTTTTATTTCAATTAAGTGAAAATAATTCGGTGATGTTCAATTTTTGGTATTTCCTATTGATGTCCTTGTTATTCCTCGTAGGAAACACCATGTATGCTACACCATTGGTAGGTTTAGGATATGAAATGACATCAGATTATAACGAGCGTACACGTTTAATGGCATTTGCTAATATTATTGGACAAATTGCGTGGATGTTAGTCCCTTGGTTTTGGGTCGTTATCGCAGATCCCACAGTATTCTCTTTAAGTGAAGAAACCTTAAGAACCATTGGAGAAATGGGGCTTACAGGAGATGAATTGCAAAAATTAACAGATGAAAAAGTGCAAGCAACAGGAGTTCGCCAATTATCTGTAATGGTCGGATTAGCATGCGCTATACTTGGAGTTTTACCCGCCTTGTTCTGTAAGGGAATGGATGCTGGTAAAATGGAAAACAGAAAACAAATAAGTGTGAACACGTTGTCATCGAGTTTTAAAGAATTATTTCAAGGTATTAAGGAAGTTTCTAAAAACAAACCTTTCATGAAGTTGTGTGGAGCTACATTTCTTGTATTTAATGGCTTCCAAATGGTGGCTTCCTTCAGTTTTTTCATAATAGTATTTTATATTTATAATGGTGATTATGGTCAATCCGGTACTTGGCCAGCTTGGTTTGCCTCACTTACTGCAGTTGTTACTGCTTTTATGGTTATTCCAATCATTTCGCGTATTGCTAATAAATGGGGAAAGCGAAAAGCATTTATTATTTCAACAATCATTTCTATTTTCGGTTATATTTTTAAATGGTGGGGTTTTGATAATTCGTTAAATGCGCAATTTAATGAGACAAGTTTTGGTCAAGGATTAAATAGCGCTGTAGCCTCAATATTTGAGACTATTAATCCCTTTTTAGACAGCATTGGTATGTCGTGGTTTAGTATAGATACTAGTCAAGGTGGACCTTGGTTAATGTTTGTTCCTATACCGCTTATGGCTTTTGGTCTAGGAGGATTATTTACTTTAATGATGTCAATGACAGCAGACGTTTGTGATCTAGACGAATTAGATAATGGTATGCCTCGTAAAGAGGGCACTTTTGGTGCAATATACTGGTGGATGGTGAAATTAGGACAGGCCATTGCTTTAGTCCTTGGAGGAGCAATATTAACCTTAGTTGGTTTTGACGAAGGAGCAGTCTCCCAAACGGCTGAAACGATGTTTAAATTAAGGATAGCAGATATTGTGATTCCGGCATTTACCGCAGCTATTGCTATTTGGATTATGTGGAAATATGATTTAGATGAGAAAAAAGCTAAAGAAATTAAAGAAGAATTAGTTAAACGTCGAGGCGAATTATAATAATCAAAATAAAATATTATGTCAGTTAGAGCAGGAAAAATAATGGCATTAGCAGGAGTAGATCTCGCTAATAAATCGGATAAAGAATTACAAAAATTATTTAAACTAACCCTAGATCATGGTATGCATGGTTTGTGCTTTAGTCCATATGAAGAAGGACAATCTGCAGGAGATGAAATTTCCGAAGAACAAATCCGTAGACGTATGGAAATCATTAAACCCTATACAAAGTGGATACGAACGTTTTCATGTACAGATGGTAATGAAATTATTCCACGTATAGCTCATGAATACGGTATTAAAACATTAGTTGGTGCTTGGTTAGGTGATGATGATAAAATTAACAAGCGTGAAATTTCGGGTTTAATCAAATTAGCAAAAGAAGGTTTTGTAGATATAGCAGCAGTTGGTAATGAAGTTATGTACCGTGGTGATTTAACAGAAGATGAATTATTAGACTTCATGAATCAGGTAAAAGAAGCAATACCAGACGTGCCTATGGGTTACGTTGATGCCTATTATGAATTTACTGATAGACCAAGAATTACAGAGGCTTGTGATGTTATACTAGCTAATTGTTATCCGTTTTGGGAAGGTTGCCCATTAGAATATTCATTGTTATATATGAAAGAAATGTTTGGTCAGGCTACAGCAGCTGCAAATGGTAAGAAAGTGATTATAACAGAAACTGGTTGGCCAAATTTGGGGACTAATTTTGAAGGATCATTTCCAAGTTATGACAATGCCATGAAGTATTTTATTAATGCTCAAAAATGGTCAAATGAAGACGATATTGATATGTTTTATTTCTCTTCTTTTGATGAATCATGGAAAGTAGGAGATGAAGGTGATGTTGGAGCATATTGGGGACTCTGGGATAAAGAAGAAAAACTGAAATTTTAGATACTAAACTTTAATTTATATCATAATTGTTTAGTGTTGTCACTTTTTAAATTAAAATAGTTTGAGTTGTTGTGTTCTGCGGGGGTAGAAATAAGTTGTAGGGGGTCTGCTTTTATAACATAACCACTACATAGACACTACGATTAGACTACTTTAGGAAATATTTATTTTTAATCATTTTTTAAATACTACTGAATCCTTATTAATTACTGGAATAATTGAGAATAGGTATGTTGATTAAATAAAAGACTGAATTGTATAGTTTTTATATAGTGTCGTTTAGTATTATCTTAATGAATAGGTCTTAAATTTAATGATATGTCAATTACTAGATGTGATTTCTGTTAAAATCATTTTTTTTAAATTAAAAACTCATTAACTATAAAATCTATGAATAAAATTACCTTTTCATTATTTCTGTTTTTCTCGGCTGTTGGGTTTTCTCAAGCGCCCACTGCAGATGCACCAGCGCCACCAGCTAGAAATGCAGTAGATGTAATTTCAATTTTTAGTGGTGCATATAATAATATTCCAGGGGCTAATTACAATCCGAATTGGCAACAAAGTGGGTTTGGTAGCGCAAGCTCAGCATACGAACCAACAGGTTCTGGAGGTTCAGGGAATGTTGTATTAGCCTATCCTAACTTTAATTATCAAGGCGTCGAATTTAACGGAACGTATGACATATCTGCAATGGAATTTTTACATTTAGATATTTGGACTGTTGACGGTGTAGCCGCAAATATAGCTGTAATAAGTTCAGGTGCAGAGATGTCTAATGCAATTGCAAATGGAGATGGAGCATGGCAAAGTATAGATATTCCTATTGCAGGTATTACTGGAAATCCTTTGAGTGTTATTCAGTTTAAGTTCGCTGGAGGAAATGGATCTTCACAAGCTATTTATGTAGATAATTTATATTTTTGGAAAACTGCAGCTGCTCCAGGAACAGATGCAACGATCAGTAATTTACAGGTTGATGGAGTTGTCGTTGCTGGTTTTACGCCTAATTCTGAATCATATGCAATTGAATTGCTTGGAGGAACAACGGTCGTACCTCAAATAACTCTAGCGACAACCACAGATGCTTTAGCATCAAGAATAATAACTCAAGCATCAGGTATACCGGGAGAGGCAACTGTTTTAGTAACCGCTCAAAATGGTACAACGACTAAGACTTACACCGTATCTTTTTATATTGGAGCACCAAATACAGATGCGCCAACACCGCCAGCTAGAAACGCGGTAGATGTGATTTCAATTTTTAGTGGTGCATATAATAATATATCAGGTGCTAATTACAATCCAAATTGGCAACAAAGTGGCTTTGGTAGTGCAAGCTCAGTATACGAACCAACGGGGTCTGGAGGTTCAGGGGATGTTGTATTAGCCTATCCTAATTTTAATTATCAAGGTGTAGAATTTAATGGGACATATGATATATCTGCAATGGAATTTTTACATTTAGATATTTGGACTGTTGATGGCGTAGCGCCTAATATAGCAGTGATAAGTTCAGGTGCAGAAATCCCTAATGCAATTGTGAATGGAGATGGTGCGTGGCAAAGTATAGACATTCCTATGTCGGGTATAACTGGAAATCCTTTGAGTGTTATTCAGTTTAAGTTCGCTGGAGGAAATGGGTCTTCACAAGCTATTTATGTAGATAATTTATATTTTTGGAAAACGGCGGCTGCCCCAGGAACAGATGCAACTATTAGTGCTTTACAGGTTGACGGAGTTTCCGTTGCTGGTTTTACACCTAATTCTGAATCATATTCAGTTGAATTACTTGGAGGAACAACGGTTGTGCCTCAAATAACCTTAGCGACAACTGCAGATGGTTTAGCTTCAAGAGCAATAACTCAAGCAGCTGGTATACCCGGAGATGCGACAGTTTTGGTAACAGCACAAAATGGTACAACAACAAAGACCTATACCGTATCTTTTTATATTGGAGCACCAAATACAGATGCACCAACACCACCAGCTAGAAATGCGGTAGACGTGCTTTCAATTTTTAGTGGTGCATATAATAATATATCAGGCGCTAATTACAATCCAAATTGGCAACAAAGTGGCTTTGATAGTGCAAGCTCAGTATACGAACCAACGGGGTCTGGAGGTTCAGGGGATGTTGTATTAGCCTATCCTAATTTTAATTATCAAGGCATAGAATTTAATGGGACGTATGATATATCTGAAATGGAATTTTTACATTTAGATATTTGGACTGTTGATGGTGTAGCGCCAAATATAGCTGTAATAAGTTCAGGTGCAGAAACCCCTAATACAATTGCAAATGCGGATGGTGCATGGCAAAGTATAGACATTCCTATTGCAGGTATTACTGCAAATCTTTTGAATGTTATTCAGTTTAAGTTTGAAGGAGGTAACGGGACCTCGCAAGCTATTTATATAGATAATTTATATTTCTATAAAGGATTGGCCTTAGGAACAGACGACTTTGAAGTGACAGAGTTTAATGTTTATCCCAACCCAACTGATAATATTTGGAATATTAGAAGCAACCAAAATATAGATTCAATTCAAGTTTTTGATGTCTTAGGAAAACAAGTAATTACCCTTACTCCAAATTCGCATACAGCGTCTATTGATGCTTCTAGATTAATTGATGGTATATATTTTGCCAGATTAAGTTCTATTAAAGGATCAACATCAGTAAAACTGATAAAAAAATAATACGATAAGCAGCGCTTATAATTAATTATTGAGTAAGCCATATTGTATTTATCAATATGGCTTTTTAATTTTAAAACAACAGTTCAAATTTATATAATATTATATCTTTACTACAGTGAATTAATTTTAAATTAATTATGAAGAATACTAAGATTCAATTTTTAATAATGGTTACAATTTGTTTGTTATTACTTAACTGTAATCAAGAGCCAAAAAGAGACTTGTACCCAGAGGTGTTAGTTAGTGGTTTTGAGTTATTATCTGCTGAAAAAACGGGAATAGATTTCAATAATGCTATTAAAGAGTCTGAAACAGTAAATCACTTATACTATAACCAATTATATAGCGGAGCGGGTGTGGCAATTGGCGATATAAATAATGATGGTCTTCCTGATATATTTTTTTGTGGAAATCAAGTTAGTGATAGGTTATATCTAAACAAAGGAGATTTAAAGTTTGAAGATATTACTAAAAAATCTAAATCAGCAAGTCATTCTGGTTGGTCTTGGGGAGTGACTATGGCTGATGTTAATAATGATGGGTATTTAGATATTTATGTAAGTAGAAATGGGGAGTCTATGAATCCAGAAGATCGTAAAAACCAATTATACATAAATAACCAAGATCTTACTTTTACGGAATCTGCTATGCTTTATGGACTCGCTGACGCAGGGTTTTCGTCTCAAGCAGTATTTTTCGATATGGATAATGATGGTGATTTAGACATGTACCAGGTAAATCAACTTCCAGATTCAAGATTATTTAAACGTTATACAAACATTCCTAAAAATCGCGAGAAATTCTATACAGACAAATTGTATAGAAATGACAATGGAAAGTATAGAGATGTTTCTAAAGAAGTTGGTATCTCTAGAGATATGACTTACGGATTAAGTGTTAGTGCTTCAGATTTTAACAATGATGGTTGGACAGATTTATATATTGCTAATGATTATGACAAACCTGATGTCTTGTATTATAATAATGGAAATGGAACCTTTAAAAATGTAACTGATGATAGCCTTAAACACATGTCTCAATATAGTATGGGAACAGATACTGGTGATATAAATAATGATGGGTTTATAGATCTAATTACTTTGGATATGGCTTCTGATGACCACTACCGCTCTAAGACTAATATGGGATCCATGAGTATTGAAAAATTTCATGAGTTGGTCAATACGGGTAACCATTATCAATACATGTCAAACACTCTACAAATAAATAATGGAAGTGGTTTTTCAGATATTGCTAATGTTGCTGGAATAGCAAAAACAGATTGGAGTTGGGCTGGCTTATTAGTTGATTTAGATAATGATGGGTTTAAAGATATCATAATATCTAACGGAGTGAAAAAAGACGTTAGAAACAATGACTTCTTAACGGGTTTATACGAAAAACTAAAAACCGATTCTCAAGACTTTTTTAATATGTCTAAATCAGCGCCTTCCGTGCCGCTGTCTAATTATGCTTTTAAAAACACAGGTAATTTGAAATTTGAAAAAGCTGCCGAAAATTGGAACTTTGATACACCAAGTTTTTCTAGCGGAATGTCTTATGGCGATTTAGATAATGATGGTGATTTAGATATCGTTATAAATAATATGGAGGCATCAGCATTTGTTTATGAAAATAAAACAAATGGGAATTTTCTTAAGATTGAACTAGAGGGGTCAGACTTTAATACACTAGGTTATGGTGTAAAAGCCATTATTCATCACAACGGAAAGACACAAACTGGAGAGAACACTGTAACTCGTGGTTATTTATCATCTGTAGAGCCAGGGTTGTTCTTCGGGTTGGGAAAAGATATAGAAGTAACTAAAGTAGAAGTGATATGGCCAGATGGGAAAATCAACATATTTGAAAATGTAAGCGCTAATATAAAATTAACAGCAAATTATTCTAAAGCCAAAATTATTTCAAAAACACAAAATAATAAGGAAACAATATTTAATCAAACTAAAGCATCAGACTTAGGGATCACTTTTGTTCATCAAGAAAATGATTTCAACGAATATGAGGAGGAAGTGTTGTTGCCACATAATATTTCACAAAATGGACCTTTCACCTCCGTAGCGGATGTTAACAACGATGGTTTAGATGATTTCTTTATTGGAGGAGCAGCTGGTCAAGAAGGGGTTCTTTATATACAAAAGCCAAACAAGAGTTTTGTAGAAAATGCATCTCAACCTTGGGAACTAGATAAAAAATCTGAAGATCTTGGAGCCTTATTTTTAGATGTTGATGCTGACGATGATATGGATTTATACATAACTAGTGGTGGAAGTGAATACGCTCAAGGAAGCCCTATGTTAAAAGACAGGTTATATATAAATAACGGTTTGGGGGAGTTTACTAAAAACGATAAAGCACTTCCTAATATTTATGAAAGTACTGAGTGTGTTAAGTCTTCTGATATTGACAATGACGGCGATTTAGATTTGTTTATTGGTACAAGAATTAAATCAGGACAATATGGATTTCCTGCCACTAGTTATATTCTAATCAATGATAAAGGAATCTATACTAAGGCTTCTGAGAGAGTAGCTGTAGATTTGACTAATATTGGTATGGTAACAGATGCTGTTTTTACAGACATCGATACCGATGGTGATGATGATTTAATGATTGTTGGTGAATGGATGGAGATAAAAGTATTAGAAAATAACAATGGCATATTTATAAATAATTCAGAAAAATTTGGTTTAAATAATACAAGAGGCTTATGGTGGTCTATTAGCGCTAACGATATAGATAATGACGGCGACGATGATTATATAATTGGAAATCTAGGACTGAATAATAAATTCAAAGCAACAATAGAACACCCGTTTAAAGTTTTCGTAAATGACTTTGACAATAACGGTACTAATGATGTAGTGCTTGCTAAATTTTATAAGGATGCTTATGTTCCTTTAAGAGGAAGAGAATGTACCAGTCAACAAATGCCATACGTGGCAGAAAAGTTTAAAGATTATCACAGCTTTGCCTCTTCTAAATTAATAGATATTCTACCTGAAGATAAAGTGGCAGAAGGCCTTGTTTACGAAATAACTAATTTTGAAAGTATTATTTTAATTAATGAAGCAGGCAAGCTTGTTAGAAAATCATTACCCATACAAGCTCAAATTACTCCTATTAAATCATCAATAGTGATGGACTTTAATAAAGATGGTCATAAAGATATTTTAACGGTCGGAAATCACTTCGGAGTAGAAGTTGAAACAACTCGTTATGATGCCGGAATTGGTAATATTCTATTGGGTGATGGTCGTAATAATTTTACAAATTTAGCGCCTTTAAATAGCGGTTTATACGTTCCTTTTGACAGCAGGGATGCTAAGATTATAAAGCAAAGTAATAGAAGTTTATTAATTATTAGTAACAATAATGCGCCAGTCTCTGTTTTTAGTTTTAATAATTAATAGCTTCTAGTTATTGCTTTGTCCGATTTTTAATAACAATATTCAAAAACTTTCGTCTTTAGATAGGTAATCTTCATAAATTAATACTTAAATCTAATTTTATGCATAAAATTAGGGCTACAACTAATTGTTTCAAGCGCTACAACTATTGAAGCTACCACAACATAACCCATACAAAGCTTAACTCCCCAATGGTGTAGTAGTCTTTTGTTAACTTCTAAAAGTCTTTTAAAAGCTTGTTCTAGTTGGTCTAATTAACAAACTCACAATAAAAACTAAGTTTTATTGTGATGTATGCTTTTTGTAGTGCATAATATATAGGATTCCGTAATAAACCATCATAAATTTAAAAGAATTAAAGTTAGTGGTCCTACTGTTATTTAGTAAACACAGTTTAGGATATTAATTTTAATAAAATTAATTAATTAAAAATATAATTTATTATGAAAAAAATTACTCTAATGTTAGCCCTTTTAGTAGCCTCTTTTGGTTACTCTCAAGGAGCATTGCCTTATGATTTTGGGACAGTGGCAACGCCTACAACTCATGGCCTAATTGCCGATGGGATTGGAAATACTGTAGGAAATGATGTAGATCCAGATGATGCCAACAATTCTGTTCTAACGACAACTGGTAGTGGAGAGAACTGGGATAATGCCCAAGTTACCTTTACAACTCCTATTGATTTATCTGACAATGATAATAATGTTATTAAATTTAAATTTAAAGCGACAACTGGTACTGGCGTTGGAACACATGCTCTGAAATTTGAAGGAGGACCTGCACCAGATCCACAAATTACTTTTAACAGCACAGATAATGCGTGGACTACGTTTGAATTAGACTTTCCAGGGGGTTTAGGTACGTACACTAAAATGGTGATTTTTACTGATTTTGGTGATGGAAATACCGGTGTTGGTACTTATTTAATTGATGATATTGAAATGACAGGGGCTCCTTGTTTATCTCCGGTATTATCACCTGCGGAAATCGATTTTAGTGATCCTGAAGATAGTCAATTTATTGGTGGTGATGGTGCCGTTGTTACGTATACTGCTGAAGAAGAAATGCAAGTTCAAGGGGTAGGAGCAAATTGGGACAATGCTCAAATTTCATTTTGTAACCCAACAGATCTCTCAGATAACGATAACAATTCTTTAAGATTTAGAATGAGATCAACTACAGCTGCTGCTGGTGAAGCACATAACCATGGTGTGAGTTTTCAGCCTGTTGCAGGAGCTTCTGAGTTAAACTTTACTACAACTGGACAAGATTGGATCGATGTAGAATTAGATTTTCCTGCTGGCCTTTCTTCTTATCCTACAATGGTGATCTTTGTAGATAATCCAACTTTTGGAGTGGGTGGAACTAATACAGATACTGGAACGTATTTAATTGACGATATTACACTTGGTGCAACTGTTTTAGGAGTAGATGATTTTGTAGTATCAGAATTTATTGTATTTCCTAACCCAAGTAATACGATCTGGAATGTGAAAAGCACGAAAAACATTAATACTTTACAAGTATTTGATGTTTTAGGAAAACAAGTACTTTCATTAAGTCCAAATTCGGATACGGCATTAATTGATGCTTCTGGATTAAGAAACGGGATATATTTTGCTAGATTTAATTCTGCGGAAGGTACTAAAACTGTAAAGTTATTAAAAAATTAACTCTACAAGGTAACACGTTATAATTAGCGATAATAATTTGATAAAGCCACATTGTATTTTGTCAATGTGGCTTTTGTTATAAAAATGATACTATGAAAAACAATTTAATTTTATATTTAAGTACTGTAATATTCTTATTAATCGGTCTCAATATAAATGCTCAAGGAACGTGTATAACAACTTCTAATACTGCAGCTCAAGGGTCTTTATCTGTGGGGATTAAAACAACTTATGAAACCTTGGCTAATGGAACTGATGTGACCATTACATTTGAGCTATTGGATGTTGATAAAACTGTCGATATAGCTTATTTATGGAATCCAGATCCAAATTTTTCAGAAACTCAAATGACTAATGTTGGTGTAAATACATTTGCGATTACATTAAATAGTCAAACGGGAATAATCACCAAAGCTTGTAAAATGGTAATAAATGGTGGAGGCCAAATAGTGTCTAATTATATTGATTATGAAGTGAATACAGATTGTTCGGCAACAAACGATGTAATCGCTCCAGATACCTTTATTGCTTCTGTAGGTGCTAGTACAGCCTTTTCTGTAGAATTGCTTTTAAATGCTAACGATGCTTCTGGTACTATCTTGTATAGAGTCACATACAATGCCATTGAAAAAGCGATTTCTGCACCAGCCGGAACACAAAAATCATTTTTAATTACGGGATTAGATCCTTTAACGGATTATAACTTTAATGTTACAGCTAGTGATTTGGCAGGTAATCAAGCAGCTAATAATCCTATTCCTCTGTCCGCATCAACACTAGAAGATACAAGTACAGACTGTGAAGGGACGTCAGCTGATACTCAGCAGGGAACTTCTTTTTCTATTGGCTATAATTATTCTTTTGTTACACAAGGAAATGATGTCGAATTTACATTTGAATTATTGGATACTGATAAAGTAGGTGTAGTTGCCTATCTATGGAGAGCTCCACCTGATTTTTTGGAAACTCAAATGGATAATGTGCCAGGTACTTCGATTTTTACTAAAATAGTAACTAATCAATCTATGGGTGAAACGGTGAGTTACGCATGCAAGTTTGCTTATCAAGGAGGCCTTTCAATAACAAAATATTTTTCATACGAAGTTGGGAGTGATTGCTTATTAAGTATTGATGATTTTGAAACAAATGCGTTCAAAGTTTTCCCTAACCCTACCAATGGTAACTGGAATATTTCTAGTAGTTTAATTATTAATACCGTGGTGGTTTATGATGTATTAGGTAAGAGAGTGATGTCTTTAACTCCTAATGCAAATGAAATTGTAATTGATACATCGTCGTTAAAATCTGGAATGTATTTTGCAAGAGTTGAAAATATTAATGGAATTAAGACTGTTAAACTCATCAAAGAATAAATAGATTTTAATATCTATAAAATATTAAAGCGTGTTTATTTTTTATAGACGCGCTTTCTTTATATATCTAATTTAGATAGCTAACTTTACAATACAAATTATAACGTAAAATTAATATGTTGAAAAAATTAATCTTTATGGTGTTTTTAACTGGTTTGATACTTTGTTGTTCCCAAAAGAATAACAATGTTGTTGTGACTAAAGAAAAGATTGAGGAGGCCAATGACTTAATACATGAAACGAGTCCATACTTACTGCAACATGCCTATAATCCAGTGGATTGGAAGGCATGGAATAAAGAATCATTAAAATTAGCAGAAGATCAAAATAAACTCATTGTTATTTCCGTAGGGTATTCTGCCTGCCATTGGTGCCATGTTATGGAGGAAGAGAGTTTTGAAAATGACTCTGTGGCTAAACTTATGAATGATAATTTTATCAGTATTAAAGTTGATCGAGAAGAACGACCTGATGTGGATCAAATTTATATGAATGCTGTTCAACTTATGACAGGAAGTGGTGGTTGGCCATTAAACTGTATAACACTGCCAGACGGAAGACCTGTTTTTGGAGGCACCTATTTTACAAAAGTACAATGGACTAAAATATTAGAAGACATATCCACTTTATACAAAAATGATCCTGATAAGGTTATTGGATATGCCGAAAGACTAACAGAAGGTGTACAAAATTCTGGTTTAATTACCATTAACAAAGAAGATCTCCAGTTCAATTCAGAGGCTCTAGAAACAATGGTGAACCTTTGGGAATCATCATTAGATTTTCAGCGAGGTGGACAAAAAAGGGCGCCTAAGTTTCCAATGCCTAATAATTTAAATTTCTTGTTGCGTTACAGTTTTCAATATGAAAATAAAAATCTCCAAGAATATGTATTGACAAGCTTAGATAAAATGGCTAATGGAGGTATCTATGATCAAATAGGAGGAGGTTTTTCAAGATACTCTGTTGATGACAGATGGCATGTTCCCCATTTTGAGAAAATGCTTTACGATAATGCACAACTAGTAAGTCTTTATGCTAATGCGTACCAACTAACTCAAAAAGAATCCTATAAAATAGTGGTAATTGAAACGTTAGACTTTATTGATAGAGAATTAACTCAAGAAGATGGTGCGTTTTATTCTTCTTTAGATGCCGATAGTAAAACAAAAAGTGGCGAATTAGAAGAAGGAGTATTTTATGTTTGGACCAAAGAAGAATTGCAAACAGTGCTTAAATCTGATTTCGAAATATTTAAAGCCTATTACAATGTTAATACTACTGGCAAATGGGAGAAGAACCATTACATTTTATATAAAACGAAAACAAACAGTGAGTTCTTGACAGCTTATAATATTTCCGAAGAAGATTTAAATAAAAAGATACTAGATTGGAAAACAAAACTTTTTAAAGTGAGAAGCCATAGAAATAGACCTAGAACTGATGATAAGGTATTAACCTCATGGAACGCTCTAATGCTAAAATCATATGTAGATGCGTATCGCGTTTTAGGTGATAAAACGTATTTAGATAAGGCCATAAAAAATGCCAAGTTTATAAAAGAAAATCAAATTAATAAAGACGGTTCTTTGTTTCATAATTATAAAAATGGAAAAAGTACTATCGAGGGTTTTTCTGAAGATTATGCGCATACTATTTCAGCATATATAGAATTATATCAAGTAACACTTAATGAAGAGTGGTTGCTCACTGCCAATGCTCTTATGAAATATAACATAGCTCATTTTGTAGATAATAAAAGTGGCATGTTTTATTTCACATCAGATACTGAGACAAATTTAATAACAAGAAAGATTGAAGTTATAGATAATGTCATTCCATCTTCAAATTCTGTTTTAGCAGATAATTTGTTTAAACTAAGCCATTATTATTCAGATAATGAATACAGAGATATGGCTAAACAAATGTTAAGCAATATGAATAATCAATTTAAAAAATCACCATCAGGATATTCAAATTGGCTCTCACTGTATTTAAACTATTCTAATCCGTACTATGAGGTTGCGATCTCTGGAACTAATGCATTAAATAAATTAGATGAAATTAATCAATATTACTTACCAAATATTCTAATTGCTGGATCAACCAGTGATAGTGATTTGCCTATTATGGAAAGTCGATTTATTGAAGACGACACCTACATATATGTTTGTGTTAATGGTGCTTGTAGATTACCCGTTGAAAACACAAAAGAAGCTGTAGAGCAATTATTAAAGTAATAATTTATTTATTTCTTTAAATAGAACTGCAAATCAGTTAAAATAAAATAGTATTAAGAACAAGTTTAATTTTAAAACATGGTCACACTAAAACATCTTGCAGAACAACTAAACGTTTCGATATCTACGGTTTCTAAAGCACTACATGATAGTGATGAGATTAGTCCAGACACCATTGAACGCGTCAAAGCATTAGCTAAGTTTTTAAACTATAAGCCAAATCGATTAGCGGTGAGTTTAAAAAACAGTAAGACCAATACTATAGGTGTTATTGTACCCAATATTTTAAATCATTTCTTTGCTAAAGCACTTTTTGCGATAGAGCAAGAAGCTACAAAACAGGGGTATAATATTATTACTTGTCTTTCTAATGAGTTGCAGTCTAAAGAGATAAATAGTCTTCAGCTATTATCTAATGGTAGTGTTGATGGATTTATAATGTCTATGGCGCAAGAAACTCAGGTTGCAAATAAAGTAGACCATATCAACGCTATTTTAAGCCAAAATATCCCAATTGTTTTGTTTGACAGAGTTTCAGAAGATATAGATTGTGATAAAGTTATAATCGATGATTTTGGTGCCGCTTACGAAGCGACGAAACATCTCCTTTCCGAAGGTAGAAAACACATCGTTCTTGTGAGTGATATTGACGAATTAAGTGTTGGTAAATTAAGAACCAGTGGGTATTTAGAGGCATTAAGCGAAGCTTCTAATTACACGAGTGAGCCCGTTGTTGTGACCACTAAAAAAGGCAAGAGTATTGAGGAGGTTATTGAACAGTTATTTATTGATAATAGTCATATTGATGCGATCATATCCATTGACAATACAACTGGTGTCATAGCGCTTCAAAAAGCTTTAAATCTTAACTTTAGTATTCCTAAGGAGTTATCAATAATTGGATTCTCAGATGAAAATGTACTACAGTTTACGAATCCAAAACTATCAACTGTTTCTCAGCACACGCTTGATATAGGGAAAGCTTCTGTGAAAATGTTAATCAATAATCTAAACGATAAGACATCTGTAAATAGAACAACTAAAACTATAAAAACAAAACTTGTGTTACGAGGTACAACCCTATAATTTTTCTTCGGAAATTTTAATACTCCTATAAATTCATATACGTTATGTAAAATTTTCAATTCAAAACAAATTTCTGTTTTAAAAGGTTTCAGAATGAGTTATCTTTATAAAAAATGCAATCACTTTTGAAATTAATTAAATTTACCAATAAAGGCATTTATTGTATCCCAGGTAAGTTCTATCTGGATCCTTGGTTTCCTGTAGACTATGCTATTATTTCTCATGGTCATGCAGATCACGCCAAATGGGGAATGAAACACTATTTGTGTCACGATGAATCTAAGGCAATTCTACAACATCGCATAGGTCCAGATATTTCTATTGAAAGTTTACCTTATAACAAAGAAGTTATCGTAAACGGAGTTAAAGTGAGCTTCTTTCCTGCAGGCCATATTATAGGTTCTGCTCAAATTAGATTAGAATATAAAGGTTTTGTTGTTGTCTTCTCTGGAGATTATAAAGTGAAAAATGATAATTTGACGACACCTTTTGAACCGGTTAAATGTCATGAATTTATTACAGAAAGCACCTTTGGACTTCCCGTTTACAACTGGTTAAAAGAAGACGAACTCCAACGTCAAATGCACAATTGGGTACTTAATAATCAATCTAAAAATCGTACCAGTGTGTTTATTGGTTATTCTTTAGGTAAGGCACAACGTATTATGAAACTCATGGAGGGACTCGATGATCTATATGTCCATACTGCAATCCATAATTGTAATGAAGCGATCAAAACGTCTGGTGTGCTATTACCTGATACCAAACTATGGACAACAGATTCAGATAAAAAAGACATTCAGAATAAAATTGTCATCGTTCCACCAGCATTATTGGGATCTAATATGATCAAACGAATTCCAAATGCAGCAACAGCAATTTGCTCAGGCTGGATGCAAATTCGTGGTAAGCGCAGATGGCAATCTGTAGATGCAGGGTTTCCTGTAAGTGATCATGCAGATTGGGACGGATTATTAACTGCCGTAAAAGCTACTGAAGCAGAAAAAGTGTATGTGACGCACGGTTCTCAAGCAACATTCTCAAAATATCTAAACGATATTGGAATCCCTTCAGAAGAAGTGTTAACGGAATATGGTTATAACGAAGATGAAAGCAGCGAAGAAAGCAGTAGAGACAGTACCGAAGATTCTAAAACTGTACAGGCCTCATGATTAATTTCTCTAAACTCATAAGTGCTGTTGAAATCACGAACAAAACCAATGACAAAATTGCTGCATTTGTAGACTATTTTACGCATGCCCCAGATAAAGATAAGTTATGGCTCATCGCCATTTTTACGGGGAAGCGTCCAAAGCGTCCCATACCATCTGGTGTCATGAGGAATTGGTGTATGGACATCACCAATATTCCTGAGTGGTTATTTCTAGAAAGCTACAGTGCCGTTGGTGATTTGGGAGAAACTATGGCATTACTATTACCTGAGCCTACCCATCAAATTGAAAAGTCGTTTAGCGAGTGGATGCAAGACATTGTAGAACTCAAAGCAAAAACTGATGAGGAGAAAGAAGCCTATGTTCGCCATGCTTGGTCTGGACTAAAAGCACAAGAGCGTTTTATTTTTAATAAACTGATTGGCGGTAGTTTTAGAGTAGGGGTTTCTAAAAAAACCTTGGTGAATGCTTTGGCTAAATACTCTGGTATTGAAGCCAATCAATTGATGCATAGTATTATTGGTAATTGGGATCTCAACGCGATTACTTTTGATGCCTTGTTACAAGGCGAGCATATCAATTACGACAATTCTAAACCCTATCCATTTTGTTTGGCGTATGCCTTAGAAAAAGAATTGGATGCGTTAGGCCCTATTAAGGATTGGCAAGTAGAGTATAAGTGGGATGGTATTCGCGGGCAAATCGTAAAACGGAACAACGAAGTGTTCTTATGGTCAAGAGGTGAGGAGCTCGTTACAGAGCAATTCCCAGAATTGGTGGAGGCGATTCACAAATTAGAGGGTGACTTTGTAATTGATGGCGAAATTTTGGCCCTAAAAGATAATGGAATTCTATTATTCAATGATTTACAAAAACGTCTTAATAGAAAAAATGTGACTAAAAAATTATTACAAGATGTTCCTATTGGTTTTTATGCCTATGATATGATGGAGTGGGATCATCAAGATATAAGAGCGCAACCATTACACTTTAGGAGAGAGAAATTAGAACAGTTATTTAATACCGAAGCTACCGATAATAAAACAGTGTTTATTTCAGAAGTAATTACTACGGAAAACTGGCAAGACCTAATCCCAATTAGAGCAGGCGCGAGAGCAAAGGATAGTGAAGGGTTAATGCTTAAACAGAAAGCATCGCCATATCATACAGGTCGAAAAAAAGGCGATTGGTGGAAATGGAAAGTCGATCCTTTAACCATCGACGCAGTTATGATTTACGCTCAAAAAGGAAGCGGGCGACGAAGTTCACATTATACAGATTATACCTTTGCAGTTAAAAAAGATGATGGTTTAGTGACGGTGGCAAAAGCGTACTCGGGTTTAACCAATGAAGAAATCAAGGAGGTTAGCCGGTTTGTAAAGAATAATTCTATAGAGAAATTTGGTCCTGTACGTACTGTAAAACCTGAACTCGTATTTGAGATCGCTTTTGAAGGTATTGCTTTAAGTAATCGTCATAAGTCTGGCGTAGCGCTACGATTTCCTAGAATATCTAGATGGCGTAAGGATAAACCCGTTGAGGAAATTGACACCATAGAAAATGTAAAACAATTGATTCATTCTCCAAATTGAGTAAAACACTACAACAATCACAAGGATATAAAATTATTAATGATTGGATGGCATCCAAAGGGCATGTGCCATTCAAATTTCAAGAGCAAACTTGGGCTAAATATCATAACGGTTACAGCGGTATGGTGGTGGCGCCAACAGGGTTTGGTAAAACATTCTCAGTGTTTCTCGCAGTTGTTATTGACTATTTAAATTATCCTGAGAAGTATAAAAAAGGATTGAAATTACTCTGGGTGAGCCCCTTACGTTCTCTAGCAAAAGATTTGGCAAAAGCCATGAGCATAGCGGTAGAGGAGATTGGTTTGGATTGGGAAGTTGCAGTGCGCAATGGAGATACACCAACAAATGTACGTCGTAAACAAGAGCGATTAATGCCAGATGTTTTAATCGTCACACCAGAAACCATACATCTTTTATTTTCTCAAAAGAACAATTCACGATGGTTTAAGCATGTGAACTGTATTACTGTAGATGAGTGGCATGAGCTTCTAGGAAATAAACGAGGGATTTTAGTGGAGCTGGCAATGGCGCGGTTACTTAAAATTTCCGTAGGAATAAAAATATGGGGAATCACCGCGACCATTGGTAATCTGGAAGAAGCTGGACAGGTCTTGATACCGTATTCAGATTTAAAAACGGTAATGATTACTGCCAAAGAGAAAAAGAAGATTAAGGTGGTTACGGTGTTGCCAGATGAAGTGGAAGTTTTGCCCTGGGCAGGACATCTTGGTAAAAGCATGGCCTCTAAGATTATCCCAATTATTCACGACAATAACACGACTTTAATTTTCACCAATACTCGCGGACAATCAGAACTCTGGTATCAAATTTTACTGGAAGCAGATCCAGATTTAGCTGGTTTACTCGCTATACATCATGGTTCTATTGATAAAAAACTGCGAAATTGGATTGAGGATAACATTTCCGAAGGACACTTAAAAGCAGTGGTGTGTACCTCATCTTTAGATTTAGGTGTTGATTTTAAGCCCGTAGATTGCGTAATTCAAATTGGATCTGCCAAAGGTATTGCACGGTTTATGCAGCGTGCTGGACGAAGTGGTCATTCACCTTATGAGGTGTCTAAAATTTATATTATTCCCACACACTCCTTAGAAATTATTGAAGCTGCAGCACTTAGAGAAGCAGTTGCCGAGCGTCGCGTTGAAGCTCGTGAACCTATGGTTTTGACCTATGATGTGATGGTTCAGTTTATGGTCACTTTAGCCGTTGGTGAAGGTTTTAAAGCCCAGGAGGTATATGCGTTATTAGTGAGTACACATGCCTTTTCAATGCTAACTGAGGAGGAATTTGCTTGGGCGATTCAGTTTATAACACAAGGTGGTAATACATTACAGTCTTATGAAGAGTTTCATAAAGTAGCCAAAGATGAGGATGAGATCTACAGAGCAAAAAGCAGACGAATAAGCATGTTGCATCGCATGAATATGGGTGCCATTGTTAGCGAGGCCATGTTGCGTGTGAAGTTTTTGTCTGGTGGTTATGTTGGTATGATTGAAGAATATTTTGTCACGAAACTAAAACCAAATGATAGTTTTGTGCTCGCAGGTCGTGTTTTAGAACTCACACATATTAAAGATATGACTGCTTATGTGAGAATAAGCAAAGCTAAAAAAGCAATCACACCAAGTTGGTTAGGAGGTCGATTGCCACTCACATCGTATATGAGTCATTTTCTAAGGAAGAAATTGAGTGATTCTTTAAATCCTGGTATTAGAGAGCGCGAACTTAAATTTTTACATCCTTTAATTGCACGTCAAAGTGAGTTTTCTCATATTCCAAAAGAAGATGAATTTCTAGTCGAGAAGATACATACCAAAGAGGGTTTTCATGTATTTATGTATCCTTTTGAAGGGCGATTGGTGCATGAAGTAATTTCGGCTTTGATTGCCTATCGTATTAGTAGAATCACACCATTGACCTTTACCATGGCTATGAATGATTACGGGTTTGAATTATTAAGCGATCAAGACATCCCAATCCATGAGGGTAATATTGCTGAGATTTTAAGTGCAAAAAACTTAATGGATGATGTGATAGCTAGTATTAATGCTGCGGAAATGGCATCGCGGAAATTCCGTGATATTGCTGTAATTTCAGGATTAGTTGTGCAATCCATGCCAGGGCGTAACCAGAATAATAAAAGCTTACAATCGTCATCGGGTTTGATATTTCGCGTTTTAGAAGATAATGAGCCTAATAATTTACTGTTGCGCCAAGCGTATACTGAGGTTTTTAATCAACAGCTAGAAGAGGTTCGTTTAAAGGCAGCATTTAAACGTATTAGTAACAGTAAACTAATAATCAAAGAATCCAATACGTTTACACCTTTGAGTTTTCCAATAAAGGTTGACAGTTTACGTCAATCCATATCAAGTGAAAAGTTAGACAAGCGCATTGAACGCATTCAAAAAGAAGTCTTTAAAAAGAATAAAAAATGATCTACGCTGAAAAGCAAGTCACGATTAGGGGCGAACATTTAATTTTAAATAATTTGAGAGCTCTGTTTTGGCAATGTGAAAGAGCGCTTATTGCTTCAGATTTACATGTAGGGAAGTCGGCACATTTTAGAAAACATGGAATTCCTATTTCGGTGAATGTACAACACAATGATTTGGATCGTCTGTCTTTTTTAGTGTCTCATTATCAAGCTAAAAAGTTGATTGTGGTCGGTGATTTGTTTCACGCGGAAGTCAATACAGATATGAACCTTTTTAAAACATGGAGAGCTGAACATCCAGATTTAGAAATCATACTCATTAAAGGAAATCACGATAGATTAAAGGATGTCGTTTACGATAGTTTTGATATCAATTGTTGTCAGCAAGAATTGAACTTACATCCATTTAAATTCATTCATGAACCTGAATTAGTCGATAATGAGTTTACGATTTCTGGACATATCCATCCAGGTGTTTTAATAAAGACAAAAGGCAAGCAGCGCATTAAGTTGCCCTGTTTTCAAGTTTCAAATTCTCAACTTATTCTGCCAGCTTTTAGTGAATTTACGGGATTGGCAACTTCAAAGAATCAAAAGTTTAATACCTATCATGCGTTTACAGAAACTTCATTTTTTGAATTTTAGATAAGGCTCTATTGCTATTCGTTTTTAATTTACAACATCTTTTTATTTAATAAATGCTTAGTTTTGTAGTCATGGATATCACACAAATTTTAGGATATTTTGGGGCCTTATTGGTTGGTCTTGTTTTGGGGTTAATTGGAGGTGGTGGTTCCATACTATCTGTTCCCCTTTTTGTCTATTTATTGGCTGTTAATCCAGTAACAGCTACTGCTTACTCACTATTTATGGTAGGCGTATCTTCTGCATTTGGGGCCATTCAAAATATTAAAAAAGGCTTAGTCGATTTTAAAACTGCCACCGTTTTTGCTATTCCTGCATTTATTGCGGTGTATATTACAAGAAAATATATAGTGCCTGCAATTCCTTTGGAGATTTTCACCTTCGGAAATTTTACATTAACAAAAGACGTCGCCATAATGGTCTTATTTGCCATTGTTATGCTGTTGGCTTCTATCTCGATGATTAGAGGTCAAAAGGATGTTGGCGAAACTTCCGAAGTTATAACATTTAATTATCCGCTTATTTTAATTGAAGGTTTCGTAGTTGGTATTTTAACAGGATTAGTAGGCGCGGGAGGCGGATTCTTAATTATTCCTGCTTTAGTGTTATTGGCTAAGTTACCGATGAAAAAAGCAGTGGCAACATCGCTCTTAATTATTGCAGTGAAGTCGCTGATTGGTTTTATTGGAGATGTAGAAAACTTAGATATTGATTGGACGTTTCTTTTGACTTTTACAGGTGTCTCAGTGATCGGGATTTTTATTGGCAGCTACCTTTCTAATTTTATTGATGGAAAAAAACTAAAAAAAGGCTTTGGCTATTTCGTTTTAATAATGGGTATTTACATCCTATTTAAAGAATTACTGTAATGGAATCACTTGACGAAACCTATTGGGATAATAGATATAAGCAACATACTGATGCTTGGGATCTAGGTGAAGTATCACCTCCAATTAAAGCGTATTTTAATCAAATAGTCGATAAGTCACTTCGTATCTTAATCCCGGGAGCTGGAAACTCCTATGAAGCAGAGTATCTTTTTAATAATGGATTTCGTAATGTGTTTGTTGTTGACTTGTCTATAACTGCGTTGCAGAATATAAAATCTAGAGTGCCAAGTTTTCCAGATTCTCAACTCATACATTCTAATTTTTTTGAACTCGAAATGACCTTTGATATCATCGTTGAGCAAACATTTTTCTGTGCTTTGAATCCTAGTTTACGACCTGATTATGTACGAAAAATGTATCAACTTCTAGTTGATGACGGTGCACTTGTAGGTCTATTGTTTAAACTTCCAATAGATAAGGTTGGACCACCATTTGGAGGTCATAAAGCGTTGTATGTTCGTTTTTTTGATTCACTTTTTAACATTCAAATTATGGAAGACTGCTATAACTCTATAGCTTACAGATTGGGTAACGAGCTCTTTTTTAAGGTTGTAAAAAAGTAAATTCTAAAATCTTTATTTTCATGATTTATATCATATTTTCCATAAATATAGAATTGTAATTTTATTGTGTAAAATTAAATTATTATGATTCAAAATATAGCGTTATACAATTCTAATGTGACCATAATCATGGTCATCATTTTTATTTTAGTGTGTTTAGTTTTAGTAGGTTTCTTAGTTAAGTCTATGTCTGGTGGTGACACAACTAACAGTGATAGCCATACAGATATTAATGAGGAATAAGTGTGTCCTATATGATCTATAAAGTAGACTCGGTATCAAATTCTTATGACTTACTATTTTAAATAATAATACTAAAAGTATGTAACATTTCAATACTATTTGCGTCCTATAGGTGTTCAATCAAATCAAAATCAAAACATCATGAGACAAGACAATCAACTTTTAGTATTAACCCATTTAAGTCAACTATTGACTTTTATTACAGGATTCGGAGGACTTATAGTGCCTTTAGTAATATGGGCAACTCAAAAGGAAACTGTCTATAACATGGATGAGCAGGGGAAAAAAATTGTGAATTTTCAATTAAGTATGTTAGTCTATAGTATCATTTGTATTCCTTTTGTCTTTGTCATTGTTGGCATTTTTGGATTAATAGGACTATGCTTATTATCTTTTATATTCCCAATAATGAATGCCATAAAAGTAAGTCATGGAGAATCACCAAAATATCCTTTATCTCTTAATTTTATTAGTTAGTTATTTTTAAATGGAGATAAGATGGAAACGCGCACTTTTTAAGTGCGCGTTTTTTAATTGTAGCCAAGGCCAATCACGAAATTTCGTAATTAATTTTAGGTCATAACATGTATTTGAAATAGAAAACGCAACTCATTGAGTTGCGTTTTTATAGTTTATATCGATAGGAAGTTAACTTTTCGATTAAGAGATTTCCCCATTCACACGTATTTTTTAGTTATTTAACATCACTGGCATTACCAACATCGTTACATGTTCTCCGTTGTCTAAACCGTCAATTGGGGTTAAGATTCCAGCTCTATTTGGTAAGCTCATTTCTAATTGAACATTATCTGCATTGAGGTTGTTCAACATTTCTGTTAAGAAACGAGAGTTAAATCCAATCTGCATATCATCACCTTGATAATCACAAGTTAAACGTTCTTCTGCTTTATTTGAGTAATCAATATCTTCCGCAGAAATATTTAATTCAGCTCCAGCAATTTTTAAACGTATTTGGTGTGTGGTCTTATTAGAGAAGATACTCACACGACGAACAGAATTTAAAAATTGTGTTCTGTCAATTGTTAATTTATTTGGATTCTCCTTAGGAATAACCGCTTCATAATTAGGATATTTCCCATCAATCAAACGACACACTAAGATGGTGTTTTCAAATGTGAATTTAGCGTTAGAATCATTGTATTCAATAGTGACAGCATCATCAGTAGCAGCAAGGATTCCTTTTAAAAGATTTAAAGGTTTCTTAGGCATTATAAATTCAGCAACCTGATCTGCTTTAACATCTTCACGAGTATACTTTACTAGTTTGTGAGCGTCTGTAGCTACAAAGGTTAATCCTTCCGTAGAAAATTGAAAAAACACACCACTCATTACAGGACGTAAATCATCGTTACCCGCAGCAAAAATTGTTTTACTAATGGCAGTGGCTAATATTTCTCCAGAAATAGTTGTTGTACTTGGGTTATCTAATTCAACAGACTTTGGAAACTCATTTCCATCTGCATAGGCAAGTGCATATTTACCGTGGTTTGAGCTTATCTCAACAGTGTTGTTCTCTTCAACAACAAATGTCAATGGTTGCTCAGGAAATGTCTTTAATGTATCTAAAAGCAAACGAGCTGGCAATGCAATATTGCCATCTTCATCACTTTCTACATCTAGCGTTGATGACATGGTTGTCTCTAAATCACTCGAAGAAACAGTCAATTTTGAATCTTTTAACTCGAATAAAAAATTATCTAAAATAGGTAAGGTATTAGAACTATTAATAACACCTCCTAATACTTGTAGTTGTTTGAGTAAATAGGTACTTGATACTATAAATTTCATAAATGATTTATATATAAGATTGAACAACAAATATATTTTATTAAACTGATAATCTAGGCCCTAATTTATACAATTTTATTAACAGTTTTATAATTATAAAAATAATCAGGATTCATTTTTGGTTTTCTAAGCTTGATTATTTTTAATATAATTTTATAAGAAAAATCAATCAAAATGAATTATTTTTATAAAAAAAAGAAAAATTTATGAAAAAAAGTTCATGTTATGTACGTTTTGTACTCCCCTTGTGCCTTGTCATTACAGGCTGTTTGCATGCTCAAACTCAAAAACAAAGAGCTGAGATCGCTAGGTCATATAACCAAGAGTTATTAAGAGAAATGACTCTAGACTACTCAAATACATTTAAAGAAGATTTTGAGGCCGCAAAGCTTTATGCTACTGCTAATAATATCCCTCTAATTATCGAAAAAGAAAATGGAGGTATCGCAGTTTTACACAAGGTTTTAGATGATGGAACACTGCTTTACAGGTCTACATCAAATGAAGGCGCTGGAGTTACAGTAAGAACAAACAGACTATATCCTGGCCCAACAGGAACTCTAGACCTTGAATTGGAAGGAGAAGGGATAATCATGGGGATATGGGATGGTGGCTTGGTTTTACCGACGCATGAATTATTTGAAAATAGATCAGTACAGATTGATGGTGCAACGCAAACTAGCAATCATGCCACTCACGTATCAGGAACCATGATTGGATCAGGAACTCCTCAAAATGGAAGTGCTAAAGGTATGGCTCCAAGAGCAACATTGGCTGCAAGCGATTTTAATAACGACTTAGGTGAAATGGCACCTCAAGCGGCATCAGGTTTATTATTATCTAATCATTCATATGGATTCCCACCTGACAATTCTTCAATTTGGTTCATAGGAAATTACAATAATGGTGCTGCTGCTCTTGATAATTTATTGTATAACACACCGTATTACACACCGGTTTATGCCGCTGGTAACAGCAGAAACAATGGTGTAAATGTACTTGATGGTGGTTATGATCTTTTGACAGATGCAGGCGTTTCAAAAAATAATATTGTGGTCGCGGCAGTAAACGGAGTTCCTAATTATTCAGGACCAAATAGTGTTGTGATGTCCGGTTTTAGTTCTTGGGGACCAACAGATGACGGTAGAATAAAACCAGATATATCTGCTAAAGGTGTAAATACATTTTCATCTTTAGCCAGTAATAATACGGCTTATGCTAACTTTAGTGGGACGTCAATGGCGGCTCCAAGTGTAACAGGTTCTTTGGCATTGTTGCAAGAGTTACATAGTGATATGCTTGGTAATTTTATGAAATCAGCAACTTTAAAAGGTTTAATAATTCATACGGCATTAGAAGCAGGTTCTAGCCCAGGTCCAGATTTTAGATTTGGTTGGGGTTTGCTAGATACAGAAGCTTCTGCTAAAGTATTATTGGATGAGGGCTTTAAGTCGCTCGTTGACGAAAATTCATTAGGAAATTCAGAAGTATTCACTCAAACAGTAACATCAAATGGGATTGATCCTTTATTTGTGACAATTTCATGGACAGATTTGCCAGGAAATATTCAATCTGCGATACCAGATGATTCAACACCTCGTCTCGTTAATGATTTAGATTTAGTTTTAGAAGATGATAATGGAAATCTATTTTATCCTTGGAGGTTTACTGCAGGATTGGCTTCAAATCCCCCTTCAAAAGGTGTAAATAATGTTGATAATGTTGAAAAAGTAGAAATAGATGCACCTTCCGGTAATTATACTATAAAAGTGACTCATAAAGGAATACTAGTAACCGGTTTGCAAGACTTCTCACTTATAGCTACTGGGATTTCAGAATCTGATTTCACATATACAGCAGATAATATATTAAAGACATTTTGTTCTAATGAAGTTGCTGAATATGAATTTAATTATGAATCTAGTCCTAATTTTAATGGACCAACAACCTTATCTGTAACCGGTTTACCATCTGGTGCAATAGCTACGTTTACACCAGCAGTAATTACTACTGACGAAGATTTTATTTTACAAATTTCAGGTTTAGACGCTTTAAACACAGGATTATATCCATTCACTGTAACAGGATCAAGTACTACACTTACAAAAAACATTGATATGGAACTCGAGGTAGAAAGTGCACTTACTTTGAATCCTACAACAATTAATTACCCAAATGATGGAGAAATTGATGTGTTTATTTTCCCAACATTAACTTGGAATGCCGACCCAAATGCCTCTCTATATACAGTTGAAGTGTCTTCGAACGTCAGCTTTTTTACAAATATATTTGAGGTTTCAACAGTCGATAATAGTATCAGTATTCCTGGTTTAGATAGTAATTCACTGTATTACTGGAGGGTAAAAGCGTTTACTGATTGTGTAGAGGGTGCTTTTGTAAATGCTTCTTTTACAACAGAAGCCACAACATGCTCAGCTTTAGCAACTGCCAGTGATACGCCTATTTCTATTGATGTAGTTCCTAATGAAATAGAATCTATCATTACGATAGCTACAAATGAGAGTGTCGTCATAGGCGATATAAATGTAAGTATAGATTTATCCCACACTTGGTTAGCTGATTTAACCATTAGTTTAATAAGTCCATCAGGTACTGAAGTTGTTTTAATGGATGGTGCTTGTGGAGAGTCTAATGATGTCAATGTGATTTTTGATGATAGTGGGTCAACCTTTGCCTGTGCGACGACAAGTCCCGCTGTAAGTGGAACGAAGAGAGCTCTAAATTTGTTATCGCCTTTTATTGCTGAAAATTCAGCTGGCGATTGGATTTTAAAAATTGTCGATGGATTTAATCAGGATGGAGGAGCACTAAATAACTTCTCTATAGAGTTTTGCGCTACTGCTGGCACATTAAGTGTTGCTCAAAATGAATTAGATAGTTTTGAACTATTCCCTAATCCAGCAAATGCCTATTTTGAGTTTTCATTATTAAATCAATACGATTCATTAAATCTTACTATTTATGATCTTAACGGAAGAGTTTTATTAACTGAATCATTCAATAGTGAGCAAAGAAAAATAGTTAATATTGAAAACTTAACTACTGGGATTTATTTTGTAGAAATCAATAACGGAAATCAAAGAGGTATTAAAAAACTTATAATAAAATAGAGTTTAAAGTATGTCATGTAAAATAAAAAAAGACCACAGTAGATGTGGTCTTTTTTTATTTCGTGTACTTTTTTCTTCGGAAATAGTTAAATATAAAACCAAAAACGCCTAACAATATTAACGGTAAAGCAATATTTATAAATTGCCATTTTGTCTTTTGTTCTTCAATTTTTCCGGAATCTAAGAACGCTAGTTTCACTTCTTTGGTACGAAGATTTATAAGTCCGTCGTCATTTAAAAGGTAGTTCACTGCGTTTTCAAGAAACTCTTTATTTCCAAATTTGCGTTTCGTTAAAAACTCAAAGCCTAATTCTTGCGGTTGGTTCCTAACCACTTCATTTTTGATCACATCACCATCTGCGATAATAATCATTTTTGTGACTTTACTTATCGTTTTATCTTCGGAAATTTTAAAAGGCTTCACACGTTTATCATATACTGAAGTAAATTTGCCCTCGAGTAAAACCGCTAATGTTTGATTGGAATCTTTATAATCTTCGGGATTAGGTTTTTGTGTGACCACATCTAAATTTATTTCTCTAGGAACACCTTGAAGTTTTGATAGTTTTGAACTGCGCAATAAAATCGTTTTATTAACACCATTTTTCAAGGTGTCTATTTGACTAGCAAAGTCAAATTTTACAGGATCTAAATTTGTTGTAATTGGATGATTTGGGTTACTAGCGGCCAAAGGCGAGTAAGGCCATTGCAACGGTTGAAATTGAGAATCACTACCTTCTCCAATCGCTAACGTGATAGGAGCAGAGTACAAATCATTGACTATTACAGGATTGATACGAACTCCATATTTAAAGAAAAAATCATTGAGATTGAGCTCTTTCATAATGGCTACACCACGTCCAGACTCGTTGAGCAAACTATCTCGATCCATTACAATACTTTCGGTTAGCCAAAGACTTTTTCCGCCGTTCATTGTATATTGGTCAAGCACATATTTTTCTTCTTCGGAAAATGACTCACTAGGTTTTGCAGAAAGGATTAAATCATAATTAGAAATATCACTCAATGTTTTTTGTGGATTACTGGCTACACTGTCTAAAGTAAAAGGTGCGAGAAAATAATGTTCGCTCATTTTTTTAAGAAAATCGGCAACATAAATGTCCTGTAATTGTCCGTTTCCTCTTAAAACTGCAATCTTTTTTTGTTTTGGAGTAACGAGCTTCTTAAATGCTTCGGCAAAAACATATTCTAAGTTTTGAATAGAACCATTGACGAGTTCTTGATCTGTAGCGCCTATTTTATTTTTTATCAAAGGAACAATAACCGTTTGTTCATTATAACTAGCCAAAGCCCATGGGATGATGACCTCTTGAGAGGTTTTGCCACTCTCCTTAATATTTATTTGAAAGGGTTGTAAACCTCTTTGGGCTAACTGCTGTATATTTTGATTCCTTGTGTTCTCATCTGCCAACGGATTGATAAACTCAAACTTGACATTACTATTATATACGGCGAATTCTTCGAGTAGTTGTTGTGTTTCATCACGTAGACGTCTGAACTCTGAAGGAAAGTCACCTTCCAAAAATACATCAATTATTAATGGAAAATCCACATCCTTAACCGTTTTTAAGGCTTCATTAGATAAGGTATAACGTTGGTCTTGTGTCAAATCAAAACGTTTATATAAATAGCTTGAAATGACATTAACAACGACAAGCGCAGCTAAAGTAATGACAATAACAATGATATTTTTCTTACTCTTTAGCATCCAATTTTTGTTCTTCTTTATATAATCTTAAATCGATAACTTTATTATTCTTAAAGGATAGTTCTACACATCCTTTTTCGGTATTAAAAGCACCTGGCTCCAAGCCTAATCCGTAATTCCATTTATTGTTGTTGTAATCTTTTTTAGAGTCGTCCCAAGACAGCCATTCATATTTACCTAAAAGGGACTCTATAGCTGTTTTTGATTGGCCAACTAAAATTTCCGAAGTCATCATATCATCAGATAATTCATAGCGCAGTGATGGTTTATCTTGCCATAATACTGAAGAAAAATATTTTTCGTGATGATAGTTGCTAAAAATATTAATCATGGGGTAAACGGCATAAAAATAGACCAAAGGCGTTAGTACTACACTTACTAAAAACGTTAACCATAGACGCTTGTCTATCGTTTTTACAAATAGAAAAACTAAAACAAATGTGATGAGCATTGTAATGACTAATGGAATGGTAATAATCATCATTGATTAGCGCGTTTAATATTTAATTTGGTCAATATAAGAAACAGTGCCGTAACACTCAAAAAGTAAATAATATCTCTGGTATCTAAAACACCACGACTCATACTTTTAAAATGTGATTCCATTCCTAATTTTTCTATGTAAAGCGCATCACCAAATAGATTGTAATTTGATAAACCTTCAAAACCAAAATAGAAAAAGAAACACAGAAAAATAGCGATAATAAATGCGACAATTTGATTATCGGTTAGGCTAGAGGTGAAAATACCAATTGCCGTATACGCTGCTATGAGAAATAAAAGTCCAAAGTAAGAACCCATAATATTTCCCATATCGAGGTTGCCTTCTGGATTCCCTAATTTTGAAATGGTAAACACATATAATAAGGTTGGAATTAGGGCGATTACAATCAAAACAAAAGCCCCTAAGTATTTGCCTAGAATGATATTAAAATGACTAATTGGTTTTGTGAGTAATAATTCTAAAGTACCTTGTTTTTTTTCATCTGCAAAACTTCGCATGGTGACTGCTGGTACTAAAAAAATAAGAATCCAAGGCGCTAATAAAAAGAAGGTTGATAAATCGGCGAAGCCGTTATCAAGAACATTGAAATTACCTTTAAATAACCAAAGAAATAGACCATTGAGTAATAAAAATACAGCAATCACTAAATATCCAATTGGTGATGCAAAGAAGGTGTTTATCTCTTTTTTTAAGATTGCTAGCATTGAGTTTGTCTGTTTATTTTATTGCCACGAATACACGAATATATAATTTTTTTACTGCTTACTTTAACGAATCCAACTTATCCACGCTCCAAGCTTCAGGTTTTGCATTAAACATGGGTTTAGTTTTAGCCCAGATACCTTTAAATAGTGTGGAGTGTCTATACTTCTCTAAATCAGCTTCTGCTCGCCAATAACTATACGTGAAAAAGATATTAGTATTGTGTTTGTCGCGATAGAGTTCTAAAAACTCACAACCGTCAAAGGCTCGAATATTACTTTTTTGAGATTCAAAGTTATTAAGAAACGCTTCAATTCTTGAAGGGTCAAAACTCATTTTTACGATTCGTACAAACATTTTTTTAGTATTCAGTATTTATTTGTTGGCTTTAGTGGCTCAGTCTTCTGTATGGCGTCTTCGGTTCTTTTTCTGCACTAAGTTTTATAAAAATTAACGGTCACAGTATCCATGACCTTCAATCCCATTAGGGAAGACGCGCTTCCAACAGTAGCGTTATCACTTTTATAAACCGCTATTTCCAAATAACCAGCCGAATTAAAAACGACTAATCGTTTGCCTTCATCATAGCGTTTTTCTTCTGGGATTTCAAAATTTATAGCATCACTATATTTTTCGAATATTTTTTTAAACTTATAGCTTCGCGCAGAAATTTGGTAATTACGCATTTTCTGTACATCTTCAAAAAATTTACGCTTAATGTTAGTAATCACATTTCCGTAGTTATCTATATAAATGACGCTACCAATAATCTGACTTCTTTCTTCACTAACAAACGGAATCAAATTCTTTATTGGTTTTATAGTTTCAATAATTTTACCAATAACTTCTAAAGTGCCACCTCGAGCAATATGGCAAGCTACATTTACAAATACATCCAATACAGGAAAACTGCTTGCTACACGATCATGAATATTAATTTCTACAATTTTTTGTGGCGCAATTTCTGAGCAAATCATACTCATAATCCCATTGTTAGCACAAATGAAATAATGGTCGTCTAATTTTACAGCGATGTGCTTGTTTTCTGGATTGAGCTCAGAATCAATTCCAATCATATGAATAGTCCCCTTTGGGAAACTACTGTATGCATTTTGTATGATGTAAGCTGCTTCTGGCACATTGAATGGGGCCACAGAATGGGAGATATCAACAATTCTTACATCAGGCAATTCGCTGTAAATAGCACCTTTTATAGCGCCAGCAAAGTGGTCTTTTTCTCCAAAATCGGTTGTTAATGTGATGATTGCCATTCGCTAAGCAAAAGAATTTATAGTTTATTATAGCTCATTTTTTAATCTCATATAAAACTGTTAAAAACTAATCATATTTTAACCTTAAGGAAACCTAAAGAATTAAATAGTTTAATTATTTTTGGTAGTATAGATGTTGAAATGAGTCTTATCTAGTCTCGTTACAAAACTAATAAAACAAAACAGATTAATTTATAATTCCATTCGCTTTTGAACGAACTTATTTTAGAACTAGAAGAAATCACTCCTAAAGAATTTTTTGGAGCTCAAAATGCTCATATCAAACTACTTAAAAAACACTTTCCTAAACTTAAAATTGTTGCCAGAGGTAGCACAATTAAGGCTTATGGTGAGGAGGATGTACTCGAAGAGTTTGATCGTCGCATGACTATGTTGATGCAACACTTTGGGACCTATAATAAAATAGATGAAAATGTTATAGAACGCGTTTTGACCAGCCATAGTAGTGATGACTATAAGACATCAGAAAAAAGTGGAGAAGCTATTATTCACGGTGTTAATGGTAAAATTATTAAAGCGATTACCGTGAACCAACGTAAATTGGTGGAGAGTATGCGTACTAACGATATGGTATTTGCTATTGGTCCTGCAGGAACAGGAAAAACTTATACAGGAGTTGCTTTAGCGGTAAAAGCATTGAAAGCAAAAGAAGTGAAGCGTATCATTTTAACGCGTCCTGCGGTTGAGGCTGGTGAGAATTTAGGATTTCTTCCAGGTGATTTAAAAGAAAAACTAGACCCATACATGCAACCTTTATATGATGCCCTTCGCGATATGATTCCTGCGGAACGTTTAGCAAGTTATATAGAAAACGGAACCATCCAGATTGCACCTTTAGCTTTTATGCGTGGTCGAACTTTAGATAATGCCTTTGTGATTTTAGATGAAGGTCAAAATACAACACATGCTCAAATGAAAATGTTTTTAACGCGTATGGGGAAAAGTGCTAAGTTCTTATTAACTGGAGATCCTGGACAGGTCGATTTACCGCGTCGATCAATTTCTGGATTAAAGGAAGCCCTTCTCGTATTAAAAAATGTAGAAGGTATTGGTATGGTTTACCTTGATGATAAAGATGTGATTCGTCATAGATTGGTGAAAAAAGTGTTAGAAGCGTATAGGAGTATTGAGAATAGGGAATAACCAATTCTTGCGAAATCAAAGATTCACGAATTCAATGCAATAAGAATGAATGAGTTATGTAGGAATCTTTTAACTATTAAAAGATGATCTCATCGTTTCACTCCTTGTAATGACAGTTTAAAGATAAAAATGAGCAATACAATAATAGAATCAAATTTCAATTTCCCAAACCAAAAAAGTGTTTATCAAGGGAAAGTAAGGGCTGTTTATAATATTAATGACAAAGAGTTGGTCATGATTGCGACAGATCGCTTATCCGCTTTTGATGTCGTGATGCCAAAAGGAATTCCTTATAAAGGTCAAATCCTAAATCAGATTGCAACGAGCATGATGAAAGCCACCCAAGATTTAGTTCCTAATTGGTTAACAGCAATTCCAGATCCTAATGTGGCTGTAGGTCATATATGTGAACCTTTTAAAGTGGAAATGGTGATTCGTGGCTATATGTCTGGTCATGCAGCTCGTGAATATAAAGCGGGTAGACGTATACTTTGTGGTGTCCCAATGCCAGAAGGATTAAAAGAGAATGATAAATTTCCTGAACCCCTAATTACGCCTGCTACTAAAGCAGAAATGGGAGATCATGATGAAGATATTTCTAGAGAGGATATTATTAAAAAACATATCGTTTCCGAAGAAGATTATATTGTTTTAGAAGATTACACGCGTAAACTCTTTCAACGTGGAACAGAAATCGCCGCTTCTAGAGGATTGATTTTGGTGGATACAAAGTATGAATTCGGAAAAACAAGGGATGGGAAAATCGTCTTAATTGATGAAATCCACACCCCAGATTCTTCGCGTTATTTTTATACAGAAGGTTACCAGGAGCGTCAAAATAATAACGAAGCTCAAAAACAATTATCTAAAGAGTTTGTGCGGCAATGGCTAATCGCCAACAACTTTCAAGGTCTCGACGGGCAAACAGTCCCAGAAATGAGTGATGCATATATCAAAACGGTGAGTGATCGTTATATTGAACTCTACGAGAATATTATGGGAGAAGCTTTTGTAAAGGCTGATGTCTCTGATATACAGAGTAGGATAGAGGGAAATGTTTTGGAGTATTTAAAAAAATAACTAAGACAGCATAGAATAGTTTTGGCTACAATGAAAAAACTTTACATATTACTCTCGATTTTGTAACTAGGAATTTTGGTATTTGTCCTATTCAAGATAACGTTTTGCGAGCCTTTATAGATCAACTGTGGGGATTGGTTTCAGAGGTTTTCTAAATACTACTCAATCTTTAAGCTGCCATCTAAGAGAGACAAATCTACGCTAAGTCATATTTTAGTGATTATTAAATAAGAGTTATAACACATAAGTATTGAAGATGTTTTCTAATGACTTTTCTGGATCATCGCATAAACCAGGGTGTGTCTTTGAACTTTGAATAATTGTACTTCTAGACGCTGCAAGCCATCTAAATCTATCAGATAGTTCAAACTCACCTATAGTTCCTCCATTTGGATGACCGTCACAAATTAACTCCCAAGCTTTTAGATACGCGTTAAGAAGGTCTATGTCTAATTCATTAGAAAAAGCATTTAGTTTTACGGGATCAATCTCATATTTGATGCCAATAAATTTTTTTCGTTTTGAAAACAGAAGCACACCAACATTAAAGAATTCCTCACGTTCTACCTTGGGAACAACTCTAATAATCGCATATTCAAAAGTGAATTTATCTTGCATCTTCAGCTTCTTTAACTAAGGTATCAATATTATTTAGTTTTGCATTTAGATAGGCTGCGTAGGCAGCTCTTATCTCATTTGGTGAAAGCGGATTATATTCTTCTAACAACCAATCTTCCGGTATTTTAGATATGATATCTTCAATGATAACTTGACTAAGTAAATCTGTGATTTCTTGTGAAGCTTCTTTTAAGTGCGATGCGCTTTTTAAGAGTACGTGATCTTTAATAAGCGGAAATGATCTGGTGAGATGGTTTTCCCATGTGTCCCAATTATGATGAAAATAGAAACTAGCACCATTATCAATAATCCACAATTCTTTATTCCAGTGTAATAGATTCGTGTTTTTTGCAGTTCTATCAATATTACTAATAATGCTGTCTAATAAAACTACTTTTGATGCTGTCAAAGGATCTACAGTATAGGCCAATGGGTCAAAAGTTATAGCATTTGATAAAAAATGTAATCCTAAGTTGAGACCAACACTAAACTTAAGTAAATCTTGAATTTCCTCATCAGGTTCAGTCTTACTGAAAGAATCATCTAAATTCATAAATACTAATTCAGGAATTTTTAACCCTAAAGCTCGTGCTAATTCTCCTCCAAGAAGTTCGGCAATGAGTGCTTTTTTTCCTTGACCAGCGCCTCTAAATTTTAAAACATAAAGAAATCCGTCATCAGCTTTAACGATGGCAGGAAGAGAACCTCCTTCTCGCAGTGGGTTTATATACTGCACAACATTTACTGTTCTAATTTCAATTGTCTTCATAATCACTAAAATAGTAAAAAGTTCTAATCTTTATGTCTCCCTATCATTTTTCTAACACCTTTATAAATAAAAGCATTGGTCTTCACATAGTAGAATGAAATAAAACAAACAACTACTATAAACACGAGAGCTCCAACGATAGCTTCTGTCGGGTTTAAAGCTTTAAAATAAAAACGGTTGAGTCCAAGTCCTGTAAAAGTTCCAAAGATAATTATAAAATGAATCACATAGATGGATAGTGTTTTCTGCCCGATTTTTCCAATAAGTGACCCTTTTAAAAAAGGTTCTGCTGCATAGAATACTCCAAGTAATAATAGCACATCTCCGAAGCGCGTAAACAAATAGTTATAATAAGCAGAGGATTTAAATAATTTAATATCTGTCCAATAATAAAGTTTCATTAAAAGGAGAGACGAATACTCTATGAGTAAGCTTCCGAAGATGAAAAAACTTAAAACCGTTACCAAACGAAACCTGTTTCTATGCACATGAGAGAAAAAGATTGTGGCTAGAAACCCACCAAAAGCAGTAAATCCAAACCAAGGTAAAATTGTAAAAATAGAACCGTTTGATGTCGTCATATAATTGGCTAAAACTATAGGGATATGACTCAAATCTAAACTGCGATATAAAGGTTCTGTTAAAAAAGAAAAGCAACCTAACATGAATAATAAAAAGGATAAGAGTTTCACATGTTTTCGAAATAAGACATAGCATCCAATAAGAATTATAAGTGATAATCCAATACATTGCAAGACGTCAATAACGAGTATGTAGTTACTAAAATCACCAGTGAGCCAACCAAATATATCTACGCGAAGGGCATAGCCAATACCAATTAAAAGTAACCCTCGATAGATCCCCTTTTTGATTCTTGGTTTGTCGTCACCTTTATCTTTGGCTTTTAAAAGAAGGTACAAAAATACCAAGCCCGAAATCGTGAAAAATGTAGGTGCAGTAATGCCTCTAAAATAGGACCAAATTTGATATGCAATATTAGATTCATCTCTGTAAATAGGGTCGAGAAGTGTATCTATAAAATGACCTTGAAGCATCATTAAGATTGCAAAAGCGCGCACTGCGTCAATAAAAAAGAGTCGGTTGGTTTTCAAAAATGCTTACATTAAGAAGATAAAGATACTTTTAATTTTTATGTTCACTAAGTTTAATATCTTAGAAGGATAATTCACGAGGTATTTATGGGCCATTTAAACGAATTTACTAGTCAATTTTCGTCACTAGCTTGGGGAATTCCGCTAATAGTCTTACTTATTGGTGGCGGGCTATACTTACTTATCGTCTCAAGGTTTTTGCCATTTCGGTTTTTTGGTCATGCCATAAAAGTACTTCGAGGTAAATATGACGATTCTAGTGATCCTGGAGAAATTAGTCATTTTAAAGCCTTAACAACTGCGCTATCCTCAACTATTGGTATGGGGAATATAGCGGGTGTTGCTTTGGCAATTTCGATTGGGGGACCTGGTGCCATGTTCTGGATGTGGATTTCTGCTATTGTAGGAATGAGTACCAAGTTTTTCACATCTACATTGGCAATTATGTATAGAGGTAAGGATAGTAATGGCGACTTACAAGGCGGACCCATGTATTTTATTACAGAAGGTTTAGGGGAAAACTGGAAATTTCTAGCGGTTATGTTTTCTTTCTTCGGAATGTTAGGCGCATTGCCAGTGGTTAACGTCAATCAATTAAAACAAGCTATTAATGACATTATATTAATTCCGAATGGAGTAGAAGTTAACCTATATACAAACCTAGTCATTGCCGCTGTTTTAGTTTTTTTTACCAGTATTGTGATTCTTGGTGGTTTAAAACGGATAAGTAATATTGCTTCTAAAATGGTGCCTTCAATGGTTATATTATATTTCATTTTAGTCTTAATCATACTTGTAATTAACGCTACTGAAGTTCCCAAATATTTCCTCATGATTTTTACAGATGCTTTTGAAGCAGGTAGTTTAAAAGAGGACGATTATAAGGATGTAATAGGAGGTGTTCTTGGTGCGCTTGTATTATTAGGAATAAAGCGTGGTGCGTTTTCAAACGAAGCTGGAATTGGCACTGCTCCAATGGCTCATGGAGCTGCAAAAACCAATGAACCTGTGCGCGAAGGTCTTGTCGCTATGTTAGGTCCTGTAATTGACACGTTGATTGTTTGCACACTGACCGCTTTAGCAATTTTGGTGACAGGTGTTTGGGAAACGACTTCAAATAACGGAGTCACGTTGACAGCCTCTGCGTTTCAAGACGCGATGCCTGGTTATGGACAATATCTTTTAATGATTTGTATATTTATTTTTAGTATGTCATCACTATTTTCATATGCTTACTACGGCACAAAATGCACATCATTTCTCTTTGGAGCAGATAAAAAACACTACTATAAATACCTATATATCTTGAGCATCATATTAGCAGCAACATCACCGTTTGAAGCAATGATAAATTTTATTGACGGTATTTTTGCATTGATGGCAATCCCAACGATGTTAGCAACCATTATTATGGCGCCAAGAGTAGTTAAAGAAATTAAGGGATATAGAGCACGACTAAAGTCCTTGAACGAATAAAAAAAAACGCGTTTTCAATAGTGAAAACGCGTTTGCTTATTTTGGATAGAGTTCTATTCTAACTTTTTTTTAATAAAATCTTTTCGTTTGTAAATTGGTTGGCTTCATCTAAAAATAGAATCATTTTGTTCCAGTTACTATTTGGCTCATAATAGTTTTTGTACTGCTTAGATGTTTTAATAATAAGCTGATTTCCTTCTAGTTTAGCAGTACTAATAAAGGCACCTGTTTCGTTATCAACAGATTTATTAAGTTTATCTAATCCAGCAACCGTATAACCATCTGGAATGTTTAAAGTAATCTGGTAATTAAAACTTCTAGGGTAAGCCATATAGATGTTTGCAGTTCTATTGCGCTCATTATCGCTTAAATCAATTTGACCACCAATGAGCTTTCCAATTTCAATTATATAATTAGGTCCTGCTTTTTTGATCAAAGCATTTTTAGCTTTAAAACTTTCAGTAAACGTAAAATAAGAATCTAAACTAAAGCGACCATTGGCATCAATAGAGTAGCTGTAATCTTCTATGTCATCACAAGAATATTCTTCTTTTGCACTGTCTTCAAAACGTTCCTTTTGCTTTGTTTTCAATTTTTCATTAAGCGCTTTTAATTCTTTTGCATATTTGATTTTATCTTTTTTTCGGCGTACAAGTTCAATCCAAGACTCAGTGTCATACTTTTTATAATCTTCATTCACATAATCGCTATACAGTAAACGATCGTATTGTTGATCTGATTTTTCATGACCTTTAAAACTATTAATAGAGGTTAAGGTGATTTCAGAAAAATCGTCATTCAAAGAAACGGTCATGTCTTTTTTAGTTTCGTTTTGTGCATATATGGACGTTGGTAATTTTCCTTTTTTTACTTGATCAATCCTATTTCTACTTGCAGATAACAAATAGACGTCTGTATTTTCTAACAACGGCGGAAATTCATTTATAGTCGTGTGAGGTCCAAAATAAGAGGCATATAGAGGAGTCTCAGTATTTACTTTAACAAGAACATTAATATTTTTCTCAATAAGTAAATCCTCTAAAGGGCCATCATAACGCTTCTGTCCAACAACTATTTCGTAATCAATTTTTTGACGTTTTAAAAATTCTGTAAAGTGTCTGATAAACTGTCTTTCATTTTGAATAAATACAATATTACTGCCATAAACCATAAATGGATAGGATGTAATTTTTGCTTCTTTAATGAAAAACCCCTCTACGAAACGAGTTAAATAGTAATGCCTCATATAGTAAAAGGCAGCAGTTACTTTGTGGGCATCATTATCAAACGTTTTCTTTCTAAAGAAATCTTTAACGTCGCCTATGTCGCCATCTGGTTTGAAACGATGATCATAAAGATCAAGAACCTCCTCTTTAGTCACATTCGTTTTTATGATGTCTTCATCTTCTGGTAAAAAGGCTAATGCGCGATCTTCAAATTTACCAGAGCGAGCAAAATATACTTGAAATTTGTAAGATGGTGATTCTACTAATGGATAAAACCATCGCGTAAATTCACTTTTTGCTATGTTGTTTTCAGTGAGTTCATAGCGTCTAATGTTTCTCTTTTCCGAAGTGATTTGTTTTAAATCTGGAGCACCATTGTAAGAATCAAAGTTGATAAAGAAATCATTTTCGGTTTCAAAATAAAGTTTCAAATCCATGATTGGATATTCTTCTCCCAAACTTGTTTCTACAGGATCAAACCCAAAAGCATAGGTAGATTTAAAAGGTTCTACTTTATAATAGTAATAATCAATAATATCTCCAACTTCTAAATTAGAGATGGCTAATTTAGTTTCGCCATCAACCTCTATAGCGTCTTTTTCTACATCAATTTCTGCTTCAGTACCATCTGGTTTAATAACTTTAACACCTACAAATGTATTTCCTTTTCTTTTCCAAGAAAATTGACCTTTAGAGGATTTAAAACGTTTGGTAAATGTAAATTCTGAAAATTCTTCAACAGCAGCATTATCTAATAGCTTTATTCGTTTCCTAATAGAGTTCGTGTAGGTGACACTTTTCCCAAAACTATGAAAATCATAATTCAGATTTTTATAAATAATGACAGCAGATTCATTAGTCCATTTTTCTGGGATATCATTGGCATTTTTATAAGTGTCTTTTGCTCCCCAAAAAAAGTCTTTTGCATCTAACTCTTCTTTAGATTGTGAAAAACTAGAAATAGAAAAGGCGAGAAATAGGAGTAGAAAGAGTTTAGGCATGATATTAGTCTTTAGTTAAGATAATTTGTTCGTTATAAACAGCGTTAAGTTTAGTGATAAATTCATTCCACTCTTCAAAATCATTAATTTCTACTTTGGCGTATTTGATTTTAAAAAATTTCTTGTAAATAAGCGTATTGTTTTCTTTCGTAAAATTGACTTGCATATCGAAATTAGTACTAGATACATTGATGTTTTCTGGTAAATGGGTAATTGTATACCCTGTCGGAATTGTCAATCGCGTTATAGATTCTAAGTCTTTTTTAGTATCAAAAATGAAGTCTGTATGTCGTTTTTCCATAGTATAACCAGATAATTCTTTATCAAAATCGAGGTCTATATAAATTTGACCATCAAATGAAGAGATTGCATTTTTAATAGCTACATTGTAAGAAATGTTGATGTTATTGTCGCGATTTAATAGATCTGATGTTATAATATTAGATACTTTAATATTTCTATTTCCTTTATTGAGATAATACTCTAAGAACTCATCTTTCTTGTCGTTTTTGAGACTATTAAAATAGTAAAGTAATTGTGCTCTGCTTTCACCACTAAAAGCCTTATTTACGCTTCCAATAATTTCATTATCAGTTAATTCAAAGTTGTAAGCAAACTTTTCTTTGTTAAAATCTGCGGCAGTTGTTGGTACATATTCTAAAATAAATTCTTTTCCATTTTCAATAAGTACTTGCTTTCCTTGGATGCGATCTGCATATTCACCAAATGAATTAAACTTTTCAGTACCATCTAAAAAGATGATTTTATCATCCTTAAATAAAGTACATATCATATGATTGTCTACAGATAGGCTAGGCGTAGAGTAATCATAAGCAATATGCTTTGTGCCTATCCAAGTTAAACGGGCATCAAATCCTGCTTCAAGAAGCATCTGCTTAGTTAGGTTTGCCATGCCTTTGCAATCCCCATAACGTTTGTTAAAAACATTGGCAGCTTCATCAGGTTTGAAACCTGCGATGCCATCTTCAAAGGCAATATATCTAATATTATCCTGTACCCAATAATAAATATTTTTGATTTTTTCGTTATCAGAACTTGCGTTTTCTGTTAATTCAATAACTTTAGATGTAATATCTGTGTTGTCATTATCAAGACTATTAACTAAAGATTTGTACCAATTATATAAATCCTGAGTCGAGTCAAATAAATTAACAGTCTCCTCACCATTTTTAAATGTTTTCGCTAAAATAAGAACGTGAGGATAAATATAGGATGGTCCTGGAGCATTACTATCATCATACATCGCCGATACATTTTTGAGTGTATAGGTATGTATTTTGGCATTACCTTTTGAGTTACTAGTCACTTTCTTCTCAATAGCATGACCTTCAAAATTAAGTTCTTTGAGTTCGAGGTTTAACCAGTTAGGGATCTCAACTTTTATCGTTTTTTTTACTGTTGGATATTCATTATTAAAGTACAGTTTAGTAAAATATTTAACATCCTTATAATGTTTTTCTATATGCGTTAAGTAGCGGTATCCTCTCAGAGGGAAATCCATAACAGCATACTGTACACGACTGTCATTGTGAAACAAGTCATTACTTTTATAAGCCTCATCTTTTACATAAAAATTAGCTTCTTTTTCATTTCTATACATGATTTTAAACTCCTCAATGGAAGATTCACCATCATAAAAGCAATATTTTTGAATGTCTGCTCGCGAATCAATATTAATCATGTTGTCTTTTGCCGAATGTACAACAGTTACTTTTTCATCACGCTTATTGAGATCAAAAGTCACGTAGTCTACGCTAGAAATCAGTGCGATGTCGTCATCAGGAAACTGTTCTTTTAATACGTTAGCCTTTGCTTTGTCTTCAACTGTAGGTTCAATACGTTTTTGTGAAAAAACAACAGTTGTTACTAGTATCATCACAGTGATACTTAGAATTTTTTTAATCATAAATAGTAGTTAAGAGTGCTAAGATATCATTTCAATATAAAACTTGAAACATATAGGACGCCTTTTTCTTCGGAAATATCTCACAATTATAAAAAACAGTTAAACAGTATTTTTAAGATGGCTGGGATTTATAAATATAGATCAAAAGATGTCTAATTGTCATCAGAAGAGATCACTAGCCAAAACAGGACGCTGTTATAGATCAGTTTTTTTTATTCCGAAGGCCACGTAATTAAAAATACATGTTAAATATGAGGACTTTAAATGTTGCTGTAAATTTTTATAGTTTAGTAATAATATCTAAAATGTGACTCTACAATACTCAAATTTGAACCAGAAATTTTAAAATAATTAAATGTTATATTTAACCTTTAAAGTTAAATAAAACAAATGGCGAAGCAACCGGAGGACATTAAAAAAGAGAAGGCTAAAGCCTATTGGAAAGAAAACATTAAATATCTCAGTATTCTTTTAGTCATATGGGCTTTAGTCTCCTATGGTGCAGGGATATTATTTAAAGATGAGCTCAATACTTTTAGATTAGGCGGCTTTAAATTAGGATTCTGGTTTGCCCAACAAGGCGCAATGTATGTCTTTGTGATACTCATCTTCATCTATGTAAGAATCATGAATACCCTAGATAAAAAATATGGTTATGATGAATAGTTTGTCGGTAATACTAGCTATGGATGTACAAAACTGGACATACCTTTTAGTGGGCGTTACATTTGCTATTTACATCGCCATAGCGATTTGGTCAAGAGCAAGTTCGACAAAAGAATTCTATATAGCAGGAGGTGGAGTGTCTCCGTGGGCAAACGGGATGGCAACAGCTGCAGACTGGATGAGTGCTGCGTCATTTATTTCAATGGCTGGTATCATATCGTTTTCAGGTTATGATGGTGCCGTATATCTCATGGGTTGGACTGGAGGCTATGTGCTTTTAGCTTTATTATTAGCACCATATCTTAGAAAGTTTGGAAAATTTACGGTTCCAGATTTTATTGGAGATCGCTATTATTCTAATTCTGCTCGAATTGTAGCAGTGTTTTGTGCTTTATTGGTGTCTTTTACATATGTCGCTGGACAAATGCGTGGTGTCGGTATTGTGTTTTCAAGATTCCTAGAAGTTAATATTACCACAGGTGTCATTATTGGTATGCTTATCGTATTATTTTATGCGGTTTTAGGAGGAATGAAAGGTATAACATATACTCAAGTTGCTCAGTATTGTGTACTTATTTTTGCATTTATGGTACCTGCCATTTTTATATCAATTCAAATGACAGGAAATCCAATTCCACAATTAGGATTTGGGAGTGAAATAAATGATGGTTCAGGCGTTTTTCTATTGGACAAACTAGATGGATTGAGTACAGAACTTGGGTTTTCAGCATATACAGAAGGCACTAAGTCGACTATTGATGTCTTCGCAATTACTTTAGCATTGATGGTTGGTACCGCAGGATTACCTCATGTTATTGTGCGATTTTTTACAGTTAAAAGAGTCAAAGATGCTCGTAAATCGGCAGGAATCGCATTGTTCTTAATTGTGATTTTATACAGTACAGCTCCTGCAGTATCTGTGTTTGCGAGAACAAATATGATTGAAACGTTGTCTAATAAACCTTATGCTGAAGTTCCTCAGTGGTTTAAAAAGTGGGAAACTACGGGATTAATCACGTTTACTGATAAAAATAATGACGGTTTAATTCAATATCTAGCAGATAAAGAAAAAAATGAGTTAATCGTAGATAGAGATATCATGGTTTTAGCTAATCCCGAAATTGCCAAACTACCAAATTGGGTAATCGCTCTGGTTGCAGCTGGCGGATTGGCGGCGGCATTGTCTACAGCAGCAGGTTTGCTCTTAGTAATTTCCGCTTCAGTTTCTCATGATTTAATCAAAAAAGTAATTAACCCAAAAATTTCAGAAAAATCAGAATTAAGAGCTGCACGGTTGTCTGCTGTAGCAGCAGTTTGTGTTGCTGGATATTTCGGTATCAATCCGCCAGGGTTTGTAGCAGCTGTCGTTGCACTTGCTTTTGGTCTGGCAGCAGCATCATTTTTTCCCGCCATTATTTTAGGTATTTTTTATAAACGGATGAATAAAGAAGGCGCTATATCAGGAATGGTTGTAGGTATTTTTGCAATGCTTTTATATATGATGAAATATAAATTAGGTTGGTTTGATGCTGTTCTACCCAGTGAAAATGAATGGTGGTTCGGAATTTCGCCAGAAGGTTTTGGAAGTATCGCAATGTTAATTAATTTTATGGTGGCAATAGTTGTAATGAAATTTACAAAACCACCTCCTAAAGAGGTTCAAGACATTGTAGAAAATATAAGAATTCCGTCAGGAGCAGAAGATGCTACAAATCATTAATTATGAGTAATTATCACATAAAACATTTAGAGGAGTATTATCAAGTCTATAGAAAATCTGTTAGAAACCCAGAAAGTTTCTGGGAAGAAATAGCCGAAGAACATTTTCTGTGGCGAAAAAAATGGGATATTGTTTTAGAATGGGATTTCAAAAAACCAGAAGTAAAATGGTTTCAAGGTGCACAACTTAATATTACAGAAAACTGCATAGATAGACACTTAGCTACAAGAGGAGATAAAACCGCTATTCTTTTTGAACCTAACAACCCAGACGACGATGCAGAGCATATTACCTATAATCAATTATATCATCGCGTCAATCAATTTGCCAATGTTTTAAAAGCGCAAGGTGTAAAAAAAGGAGATCGTGTCTGTATTTATGTGCCTATGATCCCAGAATTAGCAATTGCAACTTTAGCATGTGCTAGAATTGGAGCTATACACTCTGTAGTTTTTGCAGGTTTTTCTGCAACAGCATTAGCAACTAGAATTAACGATAGTGATTGTAAATTAGTCATTACAAGTGATGGTTCGTATCGAGGTGCAAAAACCATCGATTTAAAGGGTATTGTAGACGAAGCACTAGAAAGTTGTGATGGCGTAGAATCGGTTTTAGTCGCCAAGCGAATTAACTCAGATATTACTATGAAAGAAGGTCGCGATAAATGGTTACAGCCATTACTAGATGAAGCTTCTAATCAATGCAAAGCAGAAGTTATGAATGCTGAAGATCCTTTATTTATTCTATATACGTCTGGTTCTACAGGAAAGCCAAAAGGAATGGTTCATACCACAGCTGGTTATATGGTGTACACAGCATATACGTTTAAAAATGCATTTCAGTACAGGGAAAATGATGTGTATTGGTGTACCGCAGATATTGGTTGGATTACGGGACATAGTTATATTGTTTATGGGCCATTGTGCAATGGAGCAACAACGGTGATGTTTGAAGGTGTACCAAGCTATCCAGATTATAGTCGTTTTTGGGACATTGTAGAAAAATACAAAGTTAGTCAGTTTTACACAGCTCCTACCGCTATTAGAGCCTTAGCAAAACAAGGAGTAGAATTTGTAGAGAAACACGATTTATCTTCTCTTAAAGTTTTAGGTAGTGTAGGTGAGCCAATTAATGAAGAAGCTTGGCATTGGTATAACGACAATATAGGAAAAGGTAAAAGTCCAATTATAGATTCTTGGTGGCAAACAGAAACGGGTGGAATTATGATAACACCAATTCCGTATGTGACACCAACTAAACCGACCTATGCAACCTTGCCATTTATTGGCATTCAACCCTGTATAATGGATGAGGATGGTCAAGAATTAGAAGGCAATCAAGTAGAAGGGCGTTTATGTATAAAATTTCCTTGGCCAAGTATTGCCCGCACTATTTGGGGAAATCACCAGCGTTATAAAGACACGTATTTTTCGACCTATGAAAACAAGTATTTCACAGGTGATGGAGCACTAAGAGACGAGGTCGGTTATTATAGAATAACAGGTAGAGTAGATGATGTTATTATTGTTTCTGGTCATAATCTAGGAACAGCACCAATTGAAGATGCGATTAATGAACATCCTGCAGTTGCTGAGAGTGCTATTGTTGGTTTTCCGCATGATATCAAAGGAAGCGCATTGTATGGTTATGTCACTTTAAAAGATTCAGGAGAAGGTAGAAACCACGACAATCTTCGCATAGAAATTAATCAATTGATTTCCGATCGTATTGGGCCAATTGCAAAACTAAATAAAATTCAATTTACAGAAGGTTTGCCAAAAACACGTAGTGGGAAAATCATGCGACGCATTCTTAGAAAAATTGCCGAAAAAGATACCAGTAATTTAGGTGATATAAGTACGTTGTTAAATCCAGAATGTGTGCAGGATATTATGGATAATGGCTTATAAATTAATTGAGATAAGATGAATTTTGACTGTATTACAGGTTAAATTAGCATTGTAATAATTTAATGCAGTACCAACGGTTTAAAGACAAACATGATAAAGAAAAACATACTTCCATTTATACTATTCATTATTTTTTCAAGTTGTGCTTCCAAGAAGTTTAAGGATATTACATACTTAGAAAAAGAGAACATTGAAGAAACTCTTAAACTTAATATTTTTCAACCTAGAGACAAAACTGCAGGAAAATTACCAGTGGTGCTATTTGTGCATGGTGGCTATTGGACAGAAGGAGACAAAAATATTTATGGTTTTTTAGGACGTAATTTTTCTAAGAATGGTGTGGTTACGGTGATCCCATCTTATACATTAAGTCCAAAGGCTAATTACGACACTATGGCCTTCGAAATTGCTAAAGCATTGGAGTGGACCGCAAACAATATTAAAGACTACAATGGTGACCCAGAACAAATTTATTTAATGGGTCATTCCGCAGGAGGCCATCTTATTGCGCTAATTAGTACCAATCCGAAATACTTGGAAAACACCAAAGTGATTAAAGGTGTTATTTTAAATGATGCAGCAGGATTAGATATGTATACCTATCTGCAAAATAATCCGCCAACGATGGCATACAATTATAAAACAACATGGACTACAGATCCCAAAGAATGGAAAAATGCATCTCCACTTTATTTTGTAGATGAAAAGTCACCTCGGTTTCTTATTTATGTAGGTGAAAGGACGTATTCGTCAATCATAAGACAGAATTCAGTTTTTGTGGAAAAACTTAATAAATTTCAGCCTGAAGTAAACCTTATTTTTTTAGATAAAAAACACGTGCCAATGATGAGTCATTATCTCTTTCCTTGGACAAAACGTTATGATGAGATTTTGGAATTTATTAATAAAAGTTAAATTTTAATCAATCCACGCCTTCTCTTCAACCAAACAAACACTAGTAAAGACAATACTCCAAAAATAGAAAACCCAATAAATAACGGGAGTACAGAGGTCTTTACGAAACTACCTACATAGTTAGCAATTGGAACTGCCATGACTGTGGATACGAATCCGTTGATTGCGGCACCAATGCCTGCAATATGTCCAAGAGGCTCCATTGCTAACGATCTCAAATTTCCGAAGAGAAAACCAACAGCAAAAAATTGCATTAAAAAGAAAGCGACCAATACATAGACACTTGGGTTTACACCTGTATGGAATAAAGCTACATATAATAAAGACACGGCAGCGTAGGCTACAGTGGCATAAAAAGCAATATTAAAAGAGCCAAACCGTATAACCAACCTACTATTGGTAAACGTCGCAAATCCTACGGAAAACGCGGTACTTCCAAAAAGATAAGGAAAAAGCTCTCCTAATTGATACTGATCTTGATAAATTTGTTGTGATGTACTCAAATACACCATAAAAGAACCCGTAATAAAACCAGAGACTAAGGTAAATGCCATCGCGTCTTTATGTTTTAAAAACTCTTTGCTTCCCGTAATGAATATAGCCGGTGAAAATTTAATTCGGTTTTTGGGTGCTAAGGTTTCGGGTTGTCGCTTCCAGAACCATAATACGATGAGTAATCCTATGATGAGGTTGGCATTAAAAATAGCTTTCCAATCAAAAAAATCAAGTAGTAATTGTCCAAAAGTTGGTGCTACAATAGGCACCAAAATAAAGAACATCACAATAATAGAGAGAATCTTCGCCATAAAATCACCACTATAAGTATCACGAGTCATCGCTATAGCAATAGTTCTTGGGGAGGAAAGACCAATACCTTGAAGGATGCGACCAAAGATCATGACTTCTAAGCTATCTGTATTCACACAAATAATACTCGCGATAACAAATACAGCAAATCCAAAATAGACCATTGGTTTTCTTCCAAAACTATCAGATAGTGGCCCAAATATGAGTTGCCCAAAACCTAAGCCTAAAAAAATCATGGTAATCATCAACTGATTGTCCTTGACATCAACCACACCAAGCGCACTGCCAATTTCTGGTAAGGCAGGTAATAAGGCATCAATTGACAAAGCTACAATAGACATCAAAGATGCCATAAGTGCTATAAATTCAATCTTATAGGTGGGTTTTTGTTGCATCGTGCAAAAGTACGAGAAAAGAAAGAGTATTTGCGGGGATAATTTGAATTAGCAAAACATTAAGGTATCAAAAGATTTGATACGAATTACAACCGTATCTTTGCACTACGAAATTCAATTATGAGACATCTACAAACACCAGAATCTAAAGATAAAAGCAAACCCAAAGTCACCTTAAAACAAGCTTTTAAGACTATTATTTGGCCACGAAGAAATTTAGTTTTCCTAGGATTAATACTTATCATTATTAGAAGTTTATCAGGACTCGTATTGCCTTGGCAAAGTAAAGTATTGCTTGATGATGTCGTACCAAATGGCAATACAAGTGATATTTGGATGCTTATCACTATTGTTATGATTGCCATTGCAATACAAGCAGTGACGTCTTTTCTACTCACAAAAATTTTGAGTGTACAAGCACAGTATTTAATTAGTGAGTTGCGTGCACAGGTTCAAAAAAAAGTATTATCGCTACCAATTAGTTTTTTTGATAATACAAAATCGGGTGCTCTTGTTTCACGAATTATGAACGACGTAGAGGGGGTTCGAAATCTAATTGGTACTGGATTGGTGCAATTGGTTGGTGGAAGTTTTACAGCAATCGTATCCTTAGTGATTTTAATAAAACTAAACGCTTGGATGACCTTATTTGTGTTTGTTCCTATATCTATTTTCGGAATAATAGCCTTAAAAGCTTTTAAATACATCCGTCCAATTTTTAGAACTAGAGGAAAAATTAATGCTGAGGTTACTGGTCGATTAACCGAAACTTTAGCAGGTGTTCGTGTTATAAAAGCTTTTAATGCAGAAGATCAGGAAAATAAAATATTTGAAAAAGGTGTGGATAGACTATTTCAAAATGTAAAAAAGAGCTTGACTGCAACGGCATTAATGACCAGTTCTTCCGCTTTTTTAATTGGAGTAGCTACAACCGGAATTATGGGAATTGGAGGATATTATATGATGCTAGGAGAGATGACAACTGGTGAGTTTTTATTTTTCACCCTAATATTAGGTTTCATGATCGCACCCATTGTACAAATGAGTAATATAGGTAGTCAGTTGACTGAAGCTCTAGCTGGTTTAGATCGCACAGAGGAACTTATGAATTTAGCTGCGGAAGACGACGATACCAATAGAACCATAGAACTAGAAAATTTCAAAGGTGAGATAGAATTCAATGATGTCTCTTTTGCTTATGAAGTAGGGAAGCCTGTATTGCACAATATTAATTTTAAAGCAGAAACAGGCTCTGTGATCGCGTTGGTTGGAAGTTCCGGTTCTGGAAAATCAACTATCGCAGGATTATCCGCCACGTTTTTGAATCCGAAATCCGGAAAAATAACGATTGATGGTGAGGATATTTCACAAGTTAAATTAAAAAGTTTTAGGAGACATTTAGGCGTCGTTCTTCAAGATGAGTTTTTATTTGAAGGTACCATTAGGGAGAATATTATGTTCCCTAGACCAAATGCTACAGAAGCACAATTACAAGCCGCAGTAAAAGCAGCATACGTTAACGAATTTACAGATCGTTTTGATGAAGGTTTAGATACCTTAATAGGTGAAAGAGGTGTTAAGTTATCGGGAGGTCAACGACAGCGAATCGCCATTGCAAGGGCTGTTTTAGCAGATCCTAAGATTATTATTTTAGATGAGGCAACGTCTAATTTAGATACTGAGAGTGAGGCTTTAATCCAAAAATCATTAGCACAATTAACTAAAGATAGAACAACGATTGTGATAGCTCACCGCTTGAGTACGATTAGAAAAGCAGATCAAATTTTAGTGATAGAAAACGGTAAAATTGCTGAGCGTGGTAATCATGACGAACTCATTGCTTCGCAAGGGCGTTACTTTGATTTATATACGTATCAAGCTAAGATTTAGTATGTTTATGGTGCATTAGGAATTGAACTTATGATTACAGAGACTTTAATAAAACTCTTCAGGAGAGATTTAAATGTATTAAAACAGGAAATTAACGCCTATAACATCGAAGAAAACCTTTGGGTTTCAAACGAAACGATATCTAATTCTGCAGGAAACTTAGCGTTGCACCTTATTGGGAATCTTAATCATTTTATTGGAGCCACTTTAGGTGACTCTGCTTATGTAAGACAGCGTGACTTAGAGTTCTCACTCAAAGATGTGACAAAAGAAGAAATGATTATTCAAATCGATGATACTATACGTGTTGTTGAATCTGTGCTTAACCACTTAACCGACGCTGATTTACAAAAAGAATACAAACGTCGTGCCTTTGAAGATGTAATGACTACCGAATATTTCTTAGTTCATCTAAGCATGCACCTAGCATATCATTTGGGGCAAATAAATTATCACAGGCGTTTATTAGATATATAGCACATGATGACTTTTGATCATTTTAGAATTAATCTATTACAACCCAACGAAGGAGAAGCATTTTTTAACTTGATCGATAGTAATAGAGTGCGATTGGAAGACTTCTTTGCAGGAACAGTTTCTAAGACATTGACACTTGAGGATGCGATGAATTATTGTGTTGAAATTGAGCAGCGCATAAAAGGCAAGAGTTATTTACCCTATATGATTACGAATTCAACTACAAATGCGTTTGTTGGATTGGTTGATGTTAAGAATATAGATTGGAATGTGCCAAAAGCAGAACTCGGTTCATTCATTGATACAACCTATGAAGGACAAGGTATTTCAAGTAAAGCGACTCGTCTTGTAGTTGATCATATCGTTGGAAAATATCAATTTATAAAACTACTATGCAGCGCTAACAGCAGAAATAGAGGAAGTATGGCAGTCATTCTTAAAAACGGATTTGAACTCGAAGGAACCATTCGTAATGACTACAGAACAACCAAAGGTGAAATCGTAGATTTAAACTATTATGGACGTGTGTTTTAATTGGTTAGATGTTAAACACTTGCTAAATCTATACTGCTATTACATGCGATGTGTAACTTTAAACCATAAAACAGCACCATGAAAATAAAACTTTATAGTCTATCAATACTATTACTTAGCGCGTCTTTCATATCATTTTCTCAAGAGTTATCTTTTGAAGAATACAACCCAAAATCAACATTAGTTGTTCCGGGAAGAATAATTAAAAGCGCAAAATTCCCCTTCATTGATGTGCATGGTCACCAATACCAAATGCCAACTCAAAATTTAGGGCCTGTAATCGCGGCAATGGATACCTTAAATATGGGAATTATGGTCAATCTCAGCGGAAGAACGGGAGATGACCTTATAAAATCGGTTGCTAATATTGATAAGAATTATCCAAATCGTTTTGTGGTTTTTTGTAATATCAATTTTGAAGGCGCGGGCGCAGAAGGATGGATAGACGAAAAGGTAGCGCAATTAAAAGAGGATGTAGAGCATGGAGCGCGCGGTCTCAAAGTATATAAAAGTCTTGGTTTACGTAATAATGATTTAGACGGTAAGCGTTTAGCGATAGATGATGCGCGTTTGAATCCCATTTGGAAAACCTGTGGAGATTTAGGAATCCCTGTGTTGATTCATGCTGCAGATCCTAAATCATTTTGGGATGAGTTTGATGGTGATAATGAACGATGGTTAGAATTAAAAACACATCCGCGTCGTAAACGTGAGGCTAATAATCCTGCACCTTGGGGGCAAATTATACAAGAGCAGCATAATATGTTTAAAGCGCATCCAAATACAACGTTTATCAATGCACACATGGGATGGTTTGCTAATAACCTCGGTAAATTAGGAGCGTTGTTAGATGACATGCCAAACATGAATGTTGGTATAGGTGCTATTATTGCTGAGTTGGGAAGACAGCCACGCTTTGCAAAAGCCTTTTTTATTAAGTATCAAGATCGTATTCTCTTCGGAAAGGATAGTTGGAAACCAAATGAATTTCCAACCTATTTCAGGGTTTTAGAAAGCGCTGATGAATACTTTCCTTATCACAAAAAATATCATGCCTATTGGCCAATGTACGGTTTAGACTTACCAGACGAGGTACTTAAAAAAGTGTACTATAAAAATGCTTTACGAATCGTTCCTGGTTTGAATAAGAGTCTATTTGATAATTGATTTTAAAGGTGTTTACCCCTAAGCTTAGGTGACTCAACTTCTTTGTGGTTTAACATTGCAAGCGCTTTGATTAACTTTCCTCTTGTGTTCTTCAAAAGAATAGCCTCAGTTTAAGACCTCTTTTTTTAAAATCATAAGGATTAGCAATTTTGTTTTCTTTGATAGAATTATAAATAGTTCTTAATCTATTTAAGGACTCACTTAGCATGTCACCTAAGGCAAATTAAGGATCATAAACGAACGTTTAATTTAGAATAAAAATTTTACAATTTATTAACTGTTCCATAAGATTATATTAAAGCGTATAACTAAAAATAAAGGTCTCTTTACTTAAAAAAAAATGGAGTTATTTTTAGTCGCTTTTGGAGCCTTATTTTCAATTATGAATCCTTTGGGAACAGTCCCTGTTTTTGTTGGATTAACAGAAGAGCATAGTAAAAAGGAACGTGCAATCACTGCTTTTTGGACAGCCATTGACGTGCTTATAATCTTACTCTTATCTTTTTTTGCAGGACATTATATTCTATCCTTTTTTGGGATTAGCTTAAATGCCTTAAAAATTGCAGGAGGTTTAATAATCGCTTCTTCAGGTTTTGCTTTGTTAACTGGTAAATTTAAGGAGCACAAAGGGATGAAGCGGCAGAAAGTACAGGAAGATATTCATTCTCGAGAGGCTATTTCACTAACACCTTTAGCCATACCTATGTTAGCTGGTCCTGGAACCATTTCTTTGCTCATTACCTATAATCAAGAATATCAACGTACTATAGATGTTTTAATAATTGTTGGTGCCTTGGTGTTAGCAGCACTATCCATTTATTTAGTGTTAAAAGGAGCACATTTTATTGTGAAGTTTTTGGGAGCGTCTGGTATCAACGCACTGTCTAGAATTATCGGGTTTATTGTTATCGCTATTGGTGTTGAATATATTATTGCTTCTGTGGTTGATATAGTCTCTCACATTAAATTTTAAAACATAAAAAATCACTTAACTTTGAGTGGTTTTTTGTTTTATAAAGGAATATTTCCATGCTTTCGTTTAGGTCTGTCCACGTCTTTATTTTGTAGCATAGCAAATGCCTTAATCAACTTTCGCCGTGTGTCCTTAGGCAGGATGACTTCGTCAATAAATCCGCGTTCAGCAGCGCTATAAGGGTTGGCGAAAAGTTCAGCATATTCTGCTTCTTTTTCTTTCCACTTCGCTTCTTTGTCTTCAGAAGCATTGATGTCCTTTTTAAAAATGATCTCTGCAGCACCTTTTGCGCCCATAACAGCAATTTCTGCACTTGGCCAAGCAAAATTCATATCACTACCAATATGTTTTGAGTTCATGACATCGTAAGCGCCTCCATAGGCTTTTCTAGTAATAACTGTGATTCTTGGCACTGTAGCTTCACTAAAGGCGTACAGCAATTTTGCGCCATGAACAATAATTCCATTCCACTCTTGGTCGGTTCCAGGTAAAAATCCTGGCACATCTTCTAAGGTCAACAACGGAATATTAAAACAGTCACAAAAACGAACAAAACGTGCTGCCTTTCTAGAACTATTCACATCTAAAACACCAGCTAAAAACAGGGGTTGATTGGCAATAATTCCAATACTTCGTCCTCCTAGTCGTGCAAAACCTACAAGTATATTCTCAGCATGATTTTTATGAATTTCATAAAATGAATCTTCATCAATAATACCAGTGATTACCTCATGCATATCATAAGGTTTGTTGGCGTTATCTGGTATAATTGTAGATAAATTTTCTCTGACTTCATCTTGCAGTTCAAATGGGAGTAGCGCAGGAGTTTCAGTATTATTTTGTGGCAGATAGCTCAATAGCGATTTTAGATCTTCCAAACATTCTATGTCATTTGGAGATGTTTTATGAGCCACCCCAGATTTTGTAGAATGTGTGCTTGCTCCTCCAAGTTCTTCTGAAGTCACCGTTTCATTGGTTACTGTTTTTACGACATTTGGTCCAGTGACAAACATATAGCTCGTGTCTTCCACCATTAATGTGAAATCTGTCATTGCAGGAGAGTACACGGCACCACCAGCACAAGGTCCCATGATTGCAGATAATTGAGGTATCACACCAGAGGCCTGTACATTGCGATAAAAAATATCAGCATAACCTCCAAGAGAACGCACACCTTCCTGTATACGGGCACCTCCAGAATCATTAAGCCCTATTATTGGAGCACCCACTTTAACTGCTAAATCCATAACCTTGCAAATTTTTTCGGCGTGCGTTTCAGATAATGAACCACCAAAAACAGTGAAATCTTGAGCAAAAATATAGATTAGTCTTCCGTTAATAGTGCCATAACCTGTAACCACACCATCCCCATAGAATTTTTGCTTTTCCATGCCAAAATCTTTTGTCCTGTGCATTACTAAGGCACCAATTTCTTCAAAGGATTGGTCATCTAAAAGATACATGACGCGCTCTCTAGCGGTCAATTTCTTTTTTTCATGCTGCTTATCAATTCTAGTTTGGCCACCTCCTAAATGGGCTAATCTTAATTTTCCGGTGAGGTCTTTTATTTTATCGTCCATTGGTATGGTGTATTGTTTTGTTGCTTTTTGTTGAGTTGTTTTTACTCAAACATGATACTCATTTTATACATACTGCTGGTTATAAAAACCCTTCTTATGTCACTTTGTGAAATCTGTCTTCCAATTGCGAAAAGGGAAGAGCTTTACTATTGATAAATTTTAATTTCAACTTTTTTCAAATGCTCTTAAATTCTGTGCTTTCTTCGTGAATCTCTGCGTGATAGTTTTTCAACTTCAAGTTCAACTTCTTTCTGGAATTTTCAATTGTTTCTGTTCCTCGATATAGTGCTTAACTGCAATTAAAGCAGCGATTCTAGCTTCAGTTTTTTGTTGCTCTAATAATTGTTCTGGCCCATAATATTTTTTCACAAAATTGGTGTCAAAATTACCACTTCGGAAAGCGTCATGTTGACAAACAAAGGTTCCAAATGGTAAGGTGGTTTGAATACCTTCTATATGATAATCGCTAATGGCGCTTATCATTAACGAAATGGCCTCGTCACGCGTATTTCCGTAGGTAATCAACTTAGAGATCATAGGGTCATAATAAATAGGAATTTCCATGCCTTCTTCAAATCCGTTATCAACTCGAATCCCTTTGCCTTCCGGCATTTTGTAGGTGTCTAAAGTTCCAACACTAGGTAGAAAGTCATTAAGCGGGTCTTCAGCATATACACGCAATTCTAGAGCGTGACCATGAATTTTCAAGTCCTCTTGTTTAATCGGAAGCACTTCTCCACGAGCGACTTGAATTTGGAGTTCTACTAAATCTGTATTAGTTATAATTTCGGAAACAGGATGTTCTACCTGTAACCGTGTATTCATTTCTAAGAAATAGAAATTGAGGTGCTCATCTAGTAAAAATTCTACAGTACCAGCACCAACATAATCACAGGCTTTCGCCACTCTTACTGCTGCGTCACCCATTTGTTGACGCAATTCTGGAGTAAGCACACTAGATGGTGCTTCTTCAACGACTTTTTGATGACGACGTTGAATACTGCATTCGCGTTCAAATAAATGAATCACATTGCCATGTGAATCTGCCATCACTTGAATTTCAATATGTCTAGGTGATGCGACATATTTTTCTATAAATACCGAGCCATCACCAAAAGAATTGATCGCTTCACTAATAGCGCGATCCATTTGAGATTCAAACTCAGCTTCATTTTCTACAATACGCATTCCTTTTCCACCACCGCCAGCAGACGCTTTTATAAGAATAGGAAATCCGATTTTTGCAGCTATTTTTTTGGCTTCAGGAATATCTGTAATGGCTTCGTCTGTTCCTGGAACCATTGGTATATCGTACGCTTTGACAGCGTCTTTAGCAGCTAGTTTGCTCCCCATGATACGAATGGCGTGAGATTTTGGACCAACAAAAATGATGTCGTTTTTTTCGCAAGCCTCTGCGAAATCTCCATTTTCACTAAGAAACCCATAACCAGGATGAATAGCATCCACGTTTAATTCTTTTGCGACTTTAATGATTTTGTCACCTAACAAGTAGGATTGGTTAGAGGGAGCTTCCCCAATAAGAACGGCTTCATCAGCAAATTTAACGTGAGGTGATTGTCTGTCTATTGTGGAGTAAACAGCAACGGTTTTGATTCCCATTTTCTTTGCGGTTTTCATCACACGTATGGCGATTTCTCCTCTGTTTGCTACTAGTATTTTTTTCATTCAAAAAATGTGTTTTTTCATTTCCGTGAAAACGGAAACCTTAATCTTTTGTACCGACAAGCTTTATGAAGCTTTACAAGATATTAATAAGTGATTATGTATCAAATTCAATCAGCAATTTATTTTTATCTACAGCGTCTCCTTTTGCTACAGAAATAGATTTAATAACACCTGCTCTTGGAGACGTTAATACATTTTCCATTTTCATAGCTTCCAAGATTAAAAGCGTATCGTTCTCTTCAACTTTTTGGCCAATTTTTACACTAATTTCAAGAATTAATCCAGGCATTGGTGCTTTGATATCATTAACTGTTTTTGAGCTTCCTAGTTCAAATCCCATTTCTTTTATTAATGAGTCTAACTCATTAAAAATGTGTATATTATAATTAGTATTATTAACTTTTACTTGAATTAATTTTTTATTGAAATTTGAAGTGGATATTTCAGCTTTAAAAGAGGTGTTATCATATAAAACATGATACGCATTTTCTGAAACTTTGATGCTGTTGAGTTGGGAACTTTCTGTTTCTGAAATATCAAAATTTAATGACGAATTGACATTTACTTTAAAGGATTGACTCATTAAAATAGGTTTTAATTTGATGTAAAGATAACGAAATATAACGTTTTCGTAAACGTGAATTTTTAATAAAAGAACTAAAAATATTTATAGATATTATAAGTTGTTTTGAGGATTAAAGCCCAAATCACATAGGTGTTTTTTATCACTTTACGTGCCATTTTTATTCCAACAATTACTAAAAAAAGTTAAGTTATTTCTTTTAAAATAGCTTCGATCACATCTTCATAATAAGCTTTGTTGGACTGCACAAAATGATTGTTTATACCAATGTTATCAAGAATTTCATGAAACTCAAACATAGAGACATATTTTAAATCTTCTACTTCTTCTATTTGCGCATCAAAATCTTCTAACCATAAATCAGTCTTAAC
>NZ_JBLIET010000003.1:0-137102 GCF_047633235.1 Psychroserpens sp. | reverse complement strand
GAGCGAGACTAAAGAAACAGGGAGTATTGCCTTAAGTTTTGAAGCTGTTTTTGACAAAGCTCAAAGGACCGATTTATGGTTGAGTCCATCCTATTACCCTAGCTACGAGGCTTTAGAGAAATCTAATGTTCATTATACCCAGTTTAGTGCATTTCAAGATAAAAAGATTTTTACATTTGCTAACACTACTGGTGAAACTGGAGGTGTTACCTATTATGAATGGGGAATGGCAAGACCAGATTTAGTACTTAAGGATATGATAAAAATTTGTCATCCAGAATTGTTGCAAGATTACGAAGCGACGTTTTTTAAGCCTTTGAATTAATTATTTGACTAGACCTCAAGGGCTTCAAAAACCTATGAGGTTTTTATAAAACATGACAACAAAACACGCTTATTCATTTATTTTTTTGGCACTACTATTAATGTTATGCTTTGTTGTGAATATTAGTTTAGGTTCTGTGAGTATTCCATTTACACAGGTATTCTATAGTGTTCTTGGACATTCAGAGAATGAATCTTGGCAATATATTATTCAGGATTATAGATTACCTAAAGCATTTACAGCCATTTTGGTTGGTTCTGGTTTAGGGATTTCAGGATTATTGATGCAAACCTTATTTCGCAATCCGTTAGCTGGACCTTTCGTTTTAGGGATTAGCTCTGGAGCCAGTTTAGGCGTAGCATTAGTTATTTTAGGTTCTGGATTATTTGGAGGCATTTTTGCGAGTTTATTGATATCAAAATGGAGTATTGTTATTGCAGCGAGTTTAGGAAGTTTTCTTGTTTTATTAGCTGTGTTACTCGTGTCCTCTAAAGTAAGAGACACAATGGCTATTTTAATTATTGGATTAATGTTTGGGAGCATTACAGCAGCAATAGTGAGTGTTCTCGCCTACTTTAGTTCTGCAGAACAATTACAACAATACATATTTTGGGGCTTTGGAAGTTTGGGCAACCTCTCATGGAATGAACTATTTATTTTCTTTTTGATTTATCTCCTTGGCCTCCTATTAGCCCTTTTTTCTATAAAAGCATTAAATACATTTTTACTTGGAGAAAACTATGCTAAAAGTTTAGGATTAAACGTTAAAAAAAGCAGGTTCATTATCATCATCGCTACAAGTTTATTAGCGGGAACCATCACTGCTTTTGCAGGACCAATTGCTTTTATTGGATTAGCAATTCCACATATGACCAGACAAGTTTTTAATACGTCCAATCATAAAATATTATTACCGGCAGTATTTTTATTTGGTGCCATCATAATGCTAATTTGTGATAGTATTGCACAATTACCATCAAGTGATTATACATTACCAATTAATGCAATTACATCCTTAATTGGCGCTCCTGTAGTCGTTTGGTTATTGGTAAGACAACGTAAAATGGTGTTTTAATGACAGACAACAACACACATAACATTCTAAAAACTAAGCACCTTTCTATTGGTTACCAAACCAAAAAAGCAACATCTGTTATCACAGATAACATCAACCTTGAATTAAAAAAAGGGGAACTCATTGGTCTTGTTGGAGCAAATGGTATTGGAAAATCTACACTATTAAGAACCTTGAGCATGATTCAAAAGCCTCTAGATGGTCTCATAGAAATAAACGATATTCCTCTTGAAAATTATACTGCTTTAGAATTAGCTAAAACAATGAGTTTGGTATTGACAGAGCAACTCATGTCTAAAAATCTTTCAGTTGAAGAACTCGTTGCTTTGGGCCGTCAGCCCTATACGAATTGGGTTGGCAATTTATCTGAGGTAGATATTTCCGCAGTGCATAAAGCCATAGACCAAACTAATCTTTCAGACTTAAAGCACCGCAAATGTTTTGAATTGAGTGATGGACAGCTACAAAAAGCAATGATTGCACGCGCTTTAGCTCAAAATACAGATTTAATTATTCTAGATGAACCAACGACCCATCTCGACATGTACCACAAAGCTTATATTTTAAAATTATTACAGAAACTGGCTAAAGACACCAATAAAACGATTCTATTTTCATCCCATGAGATCGATTTAGCTATTCAATTATGTGACACCATGATTGTTATGACTACTGACAAAGTTGTGTCAGATTCACCATGTCATTTGATAGAACAAGGTGTTTTTGAAACCTTATTCCCGAAAGATTTGATTGGTTTTGATAAAACTACTGGAAGTTTTAGAGTTAAAAAATGACAATTAACGTTCTTAATCTTACTATTTTAGATTACTTTTATATGGATTGAAAATCAGATTTTTAAAAAATTTCAATCCCTACTTTTTATAAACCGTTTTTAATCTTAACGAATTCTTCAAAATCATTAAGAGATGAAATTACTTAAAGTGTCATGTATCGCGTTAGTCTTGCTTATTTTTTCATGTAAAGACAATACTCCACAACCAAACCCAGCATTTTCATCACTCGATTTAAAAAGAGGAGAGATTTTACTTTGTGGTACGCCACAATTTGGAGAAGTGAGTTTTGCTTTAGACTGTCAATATGATGTTAGACAGGCTTTTGATTTAGCTATTTCTCTACTCCATTCTTTTGAATATACGGAAGCCGAAAAAGCATTTGTAAACGTTATTGATGCTGATCCAGAATGCGCAATGGCCTATTGGGGCGTTGCCATGAGTATTTATCATGAGCTTTGGGCTCCACCAGGGCCAAAAGAATTAAAAAAAGGAGCAGCACTTATAGACATTGCGGAATCCTTGCCAAAATCTGAACGAGCAAAACTTTATTTAAATGCATTAGGAACATTTTATAAAGATTGGGATACTAAAGATCATAAAACAAGAGAGCTATTATATGAAGAAAAAATGAAGCATATTTATAATAGCCAAAAAGAGGATACCGAAGCGGGTATATTTTATGCTCTAGCCATAACCTCAGCTGCAGACCCAAATGATAAAACATATTCCAGTCAGAAAAAAGCAGGCGCTATTTTGCAAAAACTTTTTGCAGCGCAGCCTAACCATCCTGGAATTGCACATTATGTCATTCACACTTATGATTATCCAGAGATTGCTAAAAATGCTTTAAAGACAGCCAGACGCTATGCAGAAATTGCTCCAGCTTCTGCCCACGCACAACATATGCCATCACATATTTTTACACGTTTAGGACTTTGGCAGGAATCTATTGACACCAATATCAATTCGGCTTCATCTGCTGTTTGTTACGCTGAAAGTGTAAACCCTAATGCTAGTTGGGCACAAGAAATTCATGCTGTAGATTATTTGGTATATGCTTATTTACAAATGGGAAATAATCTAAAAGCACAAGAATATTTAGATGAAATGAAAGAGGTCTCAGCTGTTTTTCCTAAACAGCATTTTGCGACCTCTTATGCTCTAGTTGCTATGCCAGTACGAATGGCTTTAGAAAACAAACAATGGGAAGACGCTTCTAACCTTAAGTTACCATCCATAGATTTCACATGGGAAACTTTACATTGGGAAACAGCAATGTTGCATTTTGGTAAAGCTCTAGGATATGCTCATATAGGAAATATTATTTCGGCAGAAAACGAATTATTGACACTTCGAGAATTACAAAAATCCTTAACAGAAGCCAAAGAAACGTATAGATCTGGTCAAGTAAACATTCAAGTCCATACCACTGAAGCATGGATTGAATTGGCAAAAGGCAACAATGATAAAGCGCTTTTGCTCATGAAAAAAGCAGTACTATTAGAGAACCAAACCTCAAAACATGCTGTAACACCAGGAGAAGTTTTACCAGCCGACGAACTTCTCGGAGATATGCTACTCGCCTTAAATAAACCTAAAGAGGCATTAGAAGCTTATGAAATAAGCCTAAAAGGACATCCAAATAGATTTAATGGCATTTTTGGTGCTGCAACAGCTGCCAAAGAAGTAGGAAATAAAGAAAAAACAACTTTGTATTTCAAACAACTTATCGAACTTAGTAAAGATTCTAATAGTGATCGTAGAGAATTAGCGCAGGCAAAAGCATATATAAAACAAACTATATAATATTTAAACTATAGATTATGAAATCGAAAGCAAACATCATTTTGATAGGTATTATAGTAGCAGTGCTGGTTTATTTTACAGGTAATAAACCTTTTATAGAAACACCACAGCCAGCGCCTAGACTAGCAATGAATTTTGTAAAATGCACCTCTGCAAAATTTTTATTAGAAGCTGTAGATACTACAAAACAGATTTCGCCACTTTTTGACAATCTTGGAAATCTTCATTTTTCAATTAGCACTAAAAACCAAAGAGCTCAAGCATTTTTTGATCAAGGCTTAAAATTATCATACGCCTTTAACCATGCTGAAGCGCATCGTTCGTTTATGGAGGCATCGCGATTAGATCCCAATGCAGCAATGACCTATTGGGGACAAGCCTTTACTCTAGGACCAAATATAAACGACCCACTTCCTATTGAAGAACGCAAAATTAAAATTAATGAGGCACTAGCTAAAGCGAAACAATTGTCATCAAAATCAAGTTTGAAAGAACAAGCACTCATAGCCGCGCTATCTGCTAGATACAGTACAGATTTAACAGCGGATATTGTAAAATTGAATATGAACTATATGCATGCTATGGCTAAAACCATAGAAAAATTCCCAGATGATGCTAATGTTCAAATTTTATATGCTGCATCAATTATGAATACTGTTCCTTGGAATTATTGGGATAGTAATGGAAATCCGTCACCAAACATTAAAGAAGCAAAAGCTGCCCTTGAGAAAGCCATGTTGCTTGAACCAGAAAATCCTGGTGGACATCACTATTATATTCACATGGTAGAACTTCCTTATCCTGACATAGGTGTTGAAAGTGCTGACAAATTAGCGTCTCTAATGCCTGGAGCTGGACATATTGTACACATGCCATCTCACATATACATTAGAGTTGGACGGTATAAAGATGCCGTTATTTCGAACCAAAAAGCAATTTTAGCTGATGAGGATTATATCTCTCAATGTTTTGCTCAAGGACTTTATCCGCTTGGATATTATCCACACAACATTCACTTTTTATGGTCCTCAGCGAGCTTATTAGGCGCTAGTGACATTGCGATTGATGCTGCAAAAAAAACAGCAGAGAAAGTACCAGTTGGCGAATTTTTAGAAATGACCTTTTTACAAGATTTTGCCTCTACACCAATGCTAGCATATACTAGATTTGGTAAATGGAATGAAATTTTAACCATTCCAGCTCCTAATCCAAAAATTAAGCATCTTAATCTTATGCGCCATTATGCAAGGGGAATTGCTTTTATAAGAAAAGGCAATATAGACGACGCACAAGAAGAATTAGATGCTATAGAGATTCTTAAAAATGATCCAGAATTAAAAACCTTAATCGCAACAGCAAATAATACTTCAATTCATGCCGCTAATATAGCTTTCGAAGTCGTTTCTGGAGAATTAGAAGCTTTGAAAGGAAATTTACTTCAAGCAATTGAACATCTCGAGAAAGCAGTAGTCTTTGAAGACGGATTAACATACACAGAACCAGCCGCATGGCATATTCCTACTAGACAAAACCTAGGATCCATATTATTAGATGCTGAAAACTATGAAGCTGCCGAAAAAATATACCGAGAAGACTTAGACATACTTAGACAAAATGGATGGTCTCTAATGGGATTATATAAAAGTCTTTTGGCTCAAGGAAAAAACAAAGAAGCACGTAGTATAAAAAAAGAGTTTGATAATGCTTGGAAAGATGCAGATATAGAAATAGACAATTCAGTACTTTAAAAAGTATAGTAATCCATTTTTTATAAACTCTTATAATTTAATTATATGTCCATAATAAAAGATAACAGATATACGGCTATACTTATTGTAACCTTGCTATTAGTGGTGGTTTACTTTTCTTATTCGCATCTATTTCCAACCCATACATTACCAATTTATAATCCTTCAAATTTTAATCCAGAATTGGTAGATAAAAGCCTTCAAAACAAAACCCAAAATCATAGGGTTTCAGATTTTGAGCTCATCAATCAAAACGGACAAGTCATCACTCAAAACCATTACAAGGATAAAATTTATGTCACAGATTTCTTTTTCACGCGCTGTGGGAGTATTTGTCCTATAATGACAGATAATATGACGAAAATTCAAGAGGAATTTATAGACAACGATGATATTATGTTTCTATCCTTGTCTGTTACTCCTGAAATAGATAGTGTTTCGGTACTTAAGGAATATGCAACAAACAAAGGTGTTATTGATTCGAAATGGAATATCACTACAGGTGACAAAAAACACATTTATGAATTAGCCCGTCAAAGTTATTTTGCAGTTGTTGAACAAGGTGATGGTGGCCTACAAGATTTTATTCACACGCCTAACTTTGTATTGATTGATAAAGAGAAACAAATTCGCGGTATTTATGATGGCACTAATGATCAAGACATTGAGCGTTTAATTGGCGATATTTATGTTTTAGAAAATTAGACATATCTTTTTATTACAGTCCTAAATCTTTCCACAAATCATTTATCTTTGAGTAAATTTCTATTCTCTTTATGAACGACAGCCTTATTCTCATTTTAGCCATTATTTTTTCCGCAGCACTTGGCGCCTATTTAGGGATGCTTTTTATTAAGCTGAAAAGTAAAAGTGAACAGAGCACTCTGAAAGAACGCAACTCTAATTTAGCGCAACAACTACAAGAATTAAAAGCACTGTATCAAACTGAAAGGGAGAAGCAATCGTCCAACTTCGATACTAAATTAGGAGAACTTTCTGGAACCATTTCAAAAATAGAGCAAGAACGCGAGGAGGTTAGAAAAGAAAAAGATTTTTTAAACACAGAACTAGCACGACGTAATACTGAATATAAAAATCTTCAAAAATTAAGTGACAAACGTGATGAAGACATTGAAATCCGTCAAGAACAATTAAGAAAGGATTTTGAGATTTTAGCTACTAAAATTTTAGATGAAAAGTCTGAAAAATTCACCCTTCAGAATAAAGAAAACATTAAGAACATATTGAATCCTCTACAAGAAAAAATTCAAATTTTCGAAAAAAAAGTAGAGGACACCCAAAAAGAAAGTATAAGCATGCACTCTGCTTTAAAAGAACAGTTGCTAGGCTTAAAAGACCTCAACCAACAAATGACAAAAGAAGCTACTAATTTAACTAGAGCTTTAAAAGGGGACAGTAAAATGCAAGGCAATTGGGGAGAGCTAGTACTGGAACGTGTCCTTGAAAAATCTGGATTAGAGAAAGATAGAGAATATTTTGTGCAACAAAACTTCACCAGAGAAGATGGCTCAAGAGTGTTACCAGATATTGTTTTGCACTTACCAGACAACAAAAAAATGATTATTGACAGTAAGGTATCTCTAACCGATTACGAACGCTATGTGAATGCAGAAGATGATGAACGAGAGGTTTTCTTAAAAGCGCATATCAATTCTATTAGAAGACACGTAGACCAATTATCCGAAAAAAAATACGAGGATTTATACGAAATAGAGAGTCCAGATTTTGTATTACTTTTTATCCCAATAGAACCCGCTTTTGCAGTCGCTATTAATGCAGATAACTCGATATATAATAAAGCATTTGAGAAAAATATTGTCATCGTTACACCATCTACCCTTTTAGCAACTTTAAGAACCGTTGATAGTATGTGGAATAATGAAAAGCAACAACAAAATGCGATAGAAATTGCCAGACAAGCTGGAGCATTGTATGATAAATTTGAAGGTTTAGTTAAAGATTTAACAGGTGTTGGAAAAAAGATTGATGATGCTAAAAAAGATTATTCTTCTGCGATGAATAAATTAGTTGAAGGTAAAGGAAACCTTATAACGAGTGTTGAAAAAATCAAAAAACTAGGAGCTAAAGCCAAAAAATCATTACCAGAAGCTATTATAAAAAGAGCTAATAATGACGAGGATGACATAGAATAATATCTAAATCTCAAAAAAAGAGCTCTCCAAAAAAAACCGAAACAGTATAAAAAAACTTCTAGGAGCAAATAGCATAGCAGTTATTGCGGCTCTTGGAATCTGTTATGTATCCACCATTTTGTACCCTATAGTGTGAAGGCTATCGCTCTAGAGAATTAATACAATTTAGCAGCAGAGGACTACTCGTAAAAACTTGGGAAGAAGACATGAGTCAAGGAATTTCTGGGGCTCAAATTTTCTAATTTTAAGTTTTAGACAAAGATGATAAAGTTATATAAAATTTAAAAAAAATTCAAGGGCAATAGGTTAAACTTCCCTATATTGAAGGTTTAGGCACATTCTTTTGGCTAGATGACACCAAATATTTCATCACGAAAGTCGAGCAAGAATCATCTCCACATTTTAGAAATTAAAGCTCATGACTTATAAAACGATAGACTCTTCAAGAATTAGCATTTCAGAATTAATGCAACCATCACACTCCAATTTTGGGGGTAAAATTCATGGTGGTTATATTTTAAACCTCATGGATCAAATTGCGTTTGCTTGTGCGTCTAAACATTCAAAAACATATTGTGTCACAGCATCTGTTGATACCGTTGATTTTTTAAATCCCATAGAAATTGGAGAGCTCGTTACTATGAAAGCCTCTATAAATTACGTTGGTCGCACCTCTATGGTTGTTGGGATTCGCGTAGAATCTGAAAACATAAGAACTGGAGTAATAAAGCACTGCAACTCGTCATATTTTACAATGGTTGCTAAAGATGATAATGGCAATTCTACTGAAGTTCCTGGATTAATTGTTAATGATAAAAGCGAAGTCAAACGTTTTTTAAAAGCGATTAAACGAATCGACACCAAACGTTCCAGACAAGTAGAATTTGACAGTGCCGATTTTTCACATATTGATTACCTCGACGACTTAAGTACATACCGCGTGAAAATAGAACTACCAGATCATTAAAAGTGAATTCTTAATACCGCATTTGGTGTGATTCCCAAAGAAATCTGCATCGTTTCGCTTACAGAGTTATCATTAATTCTGTAAAAATTATTAATTTGATTGTTTTTATTTAAAACGTTCCAAACCGAAATACCTAAATCTGCTTTCGTTGTTCTCCAGAGTCCGATTGCATATACTGCGGAAATATCAACTCGCATGTAATCTTGTAATTTACTAGAATTCGTTGCCTCAAAATTAATAGCATCATCAGCAATTTCATTACCAACAACTGGTTGTGTTATTGGTCGTCCAGAATGCCAATTCAATCCAGCAGATAGTTTCAAGTTTTCTAAACTATAATTAGCTCCCAAAGTGATCGCATGTGTGATATCAAAATTGTTAGGCATGGTTTGTTCTGGCAAAGCATTAAAAGTGTAATCACTCTTCAAATACGAGTAACTCAACCACGTTGTAAAATCTTTAATCTGTTTTCTTAGAATAAAATCTATGCCTTTCGCCTCATAATTACCGCTTGTTTTTATAAACTCGTATTGATTTTGAAACCCTTGACTTTGAGTCGTTATACCTTTCACATATTTATAGTATGCATCTGCACTTATGAGCCATCCTTTTTTGCTATAGCTTATTCCTACAGATATTTGTTTACTGCGAATAACAGGAACAGCGTCATCATTAGACAATTGCCAACGTCGCTTTTCTATACCTAAAAAATCATTTTGAAAATTGATAACCTGAGATGTACTTTGATGTTTGAACTCTCCTAAGACCTCAAAAGAGAAATTATTAAGAAACTGATAAGTAAATGATAATCTAGGCTCAAGAATATGCTTTTCAAACTTATCTAAATAGTTATAACGCAAACCAAAATTTAGACTCGTTCTCTTATCTAAGGAACTATAATTTAATTGTGAAAAGAGTCCATGGGTTCTTAAAACTTCAGAAATCAAAGATCTAAAACGCGGATTATCAACATCATCTAAATTTCTAATTTGAGTCTCTACAAAATGATAACCGTTTAAAAACTGTAAACGTTCATTCAACTTATAATTAACTAGAAATTTTAAACTTGTTTCAGACACAGCATTTTCTTGTTGAAACCGTTGTTGATCCAATAAATTAGCATTAATGGCTTTTAACTCATAATCGGTTTCATAAGCTTCAAAAGTGGTTTGCCAAGTATCATTCCATACTCTTTTATAATGTAAAGCACCAGCCATACTATTTTGACTTAAACTACTTTGACGAGATCTTTCTTGACCATCTATCATTGAATTTTCGTTGAATCGTAATTCGTTATTCACCGTTAAAAAATTGACTTGCAACTGGTCCTTATGAGATATATTATAAATCCAACGCAGAGACGTATCATAGAAATCAAATTCTTGATCAGAATTTAGGATATCATTTGCGTTAGTCTCAACCTCAGTACCTTGCGAAATACGTTGAAAAAAATTTGTATACGTTGGTGTTTCTGTAAAATCACTAATTGATTTTCGACCTGCAAATTGTAGTGATGATTTTTCACTTAAAGGAATATCGGCAAAACCACTGGCATCGATAAAATTAAGACCTAAGCTTCCTTTAAACGTCTCATTAATTTTAGAGCTAGTTTCCATTGAAATAGTTCCAGAAACACCATCTGTAAGTGTAGCATCAGTTCCGTTTTTTAGAACACTAACATGTTGTGTGATTTGCGGATTAAACATAGAAATTAAACCAAAGAAATGACCAGATTGATACATTTTAATTCCGTCCCATAGTATTAGGTTTTGATCATGAGTACCACCTCTAATGTTAATATCTGAAACCGTTTCATTAATACTTTGAATCCCAGGAAATGCTTGTATAGCTTGTAAAACATCAGTATCAATTAATCCTGGAAGAATATCAAATTGGTTAAAATCAATTTCAAAAGATCCATTATTTAATTTATTGATTCCTTTTACGATGTATTGAGATAATACTACTTGAGATAGCTGTTGTAAATTAAACGCTGTGTCTTTTATACCTATTAAAATAAAAGTACCATCTAAATCTTTAAATGAAAATTTGGTGTTAATTTCAAGATAAGATAACACTTCATTTAAAGTTAAGCTTATAGAAGGAGGAATAATAGAAATACCTTCAAGACTATCTTCGGCATAATTAAATTGTACTTTATATTGGGTTTTTATAGATATAAGAACATCAGTTAATGGCAGCTGTTCTTGAACCTCTTGTGCAGATACTACAAAAGAAAAGATATAAAATAAGAAAGATAAAAAATATACTTTATTTTTTATTCCCATAAATCACTACGTCATTTGAAGCATTAATCTCATAAGTCAAATCCATAGGTTGTGTAATCGAGATAAGGGCATTTTCAATGTTATCATGCATGAATCCTCCTGTAAACAAACGTTCGGCATCTACATCTTCTACAATTATCTTAATATCATATTGACGTTCTATTTCGGCTAAAACAGTTTTATAAGGTAGTGCTTGAAATGTACTTTTATTAGATGTCCAATTTGGTTTTAAAATTGTGGTGTTATCTTGAGAGAATGCACGATTTAAGATTCTAAAAGTTTCTCCGGCTACAAGTTTTTTCGTGTGTGCGTCTGATGTTACGCTAACGATACCCTCAAAACATTGAACTTCAAAATAATCATCACGTTGCTTTACATTAAACGCTGTACCAACAACAGTAACTGTTCCTTGTGATGTAATCACATCAAACGTTTTACCTTTGACTACTTTAAAATAAGCTTCTCCACTTAAGTTTAAACTTCTTTTTTTACTCCAATTTTTCTTGCTAAATTTTATTTCTGAATCTGCATTTAATGTCACTTGAGATGTATCTGGAAGCTCTATAGTTATTTTTTGACTGGCTAAAGTTTGAACTTGCGTTAAGTTGTCATAAAACATAGTAAAATAAACGCCTAAAGCAATCACCAAGATACTTGCAACTCTAAGCATAGGCTTGAACCAATCTAGTTGTCTCGTCGTCTTATTTTGGGCTTCATAAGCCGACTTAAAATTATTGAAAGACTCAGGTGCAGAAAAATTGGAAGCCTTAAATTGCTCACCTCCATTAACTATCGCTTGATCTAATGCATAATCTTCACCTTGCTCGAATATTTCTTTTTCGGCAGGCGTTAACTCATCATTTAACCATTTTTTGATTTGTTCTTCTTTATTCATAAATCAATGTTCTACTTATATATAACAACTCAACTTTTAAAACTCCTGATTATTTTATTTTAAAACCTTGTAACTCTTTTTTCAAAATAGCAAATGCACTATAAATACGATATTCAACTACTTTTTTTGTGACACCTAAAAATTCGGCTATTTCTGCATGACTTTTTCCTTCCGCTTTATTCAACAAAAAAGCAACACGATGTTCGTCTTTTAAGCTTTCTAATACCTTTTTGTAATTTTGAAAGAACTGTTCTTGCTCTAAAATAAATTCGGGTGTTTCGTTAGTATGTGATTTAGGAGCAATCTTTTGATGATTAAGCACAACTTTATTATGCTTAATATCATTTAGCACCATATTACTTGCCACAGTAAACAAAAATGACTTTGCTTTACTTATGGTTACTTTTTCACAGTTATCCCAAAGCTTAATAAACGCATCTTGTACTCTATCTTTAGGGTTAAACTGTTCACCATATTTATAATATAAGAAATTATGAATATCCTTTGAATACGTATTATATACGTGCTCAAAAACTTTGGCTTCGCATACATTTTCGTTTAGATCTTTTAACAAGCTGCAGGTTTTAGTTTCTAAAGATAAAGAAATATTAATTTATTTTTCAGGAGTTTTAAAAGTTGGGTTGTTCTATATTAAACAGCATTAGAAATATACAAATGCAAAATCATGAAAACAACAATTAAAACAAGTCTAATTTTACTTTTATCATCAGTTATGATCTTGACTTCTTGCAGATCAGAAGAGACTGAATTTATTAACACACCTACTGAAGAAGTTATCCAAATCAACTCTGTAGTCGCTGATTTAATTCTACGCACTACAACTAATGATGGATCAAATGATAATATTTTAGATTTTGCCAATTGCTTTAATATAAAACTGCCTATAGCTGTCACTGCGAACTCAATACCTGTCAATATAAACAACACCAATGATTATTATTTAGTAGAATCTATTTTTGATGAAGATTTTGATGACGTTGATGCTGTTAATCTTGATTTCCCTATCACTATAGTGAATTCAGATTTTTCTGAAGTAACAATCAATGATATGAGCGAATTGACAGCGAGAGCTAATATTTGTAATGGTGAAAATGTTAGCGACAATGATATAGAATGTATTGATTTCATATATCCGTTTTCTGCTTCAAAATTCAATATCAATAATGAATTACTGTCTTCGGAAACGTTTACTAACGATCATGAATTATATAATTTCATTGAAGACATTACAGAAGATGATATAACGAGTATCAATTTTCCTATATCTGTTTTAACATCAAATGGCACATTTTTACAAATCACTTCTCTTACCGAACTTGAAACAACAATAGAGAATCAACAAAATGCTTGTGATGAAGATGATGATTATGATTATGACGACGATGATTGCGATGATTGTACTCAAGAATTACTAGAGAGTTTCTTAACAGATTGTCAAAATTGGTATGTAGATAAAACAAGGCAGGACAATTTTAATTATGACAGCATATATGATGGTTATGAATTTAACTTTTCTACAGATGGCACAGTAACTGTCTTCTGGAATTCAACATCAGCAAGTGGAACGTGGATTACTGCAGGTAATGCAAATAATATTTCGGTACTAATAGACATTCCAGGACTGCCCTATTGTAATAACAATTGGAGCCTCCAAGAAATTAATAATAGTAGCATCACAAAAATTGATTTAAGAGTAGGTACCGAAGATCGATTACGATATAGAAACACTTGCAATTAACAGACAATGTACAATGAAAAAGAGAAATTAAGGGTTATTAATTAATTTGTTAGTCCTTGTCCTAAATTGCATTTTAAATGAACTGCTTTGACCATAAAAGTTAAAGCAGTTTATTACCCAAACAAAAAAACATGCGTAACAGAATTATCATTTTTATTGTTTTCATAATACTAGGTATAGTAGGTTATAATTATATCTACCAAAGTCATAGAGATATAGAAAATGAAAATGCTCAATATGAGATAACTTCTAATAAAATTGCTTCAGAGTTTATAGAAAACGCAATAGAGACTGAAACTAAATACCTAAATACAACTATAGAGGTTATTGGAATGGTTTCAGAAAAAGACAGTAGCACAATCACACTTGACGACAAAGTGTTTTGTCAATTTAATACATCGTTCAAGAACACTATAGTTTTTGATTCTAAAATAAAAATCAAAGGTCGAGTCATTGGTTATGATGACTTATTAGAGCAAGTTAAATTAGACCAGTGCACAATAATTGAATAATTAATTACTAATAAAAAAAATATTATGAAAACAAATTACATTTTTAAAACAGTCCTTACATTTTTATTTACAGCTTTCATAGGTCAGGAAGTAAATGCGCAACAATTTAAATTACTGGTGGTGGATCCAGTAGCTGATACTGTAACTATCAAAAATTTTGGAACAACAACAGAAAACGTTGGATCATATAGATTCTGTTCTCTTTTTGGCTATCGCACATTAAATTCTCAAACAACAGTAATAGATGGCTCATTAAATCTTGCTCCTGGAGGAGAAGTAACGGTTTCTATATCAGGAAACTGGCTAAATGATTCTGCTGCAGATTTAGGTCTATATCTGCCAACAGGAAACTTTGGAACTCCAGCGAATATGGTGGATTTCACACAATGGGGAAGTGGCGGAAATGGACGTGAAAGTGTAGCGGTTTCTAAAGGAATTTGGACAGCTGGAACTTTTATAAACGTAGCACCTCCTTACGAATTTAATGGAACTGTTACAGACTTTGGTATAGGTTTCTGGGACACACTTTTAAGTGTTAACGATTTAGAAACAGCTTCAAGTTTCAATGTATATCCGAACCCAACAAATTCTATTTTAAATATTGAATTAAACGGTAGCCAGTCTAATTTAACTTTCGAAGTTTTTGATACTCTTGGTAAGCAAATAGTAATTAAAACATTAGACAACGGAAATTTATCTCAAATTGATGTTACAACATGGAATAGCGGTTTATACCTTATCAAGATTTCAAATGGTGATAAGACAGAAACAAAACGCTTTATTAAGCAATAAGCGTTAATTAAAGCCAAATACTCAATAATGCGTATTTGGCTTTGATTTTAAAAAAATCTATTTAATATTTAATCTATTATCTATGAAAAATATATTCATACTACTATTCCTATGTCCAATTTTAATCATAGCACAAGATGATTTACTAGACGAAATAGACACAGAAATAATTGATAATCAATTCTCAATAGCTGCATTTAAAGGATTAAAGATTGTTAATTTTGAATCTACAAAGCTTGTTGCAAAACAAGAACTCACGTTGATTGTGTCACATAGATTTGGAAGTATTGAAAACGGACTTGATAGTTTCTTTGGCCTTGATGATGCCGTTACAAGATTGAATTTTGTTTATGGTATTTCTGATGGCTTTAATATTGGACTTTCTCGTAGTTCTTTTCAAAAGATCTATCAAACGTCTTTTAAGTATCGATTGTTTAGACAACAAAATAATGGGTTTCCTTTTACTATTGTTGGGTTTAATTCTATATTGATTAATACAGCTCTTGAAAAAGATAATTTACCAAAAATTGAGTTTAAAGATAGATTAGGTTACACAACGCAACTTCTAATATCCCGTAAAGTCAATACAAACTTTTCTTATGAGTTAGCACCAACTTATTTTCATGATAATTATGTGCAACAAAACAACCAAGATAATTCTCAATTTGCACTTGGATTAGGCGCAAGACATAAGCTAACAAAACGTTTATCAATAAATGCAGATTATGGTTGGCACCTAAATAGAGCTAAAAATTCTCCATTTAAAAACCCCTTATCTATTGGTATAGATTTAGAGACTGGTGGTCACGTTTTTCAAATGCATTTCTCAAATGCACAAGCTATGAATACTAATGGCTTTTTAGGCCAAGCCACAGGTGACTGGAGTGATGGCAATATTTATTTTGGATTTAACTTAAGTCGTGTATTTTAAATATAAAGATTATGAAAACTAAACATATACCTTATCTCATATTTATAATTCTAGCATTTAATTGCAGTAATGTAAGTGAAGAAGATTTAATTGACTCAACACCAATCCCAACAACAGTTACTTATCTAGACGATGTAAAATCTATTATAGACAGTAACTGTATTTCTTGTCACAGTAATCCTCCAATAAACGGAGCTCCAATATCTCTTGTTACTTTTGAAAATGTCAAAAATGCTATTGAAAACAATGGATTAATATCTCGTATTTCATCAAATGACTTATCTTTTTTAATGCCTTTTGGAGGACCAAGACTTCCACAAAACACAATTGACATCATCACACAATGGGAAACTGATGGTTTATTAGAAGACTAATTCAAAACACTTATAACTATGAAGAATCTATTATTTTTACTTGTTTTAGCTTGTATGAGTACGTTTGCTCAAAACAAATATATTACCAAAACTGGAACTATTAATTTTGAAGCTTCAGTTCCTTCTTTTGAAGAAGTTGCTGCTAAGAACAACTCAGTAACCGCTATTTTTAATACTGAAAATGGTGAGATTGCTACTTTAGCATTAGTTAAAGGTTTTCGTTTTAAAAATGCACTAATGGAGGAGCATTTTAATGAGAACTATGCGGAGTCTGATAAATTTCCGAAGGCAACCTTTAAAGGTAAAATAGAAAACTTCGATTTAAAAAACATGAAGTCTTCATATGTTATTAATGGACAACTTACATTTCATGGAAAAACAGAAACCTTCGAAAATATTTATATTTCTATTGCAACTGAAAAAAGCATGATAAAAATAAACGGAACGTTTTCTGCAAAAGCCTCTGACTTTGATATTGAGATCCCAAAGATTGTGAGTAAGAAAATTTCCGAAGATATAAAAGTGTCTTTTCAATTTGATCTTCTAAAAAAGTAAAAAGCCACCTTTTATAAAGATGGCTTATGTGTATGTATTTGATTGTTTTTCTTATTGCTTAATAAAACGTTTAGTTTGCGTCACGTCATCGCTAGATACACGAACAATATAAACTCCTGTATTCCATTTACTAACGTCAACAGATACAGTTTGGATACCACCTACCTCTTGCTCTAATACTTTTTTGCCTAACAAATCAAACACTCGAAGTGTTGCGTCCTCTATACTGCTAGGAATATTAACATTAAGATTCAATGATGCTGGATTAGGTGAAATATTGAATTTGGTAATATCATCAAAACTCTCAGTACCTAATAAGGTATCCCAAAATGCAATACCTCTATCATTTGCACCTCCAATAAACTCATAAGGAGCATTGACGTTTACGAAAGTTCCAGCTGTCCAAATCCCTTTAGAAGCCGCTACACTTTCACGTCCATTTCCACCACTTCCCCATTGTGTAAAATCTATCATACTTGCAGGAGTTCCAAAGTTACCTGTTGGTAGATACAAACCCATATCTGCGGCGTCATCCACAGCACCTGCACCAGAAAGAGCAACGGTTACCTCAACTTCTGCATTTGGCATCAAATTAAGAAACCCGTTAATTAGTGTCATATTACTCAATGTACCGTAATTAAATTTTGAACAAAGTCTATAACTTGAAATATCAATAGTTGTAGAACCAAAATTTTTAATTTTCAAACGTTCTGTAGAAGGATCTACTTCGGTAATTCTTAATTGAGCATTAGCATTTTGGATAGAAAACCAAAAACAAAAAATAATTATAAGGCTATAAAAAGTGTATTTTTTTTTCATAATATCTTGGTTAATAAGGCTAAGACCCATACAATTTAGTGATTTTTTTAATTGCATTGCAATAATTAACACAAATAAAAAAAACCCAATATGCAATTAATGGTTTTTAAAAATGGTTTTATTTTATTCTTATTGCTTTACAAAACGCTTTGTAAGAGTTTTATTATTTGTAGCTATTCTAACAAGATATACACCAGAATTCCATCTTGAGACATCAATTGATGATGATAAATTATGCATTTTTTTTGAGTATACTTTTTTGCCTAAAACATCATATACCACAATGATTGCATTATCTAAATTTTGAGATAAATTAATATTTAATTTTGATGTTGCTGGATTTGGAGAAATTTCAAATTTGTTTTGAGTTTCAATCACTAGTGTACTTAATGTTGTAGATGCTGTAATGTTATCTAAATTTATTGTTGATATAACCGTATCAACATTAGTCCATGTAGGTGCATTGCTACTCAAGATTCTCATGGTATTCACAGCAGATAAAGCATCACTTATAGATACAGCACTAGACCCACTAATTGAAGTAAAATCTGATGCAGAAATTGGCATCGTTACAGATTGCCATCCAGAATTTGCTACAATATTAACAGCATTAGTTGTGCAAATACGTTTCCCATTGGGCCCTTGAAATGCGACTCTTAAATTTAAATCATTTGTTAACACTCTCACATCAAATTTAATAGCAACGATACCTTCACTCGTAAAGTTTGAAGACCATTGTGGTGCAGCATTAAATATAATCATTTTACTACCTGCCCCGCCAATTTCTGGAGGAGTTGAAGTATATGTTAGGTAATTATCATCTACACCACCTGGTCCATCTGTAGCAATATTTGCAGGTGGAAAAACCGCCCCACTCGAGTTTCCTATAACCCAATCTTGAGTTGTACCATCTTCAAAATCATCCACCCGATTAGCAGAAACTTGTGATAGTGCCTTAGCAGATATTAATAAGCATGTTAAACAAAGTAATATTGTTTTCATAGTCTCTTATTTTCTATTGAAATCTATTATGATTTTATAAAAGTATAGCAAAAATGATTCCAAATTATCTATATTTTCAGTCTTACTAAAATTAGCATTAAAAATTAATGGTACTATTCAGTTCTTTAGAAGTCATTTTCGCTAAATACAGATAAATAAAAAAGCCACAAACATTTGTTGGTGACTCTCTTTATAAAATATAATATCTTAATACCCTATTGCTTTACAAAACGCTTCATTAAAACTGTCTTTTCTGAAGAGATTTTAATAATGTATAAACCACTATTCCAACTAGAAATATTAAAAGTAGATGTTGTCGCATTAATCTTTCTATTTAATACTTTTTTACCTAAAACGTCATAAATCTCAACAAGTACGTTATTATTTAATGCTCCTAAATCTAGAGTAAAGCTGTTTCTAGCAGGATTAGGAGATATTGAAAAACTAGAAATATTAGAACTAGAAACACTCAGTGTTCCTTCTGGAACTACTGAAACACTACCATACATAAGAGTCTCATGTGGAGCACATATAAAATTACTAGTTCCAAGTATCGTAAACGTATAAGCGTAAGTATATCCAGTAGGAAAAGTATCAAAATCTCCGCCTGGTGTTCCAAAACTTTCAACCGATTCACCGTCACTCTTAACATTGTGGCCTCCACTCAACCAATCCCAAACAACAGTATCACCCACTTCTATAACAATATTTGTATCAAACATTGCTCCACTAGGGAAATTCGGATCAGATGGTGGTACAGAGAAAAAATCCCATGGGATTGTTATTGTTTCAGTTTGAGAAAACCCAAACGTAAAGGTTAACAAGCATATCGATAACAGTAAAATTCTTTTCATAATAATAGACGACTTATATTGTTTGGCTAAATTAGTAAATAAAAAAGTTTATTGACGAGTCGTTTATCGAATAAATAGGTTATTTACTCAAATACATTTTACGTCTAGAGTATAAATTATAAAATTCATCATCTTTTAAATTATCAATAAATAGGATGCTTTCTCCTGTACTTTTCATTTCTGGACCTAGCTGCTTGTTGACATTTGGGAATTTATTAAACGAAAATACTGGCTGCTTGATTGCATAACCCTCTAGATGTGGTTTAAAATCGAAGTCGGTTACTTTCTTTTCGCCTAACATGACTTTCGTGGCATAATTCACATACGGTTCTCCATAAGCTTTGGCTATAAAAGGCACTGTTCGTGATGCTCTTGGATTAGCTTCAATGATATAAACCATGTCATCTTTTACGGCAAACTGAATGTTAATTAATCCAACAGTATTCAATGCTAAAGCAATTTTCTTAGTGTGGTCTTTAATTTGTTGCATTACAAACTCGCCTAAATTAAAAGGAGGTAGTGTTGCATTACTATCGCCTGAATGTATTCCACAAGGTTCAATATGCTCCATAATACCAATAATATAAACATTTTCTCCGTCGCAAATAGCATCTGCTTCGGCTTCAATGGCACCATCAAGATAATGATCTAAAAGCAGTTTATTTCCTGGCATCCTTCTCAATAAGTCTACAACATGCTCTTCAAGTTCTTGCCTATTAATAACAATTTTCATCCCTTGACCTCCAAGAACATAAGATGGTCTTACCAAAATTGGAAAATCTAATACATCTGCAATTCCTGCAGCTTCGTCTGCTGTTGTAGCAATATCAAATTCAGGATAAGGAATATTATTTTCTTTTAAAAGATTGGAAAACAAGCCTCTATCTTCTGCTAAATTTAAGGATTGGTATGTAGTCCCTATAATTTTTATTCCGTAACGATCTAATTTTTCAGCTAATTTCAAAGCAGTTTGACCTCCTAGTTGAACAATGACACCTTCCGGCTTTTCATGACGTATAATATCATAAATATGCTCCCAGAATACAGGTTCAAAATACAATTTATCTGCAATATCAAAATCTGTAGAAACAGTTTCAGGATTACAGTTAATCATAATAGTTTCGTAGCCACACTCTGCAGCTGCTAAAACACCATGAACACAACAATAATCAAATTCAATTCCTTGTCCTATTCGATTTGGTCCAGATCCCAAAACAATAATTTTCTTTTTGTCTGAAACAACACTTTCATTTGCCGAAAACTTTTTACCGTCAGAAGTTTCTACCTCATTTTCAAACGTAGAATAATAATATGGTGTTTGCGCTTTAAATTCCGCAGCACACGTATCAACCAATTTATAAACACGGTTGATATTTAATTCATCTCGCTTATTATAGACTTGACTTTCTAGGCATTTAAGCATATGAGCAATTTGTCTATCACCATATCCTTTTTGTTTTGCTTCTAATAATAAATCACGCCCAATAGTATCAATTGTAAATGTAGAAATCTCTTTCTCCAGTTGATGCAGTTCTTCATATTGCTTTAAGAACCACATATCAATTTTAGTAATTTCATGGATTCTACTTAATGGAATTCCCATTTGAATGGCATCATAAATAGCAAATACACGATCCCAACTTGCAAATGTAAGTTTATCTATAATTTGCTGATAATCTTTATATCCTTTACCATCTGCTCCTAAACCATTACGTTTTATTTCAAGTGATTGAGTTGCTTTATGGAGTGCTTCTTGAAATGAACGTCCAATTGCCATCACTTCACCTACAGATTTCATTTGTAACCCTAAAGTTCTATCTGAACCTTCGAATTTATCAAAATTCCAACGTGGTATTTTAACAACCACATAATCTAAAGTAGGCTCAAATAATGCAGATGTTGAACCTGTAATTTGATTATTCAATTCATCTAAAGTATAACCAATTGCCAATTTTGCAGCTATTTTTGCAATTGGATAACCCGTTGCTTTACTCGCTAATGCTGAAGAACGCGATACACGCGGATTAATCTCAATAGCTATAATATCTTCTTTTTCATCTGGACTTACAGCAAACTGCACATTACAACCTCCTGCAAAATCACCAATACTGCGCATCATATGAATAGCCATATCTCGCATTTTTTGAAATGTTTTATCAGACAATGTCATTGCTGGAGCTACTGTTATTGAATCTCCTGTATGAATTCCCATCGGATCCATATTTTCTATTGTACAAATAATAACAACATTATCATTAGAATCACGTAACAACTCTAATTCATATTCTTTCCAACCAATTAAAGCCTTATCAATCATAACTTCATGTATTGGAGATACTTCCAAACCACGTGTCAATAATTCATCAAAATCTTCTTCTTTGTAAACAATCGCTGCGCCATCACCACCTAAGGTAAAAGAGGCTCTAATGACCAATGGAAAGCCGAATTCTTGGGCGATCTCTTTTCCTTTTAGATAAGAATTAGCTGTCGCTTGAGGGGCCATTCCTATCCCAATTTTTAGCATTAACTCTCTAAACTTCTCTCTATTTTCTGTGATATTAATAGCATCAATATCTACACCTATAATCGCAACCCCAAAATCTTCCCAAATTCCTTTTTCATCTGCCTCAATACAAAGATTTAATGCCGTTTGACCACCCATTGTTGGTAAAACTGCATCAATTTGAGGATGCTCTTTTAATATCTTAATGATAGATTTTGTAGTTAGAGGTAATAGATAAACATGGTCTGCCATGGTTGGGTCTGTCATTATAGTTGCCGGATTAGAATTGATTAAAATGGTTTCAATTCCGTCTTCACGAAGTGAGCGAAGCGCTTGCGTTCCCGAATAATCAAACTCACAAGCTTGACCAATAATGATTGGCCCTGAGCCAATGATGAGGATGGATTTTAATTTGTCGTTTTTTGGCATTTTTGTGTTTTTATAAATTCAAAAATAGATAACATATGGATACAAAAAAAGGCGTTACACCTAAGTAACGCCTTTAATATATTAACACTTGTTAATCATTATCTTTTATGTCTAGTTTCAGATGATACAGACAATTTTTTTCTTCCTTTAGCTCTTCTACGTGCTAAAACTTTTCTTCCGTTTACAGAAGCCATTCTTTCCCTAAATCCGTGCTTATTTCTTCTTTTTCTCTTTGACGGTTGAAACGTTCTTTTTGGCATTGTCGTATATTTTTAAAAAACTTAAATTCTTTTTTCTAGTTTTAAACTATTCTCAAAACTGCGTGCAAATATACAAAGAGTTTTTACTTTGCCAAACCTAAATTTAAAATTATTTTCTATTATTTATATCCTCTTATTTCCTAGCTACAAATTGACAAAAAATTAGTTTCTTTGTGAATTGAAAATTTATGATACAAATGAAGTCGGTTTTTACAAAAATTCTATTTTTTTTTTTAGTCACAATAAATCTAATAGACGCTCAAAACAAGTTAGCCTATACGCTTAAAGTTGGTGATCACTTTAAAGTAAAGCAAGTGGCTAACCAGGACATTTTTCAGAATATGTATGGACAAAAACATGTAATGAAAAATCTACTAGAAGGTGATTTTTCATTTGTTGTTGAAGACGTCGACGATAGCTTATATGGATTGAAATTTAAGTTTGATCGCTTCAAAATGTCATCATCATCAAATCTTAGAGGTGAAATTATGTCTGTAAATACAGATGACACTGTTACAGACGACGATATTGAAGGGGAAATTTTCTCAGAATTAGTATCTGTCAATTTAACAATGACACTGTATAAAAATGGTAAAATCAAATCTACTGAAGGATCTTATGAACTAATTTCTAAAATAGTGAATGCTGTTGGGGCTATAGATGAGCTTACGAAAGAAGTTATGAGAGAGTCCATAAAAGGAGAGTTCAGCAACGAAAATATCGCTATGAGTTTTGAGCAAATAACTTATATTTACCCAAATAAAACTATAGCCATTGGAGGTACATGTAAAAATAATTTTGAAGATAAATTATCTTCAAAAAACACATGGCCTTTAAACAGCATAACAAAAGAAGGCGTTAACATAACTGAAGAAAGTAGTGTTATCTTCAAAAATACAGATGTGGATGTCGAAATGAATCTCAATGGTGATATGACATCCAATCTAACAACATCACCAGAAACTGGTTTTGTAAAAACAATGACGACCTCCTCAACAGTTAAAGACAATTCAATCGTGCACAACATGGATGGTTTGGAAGTACCCACTACAATTATATCTAACGTTACATATAAAATAGAAAAGCATGTTCAATAAAAATATCAAACTAGTCATCGCTGGATTAATTATAGCATATGCCATTTATCAGTTTACCGAAGGTAATATTGGCAATGGCATTATGTATATCTTAATATCTTTTATTTTCATTTTCTTATACTTTAAGAATGAATTTATTCTACTCGCTTTTTTAAAGCTTAGAAAACAAGATTTTGAAGGTGCTAAAAATTGGTTAAATAAAATCAAAAACCCACCGGGAGCTCTTGTTAAAAAACAAGAAGGTTATTATAATTATCTCCATGGTGTTATGGTTTCTCAATCTAATATGAATGATGCCGAAAGATATTTCAAAAAAGCACTAGACCTTGGTCTTTCTATGGATCATGATGTTGCCATGGCGAAATTAAATCTGGCTGGTATTGCTTTTAGTAAACGAAGAGCTATTGAAGCTAAACAACTTTTAAATGAAGCTCAAAAACTAGACAAACGAGGCATTTTAACAGAGCAGATTAAAATGATGAAAGATGGGATGAAAAAATCTCAAGGACCAAAGCAGCACTATGGTAATCGCAATATGAGAGGACGTTAATACGCATTAACCAGCAACTTTCATCGATTTATTGTTCAATTAGTATTCCGTTCTCTAGTAAATCTAGTCTTTAAACGAATATTTAAGGCCTAAAGCACTGATATCCCTAAATTTGTAGAAAATAAATTACAAATATTTAGACGTGAAGATATCTACAGTCATAATTATGCTAGTTTGTATGTTTCAAGCTTTTCCTCAAGAGCAAAAAACATACTTTGATTCTCAAATAGTAAAATATTTGAGTGCTTACAAAGCTAAGTCTGAAATTGCGATACAAAATGGTGATAAGGAACACGCTAAATCTCTTTTTGATTCCCTTTTTGAAAATCATTTAAAATTTAGTTACGTAAGAGACATCTCTCTGAATAAAGTTAGAGGAGGCTCCTTAAAAACGTCGTCTTTAGACAAACCTTTCCTTTTGATTACCAAATCATCATGGGAACTAATTAAACGAGAAGAAATTAATGAAATTAATAGAATGTCTAAAATGTACAAAGGGCAGCTTGATATCATTATTTTATTTTGGGATTCTAAAACAAAAGCAAAAGCGCATTCTAAAGATTATAATTCTAACGTTACTGTAACTTATATAGATGAACGTGATAATAATGCCAACCATATTATCAAACCATTTAAGCATTCTTTTGGAGCACCGGCTTGTTTCTTTATTTCCGAAGAAAAACAACTTTTGAAAATTGATAAAAAATTCACTATACCAAACTCTTACAACAGATCTGAAGTAGCGTTTAGTGCTATACATGAAAAAATTAAATGGATGCTTTTTAATGATAAACCAACTAATACTGACGTCATAACTACGCTACAGTAATTAAAGCAATGGAGCAAAAGTCTACTTAACTTAATGACTCTTTAAATTTAAACAATTTAAAGCGTTACTTCCATCATGCCTATTTTAGCGTTTCGCAATCCCACAAGTCATCTAAGAATATAGACGTCAAGTTTTTACATTTTTATATACTTTTGACCAAACATATAGTCTACGACTAAGCAAAAGAAACAAGACCCATTATATAACATAAGGCTTTTGTTGAATCTACTTTTTTAAGAAGAATAGTAATAATGGCAGTTAGCCCTAACTAATAATAGATAACAATTGCGATAACTCATGTATTATTCATGAAGTAATCAAACATCTATGGTTTAATAGAATAATTACCTTTTTCAGGGATTTCGATTACATATTTTTTTCTTGACGAATTGTTAAGTTTTGGTTCTCTCAACCAAGGATTATGAATCTTTAATATTTTATAATTAATACCGTAACGTTGCGCAAACTTTGTAAAATCTGTCACTGCTGTATCTACTTCTACTTTGTATGTTGGAATTGTTTTATATAAATCTTTCGAAGTAAAGTTGAAACCATATTTTTTTGGATGAGTTAAAATCTCTTTTAGTGCTACTATTCTAAATAAATAGCGTCCTGTTTCTTCTCCTAACAATAAATCGTAATAAGCATTTACGTCTTGTTCTCTTAAGCGATTTGAAACACCAGTATTTCCAGCATTGTATGCTGCCGCTGCCAATGTCCAAGAGCCCAAATTCTCTTTTGACTTTAATAAGTATTTACAAGCGACCTCAGTTGCCATTTCTAAATGGTAGCGTTCATCTACATTACTATTAACTTCTAATCCATTTTCACGACCCGTTGAAGGCATAATTTGCCAAACACCTCTTGCGCCAGCTGGAGAGACGGCATTTGTTAATCCACTCTCTATTACAGCTAAGTATTTAAAATCATCTGGTATGCCATTTTTCTTCAGTATTGGCTCAATTATTGGAAAATATTTTTCGGCACGCTTGAACATCAGTAGACCGTTAGATTGCCAATACGTATTCACTAAGAGCTCTCTATCCATGCGCTCAAAAACATCGGGATCTTGCAATGGCATAGCTTCTCCCGCAAAATTCAAATTATCTGGTACAGACAAAGCATATACATTATAATCGTTAATCATTCTTGTCGTTTCAACAAGGTCGTTATCTGAATCTGCTGTATCAGACTGACCTACTTTATCAGACTGGACTGCAAAAACAAACAACCCAGAAACACATACTAAACCTATGGCTGCTAAAATATTTTTTATAATTTTCATAATTCTATTTTTTATAAATGTATAAAAATTTGTGTTCGCCTAAGAGTTATTGTAATATTAGTTTTGGTAAATTTTCGTTAAACCATTTGTACTTATTTATAACCATAATATGAGATCCTCCCTTAATCACAATAACATTTCCAGTGCATGAATTTGGAAATACTGCATCCTTATCTCCATGAATATAAATAGCATTTTTATTAGGTTTCTCTTGATTCCATTCTATAACATTTTCTATTGCCCAATCTAGATATTGCTTATTACTAACCGATAGATATTTTTTATATAATTCAATACGTTTAATAATTGTTTCTCCAAAAGCGTATTTTGCTAAAACATCTATATTAGACACCAATTGAGTTGGTAATATTTTATACGCTTTAGTATATTTCATCACTTTCATTCGCTTTGGTAATTCATGCATTGATTTTACACTCGAGACTACGAACAGTTTTTTTAAAACTAAATATTTACTCATTTCTTGAACTAAGATTCCACCAAAAGAAACACCTAATAACACCACATTATCATGCTCAATATTTAAAATCATTCGCTTTGCATAAGATTCAAGAGTTTCCTTTTTATCAGGAATCATCCACTCCAACCAATGGATCTTAAATTGATCTTCTGGCAATTTAATATGTTCAAATATGATAGGATTGGCAGCCAGTCCTGGCATGAGATACACATGTATAATTTCTTGTTGCATAAGCCTATAAATTAACGACAACTCATATCTATGATATTTTTCGTAAATTTGCAGTACAAAACTATACAAAAGTATAGTTCTACCCTACCAACCATTGAATTAAATATAAATTATTATGATTGATGCTGCTGAATTAACAGACAATGACTTCTTACGACAGTTTGAAATTAAAGTAGACGGTGGACTTGCTAAAATTGAATACTCACTTCAAGACCGAAAAATCTTTTTAACAAAGCTAATTATTCCAGATACTGTGACTGATGAGGCTTTTGAAGAAGAGTTTCTCACTTTAGTTTTTGAAAACATTGCAGAACGCAATATTAGTGTAGTCCCTACAAGTCCTGAAATTGCAAAATTTATAAGGAGACACAGAAAATACAAAAAAATGCTTCCTGTAGGAATTAGGATATAAGTCATAAAAAAACCGAAACTTAAAAGTTTCGGTTTTTTTATCTATTTAAATCGTCTATTGTCTATTATAAACTATGGTAATATCTTCTGTAGTAGACAAACCATTTTCGTCTGCAACATCGATTTCTTCTTCTAACACAAAAGACAACGCATTACCACTTACTGTGCCTTGAAGTAGATCTCCGTCATCATTAAAAATGATAGTATTTCCGTTCCTAGTATAGGTCAAGGAAAAACTATAAACATCTTCTTCACAATCCACTACAAATGTAAATTGATCTGTTGTGCCCACAACCAATCCAATTTCAAGATCAATAAAAGATGTGTTATTTGAAACTACGGTGTTGTTAGATCCAAAAACTAAAGTTTCATTCTCTAAACAATCCAACTCATCTAACAAATTAACACTGGCATTACCATCGTTATTTAGATCATAAGCTGTTGACGAATTGAAAGCTGTTAACTTCCAAGTACCAGAAAGCGTGTCGTTAGAACTTGAATTATCATCGTCACTAGTACATGACGTTAAAAACAATAATACTATGGTAATTAAGGATGCAATTAATAATTTTCTCATTTTATTTTTTAAGAGGGTTTTTAAAAAATTCATGTAAATCTAATTGAAGATTTGAACTGCACAAATTTTATTTTAGCTCTGCAGAAATAAAACGTTATAAAGCTATTTTTTGACGGTGAAATAAAATTTCCGAAGTAAATAAGATCTGTAATTATATAACTCTATAAGTCATCTAACTATAATTTAGTATAAGTTAAAACTAAATCTCTTGTTTCAATAATTTGAGAAAAATCTACGTTATAGATTTTAATGTCTTCAACTAACACGATGTTAAACGTATTATTGATTATTGTAAATTCTTTATCATTAAATTGAAATGTATTACTAGTGATTTGGTTGAAGCTAGTAGCAAAACTAATAATACCTTCTGCGCATTCAATATTAAAAACGTACGTATTATCAACTTCTGATTTAGATATTTGTATCGTAGGATTGTATGTTTCATTTGAAGAGACAACTCCAGTAGTTTCAAACTTTAAAATTTCGCTATCATCACAATCAATCTCATGTAATAAGTTAAGGTGACTCCAACCATCCTTATTAATATCATGCGCAGTTCCAATACTGTAATTTGTTAATTTCCATTCACCAATGACTTGCGATTGGTTCTCTGCTTCTTCTTTAGAACATGAGCTTAATACAACCAGGCAGATTGCAAGAATGAGGGACACTTTTTGAAACATAATGAATTAAAAATGTATAGTAATCAGCATAATTATACTCTAATAACCTCCAAAAAAATAGGTGAATTATTTTTTAAACCAATCGCGTAATTATGTGTTACATTCTCTGTATTTAAAGAGTCTGCGTTTTTTTAAAATTAAACCGCACCAAACCATCATCATCAATGTTGGTGAGTTCAACTGTTTGAAGTGTATTCACTAATTCTGGATCCCAAGGTGATTTCACTTTTACATAATTTTCTGTAAAACCTTGAATATAACCTTCCTTGTTTTCACTTTCAAAAAGTACTGTTCTCCAGCTTCCTATTTGACTCTCATAAAATGCACGTCTCTTTTTTACTGAAAGTCCTCTCAACATCTTACTGCGTTTAGCTCTTACCTTTTTAGACACAACACCTTCAAGAGAAGCCGCAACAGTATTATCGCGTTCTGAAAATGTAAACACATGCAAATATGAAATCTCTAATTCATTAAGGAAGTTATAAGTCTCTAAAAATAAGTCGTCTGTTTCTCCTGGAAAACCTACTATGACATCCACACCAATACAAGCATGAGGCATCACCTCTTTAATCCTTGAGACGCGTTCTACATACAATTCTTTCATGTAGCGACGACGCATTAGTTTTAGGATTTCATTATTTCCACTTTGCAGTGGGATATGAAAATGAGGCACAAACGCTTTACTTTTTGAAACAAACTCTATCGTTTCATTTTTAAGTAAATTAGGTTCTATTGATGAAATTCTTAAACGTTCTATACCTTCAACTTTATCTAGAGCTTTAACCAGTTCATAAAATGTGTGCTCATGTTTTTTATTACCAAACTCGCCCTTACCATAATCACCAATATTAACGCCTGTGAGTACGATTTCCTTAATATTTCTTTCTGAAATCACTCTCGCGTTCTCAAGGACATTCTCTAAGGTATCGCTTCTAGATACACCTCTAGCTAAAGGGATTGTACAATATGTGCATTTATAATCACAACCGTCTTGTACTTTTAGAAAAGCACGTGTACGATCTCCAATCGAATAACTACCAACATAAAAATTAGCATCTTCTATTTCACAGCTATGCACTTCTCCCATATCATTTTTTGAGAGGTCATTAAGATAGTCTGTAATTTTAAATTTTTCTGTTGCACCAAGAACTAAATCGACACCATCAACATCTGCCAGTTCTTGTGGTTTTAATTGTGCATAGCAACCCACTGCTGCTACAAAGGCTTCTGGATTGACCTTCTGCGCTTGTTTTACAATCGATTTAAAACGTTTATCTGCATTTTCAGTTACAGAGCATGTATTGATTACATAAATATCTGCTTTCTCTTTAAAGTCTACACGTTCAAAACCTTCCGAAGAAAAATCTCGTGCAATTGTAGAGGTTTCAGAAAAGTTGAGCTTGCAACCCAACGTGTAAAATGCAACTTTTTTATCCATTAAATCAATTTAGAGTTTCTATGGCACAGAAATCTATTTATATTTACTTGTTTCTAACTTAGAATGGGTAAACTTACGCATTACTTAAAGATTTCACAATCTATTGGCCTCCTCTGCATTTAAAAATCAATAATTTATAGATTTATGACCCAAGCAGAAGCTAGACTAAAAGAAGTTATTTCTTTTCTAAAAAATAAAGATACCGTAGTTGTATATCGCAAACTTATGGATTGTGTGATTGATACTCAAGATTTAGATTTGTATCGAGAGGTTATTGCTTAGCACTATTACAGTTGGAGTGCTGGTATTCATTATTTCTCTAGTTTCTGCATTAATACTCTTCATTGTGGGTTGGAAAGATGGTATAGCCGTTTACGCTATCAGCTGCTTCGCACTAGCGTTAGCTACTCTCATTATATTGATACCGATTTTTTTCTATAAGCGTATAAAAAAATTGATGGTCGCTATTTGCCTAAACATTTCAATCGTTGGATTTTCGTTTTATATTATCGGAATTATAGGTATAATTACAATGCATCAAAAAGATACTTGTCGAGACGATTTAAAATATTATAACAACGATTACGACTGTAACACATTGATAGATATTTTTGAATTTGGCTGGAGTTGGGTACTACTCTTCTTCGCGATAATTTTCTTTTTCTTCTACATAAAAGTCATTAAAAACGGGAAGGCTTTACCTGAAAGCAAATAAAAACAAAACCTGTAAGACTCTGTATACCCTGTTATTTTCAAATCAATTATAAAACCTCTAAACTGTGACATAAAAAAAAGTGTGCTTTAATACATAAAGCACACTTTTAAAAATATATTAATGCAAGGCGTTTTAGCTCTTAGTAATACGTTTAGAAATCGTACCATCATTGGTAGAGATTCTTAAAATATAAATTCCAGCTTGTAATTGAGACACATCCAGGCGGTCTTTATTACTAGATTTTAAAACTAACTTACCCGTAATATCATATAGTTCTGTAGTAAAATCAGATATTGAAGCAGGAAAGTTGATAGAAATATAATTCGTAGCTGGATTAGGCGCTACAGAAATTGCATTTAAAGTAAAAGAATCAACACTCAGTGTGCTTCCAACAATATTCATTACATATTGGTTCGTTGCCTGACCTATATCTGCTGTAGGTGTAGGTGTAGCAAGACCACAACCAACACTTACCAAGTAACTTATGCCATTTTCACCAGCAGTATTATATCCCGGGAAATACGTTTCTCCAACATTAGTACCTCCATCAGCTGCTGAAACTTCTAAGGCTACTATTGAACCAGCAGGAATAGTTGTAGTTAAGGGTACAGAAATCAAAGTTATATCATCTATAGCAGCAGATACGTGCGTTGCAGTACCTATTAATGTTAGTGTTGCAGTAGTTAAATCTTCTGAAGTTGCTGTATAAAGGTTCACAGTAATCAATTTACCGTCATTTGCAGAACCTTGACCATACTCAACAGAGGTTACTCCAAAATCTTCTGTAATACCAAACACACTCATTGTGTAGGATCTTAAAAAAGCATTATCACGGTACTCTCCTGTTCCTCCTGGTGGGGCACTCCAACAAGCAACACCACTTTCTGTTATACTAACAGGATCAACAGACTGGGATATTACTACTTGTGCCTGAATAGACACAGTAAATAATACAGTCAATAAAATTAAAACGTAGTTTTTTTTCATAATTTTAAATTTTTTTAGATTAATTAATAGAACTTAAAGGTATAAAAATCATTTTTAATAATCCGTATGAAATTTAAAGTCTTATTATTCGCTCTTATTATTTCTAGTTGTTCACAACAAAAAGAGACTTATAACAATGTTTTTAGATATAATGAGCACAAAAATATAGGCTCTTTAGATCCTGCGTTTGCAAAAGATAATGCAGATATTTGGGCCATTAACCAATTGTTTAATGGCCTAGTTCAAATGGATGAAAATCTAAATGTACAACCTTGTATTGCTAAGAATTGGACGATCTCAGAAGATGCCCTCACCTATTCTTTTTCATTGAGACAAGATGTTTATTTTCATAAACATAGACTCTTCGGTAAAGACTCAACACGAACAGTGAAAGCGAGTGATTTTGAATACAGTCTCAATCGTCTGCTGAATAAAACAATAGCATCTCCAGGACGTTGGACTCTTAATAAGGTAGATGCTTTTAAAGCTCTAAATGATAGCTTATTCCAAATTAAACTAAAGCAACCGTTTCCTGCATTTCTAGGGTTATTGACCATGAAGTATTGCTCGGTTGTACCCAAAGAAATTGTAGACCATTATCAAAGTGATTTTAGATCTCATCCTATTGGCACTGGACCATTTAAATTTAAACGATGGGAAGAAAACTTAAAGCTCGTTTTCCGAAGAAATAACAACTATTTTGAAACGGATAACTTAGGTAGCGCATTACCATATCTTGAAGCTGTAGCCATTACTTTTTTACCAGATAAGCAAAGTGAGTTTTTACAATTTGCCCAAGGCAATATTGACTTTGTATCTGGATTAGATGCATCATACAAAGACGAAATTCTAACTGCAACAGGACAACTTCGTGAACAGTATAGTAAGGATGTTAATATGATTAGAGGCCCTTACCTTAATACAGAGTATTTGGCATTTTTTATGGATTCTGAAGTCTCAGAAATGCAGTCAAAACTATTGCGACAAGCCATTAATTATGGGTTTGATAAGCAAAAAATGATGACTTATTTGCGAAATGGTATTGGAATTCCAGCTTATGGAGGTTTTATCCCAAAGGGGCTTCCAGGTCACAATGAATCTATAGGTTTTACATTTCAACCTGACAAAGCAAAACAATTAGTGCAACAATTTAAGACAGAAACTAGGATTTCAAATCCTGAAATTACGATAACGACTACAAGCAACTATTTGAGTTTTTGTGAATACATTCAACGGGAACTTCAAAAAATTGGGATTACTGTAAATGTAGATGTGATTCCTGCTGCGACTCTAAAAGATGCGAAAGCTAACGGTAAATTAGATATGTTTAGAGCGAGTTGGGTAGCCGATTATCCTGATGCTGAAAATTATTTATCACTATATTCAAGTAAGAACTTCGCACCCAATGGCCCTAATTACACGCATTTTAAAAGTGATCAATTTGATGCTTGGTACCAAGAAGCATTTACGATCACAGATAGCAAAAAACGTGAAGCACTCTATACTAAAATGGATAGTTTAGTTTTGTCATCGGCACCTGTTGTGCCATTGTTTTACGATGAAGTTGTGCGATTCACACGAAAAAGCGTAAAGGGCTTAGGTATTAATCCTATCAATTTATTGGATTTAAAACGTGTTAAGAAGGAGCAATAGCTATCAACTCACAATACTTTTTTTTCATTTATAACACCAATTACAATGAGAAACTGAGCAATTGAATATAAAAGCATCGTTAAGACATCTTGGTTATCAAATGTTTTATAAAACACACTCAATACTGCAGATGTATGAGACATTAAAAGAACTAACATTCCTGTGATAACCAAGTAATAACTGTTCTTTGTGACTGCACTCTTTCTTAATAATGCAAATTGAATTGTTAAAAGTGTTACAAATAAAAAGATAAAAATAGGAATCAGCAAGTCACCCAAACGGTCTTGCGTAAGCTGTAAAATCACAAACATATAAATAAGATACAAAGCCAATATCGGTAAGAGCCTAATGAAATCAAAATCTCGATTATTAGAAAATCTTAAAATATAAAAAACATTACCCAGTATAAAAAAAACACTAATCAGAATAAGCATAATAGACTCATTTCTAAACAACACTGCGATATTAGCTAATAAGAACCATGAAAGAGCGATAACCATAAAAGCAAACTTCCAAGGTCGAGCCGATTTATCATTATATATATAAAAAACTATTAACAACAAAGCTATAACCGGCATTGTACCTAGTCGCCAAAGCTCATTACTACCCCAAACAATTATAAGCAAATCTAATAGAAGTAGACTAAAATAAACTAAAGAAAATTTTAAAGTGCTGTTAAAAAAACGCTTCATTGACGTTGTCAATTTTAAAAGTTAATTAAAAACAAAAATTATTCTAATACAAAATAATAAATATCATCGTCACCTTTACCTTTTGGACGTCTAGACGAGAAGTAGCCTTTGGTTCCATCCTCATTTATAATATAGCAAAAATCATCGCTTCTGCTATTAATTGGTTGTTGTAAATTTTTTGGTTCTTCCGTTTCTGGATCAGCATTAAGATCATAACTATAAACATCTAATCCGCCAACTCCTCCAACACGATCTGAAGAAAAGTAAAGTATATTATCTTTGCTCACAAAAGGAAACATATCCTTCCTAGGAGAATTAATTTTTTTACCTAAATTTTCCACTTTACCGTACTCGCCGTTTCCTAAAATTTTTACTTTAAACAAATCGGTTTGACCATGGGCTCCATCTGCATTTGAAGTAAAATACATTGTAGAACCATCAGGACTTAAAGTGGCATGACCATAGTTGTAATTAGGTTTACAAAATGGTAATGATTCAAAATTAGTCCAACCGCGTCCTTCTATATATTCTCCTCTTTGGATATTTAAATTAATTGATTTTAATTTTCTTTTATAGGATTTACCACGCTTCATGAAGTTCGTAGTAATATACATGTATTTGCCATCATTACTAAAACCTGCACTAGAGGTATTGAACACAAATTTTTCAGACTTATTAAACTGCTCTGGATTGATGATTTCTCCATCGTCTGTCATTTCAGCTTCAAACATGGTAAAAATCAATCGCTTGTCTTGATCCCGTCTTGCTTTATTTCTATTATCGAGCATATAAGACGTATAATACACCTTGTTTCCTTTGTAGAATATAACTCCATATTGACTTTTATCGTCGTTAATCTCTAAATTTTTAATCGTATAGGTTTGGGAAAACCCTAAATTTAGTGTCAATACTAAAATGATACTGCAAATAAACTTCATATTTTTAATATTTAATATTAACTTTTTCTCCATTTTTTTGTCTCTTCAAAGACGTGTTCTAAAATACTTTTATCTACTTCAGTAAACTCTATACTTCTGCGCTTCATAACTACGTCAGCTACTTCAAATGCTTTTTTCGTTAAATATGTTGTAAAGCCTGAATGTCCTCCCCACGAAAAACTTGGAATGAAATTTCTAGGAAATCCACTTCCGAAGATATTAGTACTAACCCCAACAACTGTGCCTGTATTAAACATCGTGTTTATACCACACTTACTGTGATCTCCCATAATAAGTCCGCAAAATTGTAAGCCTGTTTTTGCAAAACCTTCGGTTTCGTAATCCCAAAGTCTTACTTCTGCATAATTATTTTTTAAATTAGAATTATTAGTATCTGCTCCCAGGTTACACCATTCTCCTATAACCGAATTCCCTAAAAACCCATCATGACCTTTATTAGAATAACCAAAAATAACAGAGTTATTTACCTCTCCTCCAACTTTACTATGAGGCCCAATAGTCGTTGGCCCATATATTTTAGCTCCTAGTTTTACAGTCGCATGCTCGCAAAGAGCAAAAGGACCTCTAATTAAGCTCCCTTCCATCACCTCTGCATCTTTACCAATATATATTGGACCAGAGCTAGCATTTAAGGTCGCAAATTCTAGCTTTGCGCCTTCTTCTATAAAAATACGTTCTGCTCCAAGAACATTACAAGAGTTAGGTATGGGTTGAGATTGCCTGTCTTGTGTAAGCAAATCAAAATCGGTTTGAATAGCGTCTCCATTAGTCACAAAAATATCCCAAGAATGTTCTATTTTTAATATAGTCTCGTTATAAGCAATGGCTTCGTAGTTTTCAATATTGATGTTATTCTGAGGGTCTGTTGTATAAAAGGCAATCATATCTTCTCCTGAAAACACAGCTTGATTCTCTTTTAATACTTTAATAATTTCAACTAATTTCTTATTAGGCAAGACAGATGCATTAATCATTACATTTTCATCCATCGCCACCATTGGATACTTTTCAGATAAATAGTCTTCTGTAATAGTCGTAATGGTGCCACCTAAATGCATCTCCCATTTTTCTCTAATAGTAAGAATGCCTACTCTAAGATCTGCAACGGGTCTTGTAAATGTAAAGGGCAACAGATTGTTACGTGATGGACCATCAAAAAGAATGTAATTCATATCAAAGGTTGAAGTTATAATTAGAAGCTAAATACAATTATTCAACTTTTAATTTGGTTTATATATCAAAAGTAGATTAATTATAGAAAACAAAAAAGCCTTCGAGAAAAATCTTGAAGGCTTTGTAATTATAATAAATCTAAGTCTATTTACTAAACTTAGCGTATTTAGTTTTGAATTTATCAATACGACCTGCGGTATCTACTAATTTAGATTTACCGGTGTAAAATGGATGAGATGTTCTAGAAATTTCCAATTTGACTACTGGGTATTCAACACCATCAACGTCAATTGTTTCACTAGTCTCAGCAGTAGATTTAGTTAAGAACACGTCTTCGTTAGACATATCTTTGAATGCAACTAATCTATAATTTTCTGGATGTATTCCTTTTCTCATCTCTTTATTCTTTAAAATTCCTTACTATTTTGGAGGTGCAAATTTAAGTAATTTTTGTAAATTACCAAGAAATTAATTCTTTTTTCTTCGGAAAAAAAATGTAACAATTACAAACAAAACTATACTAACGACATACATTAACTAAACGATCACTTTTTATTATGGAAAAATCATTAAAATCAACCGCTATTAATTATGGTATTTATCTTGGATGTGGATTAGTAATTTACACCGTACTTGGTTATATCATTGATATTGAATTATTGGTAAATTTTTGGATAAATCTATTAATTCTTCCCCTTATAATAATAATTATTGGAGTAATTTCTAGTGCAAAAGCAAGAAGCCTATTAGGAGGCTTTATTAATTTTAAGCAAGCATTTACGGCTTATTTTATTCCTGTAGCTCTGGGTATTATAATAAGTACCGTTGTATCTGTTGTTCTATTTAATTATATTGATCCAGATTCTGCAGAGTACCTAAAAGAATTAACCATGAAGAAGTCTATTGCATTTATGGAAAACATGGGAGCTCCTCAGGCAGAGATTAATAAAGCCATAGTAACAATGGAAAGCCAAGACTCATATGCTATTGGTACTCAATTGAGATCATTGGCACAGGGTTTACTCTTTTTTACAGTTATAGGACTTTTGGTTGGTCTAATAATGAAAAAGAAAGACCCGAACTTAGCTTAAATAAAATCCCTATTTTTGAACTATAAAATTTTGAAAATTATTAGATGGATATATCAGTAGTCATTCCACTACTTAACGAACAAGACTCATTAACAGAATTACACGATTGGATAGCAAAAGTCATGCATTCCAATCGTTTTTCTTATGAAATCATTTTCATAGATGATGGTAGTACAGATGATTCTTGGGCAACCATAATCGCACTATCTAAAAAAGATGAGAGTGTTAAAGGTATTAGATTTATCAAAAACTTTGGTAAATCCCAAGCGCTACATGCTGGTTTTGCCAAAGCAGAAGGTGATGTTATTATCACTATGGATGCTGATCTACAAGATAATCCTGAAGAAATCCCAGAACTCTATAACATGATTGTTGTAGATAAATTTGATTTGGTATCCGGATGGAAAAAGAAACGTTATGACTCTGTAATTTCTAAAAACTTGCCATCTAAATTATTCAATTGGGCAGCACGACGAACATCAGGAGTAAAACTGAATGATTTTAATTGCGGTCTCAAAGCATACAATATCAATGTCATTAAAAACATAGATGTTAATGGGGAAATGCATCGCTATATTCCAGTGCTTGCTAAAAATTCGGGTTTCACAAAAATTGGAGAGAAAGTCGTCAAGCATCAAGCTAGAAAATATGGTGAAACGAAATTCGGAATGGAACGCTTTGTAAACGGTTTTTTAGATTTAATAACCATTTGGTTTTTATCTCGCTTTGGAAAACGACCAATGCACTTATTTGGCGCTTTAGGTGTGATCATGTTTGCTATTGGATTTGTATTTGCCGTGTATCTAGGTTTAGATAAATTATTCTTAAATACAAATGGACGACTCATTACAGAACGCCCACAATTCTATATCGCTTTAACCACAATGGTTTTAGGGTCTCAGTTTTTTATTGCCGGTTTTCTAGGTGAACTTATTCTTCGCTCCAAACGCGATAGCAGTCGCTATTTAATCAAACAGATACTCAATTTTTAAGCTACCCCATCAATTAAAGTTTATTAAACGATTCAAAATTATTGAATTACGTATTTTTACATTATAAATTTAGGATATGACACATATTGAACCTCAACTCTTAGAACGCGTAAATACATGGTTAACGCCAACTTTTGACCAAGAGACTCAAAACTACATAAAAGATTTAATGGCCAATAACCCAACTGATCTCAAAGAGAGTTTTTATAAAAATCTCGAATTTGGAACCGGAGGAATGCGAGGTATTATGGGAATTGGCACTAATCGAATCAATAAATACACACTAGGAAAAAACACCCAAGGATTGAGTAATTATATAAAAACTCAATTTCCTTCGGAACCCTTAAAAGTGGCAATCGCTTACGATTGTAGACACAATAGTAAATCATTAGCAAAAGTAGTCGCCGATGTGTTTTCTGCTAACGGAATTCACGTCTATCTATTCGAAGATTTACGTGCAACTCCAGAATTATCATTTGCTGTAAAGCATTTAAATTGTCACTGCGGAATTGTATTAACCGCTTCTCACAATCCTCCAGAATACAATGGTTACAAAGTATACTGGCAAGATGGCGGACAATTAGTACCACCAGAAGATGCAGAAATTATCACAGAAATAAATAGATTAGCTTACGATGAGATAAAATTTGAAGCTAATGACGGTAAGATTGAATATATTGGTAAAGCTGTTGATGATGTTTTTATTAATGAGTCAGTTAAAAACGGAAGTTTTGACACCTCATCAGAAGCTAGAGAAAACTTAAATATTGTGTTCACTTCTCTACATGGAACCTCAATTACAGTAGTTCCAGAAACCTTAAAACGTGCTGGATATACCAATGTTCATATTGTTGAAGAGCAACGAGAACCAAATGGAGATTTCCCAACAGTTAAATCTCCAAATCCTGAAGAAACAGAAGCCTTAAAAATGGCTGTAGAATTAGCGAACACCGTTGATGGTGATATCGTAATTGGCACAGACCCAGATTGTGACCGTTTAGGCGTGGCTGTAAGAAACTTAGAAAATGAGTTGGTAATACTTAATGGAAATCAAACCATGATATTAATGACCGATTTCCTACTAAAACAATGGAAAAACTCAAATAGAATCAATGGCAATCAGTTTTTAGGTTCAACCATAGTTTCTACGCCAATGATGTCCGTTCTAGCAGAAGCTTATAATGTAGAGTGTAAAATTGGTTTAACCGGTTTTAAATGGATTGCTAAAATGATAAAAGATTTCCCTACCTTGGATTTTATTGGTGGTGGTGAAGAAAGCTTTGGATTTATGGTTGGTGACTTTGTGAGAGACAAAGATGCTGTAACCTCTACCTTATTAGCTTGCGAGATTGCAGCGCAATCAAACGCAAACAACAAAACTATGTATGAATCTTTAATAGATTTATATGTAGCACATGGCTTTTATAAAGAACGCTTAGTCTCCATCACAAAAAAAGGAATTGAAGGTGCTCAGGAAATCAAACAAATGATGATTGATGCTCGTGAAAACCCATTAACAAGTGTTAATGGCTCTAAAGTAGTCAAAGTTGAAGATTATCAATTGTCTATTATAAAGGACTTGGTAAATCAAAAATCAAGCAAAATTGTTATTCCAAAATCTAATGTCTTAATTTATTATACCGAAGATGGAAGTAAAATTGCGTTAAGACCAAGTGGTACAGAACCAAAAATAAAGTTTTATATAAGCGTTAATACTAAATTGGAAGATGTATCTGCTTTTAATGCTACAGAACGACTATTGGAATCCCGTATTGATGACATCCTAAAAGACATGAAACTCAATTAATGAATTATTTTAAACAAATTCTTGGTTTTGCAAAACCGTATAAAAAGTTTGCAATATTAAATATCATTTGTAATGTATTTTACGCATTATTTAGTGCACTATCGTTTATAGCATTAATACCAATGCTGGATGTCTTGTTTCCAACAACAAAACCTAGTGAAGAAAAAGAAGCCATTATAAAACCTGTTTGGAATGGCATAGCAAACACTATGGATTACTTTAAAGATTTTATGTCTTATAGAGTTAATGAATTTGCTCACGATGACTCTTCAAAAGCTTTGATACTAGTAATAGCATTAGTCATTCTATTATTCTTCTTAAAAAACATCTCTAATTATTTAGCCATGTTTTTCATTACATTTTTAAGAAATGGTGTTTTAAAAGACTTGAGAAATGCTATTTTTGACAAAATCACTAAGCTCCCAATTGCCTTCTTTTCAGAAAAAAGAAAAGGCGATACTATGGCAAGAATATCAAATGATGTCCAAGAAATTCAAAGCTCATTTTTATCTATTTTAGAACTAATAGTACGAGAACCACTCACTATTATTTTCACCATAATCATGATGCTGTTGATTAGTCCTCAACTCACACTGTTTGTATTTATTTTTATTCCGTTATCTGGATTTATAATCTCTAGAATAGGGAAATCTCTAAAAAAGAAATCAGATCGCGTTCAAAAAGAACAAGGTAATTTCTTATCTATCATAGAAGAAACTTTAGGTGGTTTAAAGGTCATCAAGGGTTTTAATGGAGAAACTACATTTTTAAATAAGTTTAAAGCTTCTACTCATCGTTTTTTTATTTTTTCAAACAAATTATTAAATCGTCAAAATTTCGCATCACCTACAAGTGAATTTTTAGGAATCACAGTTATTTCAATTTTATTGTGGTATGGTGGGCGTATGGTACTCATCGATGGCACATTAGACGCTAGCTCATTTATAGCTTATATGGGACTTGCATACAACATATTGACACCTGCTAAAGCAATTAGTAAAGCGAGTTATAGTGTTAAAAAAGGTAATGCAGCTGCAGAGCGTGTTTTAGAAATACTCAATACAACATCTACATTAGAAGATAAACCAGATGCTATTGTAAAAGATACTTTCACCTCGGAAATTAGCATCAATAATATCTCATTTAAGTATGAAGATGATTTAGTCCTTAAAAACTTTTCTATAAAAGTCCCTAAAGGAAAAAGCGTTGCACTTGTTGGACAATCGGGAAGCGGAAAATCTACGATTGCAAATCTCGTTACTCGTTTTTATGATGTCAATGAAGGTCACATCTCTATTGATGACCAAGATATAAGAACCATTACAAAACATTCATTACGTAATTTAATGGGACTGGTCACACAAGATTCTATACTATTTAATGATACAGTAAAAAACAATACTCTTTTAGGAAAAGAAAATGCTACAGATGAAGAGGTTATAGCAGCCTTAAAAATCGCCAACGCTTGGGAATTTGTTAAAGACCTCCCTAAAGGAATTGAAACCAATATTGGTGACGCTGGCGGGAAATTGTCTGGCGGACAAAAACAACGTCTCAGTATAGCGAGAGCTGTTTTAAAGAATCCACCCATTATGATTCTAGATGAAGCAACCTCAGCATTAGACACAGAAAGTGAACGTTTAGTGCAAGAAGCTTTAGAGAATATGATGAAAAATAGAACGTCAATTATTATTGCGCATCGTTTATCAACTATTCAAAATGCAGATGAAATTATCGTAATGCATAAAGGAGAAATTGCAGAACAAGGCACTCACAAAGAGCTTATTGCTAAAAATGGTGTTTATAAAAAGTTAGTAGGTATGCAAAGTTTTGAATAACTTAAATTCCTGAACCTAGTTACCGATAAGTACTACATGATAAACAAAGAAAAGGATGCTCCGTTAGGTGGCATCCTTTTCTGTTCTATTACCATCATTTGGGGACAATAGTAATAGCTAAGTAGGTAAGGCTGAGACAAACATAAATAAAATAAATGGACAAAACAAGAAAAAAGCGTATTTCATCGTAATTATTTAACACTTAATCGATGTTTTTATATTTATATCATTGATTATCAATACTTTAAACAATGTATTTTTTTTCATTAAACTTTCTGTAAATTGATACGTCTAAAGTAAAACTGCTTTTATTGGATAACGAACATCATTTTATACAACGACTTACGCACCCAGCTTCAAAAGAGGCAGCCTATAAAGAGCTATTATCACTGTATAAGGAGCGTCTATACTGGCATATTAGACATATAGTTAAATCTCATGACGATGCGGATGATGTGCTCCAAAACACATTTATCAAGGTTTATAAGAATCTTGATAATTTTAAAGGAAATAGTAAATTGTTTTCATGGATGTACCGAATTGCTTCTAATGAATCCATAACACACCTCAACAAAAACGCTAAGCGACTACATGTCAATAATGAAGAAACCCAAGAGTATTTGATGAATAATTTAAAAGCAGATGTATATTTTCAAGGTGATGATATACAATTAAAATTACAGCAAGCCATTGCCAAATTACCAGAAAAACAACAACTCGTTTTCAACATGAGATACTTTCAAGATATTAAATATAAAGACTTATCAGACATTTTAGAAACAAGCGAAGGTGCGCTTAAAGCCTCGTATCATATTGCTGTAAAAAAAATTGAAGCTTATTTAACCCAAGATTAAACTAATTACAGACTTTTAAGTCTTATACACATGGAAGAGAAAGAATTATATACCATTAAAACTTCAGGATTTAAAGTGCCTAACGATTATTTTTCACAAGTTGAAGAGCAAATTCTTAGTGAGGTACAATTAAAGAACACCGTTGATGCCTCTGGCTTTGATGTTCCAGATTCTTATTTTGAATCTTTGGAGAACAAAATCTTTCTAAAATTAGAAGAGGAACAGGATGTAAAAGTCATACCTTTATTTAGCTGGAAAAACGTTATGTATGTTTCTGCAATAGCAGCGTGTTTGGTTCTAATGTTTAATGTGTTTTATAACGCTTCGGAAACTATAACTTTTGATTCTTTAGAAACCGCCTCTATTGAAAACTACTTAGAGCAAGAAGATTACACAAGCTATGAATTAGCGTTCCTTTTAACCGACGACGAACTTAACATTAACAATTTTACAGATACTGAAATTTCAGAAGAATCTCTCGAAGATTACCTGTTAGATCAGTCTAATATTGAAGATTTAATACTACAATAATTATTATGAAAAAAATCACTTTAACACTCCTATTCATTGCCATTACAGTGAGTGCTTTTTCCCAAGGAAAAGAAAAAAGGGAACGTATAAAATCCTTAAAAATAGCGTTCATTACTGAAAAATTAGCGCTAACCGAAACTGAGGCCCAAAAGTTCTGGCCAATCTATAATGCACATGAAACCAATATTAAGGCCTTACGACAAGACTCACATCAAAATCGAAAAGATGCAGATATAGAATCTATGAGCGAAGCAGACGCGAGATCTATGATTGATAAGATGCTAATTTTAGAACAGAAAAAACTGAAATTAAGAAAACAATTTACCACCGATTTAATAGGCGTTATTCCTGCGAAAAAAGTGATTCTACTCAAAATCTCTGAGGACGAATTCAATAGACGTATGTTTAATGAAATGAGAAAACGAAAAGGCAAGCGAAAAGAATAATAGAGCTACTCTCTAAACGATAACTTAGCAATGCGTTTATTTCCTGCTGCATACGCCACACTATCATTTAAAAACCTGATGGTATAAAAACCTTCGTCACTTAAATGCGCCCAAGAGGCTCCAGCACTATTGGAGTAATCAATACCATTAAAACCCACAGCGACCAATGCTTTAGCATTTGAATGTGGTACATATTGCACACAACTTCTATACCCTGGAGATTCGTTCTGAGCAACGAGCTGCCAGGTCTTACCGCCATCTTTAGTCCTGATTTTATTTGCTGAGCTATCGGCAGCTTTGGTATAATCACCACCTATAGCGAAACCATTATTATCATCATAAAAATCTATAGAATACATTCCTGTAGTTTCTATACCCTGTACAATGGGTGTCTGATAAACTTCCCATGTTTTTCCTTTATTTGGTGAATACATTATCCTACTTACCTTTCCTCCTGTTGCGACCCACGTCTTATCACCGACAATTGCAATATTAGTATCACTAGCGGCAAAGGCTGCTTCGCCTTCTTTTGCTTTAGGTAAATCATCACACGATAATTTGGTCCATGAGTTCCCACCATCACGTGTAATAATGATGCTTATACAATCATCTGTTTGATCCCCTATAGCTATGCCTTCTTCTCCGTTCCAAAATTTCATGGAGTCATAGAATGCTTTCTCGTGGCCTTCTTCATAAACTAATATTGGGTTTTTAGATTTTCGGCTTAGCTTATATAATCGTGCTGGAGAGCTTATAGATAGTGCCAATAAATCACCTTCGACACTTTCAATTGCTCTAAAGGCTAATGGTTTGCCTTCGTAGTTCAATATGTTTTTAAAGTGGTTTTTTCCAGTACTCAACTTTAAATCATCTACACTAAATTTTAACTCTTTGTTTAAAGCGCGCTTCCCTATATGATTTGAACTCCCATAATAAAGATAGTCTTCATCAAAATCTATGGCTCTAATGCTTGCAGTTGAATCTTTAAAAATAGTTTCAACATCAACGTATTTAAAGGTTCTAGATTTAAATACTTTTTCTTCTTTATTACAAGACATCATTATTAAAGCCATTAAGATAATCGAGAATACATTTTTCATACAAATCTAAATTTCTCTAAAAATAGAGAAGCTCCATGACATAATCATGAAGCTTCTCAAAAAAATCAGTATTAAACTATCAATTAATTTCCCTTTTTAAAGTTTTTACATCTGCTATTAATTGTTGAACAGCTGTTTTATTTAAGCCATTATAAATCCCTCTTATGTGTCTGTTTTGATCTATGAGTACAAAGTTTTCGGTATGAAGAAAATCTTCATCTGTTTTATCAAGTCCTAAATCTTCTTCTGCGAAATAAGATTGTCGCCCTAAGTCATAAATTTGTTTTCTATCTCCTGTTACCAAATGCCATTTACTATTAATGATGCCTTTATTCTCTGCATATTGTTTTAAGGTTGGTACAGAATCGGTTTCTGGAGTAACAGAGTGCGATAACAACAAAATCTCATGATCATTTAAAAATTCATCTTGAAGCACTTTCATATTAGCTGTCATTTTTGGGCAAATACCTGGACAGGCAGTAAAGAAAAAATCGGCGATATAGATTTTATCCTCAAATGTTTTTTCAGTCACGGTTTTACCTAATTGATTAGTTAAATTGAATGATGGGATTGTATGAAAACTCTTTAAGCTCTCATCTTCTCCATCCAACCAATTTGGTGTAAACGTCGCTTCAGCATAATACGGCAACATATCTACTCTACTTGTCTTTTCTTGTGTATTAGAATCTTTACATGCAATAAAAGAGACAACTAACAAGCAACTCAATATGATCTTAATTTTGTACAATTTCATCTTCTAATTGAAAGCAAAGGCTAGCACGTTTTAATCCAAAAATTCGGCCGTTTTTTGCTTCGTAGTTATTATATATTTTACCATTATCTCTCCAAGCTTTTTGCAAACCTTGTTCTTTACCGTTAACGATGGTCATTTGTTTAAATAAGTTTCCAGATTTGTACCATTGCTTTTGTATTCCGTTGACAATGCCTTTATCGTAGTTTGCTTCTGAACGTAGCTTTCCGTTTTTCCACCACGATTTTGCAGTTCCTTGTTGGAGCCCGTTATCATAATGTGCTTCATAACTTATCCTTCCGTCGCGAAACCATTTTTTATATACCCCATGACGTTTCCCCTTTTTATACTCAATAGTTTCAGCCTTTAGAATTTCAGAATAAAAAACCTCTGAAACACCAGTAAAGGGTTGATTGTTATAATACATCAACCCTAAATTTGATTTTAACTCTAAGGCACTTTTATTAATTATTATATATTCCGATGCACTTGATGTAATTTCGATACTAGCAATAGGTTTATGTGTCTCCTCTTGACAGGAAACAATAATCAAAATTAACAAGCTTATAAGCGCTGTTTTACTGAATATTACTTGGAGTTCCTTGATAATCACCTGGGAATAAAATATAATATTGATTTAAGTATAATTCGTTTTGAATGTGATAGTGATACTGTGCTTCACCTTCGCTGTGTTGTGTTGTACTTGTATGACCTCCAGACGCATCTAAATCTGTAGGATAGTCATCTGTTGAGTTACATTTCCTTCCGTAGAGAAAAAATCCATCAGCGATGATTCCTATTAGTTCCTCATCGTCATTAGACCATGCTTTAGGTTCTAAATGATAATGGTAACTCTGTGGCCCTGTATGCGCTGCTGTATAATCTAAAGACCCTACTGCATTATCTAAAGGAATGCCAGGTCCTTCTTCATCGTTATAGATTACAGAACCTGATATTGATATACCAATAGGTCCTAATCCTGTTGCTGAAGAATTTGCTGCTAATTGCGGATTTGAAGAAACGGTTAATGAAAACATACCATTAAAATCATCTATATTCCCTGGTGCCATTTGATCATGAGATGTCACTGTTGGCTCTACCCATAAAGGGTGGTTGGAATCTGATACTGTTGTCATTGTATTACCCATAGGACCCGTTATAGTTCTAGCCGTTGTATTAGACCAATATGGTGATGTGTGATTTGGCAAACCGTTGGTTTCCAAAACTACATTAGCACCACTTAACATTATATCTGTGTTATCGACATCAAATTCTGCAAAGGCTAAATGTAGCTCAGTTGCTGTAGTCTCAGCATCTGTAGTAAAACTAAACGATACTGTTGTATTACCTGCATTACCATCTGAAGCTACAACAGAACCAGAATATGTTGTTGCATTATCTAAACCTGAAAACGTATAATTTTGAGTTGATAAATTAGTACCCTGTTCAGATTCATCAAGGTTTACGGTATACGTTACAGTATCTCCATCATCATCTGTTGCTTGCGTCCAGCTTATTGCTGCCCCAGTCTCAGAAGTTGAACTTACAGTAACTGTGAACGTCGAAGGTGCTTGATTTTCTGTATCTCCATTTCCAGCACCATCATCATCACTAGTACAGGTATAAAATGCTGTTGATAATGATAAGACTACTAATAGAATTTTAAAATAATTTTTCATTGATTATTGTTATAATTAGTTATTGTTATATATATAGATGCGGTTTTAAAATAAAACTTGTGACTGTTTCATATTCTTCTTAAAAAAAGCTTCGCAATCTTTCACTAAGCTTTAAAACCGCCCAATCAGTCAAATTTTATTTATTTCTTTTTTTACGTTCTGGCTTTGGAGCATCTTTCAATTCCTTTTCTGAAATAAAGCCATCTTCATCAGTGTCAATTTCTGTGAAAATTTCTTTTAATGGTCCTTTAACTTCTGCTTTTGAAAGTTGACCATCTTTGTTTTTATCCATTTCTTTTAATAGCTCCTTAAACGTTGGTGGTTCTTTTCTTTTTTGTCGGTCGTGAGATTGTCCGAAGGAATAATTTGACATAAATAATGCTATCCCAAATACTAATACTAGCGTTTTTAATGTGTTACTTTTCATCTTTTTAAATTTGAATGTTATATACTTTTAGATGTCATATCATTAAATAACTTGTGGCAACCCATGTTAAATAAAACACAAAAAAAAGACCTTCATTTTTTGAAGATCTTTTTAGCTCTAATAAAAAAAATTCTATTACTCAGGTTTTCGAGGCATTTCAGGTCCTCGATTATCGAATTTACGCGCGTTTTTAATAATGGCACTAAACTCTTCTTTTTGTTGTTCATCACACAACTCATAAATACGTCGCAATCTAGAAAACAACTCTTTTTCTTTTAGTTGTTCCTTTTCAGAAATTACAGCAATTAGGCTATCTATTGTAGACTGGTTTATGGACGTTGCAGTAATTTTCTTAAACAATTCATTTTTAACCGATTTTACATCATCGCCAATAGCTCTCATATTATGATGATGCGTTGTTTCCAATGTTTTAAACTGTTGTAATTGGTTGTCGTTAAAACCCAACTCTTTTGCAATAAAATCACTAGATTCTTTGGGGCTCTTGTGATCTGGTCTTCCTATATAATTAAATAAGAAAAAGCCGTTCATTATGATTAGAACAATAAGTAAAAGGTATAAGGTATTATTTTTTTTCATGGCAATTAATTAAATAATGAAGTTTCAGATTCTATGGTTAATCCATAATCTGAAGCAAAACTAGACATTGATTTGTTATAATTTGTAGTTTTTATTTCTCTTACTGCATAGACATTGAAAAACAAAACACAAACCAAAGTTACTAATTGAATTTGTGGCGTAAACCAGCTCCAAATACTCGATTCTACTTTGCTTTCAGCAAACAAACGTTGCATCGTCTTGTCTTTAAAAAACAGAGATATATGAGTTTCATTGATAGTGTCAGCACTATTTAAAACCAAATCAATTTTATCCTGTATGTTATTATTTGTTTCCATTGTATTCTATTAGATGTGAAAATTTCACAAAACTTGTCCTAATTGTCATTTTTATAAAAATTTTCTAATAAACGTTGTAAATTCTTTTTAGCTCGAAACATTAACGATTCCACAGAAGAGACACTTTTTTCGATGATTTCGCTAATTTCTTGATAACTCTTACCATCTACCTTATGTAATGTGAATACTGTTTTTTGGGCTTCAGGTAATTGATTAATAGCGTAAAACAAAGTTTCACTAGTTTCCTTATTCTCTAAAATTATTCCAGGATGACTCATTTCAGTAAAAAAATTAGTTTTATCAATTTCAAAATTATATCCCCAAAGCGATTGTAAAAATGCAAATCTCTTTTTTGTATTTCGCTTTCTAATAAACTCTAAACATTTATTGGTAGTGATCTTATATATCCAAGTTGATAGTCTAGACTGACCTTTAAAATTAGAAATAGAATTAAATACCTCCACAAAAACCTCTTGTGCTATATCTTCTGCATCTTCTCTATTAGGAACAAAGGAGATACAAGTAGCAAATACTTTTTGCTGAAAATCATCTATAAGCTTATTATAGGAGGCCCTAGTTTGATTTTTTAATTGCGTTATAAATTCAGTTTCTGACAAAAATAGGTGGTTAAATATTACATAATAAGGTTTAGATGCTATCCAAAAATAAAACTTGTGTGAAATTTGAATTTATTTTCAATAAGATAACAATTTTTAGAGTCTTTTATATATCAACTTTTAATGTACCTTTGCATGCCTAATTTTTTTATAATGCGTTTACACAGAAATTTATGCTTTGCAGTCATCGACGGATTAACATTAATCCTCAACGAAGGCAAATATGCAGACAAAGTAATTCAACAACTCCTTAAGCGTGACAAGCGTTGGGGAAGTCGCGATCGCGGTTTTGTTGCAGAGACAACTTATGATATTGTACGATGGAAACGTTTATATACAGAAATTGCAGAAGTCAAAGCGCCTTATGACAGAGAGAATATTTGGCGAATATTTGCAGTTTGGGCAACGTTAAGAGGTATAAAATTACCCGACTGGAGTTATTTTGAAAATACGCCTTCAAGAAAGATAAAAGGCCGTTTTGATGAACTCTCTAAAACTCGAAAATTTAAAGAATCTATACCAGACTGGTTAGATGAATTAGGTGTAAAAGAATTAGGAGAATCTGTTTGGACTAAAGAAATTACAGCTTTAAATGAACAAGCAGATGTTATTCTAAGAGTAAATACCCTTAATACAACAAAAGATAAATTACAATCGCTTTTATTTGATGATGGTATTGATACCGAAAGTATCAAAGGCTATCCCAATGCACTCAAACTAAAAGAAAGAGCGAATGTATTTAAAACCGAATCTTTTAAAAATGGTTTCTTTGAAGTGCAGGATGCATCCTCACAACTAGTAGCAGAATTTCTAGACGTAAAGCCTGGAATGAAAGTCGTTGATACTTGTGCTGGTGCTGGCGGAAAAGCACTTCACCTAGCGTCGTTAATGGACAATAAAGGTCAAGTTATCGCTTTAGATATTTATGCTCACAAATTAAATGAGCTTAAACGAAGAGCAAAACGCAATGGTGCTTGGAATATAGAAACAAGACCAATAGAATCTACTAAAGTTATAAAAAAACTATATGATAAAGCAGATCGTGTTTTAATTGATGCCCCTTGTTCTGGCCTAGGTGTCTTACGACGAAATCCTGATGCTAAATGGAAATTACAACCAGAATTTATTGAAAACATTAAGGCTACACAACAAGAGATTTTACAACAATACTCTAGAATCGTAAAAGATGGTGGAAAAATGGTTTATGCTACATGTTCAATTCTCCCCTCAGAAAACAAAGAGCAAGTTGATAAATTTTTAACATCTGATTCAGGAAAAGATTTTACCTTTATAAAAGATAAAAGCATTTTGTCACATAAAACTGGATACGATGGATTTTACATGGCTTTATTAGAAAAGAAAATACTTAAATAAAATAACACCAAATATATGAAACACTTTTACACATTATTATTTGCTTTTATAACCTCATTTGCTTTTGCACAATTAACACCTCCAACAGATTTACAATCTTATTATGGAAGTCAAGTAAACGCTACAGGTCTTGCACTAAAAGGCGAACTCATTGATTTAACAATAGACAATCACGTTAATTTCCTAACCTATAGCCAAGTGTGGGTAGCTTCTAGAATTACAGACGTAGATCCAGATAATTCAGATAACGTCCTTTTACTTTATGGTTATAATGATACTGATGGAAATGTGACGACAGACCGTTCTAGAGGTAAATTTGATAATGGTGGTGATGTTGGTGATTGGAATAGAGAACATGTGTACCCAAGATCTTTAGCAAACCCAAGTCTTGTTACAAATCCACCTGGCCCAGGAACTGATGCTTTGATGCTTAGACCTAGTGATGTTCAAAGAAATGGAGCAAGAGGTAATCAGAAATTTGCAGATAAAAGCTCAGGTCAATACCCTAATGGAGAGTCCGGAGATGCAAATGGTGGATGGTACCCTGGAGATGAATGGAAAGGTGATTGTGCACGTATCATAATGTATATGTATTTACACTACGGTACTCAATGTCTGCCATCTAATGTTGGTATTGGAAGTAACGCTTCTACTCCTGATGACATGATCGACTTGTTTTTAGAATGGAACGCTGAAGATCCAGTTTCAGATATAGAAATCACACGTAATGACTGGCATGGAGACGCAAGTAATGGAAGTCTTGCGCAAGGAAATAGAAATCCATTTATTGATAATCCTTATTTAGCAACTGTAATTTGGGGAGGACCAAATGCTCAAGACAGATGGGAAAATCTTTCTGTAACAGACTTCGAACAAGTAACACTTAAGATGTATCCAAATCCAGCAAATGGAAATGAAGTAACTATTATTTCTAATCAAGAATTAGCTGCAGAAGTATATGATATCTTAGGTAAGAGAGTAAAAGTTCAAAATATAACTGCAAATCAAAAGAAATTAAATGTCTCTGGATTAGCAAAAGGCATCTATATTGTGAGACTTAGTTCTGAAAATGGAATTATCACTAAAAAGCTTATCAAGCAATAACATATAATTACGTATTAAAAGAGCGATTCTAATCACTGAAATTATCTCAGTTTAGAAGCGCTCTTTTTTTGGTTAACAAAACGTGAATAACTCTAAATTTTCAATACTAATAACCCTTTAGAATATAGCTAAAAAGTGTAAATTTGGAAATTCAGAAAACACAACTAAATACAATATAATGATTCATTTCTTCGGAAACCAAAACAGTAAAGTCTTTGCTGTTCAAGCAACAAAAGAATTATCAGCACAAACCATAGCTAAGTTGACGTGGTTATTTGGGAACCAACCAAAACTAGAACAAGCATCTCTCGATGCTTTTTTTGTTGGCCCACGTGTAGCGATGATCACACCTTGGAGTACAAATGCTGTTGAAATCACACAAAACATGGGTGTTATAGGCATTATTCGTATTGAGGAGTTTGAAAACTGTAAGGAGAACTTTGATGGTTTTGACCCAATGATTTCTGAACCATATAACGGTTTAAATCAAGCGTCATTTACAATTGACATCCAACCAAAAAGCATACTTAATATTGAAGATATCTCAGCTTATAATCAACAAGAAGGGTTAGCTTTAAATGATGATGAAATAGAATACCTTGAAGGTGTTTCAAAAAAGATTGGCAGACCTTTAACCGATTCTGAAGTTTTTGGATTCTCCCAAGTCAATTCTGAGCACTGTCGACATAAAATATTTAATGGCACTTTTGTTATTGATGGAGAAGAGCAAACGACTTCCTTGTTCCAAATGATAAAAGAAACCTCTAAGCAATTTCCTAATGATATTGTTTCTGCATACAAAGATAATGTCGCTTTTATTAAAGGCCCAAAAGTGGAACAATTTGCTCCTAAAACAGCAGATAAGCCAGACTTTTATCAAACAAAAGATTTCAATTCGGTCATCTCTATCAAAGCCGAAACACATAACTTCCCAACTACAGTAGAACCCTTTAATGGCGCTGCTACTGGATCTGGAGGAGAAATCAGAGATAGACTTGCTGGCGGGAAAGGCTCTTTACCATTAGCAGGATCAGCAGTGTATATGACTTCCTATTCACGTTTGGAAGAAAAGAGACCTTGGGAACAAAAGTTTGAAGCTAGAGACTGGCTATATCAAACTCCGGTTGATATTTTAATAAAGGCATCCAATGGAGCATCCGATTTTGGAAATAAATTTGGACAGCCTTTAATTACGGGTTCTGTATTAACTTTTGAGCATAATGAAAACCCCTCTTCAAGCTCCTCAAAACCTAGAAAACTAGGTTATGATAAAGTGATTATGCAAGCCGGTGGAATTGGTTACGCAAAAGCAGAACAAGCTTTAAAGGACACGCCTAAAAAAGGAGATAAAATCGTAATTCTTGGTGGAGAAAATTATAGAATTGGAATGGGTGGAGCTGCAGTTTCATCTGCAGACACAGGAGAATTCGCTTCAGGAATTGAACTAAATGCGGTGCAACGTTCTAATCCAGAAATGCAAAAACGTGCTGCAAATGCGATTCGTGGAATGGTAGAAAGTGAAGAAAACTTTATTGTCTCTATTCACGATCACGGTGCTGGAGGTCATTTAAATTGTTTATCAGAATTAGTAGAAGATACAGGTGGTAAAATCGATTTAGATAAATTACCTATTGGAGACCCAACGTTGTCGGCAAAAGAAATTATTGGTAATGAATCTCAAGAAAGAATGGGATTAGTAATTGCCAAAAAACATATAAATACCTTACAAAAAATTGCTGAGCGTGAGCGTTCACCAATGTATACCGTTGGGGAGGTCACAGGAAACAATCGGTTTACTTTTGAGTCAAAATCTAAAGGTGACAAACCTATGGATTTAGCTTTAGAAGATATGTTTGGATCTTCTCCTAAAACAGTTTTAAACGATAGCACAATCATAAGAAAATATAAAAACCCAAGGTATAAGACTAAGAATTTACAAATCTATTTAGAGCAAGTCTTACAGTTAGAAGCGGTTGCTTGTAAAGATTGGTTAACAAACAAAGTAGACAGATGTGTTGGTGGCAAAGTAGCAAAACAACAATGTGTTGGTTCACTACAAATCCCTTTAAATAATGTTGGCGTAATGGCGTTAGATTATAAAGGAAAAGAAGGCATTGCAACCTCTATTGGACACTCTCCTATTTCTGGTTTAATTCATCCAGAAGCTGGAAGTAGAAATTCTATAACAGAGTCTTTAACGAATATTATTTGGGCACCCTTAAAGGATAATTTAGCATCTATTTCTTTATCTGCTAATTGGATGTGGCCTTGTAAAAACGAAGGTGAAGATGCACGTTTATATAAAGCAGTAAAGGCCATTTCTGAGTTTGCTATTGATTTAGGAATCAATGTTCCAACAGGAAAAGACTCCTTGTCTATGAAGCAAAAATATGCTGATGGTGACGTTATATCTCCAGGAACAGTTATTATTTCGGCTGCAGCAAATTGCAATGACATCTCTAAAGTTATAGAACCTGTTTTAAAACTAAATGGAGGAAACATATACTATATAAATATTTCTCAAGATGATTTTAAATTAGGAGGAAGCTCTTTTAACCAAACCTTAAATGCGATTGGAAATGAAGCTCCTGACGTTACAAATTCAGCTTTTGTAAAAAACACGTTTAATACGATTCAGGAATTAATTAAAGCAGGAAAAATTTCAGCAGGTCACGATGTTGCATCCGGAGGGTTAATTACAACTTTATTAGAACTTTGTTTTGCTGATAGAAATTTAGGTGCAGATTACGATTTCTCGGCATTACATGAGGAGGACTCGTTAAAGCTTTTATTTTCTGAAAATGCAGGTATTGTTTTTCAAGCAGATATTTCCGCAGAAAAAATATTATCAGAAAATGGTGTTGAATTTTTCAATATAGGAACTGTAAATAACTCAGAAAAAGTAAGCATCAAAAATAATGAAGATACTTTCGATTTAGATGTTTCAGAGCTGAGAGATGTTTGGTATAAAACGTCTTATTTATTAGACAATAAACAAACTGCTAACGGGTTAGCCAAAAATAGATTTGACAATTATAAAAATCAAACTTTACAATACTGTTTCCCTGAACATTTCACGGGTAAACTTCCTATAATTTCTAGCTCAGCTGTAAGACCAAAGGCTGCCATTATTAGAGAGAAAGGGAGTAATTCTGAACGCGAAATGGCAAATGCTATGTATTTAGCTGGTTTTGATGTCAAAGATGTCCACATGACCGATTTAATTTCTGGGCGTGAAACGTTAGAAGATATTCAATTTATTGGGGCAGTTGGAGGGTTTTCTAATTCAGATGTTTTAGGTTCTGCCAAAGGTTGGGCAGGCGCTTTTAAATACAATGCAAAAGCAAAAAAATCTTTAAAAAACTTCTTTAAAAGAGAAGACACCTTATCTGTTGGAATTTGTAACGGAGCTCAATTATGGATGGAATTAGATTTAATTAATCCAAAGCATAAAGTGCATGGGAAATTGATTCACAATGATTCTAAAAAACACGAATCTTCATTTACGTCTGTTAGAATTCAAGACAACAATTCAGTAATGCTATCTACTTTAGCAGGTTCAGAATTAGGGGTTTGGATATCTCATGGAGAAGGAAAATTTAACTTACCCGAATCTGAAGACAACTACAACATTGTCGCCAAGTACAGCTATGAAGGGTATCCAAATAATCCAAATGGATCTGACTTTAACACAGCCATGCTATCTGACAAAACGGGAAGGCATTTAGTGACAATGCCACATATTGAGCGCTCTACGTTTCAATGGAATTGGGCAAATTATCCAGAAAACAGAACAGATGAGGTATCGCCTTGGCTTGAAGCATTTGTAAATGCTAGACTTTGGGTTGAGAAAAAATAAAAAGCATGAAAAAAACCCTAAAGTTAAGCTTTAGGGTTTTTCTTCGATTATGAAAATTCTCCTCGTTGAATAGGACTATTCAATAAGGTTGTAAATGAGAGTTGCACTCCCAGTATATTCTTCAACAACACCACCTTGGTTTAAAAAATCATTATCTCCAAAAAAACCAAACCCTAATAAATATTCAAAAGGAATAATAAAAGTTAGCACACTACTATCTTCTGTAAGTTGAGCCGAGTAGTAAAATTGATTATTAAAACTTATATTAATAATATTTTCTTCTTGTTGATAAGTAAGCATTGCTCCATCAGGTTCTACACAGTAATTATTTTGGGTTCCATTAGAAACTGTAAATGCAATTGTTCTTCGAGTTGGAGACCAAAAAACATTGTCGTTATCAAAAAACAACTCATTAACAAAACAATCAGCACCTTCTTCTAGTAAATCTGTCGAAAACAGATTGTCTCCATTTAAATCTACACTATTTTCAATACTATAATTTGTTAATTCGTAAGTTTTCCCTTCAATTAAAAACTCTTCCAATGGGTCTACTTGAATAGGAGTGTCATCATTTTCGCAAGTGAATAATGTAAAAGATAAAATAAATAAGGCAGCTAATTTTTTCATAAGGAAAGTGTTTGTTTAAATAATAGATGATAAAAAAGCTAAAAGGTTGCGTCGGTTCTAATTATATTTTAATGCTGATAAAAATAATGCAGCAATCGTTTATCAAATTCATAAAAAATCAAAGGGTTCATTAACAGTAATCCCTTTTTTTTATGTCGTATTTGAAAATTCATTTTAATTTCATATTTTGCAAGTATACAATCTTATTACATCCTTTAATGACAGAAATAACCAGACTTTTTGATTTCCCGTATTATCAATTAAAACATAAACCAAATGATAAAGCACTGGTTACTAAGTATGATGGTAAATGGGAAGCCATGTCTACAAAAGAATATTTAGACAAGTCCAATACCATAAGTAGAGCATTGTTGCGCTTAGGTATTCAAAAAGATGACAAAATTGCGGTTATTTCCACAACAAATAGAACCGAATGGAATATTATGGATATTGGTATTCTTCAAACGGGAGCACAAAATATCCCTATCTATCCAACTATTTGTGCAGAAGACTATGAGTATGTTTTAAACCATAGCGAAAGTATCTATTGCTTTGTATCAGATTTAGAAGTCTTAGAAAAGGTAAGAAAAGTTCAAGCGAATACAAGAATCAAAGAGGTCTATTCATTTAATCATATTGAAGGTTGCAAGCATTATTCAGAATTATTTGAATTAGGAAAAGATGAAAGTAATCAACAAGAAGTCGAAGCACGTAAAGATGCTGTACAACCCCAAGATCTAGCTACTATAATTTACACTTCTGGAACCACTGGAAGGCCAAAAGGTGTCATGCTCTCTCACTGGAATATTACTAGTAATGCTTTGGATAGTTCACCGAGAGTACCTTTGGTAGAAGGAGAAAATCGTGTATTGAGTTTTTTACCAATATGCCATATTTTTGAACGCGTCTTAATCTACGTTTACCAATATGCAGGAACATCTATTTATTATGCTGAAGGTATTGATAAAATAGGTGATAATGCTAAAGAGATAAAACCAAATTTAATGAGCGTGGTGCCTCGATTACTAGAAAAGGTTTTCGATAAAATAATGCTTAAAGGTGAAGAACTAACAGGCATAAAAAAAGTCCTTTTCTTTTGGGCTGTAAGACTAGGAGAGCGCTGGGAACCATACGGTGCCAACGGTGCTTGGTATGAATTTCAGCTCAAAATAGCCAACAAGCTTATTTTTAGTAAATGGCGAGAAGCGTTAGGAGGAGAATTGGGAACAATGGTCTCAGGTAGTGCGGCGCTTCAACCAAGATTAGCTCGAGTTTTTGGAGCTGCCAATATGCAAGTTATGGAAGGCTACGGATTGACAGAAACCTCTCCTGTAGTTTCTGTAGGTTTATATAAAGACAACATGTATAAAGTAGGCTGTGTAGGCAAACCAATAGACAACGTAGAGGTTAAAATAGCAGATGATGGAGAAGTCTTAATAAAAGGACCAAATGTGATGATCGGCTACTACAAAGATCCTGAAAAAACAGCTAGCGTTATGACTGGTGACTATTTTCATACGGGAGATAAAGGTAAGATTGACGCTGATGGCTTTTTAAAAATCACAGGTCGTAAAAAAGAAATGTTCAAAACCTCTGGAGGTAAATACGTGATTCCCCCGCTTTTAGAAAATGATATGAAACAATCCCTTTTCATAGAACAGATTATGGTTGTAGGTGAAGGTGAAAAAATGCCAGCAGCTTTAATCCAACCAAATTTTGATTTTATACGAGATTGGATTTCCCTTAAAAAGCATGCTATTGGTATAACTAATGCTGAAATAGCGAGATCCGAAATTGTAATAAACCGCATTCAAAAAGATGTAGACAAATACAATAAGAACTTTGGTAAATGGGAACAAATTAAACGCTTTGAACTCACGCCAGACGTTTGGTCTATAGGTGGTGGACAATTAACGCCTACTATGAAAATGAAACGCGACATTATAAAAGGCATTTATCAAGACCTCTATGATAAGATTTATCGCGTATAGTTGAACCTTTCCTGTTTCTTCGGAAACATCCTATATTAAATTACTAGGTCCACAATATGAAAACTTAAGCATACATAATTTTTTCTTAAATACTATGCATGCATAGTATTTTTTAGTATATTTGAATTCCAATATTCAAATTATGAAGGATAAAACTATTGACTATGTGCTTAGAACTACTTGGTTAGCGGTCAATAAAATGTACAATGAGGAAGCGTCACAATTTGATACGACCATGGCAACTGGTTTTGCTTTATTGAGTATAGACCCAGAGAATGGCACACCTTCAACATCACTAGGCCCTAAAATGGGAATGGAAGCAACTAGCCTTTCTAGAACACTAAAAACCATGCAAGAAAAAGGTCTCATTATTAGAAAACCTAATCCAGAAGATGGTCGCGGTGTTCTCATTTTTTTAACCGATTTTGGGAGAGAAAAAAGAGCCTATGCAAAAGAAAAAGTACTAACTTTTAACGAAACGATAAAAGCGAATGTATCTTCAGAAGCACTACAACATTTTTATAAAGTTTCCGAAGTCATCAATAATATGATTTCCAACAAACAGATATACAACCAAAAAGAATACATTTTAAAATAAGATGAGCAAACGTAGAATAAAAAAAATAGCCATTATTGGTTCAGGAATTATGGGAAGCGGCATCGCTTGCCATTTTGCTAATATAGGTGTTGATGTTTTATTATTAGACATTGTACCTAGAGAGCTTAGCGCTAAAGAAGAAGCGCAAGGCTTAACTTTAGAAGATAACGTTGTTAGAGACAGATTAGTAAATGATGCACTTACTGCATCTATCAAATCTAAACCTGCACCACTCTATCATCCTTCTTTCGCAAATCGTATTACTACAGGAAACTTAGAAGACGATATTGCTAAAGTGAAGGATGTAGATTGGATTATGGAGGTGGTCGTTGAAAGACTAGATATCAAACAACAAGTTTTTGAAAAACTTGAAAAATACAGAACTCCAGGAACCTTAATTACGTCAAATACCTCAGGTATTCCTATTAAGTTTATGAGTGAAGGACGAAGTGAAGATTTTCAGAAGCATTTCTGCGGAACACACTTCTTTAACCCTGCGCGTTACTTAAAATTATTTGAAATCATACCTGGACCAAAAACAGATTTGGATGTATTAGATTTCTTAAATGAATATGGAGAAAAGTTCTTAGGAAAAACTTCTGTAGTGGCTAAAGATACGCCTGCATTTATTGGAAATCGTATTGGTATTTTCAGTATACAAAGTTTATTTCATGTCGTCAAAGATTTAGATTTAACCATTGAAGACGTTGATAAATTATCAGGACCTGTTATTGGTCGTCCAAAGTCGGCAACTTTTAGAACTGTAGATGTTGTTGGATTGGACACTTTGGTTCATGTTGCAAACGGAATTAGAGAAAACTGTCCGAAAGACGAACGTTTAGAGTTGTTTGAATTACCAGAGTTCATCAATACCATGATGGAAAATAAATGGTTAGGAAGTAAAACCGGACAAGGATTCTACAAAAAAATCAGAAATGACGATGGTTCTTCTGAAATTTTATCACTAGACTTAAATTCTCTTGAATATAGACCCTCAAAAAAAGCAAAATTCGCGACTTTAGAACTAACAAAAGCGATTGATAGAGTTGCAGATCGTTTTAAAGTATTAGTAAAAGGAAAAGATAAAGCAGGAGAGTTCTACAGAAAGAGTTTTTCAGCATTATTCGCATACGTTTCAAATCGTATTCCTGAAATCACTGATGAGCTCTATAAGATTGATGACGCAATGAAAGCTGGTTTTGGCTGGGAACATGGTCCTTTCCAAATTTGGGATGCCATTGGTGTTGAAAAAGGAATTGAAATGATGGAAGCTGAAGGTTTAAAATCTGCAGATTGGGTTCATGACATGGTTGCTTCAGGAAGCGACAGCTTCTACTCTATTCAGGATGGTGCAACATTTAGTTATGATATTCCGAAGAAAATACAAGAAAAAATTCCTGGACAAGACAGTTTTATCATTTTAGATAATGTTAGAAAAACAACTGAAGTTTTCAAAAACTCTGGTGTTTCTGTTCAAGATTTAGGAGATGGTATTCTTAATGTAGAATTCCAATCTAAAATGAATACGATTGGTGGTGATGTTTTAGCAGGATTAAATAAAGCTATTGATATGGCTGAAAAAGATTTTGCTGGACTAGTTGTTGGTAATCAAGGTCCTAATTTCTCTGTTGGTGCAAATATAGGCATGATTTTCATGATGGCTGCAGAGCAAGAGTATGACGAGCTAAACGCAGCAATTAAATATTTCCAAGATACGATGATGCGCATGCGTTATTCTTCAATCCCTACAATTTCTGCTCCTCACGGAATGGCACTTGGTGGTGGTTGTGAGATTTCATTACACGCAGATAAAATTGTAGCAGCAGCAGAAACTTATATGGGACTTGTGGAGTTTGGTGTAGGTGTTATCCCTGGTGGTGGTGGCTCTAAAGAAATGGCTTTAAGAGCATCAGATACCTTTAGAAAAGGTGATGTGCAATTAAATACACTTCAAGAATACTTTTTAACTATTGGTATGGCAAAAGTATCAACTTCTGCTTATGAAGCATTTGACTTAGGGTTGATGCAACAAGGAAAGGATGTTGTTGTGGTTAATAAAAATCGTCAACTAGCAACTGCGAAAGCACATGCTAAATTAATGGCAGAAGCTGGTTACACACAACCTGTTCACAGAAAGGATGTATTAGTACTTGGTAAACAAGCCTTAGGCATGTTCATGGTCGGTACAGATTCTATGAAAGACTCTAAATACATTAGCGAGCACGATATGAAGATTGCTAACAAACTAGCTTATGTTATGGCTGGTGGTGATTTGTCTGAGCCAACTTTAGTAAGCGAGCAATATTTATTAGACTTAGAGCGTGAAGCTTTCCTTTCGCTTTGTACAGAACGTAAAACTTTGGAAAGAATTCAGCATATGTTAACCAAAGGTAAACCTTTAAGAAACTAAGAAAATGAAAACAGCATATATAGTAAAAGCATATAGAACCGCAGTTGGTAAAGCACCAAAAGGCGTGTTCCGTTTTAAAAGAACAGATGAATTGGCCGCCGAAACTATCAAATATATGATGAAGGAATTGCCAGGTCTAGACCCTAAGCGTATTGATGATGTTATCGTTGGTAATGCAATGCCAGAAGGTGCTCAAGGATTAAATATGGCACGTTTAATCTCTTTAATGGGATTAGAAGTTGTAGATGTTCCTGGAGTAACTGTTAACCGTTTTTGCTCTTCTGGAGTAGAAACTATTGGTATGGCAACAGCCAAAATTCAAGCGGGAATGGCAGATTGTATTATCGCTGGTGGTGCAGAAAGCATGAGTAGCGTTCCTATGACCGGTTTTAAACCAGAATTAAATTACGATGCCATTGTAAAAAATGGTCACGAAGATTATTATTGGGGAATGGGAAATACTGCGGAGGCGGTTGCCAACCAATTTAAAATCTCTCGTGAAGATCAGGATGAATTTGCATACCATTCACATATGAAAGCATTGCGAGCTTTAAAAGAGGATCGTTTTCAAGATCAAATTGTACCAATTACTGTTGATGAAACTTATGTGGATTCAAATGGTAAAAAAGCAACAAGATCATACGTTGTAAATAAAGATGAAGGTCCTCGTGCTGGAACTAGTAAAGAAGCTTTAGCAAAATTGCGCGCAGTATTTGCTGCTGGAGGAAGTGTTACAGCTGGTAACTCATCACAAATGAGTGATGGTGCAGCCTTTGTTATGGTCATGAGCGAAGCTATGGTTAAAGAGTTACATCTTGAGCCAATCGCGCGACTAGTAAATTATGCAGCTGCAGGTGTTGAGCCTCGTGTTATGGGAATTGGTCCCGTAAAAGCCATACCGAAAGCATTAAAGCAAGCCGGTTTAAAACAAGACGATTTATCATTAATTGAATTGAATGAGGCTTTTGCTTCTCAATCGCTAGCGGTTATTCGTGAATTAAACTTAAATCCTGATATCATTAACGTCAATGGTGGTGCGATTGCTTTAGGTCACCCATTAGGTTGTACCGGAGCAAAACTATCAGTACAATTATTTGATGAAATGCGTAAGCAAAACATGCAAGGTAAGTATGGCGCAGTAACGATGTGTGTTGGTACTGGTCAAGGTGCTTGCGGTGTGTTTGAATTTCTTTCTTAAAAAGATAGAGATCAAGACAAAAAGACAAATAAAAAAAAGAACAAAAAGATTATATCATAGTTATGGAAGCAACTCAAGAAAAAGAATTATTAAGAGGTGGACAATTCCTAGTAAAGGAAACAAAATGTGAAGATATATTTACTCCTGAAGATTTTTCAGAAGAGCAAAATATGATGAAAGATGCAGTTACGGAATTTAACGACCGTGAAATCATACCTCACAAGGCGCGTTTTGAAAATAAAGATTATGCATTAACTGAAGCCGTTATGCGTAAAGCTGGTGAATTAGGATTTTTAGGTGTGGCTGTCCCCGAAGCTTATGGTGGTATGGGAATGGGCTTTGTATCTACAGTATTAACATGTGACTATATCTCTAGTGGTACTGGATCTTTTAGTACCGCATTTGGGGCGCATACTGGTATTGGAACTATGCCAATTACCTTGTACGGAACTGAAGCTCAAAAACAAAAATATGTACCTAAATTAGCTTCTGGTGAGTGGTTTGGAGCTTACTGTTTAACAGAACCAGGTGCAGGATCTGATGCCAATTCAGGTAAAACAACTGCTGAACTCACAGAAGACGGTAAATCATATAAAATCAACGGTCAAAAAATGTGGATCTCTAACGCTGGTTTTTGTAGCGTGATGATCGTTTTTGCTCGTATTGAAGGTGATAAAAACATTACAAGTTTTATTGTAGAAAATGATGCTGCAAATGGAATCACTATGGGTGAAGAGGAACATAAATTAGGTATTCGCGCCTCTTCTACGCGTCAAGTATTCTTCAATGATACTGTAGTACCAATCGAAAACATGCTAGCCGGTCGTGGTGAAGGATTTAAAATCGCAATGAACGCACTTAACGTTGGTCGTATTAAATTAGCTGCTGCTTGTTTAGATTCTCAAAGAAGAATTTTAACATACGGCGTAAAATACGCTATGGAGCGTAGACAATTTAAAACACCTATTGCAGATTTTGGAGCTATTAAAATGAAGTTAGCTAAAATGGCGACTGATGCTTATGCTGGTGAATCTGCAACCTATAGAGCCTCTAAAAATATTGAAGATAGAATTGCTTTACGTGAAGCTGCAGGAAATACACACCAAGAGGCAGAACTTAAAGGTGTTGAAGAATATGCCATTGAATGTTCCATCTTAAAGGTAGCCGTTTCTGAAGATGTACAAAACTGTGCAGATGAAGGGATTCAAATTTTTGGTGGTATGGGCTTCTCTGAAGAAACACCTATGGAATCTGCTTGGAGAGATGCACGTATTGCACGTATCTATGAAGGAACTAACGAAATCAACAGAATGTTAGCTGTTGGTATGTTAGTAAAGAAAGCAATGAAAGGTCATGTTGATTTATTAGGACCAGCAACTGCTGTAGCTAACGAATTAATGGGTGTCCCTTCTTTTGAAACACCAGATTATTCGGAGTTATTTTCAGAAGAAAAAGCAATACTTGGGAGACTTAAAAAAGTATTCTTAATGGTTGCAGGCGCTGCTGTTCAAAAGTATGGTACAGACTTAGATAAACATCAACAGTTATTAATTGCGTCTTCAGATATCTTAATTGAAATCTACATGGCAGAATCTACTCTATTAAGAACTGAGAAAAACGTAAAACGTACTAGTGCAAAAGCACAAGCTGTACAAATAGCAATGTCTAAATTATACCTATACAATGCAGTAAGTTTGATTGAAAACAAAGGAAAAGAAAGTATTATTTCTTTTGCTGAAGGGGACGAACAACGTATGATGTTAATGGGACTTAAACGCTTCACGAAGTATACAAACTTCCCAGATATCGTTGATTTACGTAATGAGATTGCTGAGAAAGTAAAAGCAGAGGGTAAATATTGCTTTTAGTATAATACCGAAATCAAAATTCCTTAATATTAATAAGAAGCCAATTCAATTACTGAATTGGCTTTTTACATTGAAGATCTTACTATAAATCTCTTATCTCCAGTAGACCCTCATATATAGCCTTAGCAATTTTCACTTGTTGCTCTTTATCCGTAAGTACTTTTCTATCATTTTCATTAGTTAAAAACCCTAATTCAAGTGAAATCCCGGGCACCTTTGTATTATTTAATAGAAAAAGTTTGGCTGTCTTAACACCTCTATTTGAAAAATGATCCAATTGATGTTCCACTAAAATTTCAGCATAAGTAAGCGTTATTTTGTTATGTGTACTTTCTGAGTCATAATACGCTTCCACTCCATTAACTAATTTATTTTGACTTGCATTACAGTGCAGACTCAAAAACAAATCTGGCTTTGTAGTATTTATAAAATCTGTTCGTTCTCTTAATGTTAGAAATTCATCATGACTTCTCGTTTGTATGATTTTAACTTTTTCGTCGGCTAGAGACGCTAAGACATTAGATATGTCTAAAACAATATCCTTTTCAATAGAATTACCAGAATCTTTCCCACCATGTCCAGCATCTATAACCACTATTAACGGGTCATTATTTATTTCTTTGTAAGTGCAGCTAAACACAAAAATGCATGAAAAAAGTAATACAACTGAAGTGATTTTTAAAGTGCGTTGTAATAAAGATGATTTTGATTGATGTAACATAATGATTCGATTTTTGATTTGAATGAAATTAAATCCGCTAGTCAAAGGAACATGGTATTCCTTGTGTCCTGATTTTATAATGGTTTGAGAATAGGTTTCGAGATCTATTCCTGATTGTACGGTTTGACTGTCTGCAATAAACTCATGATTTTGAACCATCGCCTTTTTATAAAGCCACATAAATGGATTAAACCAAAAGAAACAGAGTAATAGTTCTATAAAGATAACATCGACTGTATGCTTTTCATTACAATGCACAAGTTCATGTTGAATCACACTTTTAGAATAGTCTTCATCATTTAAACTTTCAGAATTAATAAACAAATAGTTAAAGAAACTAGACCCATTTTTATGGTCGTTAGTCTCCACTAATTTCAAATTCCCAATACTTGAGTGATTTTGCTTTGTAAGTTTTATAATGTCATATAAATTCTTGATAAATCTTAAAAGAAAACCAATAGATATAAATAGGTACAAATACCAAAGCATAGCAAATAATGTAAAGTTAGACGTTTCAGTTTCTACTGTAGTTCCAATATTTACAAGCGCTTCGGAAATGCTATTTTCTACGGAAGGTTTAAATGATATTTCAGTTAAGCTAGGTACTGCTTCAAACGTATTAATTTCTAGTACTGGAGCTAACAAACAAAGCGAGACACTTACTAAGAAAAAAAAACGATTAAACTGAAAGGTCTTTTGGTTTTTCAGAATAAAAAAGTAAAGTAAGAACGAACATCCTAAACTTACGACCGTATAAAAAACGTAATCCATCATTTACTTCTTTTTATTGTTAATTTTCTCTTGTAAAAGCTCTTGAAGCGCTTCTAATTCTTGTACCGACAAATCTGCGTTTTTCGTAAAAAATGAAGCAAATTGAGATTTAGAATCATTAAAAAAATGGGTGATCATCCCATTCACTTGCTTAGAGAAATAATCATTTTTCTTTAAAACAGGATAATATTGTTTATCTCTTCCCAGCCTCTCAAAACTTATATAATCTTTATCACACATACGCTTTAATAACGTTGAAATCGTCGTATACGCTGGTTTGGGCTCTGGAAATTGCTCTACAATATCTTTCATGAATCCTTTTTTAAGAATCCATAGATATTTCATGATTTGCAATTCGGTTTTATTAAGCTGTTTTATATCCACAATCATAGTTTTAATACTACAAATGTAGTAATAAAATATAAACCACCAAATTTTAATAAAAGCCATATCAAAACTTTCATATCTTTATCTAAAATAAGCGCTTATGAAATTCATCTACTTCACGTTCACTTTTTTTATTGGAATCCCATCTGTTAATGCACAATCCAATACAGAGATTTTCTTGTATGACGTAGAAGCTACGACTTCAAAAATTGAACTGTCTAATGCCAAAAATCTATCAAATAATCAAGGCTACGATAATCAGCCTTCTTTTTTAGATGATCGTTATATTGTATTTGCTTCCACTAGAAATAATCAAACAGATATTGCAAAATATGATATGCGTTATGATTCAAAATCATGGCTTAATTTTTCGGAGGGAGGCGAATACACCCCTTTAAAAATTCCGAAGAAAAACAACATTTCAGCAGTACGATTAGATACAGATGGGAAACAACGTTTATATACTTACAACATGAGTAACGGTGACTCTACTGAGCTCATACAGGATTTAGTTGTTGCATATTATACATGGTTTGATGAAAATACTGTAGTATCTGCTGTTATTGAAGGAGATGATTTAAACCTATTTGTTACTAATTTACAGGATAATACAAGTAGAAAATACGTGACTAACGTAGGCCGATCATTTCATAGAATCCCAAATTCTAATCTCATAAGTTATATTGCAAAAAAGGATGACAACAACTGGCAAATAAAGTCTCTAAATCCAAAAACAGGAGTCACTACAGTTATTGCAAATACGATGACAGGTGTTGAAGATATTTGCTGGTTGGATAATAAAACGATTTTCAGCGGAAAAGATAACGTACTCTATAAATTAACGTTGAAGAAAGATAACGATTGGAAACAAGTCGCCAATTTATCTTCTGAAGGAATACTAAAAATAACACGTTTGTCAACTAATCCAGAAGGAACAAAACTTTTAATTGCTGGCGCTATTAATACTGAAACTCAAGTTTCCGAAGAAACACAAAAAACAACCGAAAATCAAAGTACAGAACATGAAGAACCTGCGACAGAAAGCTCTACAGAAGCTTCTCAAGTTGAGGCCATAGTTCAAAGAAATCTTGACGCCTACAACGCTAGAAATATCGATGCGTTTATGAAAGACTATGCAGATGATGTTACTTTATATGCGTATCCTAACAAGTTGCAAACTGAAGGTAAAGATGCCATGAGAAAAAGTTACAAAGACTGGTTTGATCGCACCACAGATTTAAGTGCTTTGGTAAAAAAACGAATTGTTATTGGTAATAAGGTCATCGATGAAGAGCAAGTCACTGCAAACGGTGAAGTTTTTAACGCTGTAGCCATATACGAAATAGAGAATGGTAAAATAACTAAGGTCACTTTTATTCAATAAAAACAGCTCATGAACTATTTATATAGCCTCCTATTTTTACTAAGTTTATCTGTATCTGCTCAAACAGAAAAAGATATAGAAATAGTGGATTCACTTGCTCCTAAACTTGAAAATATCAAATGGATCTCAGGGAATTGGAAAGGCGAAGCATTTGGTGGCCAAACCGAAGAAAATTGGAGCGAACCTTCTGGAGGTTCCATGATGGCCACATTTAAACTTATTAATGACGGTGAAGTATCCTTTTATGAAATTGAAATTATTAGAGAAGTAGAAAACTCACTAATCCTTCAGTTAAAGCATTTTGATACTGATTTGAAAGGCTGGGAAACTAAAAACGAAACTGTAGATTTCCCTTTAATTAAAATCACACCAACTCAAGTGATTTTTGAGGGCATGAGTTTTGAAAAGGTAAACGAAAACGAAATGAATGTGTACGTAGATATCAAAAATGATAATGGAGACATAGAACTCGTGAAATTCAATTACAAGAAGTAATCCCAATGAAAAACATCTTATGCTTGGCATTAATTATTATGATCTCTATTGAATGTAAAGAACCCACAACTCCTGTAAGTCCTAAAATTACAAAGCAAGAAAAGCAATTAATAAAAGTTAGCAAAGCACATACAAATATTGTAATTGATGGCAAAGCGGATGAGCCTATTTGGGAAACCCAAAAGTGGTATCCTTTAGATCAATTATGGTTAGGGAATCCATATACAGAAGTAGATTTATCTGGGAAATACAAACTCACTTGGACTAATGAGGCACTTTATCTTTTAGCAGAAATCAAAGATGATATTCTTTTAGACACAGAGAAAGACCCATTAGTTGCATGGTGGAATGATGACTGCTTAGAAATTTTTATAGATGAAGACAACAGTGGTGGTAATCATCAATTTACTCATAATGCATTTGCATACCATATCGCATTAGACGGAAACGTCGTAGATATGTCTCCTAAAGAAAAAGGAAAACTTTACAATTCTCATCTAGAATCAAAACGTATCACTACTGGCAATACGTCTATCTGGGAAGTGAAAATTTTAGTATTTGATGATTCTTACAATGATGATAACAAAAACTCAACAGTTGAATTAAAACCAAATAAACGCATCGGTTTTGCCTTAGCGTATTGCGATAATGATAACAGTAATGAACGAGAGAGTTTTATCGGATCAATCGCTGTTGCGGGTGAGGATAAAAATCAAGGATACATAGATGCCAATATATTTGGAACTTTATTATTAATAGAATAGGGATCAATGCATACCCTCTTTTTCTTTTTCTTCTTCTGTAATATTTGATAAATTAATTGCTGTCTCAATAAGCGCTAAATGCGAATACGCTTGAGGAAAATTACCTAACAAACGTTTAGTTTTAAAATCGATATCTTCACTAAACAAGCCTAAGTGATTGCTATAGGACAATAATTGATCAAACAGTTTTTTAGCTTTTTGTTCTTCACCAATTTTATACAGGCTATTAATAAACCAAAACGTACAAATCGTAAAAGATGAGGACGGTAATCCAAAATCATCTTCATTTTTATAGCGATATAATAATCCGTCATTACTCAAATCACGCTCTATTGCTTTAACGGTACTAACATACTTGGGATCCTTTGCTAAAATAAACCCATAAGGTTCCATTAGTAACACTGAAGCATCTAAATCTTTTGACCCATAACTTTGCGTGAATGCTTGTGCATCATCATTCCAAGCATTGTTCATGATGTCGTCCTTAATTTGTTTCTCTAAAGGCAACCATTTTTTAAGTTTATGCTCCTTACCTAAAATTTTGGCAACCTTAATAGCTTTATCAATCGCTACCCAACATAGTACTTTTGAAAATGTAAAGTGCCTATCTTCTGTTCTAAATTCCCAAATTCCTTTATCTGGTTCTTGCCAATGTTTATTAACCACCCAAACAATACCTTTTGTTATGGACCAAAGTTCCTCTCCATTCTCTATATCTGTATTAAATTTAACTAATTGTTGATGGATGACATCCATTAAAATACCGTAGATATCATTTTGACGTTGTGAAAAAGCAGCATTACCTATGCGTACCGGTTTAGAGTTCATATAGCCTTTAAGATGATCTAGTTGTAACTCTGTCAATTGCTTTTCACCATTAATACCGTACATAATTTGGAGTTTCTCATCCTTATCAGGAATCAAATTAGTTATAAAACTCAAATAGCGTTTAGCCATACGTTTATGCCCTAAATAAGACACTACTTTTATCACCATAGAGGCGTCTCTAATCCAACAAAACCTATAATCCCAATTACGAACCTCTCCAATAGTCTCTGGTAAAGAGGTCGTAACTGCAGCTAAAACAGCGCCTGTTTTCTCATAACTGAGCAGTTTTAAGGTCATCGCACTTCTAGAAATCTCAGCATTATAAGATTTATAAGTAGGTGTACGTTCCATCCAATCAAGCCAATACGCTTTGGTGCGATCTAACTCTATGCACACCTCTTTAGATGTAGACATAAGTAGTTTTTCATTGTAACCAACCTGAAAGTATCCATCGGATTTCAAAGTAATTTCTTCTCCATGAACTACAGCTTTCTTATCCAAGTTGGTATATAGAAAAAGCGAGTCAAATTTTTCCTTATCGGTAAGACTTACAATAAAATCTTTCTTAATATAGGTATTGGTTTTATCTAAAGCATATTCGAGTTTTGGATTATATTTAACTCTAAACCTAGGTTGCCCTTTAATATGTTTAATATATCTAATAACCTCAGGAGGAGCATAGTAATCTCCATTTTCCTTTTTATAGCGTGGCATAAAATCATGTACCTCAAAGCTGTTTTCCTCAGAATAAAAACAGGTGACTAGAATACAAGTATTCTCAACGTACGCTTGTAAAATAGAGTACTCTTTTGACACTAGAAACTCAAAACTTCCGCCAATATCATCATCCAATAATTTTGCAAAAACCGATGAGGAATCAAACTCAGGCAAACAACACCAATCTAGCGATCCTTTTTTCGAAATTAAGGCAGCGCTTCTACAATTTCCGATTATTCCGTAGTCTAAGTTATTATTCAAATCTTTTTTTTATATTAAGTGTTTACAATACAGTTTAAATAAAAATAATAAAAAAGCTATCGATAATCAAAATATTTAGGATGAATAAAACAATAATTGTTTCAAACAGATTGCCACTACAAATAAAAATCGATAACAATCAACTGCAAGTTAAACCGAGTGTTGGGGGATTAGCCACCGGATTAAAAACTATACATCAAGAAGGAAACAGCCTTTGGATTGGCTGGTCTGGCCTAACAGAAGAAGAGCTAAATAGTGACTTATCAAAACAAGTAAAAGCGCTTATTAAAAAGGAAAAATGTGACACCGTATCACTCACACAAAACGATCTTGAAAATTTCTATTATGGATTTAGCAATCGAACGCTATGGCCTTTATTTCATTATTTCATGGAATATACTGAGTTTGAAAATACGTATTGGGACTCTTATAAAGCGGTTAATCAAAAGTTTGCTGATGCCGTTTTAGAGCATATAGAAGATGGAGATACGGTTTGGGTTCATGATTATCAATTATTATTAGTTCCAAAACTTATTAAAGACAAAAAACCCAATACGACCGTTGGTTTCTTTTTACACATCCCATACCCTTCCTATGAAATATTTAGAACATTTCCTTGGCGCGAAGAATTACTTCATGGCATGTTGGGCGCTGATTTAATTGGTTTTCATACATACGACTATCAACGTCACTTTTTGAGCTCAGTAAAACGAATTTTGAGATTGGATGTTAACTTTAATGAAATTACTTATGATGATCGAGTTGTGAAAGTAGACTCGTTTCCTATGGGAATTGATTATAATAAATTTCATCAATCTGCTCTAAAACAAAAAAAAGAAGAAAAATCTGAACTTCAAAAACGATTAGATGACCATATTCAGTCGAGCAAAGATGCACGAATGATTTTATCTATTGATCGTATGGATTACACAAAAGGCATCCCAAACCGGATTCGTGCTTTTGAATATTTTCTTAATAAATATCCTGAGTATAAAGAAAAAGTTCGCCTAATTATGTTAGCAGTTCCGTCAAGATCAAATGTACCTCAATATCAATTACTTAAACGTGAAACCGATGAACTTGTAGGTCGTATAAACGGTCAATTTTCAACTGTAAGCTGGACTCCAATTTGGTATTTTTACCGCTCAATGCCATTCGAAAACCTTATAGACCTATATACCTCATCACACATTGCAATGATAACACCGGTGAGAGATGGTATGAATCTTGTCGCAAAAGAATATGTGGCCACACGAACTGAACAAGACGGTGTATTAATATTAAGCGAGATGGCTGGTGCTTCTAAAGAAATGAATGAAGCCATGCTTATAAATCCTAATAATTTTGAGCAAATAGCAGATACCCTAAAACAAGCTTTAGAAATGCCCTTAGAAGAGCAGCGTTCCAGAATGGAAATTCTTCAAAAACGTTTAAAACGTTATACTGTTGAAAAATGGGCAGAGGAATTTATGAAATCACTTCAAGCGACTAAAAACTTAGGTGCTGTTATAATTGCTAAACGCTTGAATTCGGAAATTCAGCACGACATGATTTTAAAATTTAATACAGCTAAGCGTCGATTATTTTTATTAGATTATGATGGCACATTGGTGAACTTTAAGGACAATCCTAAAGAGGCAAGTCCAGATAAACAATTATATGCATTGTTAGACACCCTTCAATCTGATGATAAAAATGATGTCGTTCTAATTAGCGGACGAGATAGAGAAACATTTACATCATGGTTTGCCCATAAAGATTATAAGCTTATCACCGACCACGGTGTTTGGTTAAAAATACCTAACGAAGATTGGGAAGCTTTAGAACGTGTTAAAAATGGTTGGATGGAACACATTAAACCTATTTTAGAGACGTTTGTTGACAGAACTCCTGGAACTTTTATTGAAGAAAAGAGGTACTCTTTGGCGTGGCACTATAGAAAAGCAGACCCAGAACTTGCTCAAATTAGAACCACAGAAATTGATACTGTATTAACAAGTTTAATTTCTAATCATGATCTATCTGTTTTAAAAGGGAATAAAGTCATTGAAATTAAATCTAGCAGTGTGAATAAAGGCCGAGCGTCTTCGAGACTACTTAATACTACAAATTATGATTTTATGATTTGTATAGGCGATGATTGGACTGATGAATATATGTTTCAAGAATTACCAAAGTCTGCCTATACTATTAAAGTTGGATTTAAAAAAACTAGCGCTAAGTTTTATATCAAAAACACAGATGAAGTAAGACATTTATTATCTCAATTCATAAAATAAACATTTTTTAATCAGCATTTCTATGATATTCAAATTTATGCTTTTAAAGGTAAAATAGAAAATGATAAACAGAAATAACATTATAATTTTATTGTAGACGGATTTATTATGTCAGCTAAAACTAATAGCGATTTTTAGGCGATACTATAAAACTATAATGATAAAAATTTTAAATTTTATTTTTACACAAAACACTCATTACATTTATATTATAACCTCTATACAACCTAAAAAAGACAAAATGAGTGTAACTATTATTAGCCATTAGGTTCAATCTATAGGTGAAAATCAATTAATCTTAATGAATCTGTATTATTTAAGCCCCCTATTTCAGGTGTTTTATAATATATTGAATATTAGCTATTTAGTGTTTTAAAATAAAAATACTTTTAAATAAATAACCCCAGAACAATTCTAAATCCATTTTTTATTGTAACTTAACTTTATACAGAGAAATCTTACACCACCTATAATCCTTACTTTTTAACAAAAACAACCGCACTATCAGTACAATGAGTATCCCTAGTCTTATTAATTCTTTAATTGAATATCCATGAAAGTGCTCATTGTAGAAGATAACAAAATAGCTGTTATCGGTTTAAAAAGAATAATTTCTAAACATTCAGATTTAGAAATTGAGGTCGCTGTAAATGGTAAAATAGGCCTAGAACTATTAACCAATACCAAGTCAAATTTACCTAATTTTATTTTACTCGATTTAAATATGCCAATAATGAATGGCATAGAACTTCTATCTATTATCAAAAATGATGATAGACTAAAATGCATTCCTGTTATTATTCTTACGACGTCCAATAATATTGACGACTATGAAAAATGCGAACGTTTAGGAGCCTCTGGTTATTTTATAAAAGAAGTTGACTATGAAAAATATAATAATAATATCCTATTAATTTTAGATTATTGGAGATCATCATTTGGAAGACATCATTTTAATAATTAAAATAAAATTATGAAGGGATTTATATTTACTAATTTTTTGGATTTTGTCGAAAAATCTCATGGATTAGAAATGGTAGACGAAATGATTTTAAACACCAATATAGCCTCAGGTGGAGTTTACAGTGCATTTAATAGCTATGACTATAATGAATTGATTACACTTTTAACGTATTTTTCAAAGAAGACAGAGATAAAAGAAGTCGTCCTTTTAGAGAAATTCGGAAAATTTGTTTTTCCATATCTTATCTGTAAGCATGCATATATTACTCAAAATTATTCGAAACCATTAGATTTTCTTGCGAGCATAGAAAATCATATTCATATTGAAGTAAAAAAAATATATAATGATGCCGATCTACCCACTTTTAAAATTAAGAACAGAACTGATAATAAGCTAACCCTCATTTATAAATCTTCAAGAGGTCTAACTTATTTTGCAATTGGTTTGATAAAAGAGTCATTGAATCACTTTAACGTTAAAGGCTCTGTTATTATAGATGACTCCTATGACAAAAACGAAGGCGTAAAATTAGATATCCAATTATTAACATAATTTGTGAAATTTAATTTTAAAGCATTAAAATAATTATTCCAAATAAAGAAATCTGTGATTCCTAATACTGCTAACATAAACATCTTAACAAGAGCACTCAAAAGAGAACGCAAAGCCAAAGAGGTTGCCGAAGGTTTCATTGAAAAACAGCTTATAGACTTCTATAATAAAAATATTTCTCTATCGAAAAGCCTGTTAAGCGAAGAAGAGTTTCAACAAAATCTTTTAGATAATCTAGTCGAAGCCTTAATTGTTGTTGATTTTAAAGGTAATATTTTAAAAATCAATAGGGAAGCACTTAAGCTCATTGGGTTTTCGGAAAAAGAGACACCAAAAGATTTAAGCTACCTCAGTACGAGAAACAAAAAAAAACTTTATAAACTCTTTAAAAAAGAGAGTTATAATGAAAAAAAATTACTTCTATTTGACTTTATAAATAAGAAAAAAGAAAAAAAATATGTAACCATAAAAGCGAGACTTTTAATTAATTCAAAAAACAAACCCTACGCCTATCAAACCATCGTTCGAGACATCACTAAAGAGACTTTAAGAAACAAAAAATTCAAAGAGCAGCAGAAAATATTATATTTTGAAACTTTGATTCTAAAAGATTTATTTGCCACTGATGATATTAAAAGTAATGCCTCAAATCTCGTTAAACATATTGCGGAATTCCTAGGCACTGACGACTGTGTTTTTTATGCCTTTATCAATGAAGAGCTTGTTCAAATGGCTGCTACTGGTGAAAAACTGGATAGCAACAAGAAAATAAAGAACATGCTAAAATTTAAAACTAACCAAGGCATAGTAGGTAGTGTCGCAATAAGTAAAAAAGGTATTATTATACGGGACACTAGTAAACATATAAATTATATTGCTGATGGTAAAATGCGATTTTCTGAAATTACAGTTCCCATTTTATTAGGTGATGAATTAGTTGGAATAATTGATGCTGAGCATCCTGAAAAACATTTCTTTCGCAAACAACAATTAGACGTTTTATCCAAAATCTCTACTTTAATCAGTCTTTATTTAAAAAATGCGATTAATGAACTTGATAAATCAAATAAACAGATTGAATTAGAAGAAGCTAAGCACCGATTAGAAATTGTTTTCAAAAGCGATTCTATCCCTAGAGTCATTGAATCAGCAGATGGTAGCATAGAAAACGTGAGTTATAGCTTTTTAAAAATGTTTAAGATCCCTATTGAAGACGAACAAAAACTAACTGATTTGACATGCAGTTCTGCTAGAGAAATACTGAAATCACATTTTACTACTGAAGACATGTTTATTAGTAGGATTGATGACATTCTCAAAAAGGAGCAGGTCGTTTTAAATGAAATTTTAGAATTAAAAGATGGTAGGTATGTGTCGAGAGATTACACACCTATATTTCACAACAAACGTCTACAAGCTCATATTTGGGGATATAAAGATGTAACCTCTCAAACAAACTATGATAAGAGTTTAGAGCGCCAGAATATGAAGTACAAAAATATTATTGACAATATTAACTTAGGCTTAATGGAGGTTGATAATAATGATATTACCATAAGTGTAAATGATGCTTTTACTAGGATGTGCGGTTATACTTCTGAAGAACTAGTAGGAAAAATAGCTAAAAATATTTTATTAAATAAAAATAATAGAAAAATCATTGATGATAAAAATCGCATCCGAAAAAACGGAGTTGGTGATCTTTACGAAATTGAAGTTATTACTAAAAATGGCGATATAAAATATTGGCTTATTAGTGGAGCTCCTAATACCAATCTTAAAAATGAAGTTATTGGTTCAATAGGTGTTCATTTAGACATTACTCCACTAAAAACTCTAATTGTTAGCAATGAAAATTTAATTTCAGATTTAACGGGCAGGAATGATGAGCTGTCTAATTATGCGCACATGGTATCGCACGATCTTAAAACACCACTAATGACAGTATCCTCATGCATTAACTGGCTAAATGAAGATAATAAGGACCATTTAAACAAAGAAAGTTTAGAATATATCTCTACCATTAAGAGTGCTCTGATTGATATGGATAAGCTTATTTCTAGCACATTGTTATATTCTGGAAATAGAACATCTAAAACAAAAAACAACCCAACAGAAGTGCAGCCAATTGTTGAGTCTATAATAAATATTTTATATCGTGGCGTCATTGATGATATAGATATAGAGGTATTAAAACCACTTCCTTCTATTCATTTAAACGAGGTGAAAACAAGGCAAATATTCCAAAATATAATAGAAAATGCTTGTAAATACAGAGATATAGATAAAAAGAGCTTCATTAAAATTGACTGGGAAGAACATGGTGATTATGTTCAGTTCTCTGTAAAAGATAACGGAATTGGTATTGCTGAAAAACATTTTGATATTGTCTTTAACAGCTTTAAAAAACTAAATAGCAGAACAGATTCTAATGGTATTGGATTGTCAATTGTTAAAAAAATGATTGTATCTAATGGCGGTAAAGTTTGGTTTGACTCAAAAATTGGAGTAGGTAGTACGTTTTACTTTACTATAACTAAGTAATAAACTTAGAAATTCATTGTATTTATTTTTATGGTTGTTAAACTAATGAAACTTTGGGTCCTTGATAAGGCGTTAAAGGTAAATGGGAAACATTATACCTAATTTAAAATATTTTATTAATGCTTTACTTATATTGAAGAGAAGAGATACTCTCTGGCTAGATATTATAGAAAAGGAGGCTTAGAACCCCCTTAAATTGAAAGCATAGCCATTGATAATGATTTAACAGGTTTAACTTCTAATTATAATCCTACTGTTTTAAGAGGCAAAAAAGACATTGACATTAAATTTAATAGCTTAAATAAAGGCTAAGCATCCACAAAACTATTTAATACTTCAAATTATAATTTTACGTTTTTTATAGCTGATGTTTGAACAAATAACTACATGTTTCAAGAATTGCTAAAATCTGTATATACTGTTAAACTGGGCTTTAAAAAAAATGCTACTCAGTTTTATATCAAAAATACAGATGAAGTAAGAAACTTATTTTTTAAATTTATAAAATAAATAATTTTTATGAAAGCACTATTTCTATTTCTCATAGCAGTGACCAGTATTTCTGCTCAAACCCATCAAAAAATCTATGATATTATTGATACTGTTTCCGAAGAAAGATTAAGACAAGATGTAAAAACGCTAACAGAGTTTGGCACAAGAAACACATTTAGCGATACCACAAGTACCACGCGAGGAATTGGAGCCGCCAGACGTTGGATAAAAAATGAATTTGAGACTATTTCTAAAGATTGTGAAAACTGCCTCAATGTATTTTACCAAAAAGATTTTGTAACCAAAGAAGATAATCGTCGTGTACCTCATGATGCTTGGGTAGTCAATGTTATTGCAATACAAAGAGGCACAAAATACCCAAACCGTTATATCATAATGAGTGGCGATATAGATTCTCGGGCTAGTGATACTATGGATTTCATAACAGATGCTCCTGGAGCAAATGACAATGCTTCTGGTATGGCTGGAGCCATTGAAGCGGCGCGAGTATTATCACAATATAAATTTGAAAGTAGCATCCTTTATGTTGGTTTATCTGGTGAAGAGCAAGGCTTATTTGGTGGGGAAGGGTTAGCAAAATATGCACAAGATAAAGGTTGGGAAATTATTGGAATTTTAAACAATGACATGATTGGAAATATTGAGGGTGTAGATGGAATTATTGATAATCGCACTTTCAGAATATTCTCTGAACCTGTACCTCCAAACGAAACTCAACAACAAAGAACTGCTAGACGATTTTATGGTGGAGAAGTTGATGGGATTTCTAGACAGTTAGCTAGATATGTCCACAACACCGTTAAAACCTATATGCCAGAAATGAACCCGATGATGGTCTATCGTTTAGATCGTTTTGGACGCGGTGGTCATCATAGACCATTTAATGATTTAGGGTTTCCAGGAATTAGAATTATGGAAGCACATGAAAATTACACACAACAGCATCAAGACATACGCACTGAAAATGGTATTAATTATGGAGATACATTTGAGCATGTAAACTTTGGTTATGCTAAAAAATTGACAGCAGTAAATGTAATTAATATGGCAAGTTTAGCCTCTGCTCCTCCTGCGCCAACTACAGTTGCAATTGGTGGTATTGTAGAAGCGTCTGTCAAACTAAAATGGAATACTGTTGATGGAGCCAAGGGCTACAAGATATACTGGAGAGATACAACATCTCCCACTTGGGACTACAGCAGATATGTTGGTAATGTTAATGAATTTAGTTTGGAAGGTATTGTGATTGATAATTTTTACTTCGGAATTGCATCTGTCGATAAAGACGGTTTTGAAAGTGTTGTTGTATTTCCAAATGAAATCATGAGATAGATAAATAGTTTGTTTTATGGAATATAAGGTTTTACTTTTAGATTTTCTACTCCAAACGATATCGTATTGAAATAAAAAAAAACCGCTCGAAAGCGGTCTTTAAACTAACATGAAAAACTAACTAATTAACTAAAATTTTCTTTGAATTAATACCATATTCAGTACTTACAATAACAATATAGGTACCTGTGCTCATGGCATTAGTATTGATATTTATTTTATTATTTGAATTTGATATATTCGACGTGTATACAGATTGTCCTAAAAGAGAATATACATTTACACTTTCGATATTAATATTAGCATTGTTGACTATTTCAATCTTATTTGTTGCATAATAAAAACGTATATCTAATTGATTCTCTCTAGTTTCAATTTGAGAGACACCCAATGTTTCTGGTTGAGCAAATACAATTTCAAATCTATTTAAATACACTCCAGCATCTAAATACACTTCATAAGCTCCGTCTTTAATACTATGATATTCACCTAAAGTTTTATCATGCATAAATATTTTCATTGTACTAGGAATATTTTCAAGTTTATGAATTGAAATCGTATTGATACCATTAGCATAGGTATGCATTCCTATTTTAATAATAGTTTCTTCATTAATTTCATTGATACCTTGCTCAATAAATTTTCCTGAATTAATTAACCAGTACATATCCTCATCTTGCACTGCATCAATTGCTGTATCAAAACCTGAATCGTATCCAGACGTTGCACTTTCGTCTGCCATTACAAATAATTCTCTTTCGTATGTACCAGCAGAATTTAGCATTAGACTAATCTTCATTCTTTGATCTGAATCATCAGAAACGTTTGAAGGATTAGTGGCGAATAAACTCGTGGCACTTAATACTAGAATAAAAGCTCCTACGAAAGATTTTTTAAAATTTTTAAGTAAAATTGTTACCATAATTTTCATAATTACATGTTAATAATAATGATGCAAAACATCACCGCTTAGTTAAATTCTCTTTTATTAATAATTGTATGTTTTAAAGATTTATAAATAAACCTTTAACTTTGAGGGAGAATACTTCGCTTATGAAAAGTATTAGGATTAATCTTGCATTGAAAGAATATTTTGGAACTAAAATGGATGTTTAATTTCCTAGGCTTGGGGCCAAATATTTAATTGTAAATGCTACAATTCCAATACAAGATCAAAGGTAAAATCAAAGTACGGTACATCGATTACAAACCCGATAATTTGCATTACATTCTCGTTCAAATGAGTAAAAAGGTTAATATAATCGATTATGTGATAGTCCTTTTAAACACATAATGCTAACCACATAGATTACTACATATCAATAAATTACAAAATAAAGCTGATTATACTTTTAGTTTTCTTCAAAAGATAAGATCATCTTAAAAACAAAAAGGCCACCTCTAGGAGGCAGCCTTTTTATTGACTTAATTTAAAAAACTAACTAATTCACCATAACCTTCTTTGATACATGTTCTTTTTCGGTTTTTACTTTTACAACATAAACCCCAATACTTAATGATTTTGTATCTAGCTTTATTTCATTCGCTGTCGTTAAAGCATTTGAGACTAATACACTTTGACCTAGTATTGTAATGATCTCGTAGCCTTCAATACTCAAATTTTGAGGATTTAAAATTGTGATATCTTTATTATCTTTATCATATAAGATGTCTAATATGTTTGATTCTATTTCTGCCGTTTCTAAACTTAAGGTATCTTCATTGTTAAATACAATTTCAAAACGCTCTAAATGAATACCTGCTTGAGAGGTAAAACTATAATCTCCTTCCTGGAGATTAAAATATAATCCTAATTCTATATCATGAAGAAAGATATCCATAGCGTCTGGTATATTCTCTAATTTATCAATAGAGATACTATTTGAACCGTCTTCTGATGTATGGATGCCTATTGGAAGAACTGTTTCGGTTGTAAGATTATTAATACCTTGAATTACAAATTTACCGTCATCTATCAACCAATACATATCTTCTGCTTGGTTCTCGTATAACGCTGCGTCATAACCCCAATCATAGCCCATTGTTGCATTTTCATCTGCTGTAACTAATATTTTTCGAGTATATGTATTAATAGAATTAAATTTTAGTCCTATTTTCATTCGTAGGTCTCCATTACCTTCTGAGCCTTGATTAATTGAAGATGCCGAATCGGTTCTCATAAACGTAGATGCATTAGTCGCTTCAGTTTTAAATATACGCTGACTATTATTAAATCTAATAGTTCCTGTGTTTTCTCCTACGACAAAGAAGCCTTGTCCAACTGGAATATATCTACCTGGAAGTTTAGTTCCTATCAATGAGTTTTGGTCTACATCAGGATCTGCTGTACCATAAGCAACAGCTGGAACTGCGCCTGCTAAATTATAAGTTGCGTAACCTCCTTGATATTCTGCTAAATTATGAGAACCACCACCCCAATGTTCCCAAAAATATAATGTTCCTGTTGTATTACCACTACCTTCAATAGTAGGCGCATTTTCCATGATAAAAGCGTGCGCATCTATTGCAGAAGCATAAGGGTTTCCTACTAAATAATCATTCCCTGCTGTTAAAGGTAAAGTGATATCCCCATTATTAGGTTTTCCCTTTAGCACATAATTTTGTTCTAAGGATACGTTCCCAGAAGTATTGGTTACACCCTTCATGGTAAACCCTTCACCAGGACTTAAATTACCAGTACTTCTTAAATGTTGCCAAGCTGAATACATATCATCTGGCTGATTGGCGAACTTCCAAATCCAATAATCTGCTATACTAATTGGCGAACCAGCATTACCATCATATCCACTGGTTATAAAATTTATATTTATTGGTGAAACCGTATTTGTACCATCTTTAAAGATGGAGTTCACTGTATAATTTGTATTATTAGATAACGCACTTGTGCTTCCAACAGGAGAGGACCAATAATTATAAGTAAATAAATCTCTAGTTCCTTGCTGATCCTTTTCTAAACTCCCAGAGCTTGAAATATCTAAATCACTTTTTATAGTTTGTATTAATTGCGATTCACCTTGTAAGTCGATATCACCATTTAATTTCAAATAGTGCGTTACAGTCAAACCAAACCCCGTTTTTGTAGCGTTGTTTCCCGAAATAGTTATTTTATTTGAATTCACAAATAACCCTAGTAGCGATCTGTTTCCAGAAGTAATAGAAGTATTATCTAAAGTCAAATTGTGTGAGGTTTGAACAATATTCCAATCTATATACGTTGATGAATTCACAATCGACTTCGCTCCTGGAATCGTCTGAAGTGCACCATTAGCCCATGTAGAACTAGTTTCCCAATTGCCATTAGTATTCGATGCATATGGTAACGGAGCTGTTTGCCTATCTACGGTATTTAAGTTCCTAAGAGCACCTTGATGCCCATTTCCAGAAGCATCTTCCGTATTTGTATAGGTATACACCGACATTGGATAATATCCTGCTAGCTTAGACCAAGGAATAGATCCTACATCATTTTTAGAAATTGTTATTGGCATTATTTTACCTGCAACAAAATTAGAGTTGTCTTCTATTTCTTGATTCATAATAAATCTCAATTGAGCAGGAGTAAGCTCTATATCCCAAATACGAACTTCATCAATATTCCCTCCAAAATGTTGTATCGGACTATTTTTACCAGCAGCTGCAATGTAGAAAGATTCGTTTGTATCAATTGGATTAGTTTTGTTGGCAGAAATATCTAAAACACCATCTATATATATAGAAGCTTGAGTACCGTCATAAATCACAGCAACATGATGCCATTCATTCTTCGGAATAGCAGTATTAGATACTAAAATCTGGTCAGATCCATTTTTCCAAAACATTTGAATTTTATTCGTATTTAAAATCCTTAAATCGTAACCTTTAGTAAAAGGGTTATCTCTTTTAGAAATAATTGATTTTACATAAAAATCTGATGGATCTCTTTTTATCCATGCCGAAATAGTGAACTCAGAGTTATTTAGGTTTAAAGCATCTTCCATATCCACATAGTCAACATTTCCATCAAACAATACTGAACGTGCCACTTCAACCCTTGGAGCATATCCAAAAGTGATGTATTTTGTCCCATCAAAATCATAATCTGTTTCAAGATTACCATTACCATCTGATATCATTATTCTATAATCTGCAGTTGGGTCAAAAACACCAGTGCTAGATATAAACATATAAAAGCTGCCTGGAGGTATGATATTTCTAATCGCATCTTGTGGTATTCTAACTTTTACTGAAGGAATATCTCCACCAGTTTCCATTACTTTCCAAACACGTTTCATTGCTGTAAAAGACACATTTGTAGTTAAAGATGGAGAGATACCTGAACTCATATTTACAGATATTGTGGATGCCGCTAAATTTAAATCTTCACCATTATTTCCCCATACCAAGTATTCACTATTATCGAACTTTACGGAATTAGATGTTATATTCGCCGTATTTGTATCGTATATATCGTCTAAACCCATAGTGATAATTCCTTCTGTTCTTCCACCTCCATCTTCAGCATCATTGACACTTCTAGATTGTTTTTGGTATAATTCTGAAACATCATCCCTACCAATACCTGCAATATCATAATTATAACCAACGTTAACAGATTGATCCCAAATGAGATTTCCATTGCTATTCACATAGTCTTGCGAAGTACCATTTACTCCTAAGGTAATACCGTATTTAATGGCAAGGTAAGACTGAATCCTATTGCGCTCTTGTGTTAAATCACCATCAGACTTTCTAGAATTATAAGTAATAACCTCAGCAATACGACCATCAAAACTTCCATTCCAATACTGACTTCTTCCCAACCAATATCTACCATTATTAATGATTTTATATTTAGCGATATCATTAGTTGCTGTTCCAACTTGATTAGCATTGAAGAACAATTCCATATCTAGGAGTGCTGCATTTTGTCTAACATTTACTATTTGTATTTGGTTGTAATCAGTTCCCGTCCCAGTATCGGCTCTACCATAACCATTTTCATAATTAGGATCACTAGAGGACGTTTCATTAGTCGTCGCTATACAATAAGCAAGTCTTTCATTATTAAATCTAGCTGTATATCCTCCATACCCAAACCCAGTAATATCCTCAGTATAAGTCTTGCCGTCAGGATCAGTACTTGTAAACGTATCTAATGGAATCATTGACGCTGTTATTATAGGGTCTGGCATTAATACAACAAACATATCATTTGTATTAAAGCCACCTGTTCCTTTCAATTCATCTCTACTTCCATTACCAATAATATAGGTCATGTCACGATTTGCAGTAGTATTATTATTCTCAAAATCAATAACAGGATTAAAATTAAAGTTACGTGCAATACTGTTTCTGTAAACTGGCTCTTGACCAGGAACTACAACCTCTGCATTATTCCCTTTACCCATATCGACCCATTGACTAACAGGAGAACCATCTGATGCATGAGTGATCCCATTTAACTTATCGGCCTTTAGCCATAAATCTAAATTTGATGTTATTCCTCCTGGTGCTTTTGTAGGTGTACAAAATGAAACTCCAGATATCTTAACGTCGTCAAGGTATATCATGTCATTATCGTCGCTTGCGTCACAACGCACTCTAAATCTCGCATTATTTCCGGCTGGAAACGAATGATCTGTTTTAAATATAGTTACTGTTTTACTATATCCTATAGCTGCAGTAGTCGCCTCAAAATCTGCTGTTTTATTTGCAACGGAACCACTAACAAAAGTTCCAACAATAGTCCAATTGGAACCTGCATCACTACTATATTCAATAAAAAAATCTTCTCCATTCTCCATTCCATTAGGTTTGAAAAAGAATTTAAAATCTACTTTGTCAAGTGTCGAAATATTAAATAATGGAGATAAAATTGATGAGGCATTACCACTAGCATCATCATCCCTTAATCTTATACTATAATTTCCATTATACGACCATGAAGCATTATTTATTCTTTGTGCGTCGTCACCGCCAATCGTCCATCCATTTAATCCACTTTCAAAAGTTGAGAAGTTTATAACGGTAGTTTCACAAGTAGTCAAAGACGACTCTGAAGTCAGATGTTGTATATCTAACGAATTTGAGACTGTATTACTGGGAGAGTTCGTTAAGCTATTAGCTTCAGTTTGCTGAGCAAACGCTAAAAATGTATTAAAAACGAATAAGAAAATTAAAATAAATAACTTTGTGATAATAGACTTTTCAAAGTAGTTAATAGCTTTCATAATAATAGTTTTTAATGATGTATGGCACCATTGTTTAAGTAAATCCCTAATTATTTAATAATAATTTTTTAGTGGATGTATCGATGCTAATACAATGTATAGCAGTGGACACAACGAGGGACATACTTTCGTTATTACGAAATGTATTTTGGATTAATTAGATATTGAAAAAAATAATATGAAGCGTATTACCAGTTTAATAACTACGTGCATGACATAAGATAGTCCAAAGTTGTCTATAAAACAGTCTTCAGAAAAATAAGACACGACGCAACAGCTGGTGCTGTATTAAATAGGTATTAAAGTTTCATAGGCTTGGGGCCAAATATTTCATTGTAAAAAATTATTTACAATACCAACATCCTGCTCAAAGTTATAATTTCAAAGGCCAAATATAATAATTATACAGATAAAGTGTAATATAAACTCGATAAAGTGCGTAAAAAATTAATATAATCGATGAAATACGCTATATAACTGAATAAAAAGCCAGCATAAAAATAATCTATTCAACGTATTAAGTCTCAAATTTGAGTCAAAACAGCTTAAAACAAGACCAAGCTAGAAACCTTATTTTATCAATAATTACCATTATAAAATAGTGTTTATTTGACCTTCTATAACGTCAAAAATGCAAACACTATGTCTACAAAAGAAAACATAGAAGTGTTTGGTGTACATGAAATAAAATTACTCTTTTTATATAAACATCTATTTACCTCGCTAAATCACGAAACAACACAAAAAACAAGACAAAAAAAATCGCAGAGATTTTTAAACTCTGCGATCCTAATGTTAACAATAGAGATACGTAGTTATTATATCCCACTAATATAACTTCCATAAGGGTCCTTAAATTGAATCCCTTTAGTAAAACGGTATTTACTCAACTGCTTAAATTCTACTAAAGCCCAAAGCACAAATTCCTTTACAAAATAACTCTCCTCTTTTTTAAGGTTAGGTTGATGTTCTGCCAATAAATCTCCTAATGGAGAAACAGCATCTAATAAAGCCATATATTCTTTATCTCTTAAATCATCTAAGATTTCAAACCCATCTTGTTCGTTGAAAAACCAAGAAACAATAGCGTCATAAGGCGTATCTTCATCTTCTTTCCTTAACTTTTCTATCTTCGGAAAGAACTCTGGAAACAAACTCTTTACTGCCTCACCTATTAAATTATAAGCGACCATTGCAGCACCTTCTTGCTCGCCTTCATAAACCAACTCTACTTTACCTGTGATTGATGGTATAATCCCAACAAAGTCACTCAATCGCAACATCGTTTTAGCATCTCCTACACGCAAAGCACGACGTTCTGCTGTACTCAACAAATTCTCTAAAGCGGTTATACTTAAACGCGCACTCACACCACTTTTTGAATCTATGAATTCACTTTCTCTTGCTTCAAATACAATTTGCTCTAAAAGATCACGTGCCAAATCGGGAACAATAACTGAATCTTTTTGAGCTTCTACAACTTTAGCTTCTTGCTCGGTAATTAAACGAGCAGTTTCAATATCTGTTGGGTAATGTGTTAAAATCTGACTCCCAATTCTATCTTTTAAAGGTGTTACGATACTTCCTCTATTAGTATAATCTTCAGGGTTTGCAGTAAAAATAAATTGGACATCTAATGGCAGTCTTAATTTAAATCCACGAATTTGAATATCACCTTCCTGTAAAATATTAAATAATGCGACTTGTATTCTCGCTTGTAAATCTGGTAACTCATTGATCACAAAAATGCAACGGTTGGCTCTCGGTATCATTCCGTAATGAATCACGCGATCATCTGCATAACTTAATTTTAAGTTCGCAGCTTTAATTGGGTCTACGTCACCAATTAAATCTGCCACAGTGACATCAGGCGTTGCTAATTTCTCGGCAAAACGCTCGCTTCTATGCATCCATGTAATTGGTGTCTCATCACCTTTTTCAATAATTAATTCCTTAGCAAAACGCGATATTGGGTGCAGTGGATCATCATTAATCTCAGAGCCTTCCACCACAGGAATATACGCATCCAATAGATTCAACATTAGACGTGCTAATCTTGTTTTTGCTTGCCCGCGAAGGCCTAATAAATTAATATTATGCCTTGATAATATGGCGCGCTCTAATTCTGGAATCACAGTGTTTTCGTAACCGTGTACACCTTCAAAAGTCGTTTCTTTATTTTTAATTTTTTCAATCAGGTTATTACGCAATTCATCTTTTATAGATTTTGATTGATAACCTGCTTTTTTTAATTCTCCTAGTGTTTTTGTAGTTTCAATTTTCATATTCCTATCCCTAACCCTTTCCAAAGGAAAGAGAACTGTTTTGGGCTTTTTAAATTTTAATAATTATAAATTTTTTGTTATTTGCTCCTTCCCTCCGGGAAGATTGGGATGAGATTTCACCCCTTTATACGTTTCTTCCTATTCGTCTCATAATCTTCAAAAATCATTTCACCTAAACCTTTCAAGCCTGTATAAAATGCTTTGCCTTGATTTGCTTTTGTGAATTCTTGAACAAATTGCATCAAGTATTGATCTTGAGCAATCATAAAGGTGGTTATAGGTATGTGCAGTTTTCTAGCTTGACCTGCCATAGCATAACATTTATTTGTAATGTATGGATTAAGCCCATTACTATCCTTATAATATTGACCATCAGGGAGCTTCAGGCAACTTGGTTTACCATCAGTTATCATAAAAATTTGCTTATTCGTATTGCGTTTACGTCTTAACAAATCCATTGCTAATTGTAAACCAGCGACTGTATTTGTATGGTAAGGACCAACTTTGAGATATGGTAAGTCTTTAATTTCAATTTGCCAGGAGTCATTCCCAAAGACAATAATATCTAACGTATCTTTAGGATAACGTGTCGTAATTAATTCCGCAAGCGCCATCGCTACTTTTTTTGCAGGTGTAATTCGATCTTCACCGTACAAAATCATACTGTGACTAATGTCAATCATTAATACGGTACTCATTTGAGATTTATGCATCGTTTCTTCAACCACCAAATCATCTTCAGATAGCCTAAAATCATTAATACCATGATTTATTTGCGCGTTACGAAGACTTTCGGTCATGGACACTTTATCTAGAGCATCCCCAAATTGGTAGTTTCTAAAATCACCAGTATGCTCGTCACCAAGCCCTACACCTTTACTTTTATGATTACCTTGACCACTTCGCTTTATGTTTCCGAAGATATGCTCTAAAGCTTGTTGGCGAATAGCGCGTTCCGTTTTTGCGGTTATCGCCATTCCTTCACCGTTTCCATCTGGATCGATTTCTTCTTTAATGTACCCTTTATCCTTTAAATCTTCAATAAAATCCTCAATAGTGTATTCTGCAGTCGTTAATTCATATTCCTTATCTAATTCTCGAAGCCAAGAAATAGCTTCATCAAAATCTCCAGACGTATGCGTAATTAACTCTTTAAAGATCTCAAAGAGCTTATCAAAAGGCGATTGGTGTGGAGATTCATAAGGTTTAAAAACGAAACCTTTTTTTAATTTATTTTGTTCTTTCATAGCTGTATAAAAATACAACTATTTCAATTCAATTATCGTAAAGTTTTTATAAAACTATTCGATACGTTTCAGATTTTCGAGATTCTCAATTTTTATCCGTTTTCCTTGCGTAGAAATCAAATTATCTTTCTTAAACTGTGAGATAATTCTAATTGCAGACTCAGTAGCAGTCCCAACAATATTGGCGTAGTCCTCTCTTGATAAAATCAAATTTAAATAACCGCTATCGTCCACATCAAAGGTTTTTTCAACATACATAATTGCTTGTGCAAGGCGCTGTTTTACCGTTTTTTGTGCCATGTCAATTAAACTGCTTTCAGTATCTCGTAAATCTTTAGCCAAATGCTGTAATACATCAAAAGAAAATACTTGATTGTTTTGCAAAGGGTCAACTATTTGGTCTTTTGGTACATAACACAATTCAATATCATTAAGCGCAACAGCACTCAAATTGGTACGCTCATCACTTATTATAGACCGCTGACCAAGAAGTTCACCCTTACCTAATAATTTTACAGTTTGATCTTTACCATTTGGACTCAACTTGGTCAATTAAGCGACACCGTCACGAACGCAAAATACGCCGTTTAAAGACGCTCCTTCATCAAAGATAACTTCTCCTTTTTTATAGTATTTGGTGGTCTTACAATCTGACACACGTTTTAACTCCTCCTTAGTTAATGTTCGCATTGAGTTTAATTGTCTTGCTATGCAATGTTCACATCTACTCATACCTCGTATTTCTAAAGTTTCCATTTCAAAAACAATGAAAACATGATAAAAATCATATTTTAAATCCACATCATTTTCAACCTTTGTAATAGGTATAAATGAGCAAATATTATGGACAACATTTCTTGTTTCCACTGTGGTGACGATTGCAATAAAGCGATCATAGCCTTTGATGATAAAAACTTCTGTTGTAATGGATGTAAGACGGTTTATGAGATTTTCTCAGAGAATGACTTGACTTGCTACTATGATTTACAAGCAGCTCCTGGTGCTGTCCCAAAAGAAATTCAAGGTAAATATGATTTCCTTTCTCAAGAAAATATCATTGAAAAACTCACCGAATTTAACGACGGAAACACACAAATTACGACCTTATACATTCCATATATTCACTGTAATTCTTGTATTTGGATTTTAGAAAACCTCAATAAATTAAATCCAAATATATCGTCTTCTCAAGTAAACTTTGGAAAGAAAACTGTTCGCGTCACCTATAATTCTGAAATCACATCGCTTAAAGAGGTTGTTTTATTATTAGCTACAATTGGCTATGAACCTTACATTTCACTTGACGATTTTAAAACCGGTCAACAAAACGTCAATAGAAGTCTCATTTATAAGTTAGGTGTTGCTGGCTTTGCCTTTGGTAATGTAATGTTCTTATCATTTCCAGAATATTTTCAAGTAGATGGTTTTTGGATAGAACAATACAAACCCGTATTTCGATGGTTAATGTTCGCCTTTTCTTTACCCGTTGTTTTTTATGCCGGACATGATTATTTTGTCTCAGCATATAAAGGATTACGATCTAAATTATTAAACATTGATGTCCCAATTGCATTAGGTATTGCGGTTCTATTTATAAGAAGCACCGTAGACATCATCTTTGATTTCGGCTCGGGCTTTTTTGATAGTCTAACAGGACTCGTATTCTTTTTGTTACTCGGTAAATTCTTTCAGCAAAAAACATATACATTTTTATCTTTTGAACGCGATTACAAATCGTATTTCCCAATTGCGGTAACTAAAATATCTTCGAAAATGGGCGAACACCCAATCCAAGTCTATGACATTAAAAAAGGTGATCGTTTACTTATTAGAAATGAAGAACTAATTCCTGTTGACGGCATCTTAATCAACGGAAAAGCAAGAATTGACTACAGTTTCGTTACTGGAGAATCTGAAACAGTAAGTAAAATATCGGGTGATAAATTGTTTGCTGGAGGTAAACAAACCTCTGGAGTTATCGAGATGGAAGCGCTAAAATCTGTAGAACAAAGTTACCTCACACAGCTGTGGAGTAACGATGTATTTAGCAAAAACAAGGAAGACGGCTTCACAACCTTAACTAATAAAATTAGCAAAAAATTCACGATAGCAGTACTCAGTATTGCTTTTGTTTCAACAACGTTTTGGCTTTTTGCGGATGCTTCAAAAGCAGTGAATGTTCTCACTGCAGTTCTCATTATTGCCTGCCCTTGTGCCATTGCACTCTCTGCTCCTTTTACCTTTGGAAATTTACTGCGCATCTTCGGAAAGTTAAAATTCTACGTCAAAAACGCTTCTGTTATTGAACAGCTGGCTGAGATTAACACCATCATTTTTGATAAAACTGGCACCATCACGTCCAACAAAAAAAGCAGAGCGCAATATGATGGAATGGATTTAAACCCTTCAGAAGAAACATTATTAAAAAACACACTTCGTGGTTCTAATCATCCATTAAGCAGAACGCTTTATGATATTTTGGATGAACATCATATTATTTCACTCAATCATTTTGAAGAACATTTAGGAAAAGGGATTGTAGGAACTTACAACGAAAATCATATAAAAATTGGATCAGCAAGTTTTGTCGGCACTCAAGAATCTACAATTCTAAACACGCAAGTACACATTAGTGCAAACAATAAATATAAAGGAAAATACACCTTTTATAATAGCTATAGAAAAGGACTATCAAAATTATTCAACAAACTGAAGAAGAACTACGATTTAGTCATTCTGTCTGGAGATAATGAAGGTGAATTTGACAATCTCAAAAAGTTGTTGCCTTCAAAAACGAAACTAATTTTCAATCAAAAACCAAATGATAAGCTAGACTACATTAAATATCATCAAACTGAAGGTGCAAAAATCTTGATGATTGGTGACGGTCTAAATGATGCTGGAGCATTAGCTCAAAGTAACGTTGGCATTGCACTATCCGAAAACGTGAATGTGTTTTCCCCTGCTTGTGATGCCATTTTAGATGCTTCAAAACTCAATCAGCTTAACAAATTTATTAGTGCTTCAAAAAGTGCTATCAAGATTATAAAATGGAGTTTTCTGTTGTCATTTATTTACAACATTATAGGCCTCTACTTTGCAGTCACAGGACAATTAGCTCCGGTTATCGCAGCTATTCTCATGCCTTTAAGCTCTATTAGCATCGTCGTATTTACCACTATTGCCACTAACCTTTTGGGTAGAAAAATCCCATCCTAAATCCTTCCCAAAGGAAAGGGCTTTTACGGATAAGAGAAACTGAGTAAGCACATAGTAGTTCCCTTTCCTTGAAGAGGGTTGGGGTAAGGAAAATTTATAATCCAAACATGATAAAAATCATATTTTAAGAACGCGTTCGAACGTAATTTTGAACCATAACTTCTAATAGGTATGAGTGTTATATATATTTTACTAAGTATCAGCATTATTATTGCTGTTGTGTTTTTTATTGCATTTATAACTGCAGTGAGAAAAGGACAGTTTGATGATAGTTATACACCTTCTGTTAGAATGCTTTTTGATGACGAACTCGTTAAAAAGGAACCAAAACCATCTATTAAAATCAAAAAAGACTAATTAAATTACTATGGAAGTTCAACAGTTTCATTACGATAACAAAATCGTCAAAAATTTCCTATACGCCACCATGATTTGGGGAGTTGTAGGGATGTCAGTAGGTTTACTACTCGCATTCATGTTTCTATTTCCAAATATGACCAGCGGAATTTCCTGGTTAAGTTTTGGTCGTTTAAGACCATTACACACCAATGCGGTGATTTTTGCGTTTGTTGGAAATGCGATTTTTGCTGGTGTCTATTACTCGACACAACGGTTATTAAAAGCAAGAATGTTCAATGATACCTTAAGCAAAATCAACTTTTGGGGTTGGCAAGCTATAATAGTTGGCGCAGCGATTACACTACCTCTAGGGTATACAACGTCTAAAGAATACGCTGAATTAGAATGGCCTTTTGATATAGCGATTGCTGTTATTTGGGTTGTTTTTGGTTGGAACTTAATAGGTACCATATTAAAAAGAAGGCAGCGTCATTTATATGTAGCCATCTGGTTTTATCTCGCAACATTTGTAACCGTCGCTGTGCTTCATATCTTTAATAGTTTAGCTTTACCAGTGAGTGGTTTAAAAAGTTACTCAGTATATGCAGGGGTTCAAGATGCCTTAGTGCAATGGTGGTATGGACATAATGCCGTTGCCTTTTTCTTAACGACACCTTTTTTAGGATTGATGTATTATTTTGTACCAAAAGCAGCGAATAGACCGATTTACTCTTACAGACTTTCAATCGTTCACTTTTGGTCATTGATATTTATTTACATTTGGGCTGGTCCTCACCATTTATTATACACGGCGTTACCAGAATGGGCTCAAAACCTTGGGGTGGCATTTTCAGTTATGTTATTAATGCCTTCTTGGGGAGGAATGATCAATGGTCTACTGACGCTTCGTGGTGCCTGGGATAAAGTACGTACAGATCCTGTTTTAAAATTTATGGTCGTCGCCATTACCGGTTATGGTATGGCAACTTTTGAAGGCCCTATGCTATCGCTTAAAAGCGTAAATGCTATGGCGCATTTCACAGATTGGATTATCGCTCACGTTCACGTTGGAGCACTTGCTTGGAATGGGTTTTTAACCTTTGGAATGATCTACTACCTAGTACCAAAATTATTTAAAACAAAATTATATTCTATAGGTCTTGCAAACCTTCACTTTTGGATTGGCACATTAGGAATTATCTTTTACACCTTACCAATGTACGTAGCTGGGTTTCAACAATGGGCAATGTGGAAACAGTTTAATCCAGATGGAACTTTAGTGTATGGTAATTTCTTAGAAACAGTAACTGCAATCATGCCACTATACTGGATGCGTGCCATTGGTGGAACACTATTTATTACGGGTACCTTAATAATGGTTGTCAATGTGATTATCACTATTGTACAAGGTAGTAACGTCACCGATGAACTTGCAGAAGCTCCTGCGCTTCAGCGTGTCTCTAAAAGACGTGTTGCTGGAGAAGGATGGCACACTTGGTTAGAACGTAAGCCTGTTAAATTAACAATTTTGGCTACCGTCGCTATACTTATTGGTGGTATCGTACAAATTGTACCAACATTATTAGTAAAATCAAATATCCCAACTATTGCTAGTGTAAAACCTTATACACCTTTAGAACTAGAAGGGCGAGATATTTATATAAGAGAGGGCTGTGTTGGCTGTCATTCACAAATGGTACGTCCATTTAGAAATGAGGTTGAACGCTATGGTGAATATTCAAAAGCTGGAGAATTTGTTTATGATCATCCATTCCTTTGGGGAAGTAAACGTACAGGTCCAGATTTACATCGCATTGGAGGAAAGTACTCCGACAATTGGCACTTAAACCATATGTATGATCCACAAAGCACCTCTTCTGGTTCTATTATGCCTTCTTATCAATGGCTTGTAAGAGATGCGCTTGACAAATCACAAACCGAGGCTAAAATGAAAGTTATGGTTACGCTTGGAGTGCCTTATGCAGACGAAGAAATTGCTAATGCACAACAATTGATGGATGCACAAGGTACTCAAATTGAAAAAAACCTATACACAGATCCAGATTTTGCATCAACATATGAAGCAGATAAACAAGCTGGTGGAGATGCTTTCATTGAAATGCGAAATAGAGAAATTGTAGCAGTCATTGCTTATTTGCAACGACTTGGTACAGATATTAAAGTTAAGGACGTTTCAACAACTCAAAACTAATTAATCATGTTAAAATTTGTAAAAAACCATATGGAAAGCATCGCAGGAATAGAAATATATCCTTTGATTTCCCTAATTATATTTTTCAGTTTTTTTGTCATCTTATTTTGGTGGGTAATTACTGCAAAAAAAGACTACATCACTACCGTGAGTAATATCCCTTTAGATAACCAAAACCCATCAGAACTATGAGAAAAATTCCATTATGGTTAAGAGTACCTGTAATATTCTTTATCATTTTCGCAATTACAGAGCTTGTTATAGATTCTGGAGGTGAGCCAACATTTATAGCGCAACCTTTAGTGTCGTTATTCTTGTTACTTGTACTTCTTATTTTAATTGCCATAGAGGCAATTACTAGTGCATTAGATAATGTATTGTATCAAAGTCTTGATGCAGAAGAAAAGGCTAGATACGATGCAAAACGAAATGCACCTGCAAAACTAATACAGTGGCTTCAAAAATTATATTCTAAATCTCTAGGTCAAAAACCTATGGAACAAGAACATGTCATCATTTTAGATCATAACTATGACGGAATTAAAGAATTAGATAATGATTTACCGCCTTGGTGGACATATGGATTCTACGCTTCTATTGTTTTTGCAGCAGTTTATATGGTAAAATACCATGTATTCAATGGTGATACTCAAATTGATGAACTTCAAGCAGAAATTGCTCAGGCCAAAATTGATATTGAAGAGTATAAAAAAACGGCAAAAGATTTAGTTGACTTTAATACAGTAACACTATTAGCCGATGCCACAGACCTTAGCAATGGTAAGACAATCTTTGAAACTAACTGCGTGGCTTGTCACAAAGCAGATGGTGGTGGAGGAATTGGCCCTAACCTGACCGATAAAAACTGGATTTTAGGTGGAGGAATTAAAAATGTATTTAAAACAATTTCTGAAGGTGGTCGAGACGGAAAAGGTATGATCTCATGGAAACAGAGTTTAAAACCTTCAGAAATGGCACAAGTTGCTAGCTACCTTCTTATATTTCAAGGAACCACACCTGCTGAACCTAAAGCTCCTGAAGGTGATATTTGGGTTGATGACAGTGAAACAGTTGAACAAATAGTTACTGATTTCAAGGAACCAAAAACAGATTCCACATTAAATGTAGAAGAAAAATAAAATATGGAAACACCCAAAAACGAATCGTTCAGAGACACCATTGGCACCCTTACTGATGATGGAAAACGTGCTTGGGTATATCCAAAAAAACCAAGTGGTCGCTATTACGAAAAGCGAAAAATAGTAAGCTACGGTCTCATCGTCTTTCTTTTTATTGCACCATTTATCAAAGTGGGTGGCCATCAATTTTTAATGTTCAATGTATTAGAACGTCGTTTTAATATTTTTGGCTTTCCGTTTTGGCCACAAGACTTCTATTTGTTTGTGATTTCAATGTTGATTGGCGTCGTTTTTGTTGCTCTTTTTACAGTAGCATTTGGTCGTATTTTTTGTGGATGGATTTGTCCGCAAACCATATTCATGGAAATGGTTTTTAGACGAATAGAATATTGGATTGATGGAGACAGAAATAAACAACGTAAGCTTGATCGACAAAAATGGGATTTAGAAAAAATCAGAAAACGCCTATTAAAATGGTTTGTATTTCTGGTGATTTCATTTCTAATCGCTAACGTATTTTTAGCCTATTTAATTGGAAGTGACACCCTTATTAAATATATAACCGAAGGGCCTTTTGCTCATACTAGCACACTTATTCCGCTAGTCATATTTACAGCTGTTTTTTATTTTGTGTTTGCCTGGTTTAGAGAGCAAGTATGCATTATCGCTTGTCCTTATGGTAGATTACAAGGCGTTTTATTAGATAATAAGTCAATTATCGTGGCTTACGATCATAAACGAGGAGAAGCTGAAAATGGACGTAAGAGTTTTAGAAAAAATGAAGACCGTCAAGCTCTTGGCCATGGTGATTGTATAGATTGTATGCAATGTGTAAATGTTTGCCCAACAGGAATTGATATTAGGAATGGCACCCAATTAGAATGTGTCAACTGTACAGCCTGTATAGATGAATGTGATCATATTATGGATAGTATCAATCTGCCACAAGGATTGATTCGTTATGCCAGTGAAGATGAAATAGAAAAGAAAAATAAATTTGAATTGACGCCACGTTTAAAAGGCTATACCGCAGTATTGATTATTTTGACTGGTCTGCTCACAGGATTGCTTTTATTAAGAACAGATCTTGAAGCTAGAATTTTGAGGCTTCCTGGGCAATTATATGAGCATAAACAGGGTCATATCATTAGTAATGTATTTACTTATAAATTGATTAACAAAACAACAGATACTATAAGCGATGTGAGCTTTAAATTGCGAAAGTATAAAGGCGAAATTAAATTGGTATCAACGTCAGATAATTTTCAAGTACCAGCCCAAGGCGCTGCAGAAGGTACCGTATTTATAGAAATTGATAAGAGTGAACTCTCGGGTGATAAAGACAAACTAATGATTGAAGTGTATAGTGGAGACGAATTGATAGAAACCACCACTGTTAATTTCTTAGGTCCAAGAAGTTATAATTAAAAATAAAGAATTATGAAATTTAATTGGGGAACAGTAATCGTATTAGCTTTTATAGCTTTTATAAGCTTTATAATGTACTTCGTCATTCATATGAATATGAATGATAAATATGATACATCATTAGTGACAGAAAATTATTACAAGGCAGAATTAGAATTCCAAGACGAAATAAACAAAGAAAATAATGCTAAAGCTTTAACAACAAATATTTCCTGGATCCGAACTGACAAAGGTTTAGAAATTTCATTTCCCAAATCTTTAGATACAAATAAAATTACTGGAAAAGTGTTCCTATATCGACCGTCTAATAAACAAGTGGACTTTGAAACTACAATTTCATTGTCAAATCACAATTTGCTCATACCTGACAATCGTTTGTTAGATGGTCGTTGGAACATTAAGGTTGATTGGCAATATAAAGGTAAATCATATCTCTACAAAAAAGAGATTATCTATTAAAGTAAAAAAAATGCTCTGGTCTGCACTCATATTTGGTCTTTTAGGAAGTTTTCACTGCGTTGGCATGTGTGGACCTATCGCCTTCATGTTGCCTGTAGATAGAAGTAATTCTACTAGAAAAGTATTTCAGATTTTCACGTATCACTTCGGAAGGTTGCTAGCCTACTCCATTATAGGTCTCGTTTTTGGAGTAGTAGGCAAGAGTTTATATCTCTTCGGGATTCAACAACAACTATCAATTATTATCGGAGTTTTAATGATCGTAGTCGTGCTCATCCCAGTTCGAATTTTCAATAAATACAACTTCTCAAAACCTTTATACAGGCTCATTTCCGCAGTAAAAACAAAACTAGGGAAAGCACTTAAAAAGAAAACAGCCGATACGTTTTTAACCATAGGTTTTCTTAACGGTTTTCTCCCTTGCGGATTAGTATATATGGCAGTTTTTGCGTCTCTAACGATGCAAAATGCAGTATATGGCAGTTTATATATGATACTTTTTGGTTTGGGCACAATCCCTTTAATGACGACTGCAATTTATCTAGGAAAATTTTTAAATTCTTCTGTAAAGCAGCGCATTCAAAAAGCGATTCCTGTATGTATCGTGATTATTGGATTGTTATTTATAGTTCGTGGTATGGGATTGGGAATTCCTTACCTCTCTCCTGCTCCAATTGTTGATGTAGCTTCTAGTACAATAGACTGCCATTAACGTATGACAACCCATCACACACTAACTATTTTTTTAACTCAACGTATGTCATTAACTAAAACTAATATAAGTAAATTACAATTATCAAAAGAAGACATGAAAAGCTATGGCTACCAAGTGATTGACGCCATTGTTGAGCATTTTGACACAGCACATTTAAAAAAACCAGTGGCTTATGCTTCTAGAGACGAAATGGATTTACTTTTTAATGCTGAAATCCCTGAAAAAGAAAGCGATTTTCAAGAAGTTTTTGATTTTGTGATTAAAAAAGTATTACCAAATAGTAATATTGTTTCGCATCCAAAATCGTTTTCTTTTGTTCCAGGCCCAAGTAATTATGTAAGTGTTATGGCAGACACGCTAGCAACTGGATTTAATATTTTTTCTGGTGGATGGGCTGTATCTCCCGCAGCTGCAGAAGTTGAAATAGTGACTATGAACTGGTTATTAAAACTATTTAAATTTCCCGCAAAAACAGGAGGAGGCATCTTTACCAGTGGTGGCTCAATGGCTAATCTAACGGCTCTTACTACTGCAAGACAACAACGTTGCGGTGATGATTTTTCTAAAGCCATTATTTATATGTCAGACCAAACTCACTCTTCAAATATAAAAGCCATAAGAATACTTGGTTTTAAAAAAGAACAGGTTCGAATTATCCCTACAGACCTAGAATTCAAAATGGCGATGAATAAGCTAAAAAATGCAATTGCAAAAGATCGCTTAGAAGGGCTTCAACCTTTTTGTATTATTGCCACAGCAGGAACGACCAATACAGGAAGCGTAGATCCTCTTAATGAGATTGCAAAAATATGTAAGGTCGAAAACCTCTGGTTTCATGTTGATGGTGCTTATGGAGGAGCTGCTATTTTATCTAAAAAAGGGAAGCAGTTATTAAAAGGTATAGAAAAGGCTGACTCCTTAACTATAGATCCTCATAAATGGTTATTTCAACCTTATGAAATGGGATGTTTATTGGTACGTAATCATAAATGGCTAAGTAAGACATTTAGTGAAAAATCTGAATATCTCAGGGATATTAAAGGTAATACCTCTGAAATTAACTTTTATGATCATGGTGTTCAATTAACTCGTCGCTTTAGGGCTTTAAAATTTTATATGTCTATGAAGACATTTGGATTAGATGCCTTTAAAAGCGCGATTACCTACTCTATTGATCTAGCAGATAACGTAGAAGATTACTTGCGAAAAAGCACGAACTGGGAAGTTATTTCATCAGCAACATTAGCGGTAATAAACTTTAGATATAATCCAATTGGGAAGACATTTTCAGAAAAAGAATTAGATGCTCTAAATCAAAAAATTTCTCAAAACGTCGTAGACTCTAGGGAAGCGCTATTAGTAACTACGGTTCTACAAAACCAAGTGGTACTTAGAATGTGTTTGATAAACCCAAGAACAACTCTTAATGATGTCAAAGAGACCTTAGAATTATGTGAATCTTTTACTGAAACACGCCTCTAAAATTAGATTTAAATTTAAGAGTTTACTGACATTTATCATAGTTTTTCAGGCTATCTAATTGTAATTTTAGTATAGAATTTAAAACCTAAAAACATGAAAAAAAGAACACCTATTTCAGCAATAATGACAACAGACGTTATCACTTTAAATCTTACTGATAACCTAGAAACCGCCGAATCCCTTTTTAAGAAAAACAAAATTAGGCATATTCCAGTTGTAAGTGGAGACCACATTATAGGCATATTGAGTTATACAGATTTACTTAGAATTAGCTTTGCAGATAGTGTAAATGAAGAGGAACAAGATGTTGACACTGTAGTTTACAATATGTCTACCATTGAGCAGGTCATGGCTAAAAATCTAGTTAGTGTGACTTCTAATTCGACAATAAAAGAAGTTGCAGAGATCCTTTCTAAAAAAGAATTTCACGCATTACCAATAGTAGATGATAATAAATTGGTTGGTATTGTAACGACTACAGATTTAATTAATTTTTTAATTGAACAGTTTTAATGTGTCATCATTAACATGATAAATCCTAAAAGATGATTTGTGATTTTTTAGGATTTATTTAGATTTATTTTTTCATTTAAACTTAAGAAAAATGTTTTCGAAAGCTTGCGAATACGGTATAAGAGCATCCATTTTTATTGCCAAAAACTCCTTTGAAGGCAAACGTGTTAATCCTCGGGAAATTTCCGAAGAAATAAATTCTCCCTATGCGTTCACAGCAAAAATATTACAAACTTTAGTGAAACACAATATCATTAAATCTGTAAGAGGAGCACACGGTGGTTTTGAGATAATTAAAGAAGATATTCCAAATATTAAGCTTTCTCAAATTGTGGAGGCTATAGATGGAGATATTATTTATGAAGGCTGTGGATTAGGCTTAGACAAATGTGAAGAACAGCAGCCTTGTTCTGTGCATGATAAATTTAAAATTATACGTAAAAGTCTTAAAAAGATGCTCAAGAACACGAGTATTGAAGAACTTGCCATTGATTTGCAGAGAGGTACTTCTTTTCTAAAAATTTAAAAAATATATTATAAATTAATATCAGATGAGTATACACATAGAAGCAAAAAAGGGAGATATAGCAGCAATAGTTTTATTACCTGGTGATCCAATGAGAGCAAAATGGATTGCAGTACACATTTTTTTATATACATCAGCTCCGTGAGTTGCCATTTTTTGATCTATAACTGCATCTAATGTTATAGCCGTAATTGGTCCAATGCCTTTGTTAGTTAAATCTACTCTTTTTGATGCAGGTACTTGGGTTTCCTTGGGTACCTCAACCTTTACTGGAGCTTCTTTTTTCCCAAAATAAATGGCCTCTTTTTTCTTTTCTTTTTTACCTCCACAACTTAAAAGTAGGGTTACAAATAATACAGTCATTAATGTTAGTATTCTTTTCATTATATATTGATTTATGGAGTAAATTTAGTGAGTTGACATCGCAATAAATATGACATTTATCGTATTCCGGATATATCTATCTTTATTAAACCTTCAACTATATGAGATTGTTGATCCTGTTAAATTTCACCTTTAAACTAAAGTCATGATTTATGGATTCAAACTTTTGCTTATCTTTAAAGCAATCAAACCAAAGTAAATGAAAAAATCACTTTCCTTGTTGCTATTATTAGCATCAATCACTCTTCTTGCACAAGACATTTCACTAGACGTATTAAAAAACATGAAACCTCGTAACATTGGTCCTGGCGGAATGTCTGGACGTGTCACAGCCATTGATGTTGTTCACACTAACACCAATATTATGTATGTAGGAACTGCTTCTGGTGGTCTTTGGAAAAGTGACTCTGGAGGCATTACTTGGTCTCCAATTTTTGATAATGAAGTTACCGCATCTATTGGAGCAGTTGCTATACAACAATCAAACCCTAGTGTGATTTGGGTAGGAACAGGTGAAGGTAATCCTAGAAATAGTCTAAACGGTGGTTATGGTGTTTTTAAATCCTTAGATGGCGGAAAAACTTGGACTGCCATGGGCTTAAAAAATACACGACATATTCATCGCGTAATTATTGATCCTACAAATCCAGATGTGGTTTATGTTGGAGCTATAGGCTCGCCATGGGGAGCACACCCAGAACGCGGTGTTTTTAAAACTACAGATGGCGGAGAATCATGGAACAAAATCTTATTTGCAAACAACAAAACAGGGGTTGCCGATTTAGTCATGGACCCTACAAATCCAAACAAATTGATTGCAGCACTGTGGGAACATAAACGTGACCCATGGTTTTTTAATTCTGGAGGTGAAGGCTCTGGTTTACACATTACTCATGATGGCGGAAAAACGTGGAAAAAAATCACGGAAAAAGAAGGCTTTCCAAAAGGTGACTTAGGCCGCATTGGTATCGCTATAGCGCCAAACAAACCCAACATAATTTATGCACTGGTTGAAGCAGAGAAAAACGCATTATACAAAAGTGAAGATGGTGGTTTTTCATGGACAATGACGAACAAAAAAAGTGATATTGGAAACAGACCCTTTTACTATTCTGAAATATACGTAGACCCACAAAATGAAAATCGTGTCTACTCTGTTTTCACCTATATTAACGTTTCTGAAGATGGCGGAAAAAACTTCAAACAATTGATGCCTGCTTATGGCGCAGATAACGGTGTACATCCAGATCATCATGCTTGGTGGATTCATCCTACAGATGGTAATTTTATGATTGATGGTAATGATGGTGGAATGAATATTACCAGAGATGGAGGAAAGTCATGGCGCTTTATTGGCAACTTACCTGTTGCTCAATTTTATCACATCAATGTAGATAATGAAACCCCATACAATGTATATGGTGGCATGCAAGATAACGGCTCATGGAGAGGTCCTGCATACGTTTGGAGAACACAAGGAATTCGTAATAGTTACTGGCAAGAAATTAGCTTTGGTGATGGTTTTGATGTCGTACCAGATAGAGATGATTCGCGTTACGGTTGGTCAATGAGCCAACAAGGTTATGTGAGTAGATATGACTGGCAAACAGGGAATAATTATTCGGTAAAACCAACACATCCAGATCCAAAAATGGAATTACGTTTCAATTGGAACTCTGCTATAAACATTGATCCGTTTGATAATAGCACACTGTATTTCGGAAGTCAGTTCGTGCATAAATCCACAAATAAAGGAGAAACATGGACTGTTATTTCTCCAGACCTCACCACCAACGATCCTGAAAAACAGAAACAATCTGAAAGTGGCGGTCTTACAATGGATGCTACAGGAGCAGAAAATCACACAACGATCTTGGTCATAGAACCTTCTCCATTAGAAGAAAACATGCTTTGGATAGGCACAGATGACGGAAAAGTACATTATACGATGAATGGTGGTACATCATGGAATGATATCACAAAAAACATCAAAGACTTGCCTGCGGGAAGCTGGGTGACGCAAATAAAAGCCTCTAATAAAAATAAAGGTGAAGCATTATTAGTTGCGAACGACTACAGACGTTTTAATTATATACCGTACGCTTACCGAACTACGAATTATGGGAAAACATGGACTCGCATTGTAGATGCTGAAGATGTAGAAAGCTATGCTTTATCTATAATAGAAGACCCAATAGAAAAAAATCTCTTATTCTTAGGAACAGATGACGGATTATATATTTCTTTCGATGCTGGAAACAAATGGACTAAATGGACGAATGGATTTCCAACAGTATCCGTAAAAGATTTGATTATACATCCCAGAGAACACGATTTAATTATTGGTACGTTTGGTCGTGCTGCTTGGGTATTAGATGATATTCGTCCGTTACGTGCTATGGCAAAAACCAAAGAGCTTATCAATCAAAAACTAGAACTTTTTGAACCACCAACTGCATATCAAGCTGCCTACCAACAACCAACAGGTAGTCGTTTTGGAGCAGACGCTATGTATCATGGTGAAAATAGAGGTTATGGAGCAAGACTCTCTTATTTTGTAAAAATAGATGAGAAGATAAAAGTTTCAGAAAAGGAAAAAGATAAAAAAGAGGATAATGAGGAAGAAGATTCCGAAGAAAAAGATAATGATGACGCTACTTCGACTGCGCTAATTGAACAAGAAATAGATGACACTTCAACAGCTGAAAAAGAAGAAACTAAAGTAAAGTGGGATTCTATTCACCTCAAGATTTATGATGGTGATCGTTTAATAAGAACACTTAAACAAAAGGCTCCTGACTCCACTGGTTTATATAAATGGACTTGGTATTTGGAAGAGGCTGGTGCGGATTACCCTTCAAAACGCATTAGAAAACGCACAAACGAACCAGGAGGTGTGGCTGTAAAACCAGGAAACTATAAATTGGTGATGCATTTTGGTGATCAAACTTCTGAAGAGATGGTCACTGTGAAATCAGACCCAAGAGTTAATACTTCAATGGTAAATATTAATCAAGTTTATGATGCCTCTAAACGGTTAGAAGGCATGCAACAAACTGCTGCAGACGCCGTAAAACAACTCATTGAGAGCAAGACTATTGCTAAAGACTACCAATCACGTCTTAGTAAATTGGATAAGAAAAAGCACAAAGATGATATAAAAGCATCAAAAGCTATTATTAAAAATATTGATAGTATCGTTGACCAATTTTTAGGAAAAGAAGATAAGCGCCAAGGTATTACAAGAAATCCAGAAGTTACTGTTATGCAACGTTTAGGTCAAGCAAGACAATATGTTGGCTCAAGACAAAATGGGATTACGACAACAGAAACGACGTTGATAAAAAACGCTAAAGATGCTTTAGAAAGTGTATTAACTGAGATGAATACATTTTTTAATGACAACTGGAAACCCTATCAATCTAAAATGGAACAAGTACAACCTAATCCATTTAAAGAGATAAAGACTTTTAAATTAGATTAACAACACACTAAAACAATCATTATGCAAACAAAAATTTTAGGATTATGCCTAGCAATTCTTTTGTTTTCCTGTAAAGAGGAAAATAAAGAAGAGGCAATGGCTGCACGTGAAATTCAACAGTACACTATTGAACAATTCATGGACAATGAAGCTGTTGGAGGCGGAAGTTTTTCTGCTGATAATAGTAATTTACTCGTGTCAAGCAATCGCTCTGGCATTTACAATGTGTACAACATACCTACTATAGGCGGTGAAATGACTGCGATTACAACATCAGATAGCACTTCGGTTTTTGCAGAGTCTTACTTTCCTAATGACAATAGAATGTTGTTAAGTGCCGATGGAAACGGTGATGAAATTGACCACCTTTTTGTACGAGATCTAGAAGGTACAATTAAAGACATCACACCAGCGAATGGTGCTAAGGCACTTTTTTACGGCTGGTCTGAAGATGGCCAATATTTATATTACGGCTCTAATAAACGAGATCCTAGATATTTTGATACTTATAAAATGTCAATTAGTGATTTTTCTTCAGAAATGATTTATAAAGATGAAACTGGACTTACTTTTTCTGGGATGTCTAAGGATGAAAATTATTTTGCGCTTAGTAAGTCTTTAAACACGAATGATAGTGATTTATCATTGTATAATGTGAAGACCAAACAAATGATTAAAATTAATGAGAATCAAAGTGCCAATTCACCTCAGGATTTTTCTGAGGATGATACTACCTTATATTACACCACAGATGATGGTGCGGAATTCGCCTATTTAATGTCTTATAACCTAGAGACTCAAGAAAAGAAAAAAGTACTAGAGAAATCATGGGATATTTCGGGCGCTGGTTTTACTTCTGAAGGAAAATACATGGTGATTTACGTCAATGACGATGGCAAAAATGCCATAGAAGTTTTAGATTCTAAAACCATGATAGCTATTGATTTACCAGATTTTGGAGATAAGAGTATTACTAGTGTTAGTTTTAGCGATGACGAAAATTGGATGCGGATGTATGTTGGTGGTTCTAATTCACCATCAGATTTATACACTTATAATTTTGAAACCAGAGAACAATACAAACTTACCAATGTCTTAAATGAGGAGATCAATGCAGACGACTTAGTAACGGCAAAAGTAATTCGTTACGAGTCGTTTGACGGCACTGTGATTCCAGCAATATACTATCTGCCTAAACAAGCTTCTGCAGAAAACAAAGTACCAGCAATGGTTTGGGTTCATGGTGGTCCTGGAGGTCAAACACGTCAAGGGTTTAGCTCACTCGTTCAGTATATGGTCAATCATGGTTATGCCGTTTTAGCAGTAAATAATCGTGGTAGTAGTGGCTACGGAAAGACCTTTTACCAAATGGATGATCTCAACCACGGAGAGAAAGATTTACAAGATTGTGTAGAAGGTAAAAACTGGTTAGCGTCGCAAACTGAAATTGATGGTGATAAAATTGGAATTATAGGTGGCTCATATGGTGGTTATATGACAATGGCTGCTCTCACTTACACTCCAGAAGAATTTGATGTTGGTGTCAATTTATTTGGTGTTACTAATTGGATGCGAACACTAAAAAGTATTCCGCCATATTGGGAATCAATGAGAAAGTCGCTCTACTTAGAGTTAGGTGATCCATTTTCGGCAGATTCTGTCAGATTGAAACGTATTTCTCCATTGTTTCACACTGATAAGGTGACAAAACCTTTAATTGTTTTACAAGGTGCTCAAGACCCTAGAGTTTTACAAGTAGAAAGTGACGAGATTGTTGCTGGCGTGAGAAAAAATGGTGTCCCTGTAGAATATGTTTTATTCGAAGATGAAGGTCATGGGTTCGTGAAAAAAGAAAACCAAATAGAATCGTATAGCAGAATTCTAAAGTTTTTAGATAAACATCTTAAACAGGAAAATACGTCTATAGATGGAGACACTGAAAGCACAGAAATTGAAGCTGAAGAGGTAAATTAATACTTCAATATTTTTTAGTTAGTGTACAAAAAAAAGCTTGAGCAATATGCTCAAGCTTTTTCATTTTAGGAAACATCTAAAACTAAATTTTAAATGTAATGACTGGTAAAGTTGCGTGATTTGCAACATCTTCAGACACGCTTCCTGAAAAGAAATGTGCTAAACCTTTTCTTCCATGTGTTGGTACAGCAATTAAATCTGCTCCCAAAAGATTGGAAGCATTTAGTATTCCTTTTTCTACAGTATAGTCTGAGGTATAATGCACATCGTTTAATTTATCTAGATTCCCATCTGCTGTTTGAAGGAAGCTAGCTACTGTTTTTTCTATTTCTAAAGAACTTTTAAAACCTTCTCCAGGAACATTAACATGTATTAACTTTAAATTGCTAAACAGATGACGAGCCTTAATATAGGGTTCTATCATTTCTTTAGAAAAATCAGAAGCAAATGCAACAATATCAAAATCTAATTTATCAGGTTTTTGTTTAACGACTAAAACAGGAATCTCTGAGTACCTAACTACTTTTTCTGTGTTAGATCCTACAAAAATCTCTGATAAACCACTCGCTCCATGTGACCCCATAACAATCATATCGGCATTATGCTCTTTAGCGACCTCTGCAACTTCACTAAATACTTTGAAGTGTTTAACGATTGGTGTTATACTAATACCTTTAAGAAAGTCCTTATTTAAGTACTCTTCAAATTTTTGTTCGGCCAGTTTCAAATAGAATACCATTTGTTGGTCTTGGTCCTCACCAGAACTAATCAAACTTCCTTGATCTAGCTCTAACATATGTAAAACTAAAAGGTCAGCATTGTTTCGTTTTGCCAAAATAGCAGCTGTTTCCAGTGCATATTCAGAATATTGAGAAAAATCTATTGGTACTATTATCTTATCCATACTATTATGTTTTTTGGTTGTACATGAGTTAATATAAAGGTTTTAATAACGTATCAAAACATTTAAAACTTATTTAACATTGATTTAAACAGTCATAGAAAACAATCTTGTTTTAGGTTGTCTTCTTTGGAGTAAAACATCAAAAGCCATACAAACATTCCTGACATACGGTTGTCCTTTTTGTGTGATTTTAATACTTTCTTTTTCAAATATAACTAAACCATCAGCTTCCATTTCTTTTAGTTTAAAAACAATCTCATTTAATTCGTCGATAATAAACGATTGATTTGTCCAACTCGTTTCAAAATGACACATCAAATTTAAAATATGCTGTCTTACTATAAGATCTTCTTTAGTTAGCATATGCCCTCTATAAACTGGAATAATATTTTGTTCGATTAAATGATAATAGTCTTCAATTCCTTTTACGTTTTGGGAAAACCCATACCAACTATCACTAATGGATGAGACACCTAAGCCAATCATTACTTGTGTTTTTGAAGCTGTATAACCCATAAAATTACGATGTAATTTATGAGTTATCATCGCCTTATATAAGCTATCTGATTCTAAAGCAAAATGATCCATTCCAACTTCATGATAACCCGCTTGATTTAACAAGGCTTTACCAACTTCATATTGTGATCGTTTTGAAGCTCCAGAAGGCAAATTGGTTTCACTATAACCTCGTTGACCATTTCCTTTAATCCATGGGACGTGAGCATAACTATAAAAAGCAATTCTATCTGGCATCAATTCTTTAGTAAGCTCTATCGTTTTAGAGACATGAGCTACCGTTTGGAATGGCAGTCCAAAAATAATATCGTGACCAATTGAAGTATAACCAATTTCTCTAGCAGCCAATGTGGCTTGCTTTACATTTTCAAAAGGTTGGATGCGATGGATTGCTTTTTGAACCGTCTCATTATAATCTTGAACACCAAAACTTACTCTGGTGAATCCTAGATTATAAAGTGTTCGCAAGTGTTCTTTTGTGGTATTATTTGGATGACCTTCAAAACTAAATTCGTAATCATCTGCTAGATTAACGGTCCTTAAAATGCCTTTTATAAGTAATACTAAATTTTCCGAAGAAAAAAAGGTAGGCGTTCCTCCTCCAATATGAAGTTCTTTAATTTTTGGACGTCCTGTTAATAATTCAAGATATAAACTCCACTCTTTTAAAACCGATTTAATATACGGCTCTTCAACGTTATGCCGTTTAGTAATGCGCTTATTACAACCGCAAAATGTGCACATACTTTCACAAAATGGTAAATGAATGTAAAGACTAATGCCTTCAGAAATATTACTTTCGCTAAAGGAGATTGAGAGTGATTCTTTCCATTTTTTGAGTAAAAACGATGCATCGTCCCAATACGGAACAGTTGGATAACTTGTATATCGTGGTCCAGCCACATTATACTTTTGAACTAATGACTTGCACATACGTAAACAATTTAGGCCAAAGTTACAGCCATAAGTGTTGAAAAAACATGACATATATCATCTATATAAAATAAGTTGAAAAATTTTTAATCGCTTTAAATATTGAGTATCTTTCAACATAAATTTTACTAAAAACCACACCGATGAAAAAATCAATTTTATACATTTCAATTTTAACTTTAGGTTTAAGTGTATCCTGTAAATCTGACAAAAAAGAGGTCCCAACAGAGGAGACTACAGAAGTAGAAATAAAAACTGAGGAAAACGTTCAAAAAAGAGCCATAGCTAAAGAAGAACCTGCCTATTACGCAGATGATAAAAAAGTAGTATTAACTCTTGAATCTAAGAGTGAGAGTACTGCTATTGGAAACATTATATTTACACAAGAGCAAGGAATTGTGACTATGATTGCCGTACTTGACGGATTGACAGAAGGTGAACACGCTATCCATATTCACGAAAAAGCTGATTGCTCGTCTAGTGATGGAAAGTCGTCAGGAGGGCATTGGAACCCAACTGGAGAAGCACATGGTAAATGGGGAGATGCTGTCGGTTATCACAAAGGTGATATTGGTAACTTTAAAGCCAATGCAAAAGGACATGGAACTATTACCAAAATTACAGACGAGTGGTGTATTGGTTGTGGCGATGAAACAAAAGACATTCTAGGTAAAGCTATAATCGTACATCAAGGCACAGATGATTTCACATCTCAACCTTCTGGAGCTGCCGGAACTCGTGTAAGCTGTGGTGGTATTATTCAATAAGATTACTATTTTAAATAATTGGGTTATTTACAAGTTTTAAAATATCTTATTTTTAAACCTCTTAGAGCAAAGCATATTTTATGGATTTAGATCAATTGGTACGAGATTTTCAAAAGCAGGACGAAAGAGCTTTTGAAAAATTATACCATATGTATAGCAATAGCATGCATGGTGTTATTTATAATATTGTGAGAGATCACGAGATTGCCGAAGAGGTTATGCAAGACGTCTTCATAAAAGCATGGCATAAAGCAGATTCTTATAACTCAAGTAAAGGACGTTTTTTTACTTGGATTTTAAATATCGCAAGAAATGCTGCCATAGACAAAACAAGATCAAAAGCTTATAAGAATTCTGGAAAAAACCTTAATGCTGAATTTTTCGTAGATATTTTAGAAACTGCAGATAGCTTAAACGACAAAGTTGACGCTATAGGCATTGAAAAATACGTGAAGGCACTGGGTGAAAAATGCAAAAAAATTATTGAATACTTATACTTTAAGGGGTATACTCAGAAAGAGACCTCAGAAGAGTTAGACATTCCAATAGGAACAATAAAAACTAGAAATAGAAATTGCATCAAAGATTTGAGAACAATAGTATTAAAGTAAGATGGATATAAAAGCATACATAGAATCAGGAATACTCGAGCTTTTTGTTGCTGGCCAATTAAGTAGTCAAGACAATAAAGATGTCCAAGACCTTATGCTTAAACATCCTGAAATATTACAAGAGGTTCTAGACATTGAATCTGCCATAATAAAACTATCCTCTGCCATGTCTCCTGGTGACAACAAACATTTGTTACAGCTCATAAAGGACAAGTTACAAATAGGTGGAAAAGAGGTAAAAGTAATTTCAATTGAAAGAGCGAAATATAACTGGCTAACCTATTCAGGATGGGCTGCAGCGCTTGTCATTGGTGCAGGATTATTATGGACGGTTAATCAAAACCAGCAATTGGAAATGCAGGTCTCTGATGCAGACATTGAAAAAGCATATTTAAACGTTCAGATTGAAGCGGCAAAAACTGATTTAGCAGTCAAAGAAAACTTACTAAATGTGCTTCGAGATAGAGATATTATCTCTGTACCATTAGGAGGTCAAGGTGACTTTGCTAATACATATGCAAAAGTATATTGGAACAAATCAAATAATAGCATTTACCTAGATGCCCAAGGTTTACCAAACGCGCCAGAGGGTAAGGTATGGCAAGTATGGTCATTAACCTTAAATCCTTTGACTCCAACAAGTCTTGGTATTATTGACAACTTCAATGATGACGACAACAAAATCTTTAACATAGCGAACACTAATGAAAGTCAAGCATTTGCTATCACCCTAGAGCCTGCTGGAGGTAGTGAATCTCCAACTATGGAGCAACTTCATACTTTAGGAGTGGTATCGCAACCTTAAAAATACAGTTTATTATATTGAAAAGCGCCAGACTCAAGTCTGGCGCTTTTTTTATAGAAATAAATCCTAAACTTAATATTCATAACCGCTTAAAAAGCCTATTATTTGGACTTCTTTTAAGCTCTAATCGTTATATATTTAACGTTCTTTGTTCAAAGATATTGAACTCATTTTAATCCCATGAATCTTTAAAGCTCGACTAGGAAAACATCTAAAAAACTAAAACATAAATAAGGAACTCATTTTGATAAGTCAATTTTAAGGTATACTAGTCGTAAATACAAAAGAAAACACCTGCTAACAATCTAGAAGCAGGTGTTTTCAACTAACAAAAAACTCCAAAACACCACATCTCCACATGGCAAGTCTTAATAATTAATCCATCTTATGTTAGTACTAACCAAGTAATTCCCTCAAACTATTGGTGAATTTTTATATCTTCAAAACGCCTATAGATTCTCGTTTAAAAATTATAGGTTAATGTCATTGAAAATAAAGTATCAGCTTCATGGGAAAAATAATAGCCATTAACAAATCCATTAGACTGCTCTATAATTGGATCGATACTAAAGTTTTTAGAATCGAGATTTAAAAAATTCTCTATAGACAATCCAATACTAAAATCATCAACCCTATAGTTAATTCCGAAATCTAAATAATAAAAACCTGTATAATCATAACTAGTATCCTCATATGGCAATTCCTCTTCTAATCTTGAATTTATTCCTAGTGAAACAAAACTTATTTCGTAATTAATGAGTCGTAAATTATACAAATCACTTCCTAATTGAAGAAACGAGATGCTTTTTAAATCGTTAGAATTCTCAACATCAAAATCTATAAGAGATTTATAAGTTTCGTCTACATCTCTCGGCATCATTCTTAATTCTTGAGAAAAGACTTGCCCAAGGCAAAATGTAAATATTAAATATGTGATTACTTCAATTTTCACTTATTATAGGTTTTTAATTTTATCCTCCATACTTGGCCCTAACTCATATAAACTAGCCAATAACTCCTTTTTTAAAGGCTTAAGGTCTTTAGTCTTTCCTGTCGCTTTATAAATTTCTGCCACATGATACAATGTTGCTGGTTCATACGTTTTATTTATAATATGTTTCTCTACAATTTGTAATGCGTCTTCTAGATTTCCATTTTTAAAATATGACCATGCTAATAAATCATAAGACTGTGGTGTTGGTCTATTTTCTATTTCGGTTTTTGCAATTGCTATAGCGTCTTCAAGTTTACTATTTTCATCTATGTATAAAAGCACGTTATACTTGTTATACATGTCTCCATAGTCTTTATTTTGCATAGCAGTATGATAGCGCTCTAATTGAGATGTACTCATTTCTATATCGCCTTTATAATGTGCAATTTCAGCCTTAAGTAAATAATAATCTGGTGCTTTATAGCTTTCGGTTACTGTATTCAAAATACGAAGTGCTTCGTCAGGATTTTTCTCATGTGAATACACAATCCAAGCAATTCCTTTTTTTGCATAAGCGTCATTAGGATCAATCTCTAATGCCTTTAGAAAATGATTATATGATTTTTCAATGTCACCAGAATGACCATAAAAATCTGCTATATTAGTGTATGACCATTGCTTTAAGCTTTTCAAATTTGAAGACTCAGCGATTGCCATGGCTTTTTCCATATATTTTATAGCTGCATTAAGATTTCCTTTATGATCACTCCATTTAGATAAACGAATGAGGTAATCAAAATCACTGAAATTCTCAATAGTTTCAAGATAGGATTGTGCAGCAGAGTAGTTTCCTAACTCTAAGTGCACATCAAATAACATTTTACGCGTTTCTTGCAAATTTCCTTGTAAAGCCTCTGCTTTTTCTAATAATTCTAAAGCTGCTTTGAATTTATGTTGTGAGATATAATTGTAGGCTAAACTTTTTAAATATGAAGGGTTATTATATTGTGTAATGTCGTTAACCATTAATAATTCTTTTTCAGATTTTTTAAGATATTCAACCTCTCCAGTTGCCGAAAAATACTGAGTATATGTGGATGCCAATTGGCTGTGATAGCCATATTGGTTTGGTGTTTTTTCTAATTTATTAGACCAAAATATTTCGTTTTCTTTTGCCCTCTCTAGCGTTTCATTTGTAGAAATATCGAGATAAGCATTATAGTCTTTTGTAGCTGTAAGTTGTTTCTTTGAAGTTGAGTTGCAGTTAGTAAATAGAACGACTGCCAGTACTGCAATTAAATAAGTGTATTTCGAGCTCATATTAGTGTGATTTTTGAGTCATTATTTAGAGTTATAAAAAATTCTGAAATGAGCTTGTTAGAAGCTCATTTCAGAAAAAGAAACTTATTAATGAGGTGTCGCTAAGTAAGGAAACGAAGCTAAAAATGATTTATCATTACCATCTACATTATCATCTGTCAATCCTGGATTATCAGTACCCATTGGCCCACCAAATATCAACAACAACTCTGTTGAAATAACGTCATCTGCTAGCGTACGACCTGTTAGTACATTTGTACCATCAAAAAATGTTGTGGTCCCTACTAATGATACGGTCAACACATCTGTTGCTAATGCACCTGTAAACTGTTCGGCATTAAAACCTAAGGCATTTGTATACATAGGATCTGCGTGCGCAGGATTTAAAGCTTCTAATTTAGTTTGAAACTTAGTTTGAAATGCAGCACCTTGGTTAGAAGGTAACGTTACGTTGAACGTGTCTTTATCTCCCATACTTACAAATACGGTATTAATAGCTGGTCGTCCCATTTGGTCTTCCTGAGCATACACACCTGTAAAGTTCGGTTCGGTTGTTCCGTTTGTTCCTGTAGGTCCATTATCGTCGTCATTACTGCAGTTTACTGCTGAAAATGATACTAGCAATGCAATTGCTCCTAATTTTATATTATTTAATTTCATGTTCTTTGTTTTTTAATATTTAATAGTTTGTTGTTCTTCGGAAATAAGAAGAATGACCTTACTGTTTTCTTTTAGATTCTACCCAGATATTAACTGAATCTCCAGATCCAACAATAGCTTTTGGCAATTCTACGACTATAGACATTACATTTGTACCAGCGAAACTATCTGTTCCTGGACTGCTAAACATTGTTTCGTTACCAGCGATGATATCTCCAAAACGGAAAAAGTCAAAGTAGAAAGGATCATCTCTTGGTCCTGCAAAAAAGCTCATACCATTATTCGTTTCAATAATTGCACTCGCACCATAAGCCGTAATATCAACTTCATTTTGAACAGCTGTATCTGCTAAAATAACACTGTTTAAGCCAGGTTGAGAAGGGGCAATAGGTCCAAAGAAATACATTTTACCATCTCTAGGCGTTGCTTGGATAACGAGATCTGCAATTGCATCTCCATTGTTATCAATGTTGAACTCTACCAATACATTTTCATCAAATGCGGCATTATCAGTATCTGTAGGACTAATTAGTCCTTGTACATTAGCAACAAACACAATGTTGTCGTTGTTTTGACCTTGAAAGCCAAAAATGTCTGTGATATCACTTGTACCACCAGCAACTGCAGGAGCATCAATATGATCTGCTGCGATTGCGAAAAAGCCGGCCATTGTTATGACTGCAGCTCCAATTAAAATTTTAGATTTTTTCATAATACTTTTGAGATTTTTGTTAATTTATTATTTGTCTCTATTCTACCTACGCAAAAAACATAAATGTGGTTTTATTTTTATTTCAATAATTATCAAAAACTTATAATTGTGAAAAGAATAAAGTAACTTTACACGGTCATTAAAAATCAAGAAATGAACCCATCTACTAGTGGTTGGATAGAGAAATTTTGTTCTCAATTATTAAAAAACGGAATTCCTTTTGAGCATTATAACTCACTGTATATCAACCTTAAAACATATGGTTTTATTTACGGAGTTAATGTTGACGTTACAGATAAAATTGAACAGATTCATAGATATTCTGAAGATGAATTAGCTAAAGTAAACCTCATCACTGGCTTATTTCATGTGTATTATTTTAAAATTAAAAAGGTTACTACACCAGCATTTTTAAACGAACTATTGGCATTTTATAAAGGCTTAGAAGTCTCAGATTTATCCCTTTGGGATAAATTGGTTATTGGTAAAAGCGAAACTTCTATGTTAGAGCGATTAATTCATGACCGCATCCAAATAGATGATAATTTACTGACTAGAAACTTCAATAAATCAATAACCAACTCGTTACTTTTTGTTGATGTTTTAGCTTTTGAAGCCTATTTAACAAGGGGTTTAGATCCCAAAACTTATGCTGCTCATTTAGAAAGTATTATTGTTGGTACCTTATACAAATCTTTAAATTCTAAAAGCAAGATTACAGATTATGATAAAGAAATTGTTAATATCATAGAATCATCGGCATCTAACATGGATGCTGATGATATAGACACAGAAGATCTTATCTATGATATAGATTACGATATGGATTTGAATGAGAAAAAATATCTTTTAGATTTAATATGCTTATCTGTTTGGGACGATGAAATACTAGAACGTTCTGAATATCAGTTTTTAAAACAGTTGACAAAACGCTTGGATATGGAAACTTCTGAAATACAGGATTCAATTTTATCTGTATCACAATTTCATAGAGAACATAAAAAAGAAGTTTTATTATTTCAACAAAGTAATCCCCTTGCAAACTTCTATGAGAATTCGTCTCAGCTTGTCAATAAATTAATTAGACGAAACAGTAAACGATTAGTCAAAGAAGTACGTCAAAGTAAAGACTTGATGTTGCTAATCACAAAATCAACGCATTCTGAGCTCAGTAAAGAGGAACAAAAGCAAATGCAAGCTCAATTGCTTGACACCTTAAAAACAATACCAAGCCTAGCCATATTCATGCTGCCTGGTGGAGCTATTTTATTACCAATATTCGTCAAATTAATCCCAAACCTATTGCCATCTGCTTTTGACGATAATAGAATTGAAGACTAATTTATTACTTAACAAATCTTATGTTAGCATTTTAAAGATAGATTAACCAAACTTAACAAAAACCGCCCTATTCGCAGCACACTATATAAAGATTACATTTAAGTTTAGCTGCTATTCTTTAGTTTTTAAAAACTAAAACGTACGATAGGTTTCAGCACCTATTTAAGTCAATCAGTCGTTTTTACAGTTTTAAGTGTAAAAAAACGTAACATTTTAACTAAAAATTCGTCCAATAGACGTGTATATAAGAATGAAATAGGTATGATTAAAACTTCTACATTTCAAAAAAATGCAATCGCTTTTATAATCCCGTTAGCGCTTTTAATACTATTAGTATTTCTGACCAATACCCGTTTATTTTCTGTTCATCAAAGTTCGCTATCCACCTTTGTGACTATTGATTTTATGATTACAATTCCAATCCTATATTTTTTACTCATTAGAAAACGAAGTATCTCAAATGTTACAGTAGCGCCTTTTCTAATTCTATGTATTGTGATTGCATCCTACACAATTCCTTCAGAAAACCAAGGCCTACTCCGTCTCGCTAAAACTTGGTTAGTCCCTGTCATAGAATTAAGTGTACTATTTGTTATTATAATTAAGGTTAGGAAAGCGATAACCCTTTATAAAACATCAGTAAATGATCATCCGGATTTTTATAGTGCTTTAGTAACGTATTGCGCATCGTTATTCCCCAAGAACGTAGCCAAATTAGTAGCCAATGAAATAGCACTCATCTATTATGGTTTTTTTAATTTCAAAAAAACCATATTAAAAGACAATGAGTTTTCTAATTATAAAGGATCTGGTATTTTATCAACCCTTAGCGCATTGATTCTCGTTGTTGGTATTGAAATGATTACCGTTCATATTCTTTCAGCAAAATGGAGTCCCACTCTAGCTTGGGTTCTTACTGGTTTAAGCATATATTCTGCACTTCAATTAATTGGCATTATTAGATCGGTACCTAAAAGACCTATTGCAATTAACGAACACCATCTGCAATTACGGTTTGGCATCTTAAGTGAAACTACTATTCCTTATGACGCTATTGATCGCATTGAAATAATAAATTCATCAGATTTTGACAAGGACAAAGGCACCAAAACGTTATCTCTATTAGGAGACTTAGAACAGAGCAATATTGTGATTTATTTAAAATCACCTCAGCAATTAGACTTTATCTACGGAAAGCCAAAGACATTCACTAAATTATTACTTTTTGTAGATGATAGTCAAAACTTCAAATCTAAAGTAGAAGCTTGTTTTTCAGAATAATAAAATTATGGAATTAACAAATTAGTATGATGTATTAAAGATTGAAAAAACAGCAGATTTAAATACAATTAAGAAAGCGTTTAGAACCGAAATAGCTTTATATCATTCAAATAATAATACATCTGAAGGAGCTAGAGCACATTTTGACTTACTAGTTGAAGGTTTTGATATGTTATCAAAAGTAAAGAAGCGTGACGCTTATGATAAAATGCTTTTTTCTACTGAAAACAATAAATCCATAATTATTCATGAGCCTAGACTGGAAGAGCAGTACCGAGATTAAAAAAAAGAATCTGAAACAAAATCTGAATGCTATTGGGATAGCGTTCTCAGTGAATTACTAGTACTTGATCTGTTCTTAGACATTGGGTTTAGTGGCCTATTTGCTGAGACAGAAGACTTACTTGACGATTTAGGAGACCCTTTGGTGACATCCTTGACGTTTTTTAAGACAACCACTCTTTAAAATCTTTTACGCGTTCTCTAGCAACAATCACGTCGTGCTCTTTATAAGTCTTCAATTTAATTTGAAGTCTGGAGTTCGTATAACTCACCATATCTTTAATAGCATTTACATTGATGTAAAACTTTCTACTAATTCTGAAAAATTTGTGAGGCTCTAACTCTTCTTCAAGTTGCTCTAATGTCGTGTCTAGCAAGTAGTTTCTACCTTCCGAAGTAAACGCATAAGTGCCTTTGTTTTCACTGTAAAAACATTCTATATCATCGATATTAATCAACTTTAAATGCTGACCAACTTTTACCGAAAACCGTTTTTTATACTCGCGCTCAATAGGATTAACCAATAACTTTTTGATATCGTCAAAATCTAAAGTGACCAACTGTTCTTTTGATAAACGCTCATTATATTTTGAAACTGCTACAGCCAAATCATCTTCATCTATTGGTTTTAATAGGTAGTCAATACTATTCAATTTAAAAGCTTGAAGCGCATATTCATCATAGGCTGTTGTGAAAATGACTGCAGATTTAATGTCAATAGTTTCAAAAATCTCAAATGATAAACCATCACTAAGTTGAATATCTAAAAATATCAAATCTGGATGTTCATTATTTTGAAACCACGCGATAGATTCTTCTACAGAATGCAGCATGGTCTCTGCTTCCATATCTAATAAGGTCAACATTCGTTGCAATCGTCTTGCTGATGGTTTTTCGTCTTCTATGATGATGATACTCATTTAAATAGATTTATTTTGATGGGTTATTAATTTAATTTTGATGCGACGTGATGCTCTATTATAATTATTCGTAACGGTCAATCTCATTAGAATCTTTATCCATAAACTCTTTGATTTTCTTGCTTTCCCAATTTTTACCAAAAATCAAACTTGGTAAAAACACAGAACCAGCGTGTGACAATAAACCTATTCCCCAAAAAGAGAATGTGATAAAATTTCGCCATTGAAAATAGCTTTCACCATCCTCTAAATTTTCAATATTGATATAAACAAAAACGAGATTCACTACTATATAAATCAATGCATGTGTGTAAAAACCTTTAATTCGTTTTACGCGTTTAGCTGCAATTTGGTAGCGTTCTTTGTGATAAATTCTATTGTTTTCCATTATTCCCAATTGTTTGCATCCTTGTCCATCAACTCTTTAATCTTACGCTCTTCCCAGTGCTTTCCAAAGAAAAAACTTGGACCAAAAACGCCCATAAAGTGAAATGCTAGTCCGATTCCCCAAAAAAATGCTGTGGAGAATGTTCCGAAGCTAAAAAGCCGTCCACCACTAGTAGTTATCAAAATGATTAGGAATAAATTCACAATCACATAAGATGCTAGGTGCCAATAAAAACCCATGATAGCTTTTACTTTTTTCTCAGCTCTTAAATAGGCTTCTTCCTTTTCCCAAGCTCTTTGAGCATTACTATTTCTAAAGGGTTCTATATTGTTTTTCATAATATTTTATTCTTTCTGATTTAAAATACGTTCTTCCTCTTCCATACATTCTTGAAGCTTTCTTCTTTCCCAGTTTTTGCCTAAGAAGTAATCAAATCCAAAAACTGAAAATGCGTGAAATGCTATTCCTATTCCCCAGATTAGCCAAATAGCTACTGTTCCGAAGTCAAATAAAGCTTCCTGTAATGTTTTTCCTTCATCTAAATCATCAATGATCTTGATCGTCGTTATGGTTGTATTAAAAACAATATAACCAGTGAAATGTATATAAAACGCTCTAAGATGATCTACTTTATCTTTTACTTTTTTATATAGGTGTACTTTTGTAAATTCTTCCATAATATTCAGTGCTTTTTAATTCCAACGTTGTTCATCTTCTTCCCGCATAAATTTTTCAATTTTACGCTTTTCCCAACCGTTACCTAACACTCCGTCATTGACGTACACTTTGTAGGCATGAAAGGCTAATCCCATCCCCCAACCAAACATTGGGAACCAAAACCATTGAATCGTATTTGGTGTGTAACGAAGCCAAATAAAGAATAAAAATGGGATGACGATACAATAAGAAATTAAACTATAATAAAATTCTTTCATCTCTTCAACACGCTTACGTGCTCTTACATATCTGTCGTCGTATTGTGTTTTTGGTTCTATTGATCTCATGATGGTTACTTGTTTGGTAAGCATAGGTATGGCGACTGCAAAACGGCTTGCTTGTTGATTGATTGATACGGTTTTATTTGATAATAATTGATAACGCTGCTTGATATTTTCTAATCCAACCCCACTACTCTTTTTTACAATTTGTTTTGGCTGAAGGTTATTCTCCACAATGAGCATCCCTTCTTTTTCATAAATTTTAATGTGCAAGGGCTTACTGCTTGTTACCATATTATGCTTTACCGCGTTCTCTAGTAATAACTGAAGCGATAATGGTACTACTTTACTCTCTGGATTAGTAGCATGATCTGGAATTTCAAAAATAATACTATCCTCAAAACGCATTTTTAAAAGCGACATATACGTCCTAGCAAAGTTCAATTCCTCATCTACAGGTATTAAGTCTTTATTCTTTTGTTCTAAAACGTATCGATATACTTTTGATAAAGACGTTGTGAACTTTTGAGCATTTTTTGGATTCTCTTCTATTAAACTGGTTAGTACATTTAGACTATTAAATAAAAAATGTGGATCTAACTGATTTTTTAAAGCATCAAACGTCGCATTTGCAGCACCTGCAATAACTTTTTGTTCTTTAATTTTATTCTTTTGATAACGATTATAAAAGTATATGATGTGGAATACTGAAATTATCGTTAGTGTAATCCATAAACCGAAGGAATAACCTTGCCAAGAATCGTACGCTAAAAACTCTTCAAAAGTATATCCTCTATACAACATTGCTTGCCCAACTCTGACAAGAAATAATCCAAGTAGCGTGATAGTGACAGCGCCAATGACTCCGACCATGATACGTTTAATGGTATCCCCTTTTTTCCAGCTGCGACCCTCCATATAATCAAAGAATGTCATATTAGAATAACCTAAAACAAAAGAATACAGTTGATAAAATCCAAAATCAATTAAAAAATCATTGATTGTTTTAAAGTTAAACCCTCCTGACAGAGCATTTCCAACAACAAATACGATGCATCCAATAATGAGGGTAATAATGACTTTTCTTAGTGTTTTTGTCATAATGAATTTATTCTTTACATGATTTAGCACCTTGCTCAGCACGATCTTTTCCCCAAGTTGGGTATAAGCTGCTTTCTGGTTTAAAGTTAGTAAAAAGTTTAATAGATTTTTCTATCGCATCACAATAGGGTGTTGTGTCTTGTCCAAAATATTTAGCGCTATTCATTGCCCATTCTGCTTTACAATACATAACTCTTGGATTATTTGGTGATAGCTTTTCTGCTTTGCTGTATAGTTCGGTTATTTTTCCGGAGTACTTCATGCCGTAGGTCATCCCATCAAAGGCAACCCAATTAGTTAAAACTTGTGCTTGCATAACCAAAATTTCAGGATTCTCTGCACTTAATATGATAGCGCTATTTAAATGTTCTTGAGCTTTTCCTAACTGTGCTTTCAATATAGTATCATCTTTAATATTCCAGCTTTTTATACTATTTATTTGTGCTATATAATAATGAGGAAGCCACTCTTTAGATTCCGCATTAGAAATGCGCTCAAACATATTCTCTGCGTCATCCATTTTTTGATCTTGCCAAAGTGCAAAAGCCTTTTCCATTCCTTTTTCGTAATTGGTTTGTGCAGATGTAAAACCTGATACCAAAATAATTGTGATGATTAGTAATTTTTGCATGATATTACAGTGTTATAGTTTGTATTATTGATTTATCACTTACTTCAAATTTTGTGTCTTCCCATTTTGGCGGACCCATAAATCCTTTTGCATTATTTGAACAACCATAGTCTTCAATAGGAATACCAAGAAAATTATTATCCATTTTATTGTTGTCATTCTCATCATGAAACATCGAGATCGCATAAATACCTTTTGGGATATTTTTAAATATAACTTCACAGCTCTTCTCTGTTATTTTAACCACAGTTGATTTTAATCCTCTATTTAAAAAGGCATCTTGAGAGTCGTAGACAGCGACATACACTTTTCCTTGGTTACTCTCAAGATTATTAATTTTTACTGTAATATCGTATCCAGATGCTGTTTGCGCATTTAATAATTGACTAAATAAAAACAGAATACAAAACTTAACTAACATTCCCATGGTTTTTTGTTTTATGCTGAAATTGTTACAGCTTTATTGATGAGGCAAATATCTAATAGACATTGTCTTTTTAAAAAAAGGAATGACCCAACTGTGATTTTTTTAAGATGAGTTGTAAAATAAATGAAGAATTGAGTAACTTATCAATCTCCAAAGCTACCAATGCAGTATCTATTCTAACACAAAAAATCAATACAATGAAAAAATTAGTTTTACTCGCATTGGGTTTCTTCATCATTTTCTCAATTAATGCACAAGATAAACGACTTAAAAATATAGAAAAAGAATTGAATAAAATTCTTGAAGCTACCAATACAGCAGGTTTTGCTGTTGCAGTTGTTGAAGGCGATAAAATCATTTATGCCCAAGGTTTTGGTTATAGAGACTTTGAAAACAAAGTCCCTGTAGATGCCAATACCTTATTTGCTATTGGCTCCTGTACAAAAGCATTCACAGCTGCTGTACTAGGTAAATTGAGAGCTGATGATAAATTATCCTTTGATGACAGCCCAAGAATGTATATTCCAGAATTAGAGTTTTACAATAATGATATGAACAATAATATTATTATTAAGGATCTTATGAGACATAGCACAGGACTTCCGAGACATGATGGTTCCTGGTATGTGTTTCCGTCACACGACAAAGATAGTTTAATTAATCGCATCAAATATCAAGAGCCCTTTACAGGAATTAGACAGCAGTGGTATTATAATAATTTTATGTTCTTGGTACAAGGCGTAATTGCAGAACGCATATCTGGTAAAAGTTGGGAAGATAATATTCGAGAGCATTTCTTAAAACCATTAGATATGTCAAGAACCAACGTGAGTATTGGAGAAATGAAGTCAGCAAGCAATGCCTCTCTAGGCTATAAAGTAAAAAATGATAGCATTGTAAACACAGGTTATTATGATATCGCAGCAATGTCGCCTGCAGGAAGTATTAACAGTAGTGTTAATGATATGAGTAAATGGCTCATTACTTGGATTAATAATGGTAAATATAATGATAAAGAAATAATACCAGAACGTTATTTAAGCGAAGCTTTAAGCTCTCAAATGGTTATTGATGCTGCGCTACCAGACGAGGATTTACCAGACATGCATTTTGCTAATTATGGTTATGGTTGGATGTTGTCCTCATATCGAGGAAACTACAGAGTAGAGCACGGTGGCGCCATTAATGGTTTTAGAGCGAGTACTGCATTTTACCCAAGTAAAAAAATAGGTATTGTCGTTCTTGTCAATACAGATGGATCTGCAGCTACAGGACTTGTTAGGAATACAATTGCAGATCGTTTAATTGGAGGAGAAACTACCAATTGGTTAAAGCGTTATACAGATGCCCAAGAAAAGGCAAAGGAGGCTGAAAAATCTGCAGAAGACACAAAAGAAACATCAACTGTAAAAAACACTAAACCCTCTCACATCTCTTTAGATTATTCGGGTAGTTATTCAAATAAAGGATATGGATCATTTAAAATTGAATTAATAAATGACTCTCTATTCACCGAACTCAATAAAGAAAAAGCGTACTTAAATCATATACACTATGACACCTTTGAATTAATATCTGTAATCGAGAATAAAGTAGATACTACAGAATACGGAGAAGGTCTTAAGGTACATTTTGTGACTAATGTCGCCGGTGATGTTTCAGGTGTCGATATTCAACTTGAACCAATGTTAAGCGCTATTAAATTTGACCGCACTCCAAATACTATTGACATAGAGACAAAAACACTAGAGAGATATACTGGAGAATATGATATTGCTGGGACAGAAATCAAAGTTTATATTAAAAAAGAGGTGCTCTATCTCTTTGTCAAAGGCCAACCAGAATATGAACAAATCCCTACCGCTAAACATAAATTCTCATTTAAAACTTTAGAAGGTTATAAAATCGAATTTTTAGAATCTGAAGATGGCACCATAGGTGAAGTCAAAATGATTCAACCCAATGGTACGTTTGTAGCAAAACGAAAATAGCATTACATACTCAAAAAAGCACTCTAACAAATGAGTGCTTTTTTTTTAGTCTTTAACTTCAAATACTAGTTTAGTACTGCATAAAAATTCATATTATAAAGTTAGGAGGATCAAGTGTTTTTAAACAAAAACAACAGGACGAAAAAAATTATGATAGGTATAAGCGTTATTGTTGTGTGTATCGCAGCACTTTATGATAGTTTACATCTCTTTGGATATATCATACAACACCCAATTTTGCCGAGTATTTAATACCGATAATATCGAGTTGAGAACTGACGTAAATAGTCCAGAAGTTGTGTCCATAGATTGTCCATGTAAAGACAACAAAAAAATATCAAAATTTATAATTGACAGCCAGCTAGTGGACCTAAATGATTATATCTCTAGAAACGAATTTACGCTTATCGATGATTTATATATTAAAGAAAATAACAATAGAAACTCAAGATACAAGGTTGTTTTCGATACAAAAACTACTGAGTTAACTGTGAATCTGACCTATAAGTAGGATTAAATTTAATATTAAAGCATAAAAAAAGCACCAATTATATTGGTGCTTTTTTTATTTATAATCAGAATTTTAACGATGTTCAAACGCTATAATATGATTTCTTTTTAAAGATGCTTCGATCGGTTCGGTATAAGCAATTCACACAAGTTTTGCGATTAGCGCCACTTGGCTCTTTAAGATTCCGAAACAAATTCGAGACTAGAGATTCACTCAAATTCTTCGAAAAAGAAGCATTTGGTTCACTGCTTACTTTACGTCCATCAATTCCACATCAAATACTAAAGTTGCATCTGGTGGAATTACACCTCCTGCTCCTGCAGAACCGTAACCTAAATCACTAGGAATCACCAAACGAGCTTTATCACCAACGTTTAATAAACAAATGCCTTCATCCCAACCTGCGATGACTTGACCTACTCCTACTTGAAAGTCTAATGGTGCATTTCTTTTGTATGATGAATCAAACACAGTACCATCTGCTAATTGACCTTTATAATGTACGGATACTGTTTTACCTTTTTCGGCAGCTTTACCAGTTCCCTTTTGGATGATTTGGTAACGTAATCCACTTTTAGTCTCTTCAAAACCAGCTGACAATTTATCCAATTCTGCACTAGCAGCATCGCGCTCTGCTGAAACTCTTTTTTCTCTTGAACCTTCAAAAGTTCTAAAAGCCTCTACAGCATTAAATTTCACTGCATCAGATCCTTCTCTAATGATTTCTAAAGAATCAATAGCATCTCCCTGAGCTATAGCGTCTACAACGTCTTGTCCAGTGATCACTTTTCCGAAGACTGTATGGTTATTATCTAACCAAGGTGTTTCGATGTGAGTGATAAAAAACTGACTTCCATTTGTTCCTGGTCCAGCATTTGCCATAGACAATATCCCTGGTGCGTCATGTTTTAAATCAGGATGAAATTCATCATCAAACTTATAACCTGGATTTCCCGTACCTGTGCTTTGTGGGCAACCACCTTGTACCATAAAATCTGGAATTACTCTGTGAAATTTGAGTCCGTCATAATAAGGAGTCCCTTGAGGCTTCACTTCATTTTCTAAATTCCCTTCAGCTAAAGCTACGAAATTACCGACTGTTCCTGGTGTTTTCTGAAATTCTAAAGCGACTAAAACCTCGCCTTTTGTTGTATTAAATTTTGCGTATAAACCGTCTTGCATTGTATTAAATTTTGTTTAAGTTGCAAAGATATGAAACTAAGTGAGAAGCACAATTTGGAATTGCTTACAATTACTTTAGCTTTGTAAAAAATATGTACTACATGAGTTTTATTACAAAATTAAAATCAGCCTTTGGAAGTTCTAATACTAACAAAACAATAGCGACCCAAGATACTACCGATGCTATTATGAAAGATGTTGATAATAAACCTTTTGCTGTTTCTAACCAGAACGTATTATATGCTGGCTTAAACGAACTTGGAGGCTATTTCTGTTTCCAAACCGTTATTGTTGGTACACTTGAAGTGAAAACTAAAAAAGGTGCCCAGCTTACCATTGTTGGAAAAGGTTTGAATCTCGTATTAAAATCAGAATCTGTTGAATTTGAAACGGAAGCGACAGCCTTAAAAGGTAGAATGGTTACAAAAATAGATTTTCAAATTGATGAAAAGAATGCCGGTAAAATTGACCCACTTAAAATTGATGAATTAACGTTGAATTGCAAGAAACATGAAATTATATTTACAGCTATAGCGCATGATAAAAAGAAATAAGGTTTTATGCATTCTTAACGAATTATTGCACTGAGTTTCGCTTAGAAACAGAGCGATTCGAAAAGCATTTTATCTTAAAAAAAAGATGTACAGCTGCATCAAATACGGAATCCTCTTTCATTAATTCGCCACCTCACTAATAAACTTTATACGATACAAGCGTAATTCTTCATCATCATAATCACCATCAAACTCTTCAATTGCATCGTCTATTTTATCGGTTTCAGATTCCATGAAATAGTCATGAATCTCTTCTTGCTGATCTTCATCTAAAATATCATCTATCCAGTAGTTGATATTAAGTTTGGTTCCTGAAAACACAATCGCTTCCATTTCTTTTATAAAATCTGACATCGTCATACCTTTACTAGATGAAATATCTGTAAGCGGTAATTTTCTATCTACATTTTGAATGATGTATAATTTTATTGCAGAATTTGATCCTGTACTTTTAACTATAAAGTCGTCTGGTCTTTCAATCTGATTATCTTCAACATATTGAGAAATTAATAGGACAAAATCTTTACCATATTTTTTAGCTTTCCCGTCTCCTACACCATGAACATGACTTAACTCCTCTAAGGTTACAGGGTATTTTAGAGCCATATCTTCTAATGATGGGTCTTGAAAAATCACAAATGGTGGTACACCTAATGATTTTGCATTGCGCTTACGTAAATCTTTAAGCATTTTCATTAAATTTTCATCAGCAATGCCACCGATCCCTTTGGCAGCTGCCACAATACCGTCGTCTAAGCCTTCGTCAAAGATATGATCTTCAGTCATCATAAAGGATTGAGGTGATTTTATATAATCATGACCTTCAGTAGAAATTCTTAAAACACCATACGTTTCTATATCCTTTTTTAGAAAACCTGCAACAAGTACTTGACGAATTAGTGCCATCCAGTAACGTTTATTCTCGTGTTTTCCTATTCCGAAGAAAGGTTGAGCATCTGTTTTATGAGACGAAATAAGTGCATTTGTTTCACCAATTAAAACCTGTACTAAATCTTTAGATTTATACTTTTCATTAGTTGTTTTAACGGTTTCTAATACGATAACAGCGTCACTTTTAGCTTCATTTTGTTTTTTAGGATAACGTATATTATCATCCATATCTCCTCCGTCTCCAGTTTCATTATCAAATTCTTCACCAAAGTAGTGAAGAATAAACTTACGTCTAGACACAGATGTTTCTGCAAATGCAACAACTTCTTGAAGCAAAGCATGACCAATTTCTTGTTCTGCTACGGGTTTTCCGGACATGAATTTTTCTAATTTCTCAATATCTTTATAAGCGTAATAGGCTAAACAATGACCTTCTCCTCCATCACGACCTGCACGTCCAGTTTCTTGATAATAACTTTCTATACTTTTTGGAATATCGTGATGAATTACAAAACGAACATCTGGCTTATCAATCCCCATTCCAAATGCAATGGTGGCGACAACCACATCACAATCTTCCATCAAAAACATATCTTGGTGTTTAACCCTAGTTTTGGGGTCTAATCCAGCATGATATGGAACTGCTTTTACGCCATTAACCTGTAAAACTTGTGCTAATTCTTCAACACGCTTTCTACTTAAACAATAAACAATACCAGATTTCCCATCATTCTTTTTAACAAAACGAATAATATCTGCATCTACAGTTTTAGTTTTTGGTCGGATTTCATAATATAAATTGGGCCTGTTAAAAGAAGCCTTAAAAGTAGTGGCATCTTGTATATCGAGACTCTTTAAAATATCTTCTTGAACTTTTGGTGTTGCAGTAGCTGTTAATCCTATAATTGGAATATTATCACCAATTCGTTTGATAATATGACGAAGATTTCTGTATTCTGGTCTAAAGTCGTGTCCCCATTCACTTATACAATGAGCTTCATCTACAGCCATAAATGAAATCTTGACAGTACGCAAAAACTCAACATGTTCCTGCTTTGTCAACGACTCTGGCGCCACATATAATAATTTAGTGACTCCGTTTACAATATCTTCTTTGACCTGCTTAACCTCCGTTTTATTGAGCGAAGAATTAAGAACATGGGCCACCCCATCATAATCTGAGATGCCTCGAATAGCATCCACCTGATTTTTCATTAATGCAATAAGTGGTGACACTATAATTGCTGTACCTTCCGTTATTAGTGCTGGAAGCTGGTAACACAACGATTTTCCGCCTCCTGTTGGCATAATAACAAATACATCCTCACGTGCAACAACACTTCTAATCACGCTTTCTTGAAGCCCTTTAAACTTAGAAAAACCAAAGTGTTGCTTGAGTGCAGAATGTATATCAATTTCTTTTGTACTCATTAATCCCTATTAGTATTTTTGATACATTTGCATAACCTAAAGATAACAATTTCTTTATACCCATCGAACTCAAAAAAAAATAATTTTGAACACTATACAATCTATCCTTAAAACCGCAAGAAAGACTATAGATTTAGAGCGTGATGCTATAGCAAATTTAAGTCATTTATTAACAAATGACTTCGCTAATGCTGTGTCTTTAATTTATAACTCTAAAGGGCGTGTTATTATTACCGGAATTGGGAAAAGTGCTATTATAGCTAATAAAATTGTAGCAACTTTAAATTCTACAGGGACCCCTTCTGTCTTTATGCACGCTGCAGACGCCATTCATGGTGACTTAGGATTAATATTAGATGATGATGTTGTGATTTGTATTTCTAAAAGCGGAAATACGCCAGAAATTAAAGTGTTGGTTCCTTTTATTAAAAATGCTAAAAATAAGTTGATTGCTATAACGGGCAACGAAAAGTCGTTCTTAGCACAACAAGCAGATTTCATTTTGAATGCCTATGTCGCGCAAGAAGCTTGCCCTAATAATTTAGCGCCAACCACAAGTACAACTGCTCAATTAGTGCTTGGTGATGCTTTGGCAGTTTGTTTGTTAGAACTGCGAGGATTTTCTAGTAAAGATTTTGCAAAATACCATCCAGGAGGTGCTTTAGGCAAACGTTTGTATTTACGTGTTAGTGATTTATCATCTGTAAATGAAAAACCACGAGTAGAACTCAATACATCTGCAAAAAATGTGATTATAGAAATTTCAGAAAAAATGCTAGGCGTTACGGCTGTTGTAGATAACAATAAAATTGCTGGAATTGTTACTGATGGAGATTTAAGACGAATGCTTACCAAAAGTGATGCGTTTATTCATCTAACTGCTAAAGATATTATGAGTAATAACCCAAAGCGAATTGATGAAAATGCTATGGCAGTTGATGCTAAGGAACTCATGGAAAAATACGGTATTTCGCAGTTACTCGTTGAAAAAGACGGTGAATATGCAGGAGTTATTCATATTCATGATTTAATAAAAGAAGGTCTTATATAATGGCACATACAAACACCAAAGAGATGTCATTTTTAGATCATCTCGAAGACTTAAGATGGCATTTAATTAGGATTACCTTTTCTGTACTTATTTGCGCAACAGTCGCTTTTATTTTTAGTGGCTTCATATTTGAGCATATCATATTTGCTCCAAAACGGATGGATTTCCCAACCTACAAATGGCTATGTCAAGCCTCACAATTTATAGGCATTAATGACACAACGTTTTGCGCTACAGAGTTTCCTTTTAAAATTCAAAGCCGACAAATGGCTGGGCAATTTTCTGCAGATATATGGACCTCCATTTTTGCTGGTTTCATATTAGCTTTCCCTTATGTGATTTTCCAGTTTTGGAGTTTTATAAGTCCAGCAATGCACAATAAAGAGCGTAAACATTCACGAGGGTTTATTTTAATAACCTCGTTTCTGTTTTTCCTTGGTGTTTTATTTGGCTATTATATTGTCACACCACTCTCTATAAATTTCTTAGCTAATTATAGTATTAGTCCAGAAGTGTCTAATGAATTTGATATTAGCTCCTATATTTCAACGGTTCGCTCATCGTGTCTTGCAGCTGGCTTTGTATTTGAATTGCCAATAATTATATATTTCCTTACCAAAATAGGGTTGGTAACACCTCAAATAATGAGAAAGTATCGAAAATTCGCATTAGTAATTGTACTAATTATCTCTGCAATAATTACACCTCCAGATTTAGCAAGTCAAGTTATTGTAGCCATTCCAATATTAATTTTATACCAAGTAAGTATCTACATATCAAAAGTTGTTATTAAAAACCAAAATAAAAAAGAAAGAAAAACTCATGTCTAATATCGTTACTGATTTTAATGCCTACCGTTCTAAAATGAACGATGCCATTCTAGAAGATAATAACAAAATTATCAAGCGTATATTCAATCTAGACACCAATGCCTTTGCTGAAGGTGCTTTAGATAAAAAAACAAAAGAACTCCTTGGATTAGTTGCTTCGACGGTTTTGCGTTGTGATGACTGTGTGAAATATCATCTAGAGTCTAGCCATAAGGCAGGCTTAAAGAAGGAAGAAGTTGTTGAAGCGTTGAGTATCGCCACTTTGGTTGGAGGTACTATTGTGATTCCGCATTTGCGTAAGGCTTATGAATATTGGGATGCACTTGAAATAAATTCCAAAATAAAATCCTAAAGCTCAAATTCTAAAACTTAAAAAAGAATTCATATACATAAGATGATGCCTTGACATAATGAGCGTTAAACTTATAACAAAGTAAATAACTCTCGATTTTGAATTTGCTATTTTAGCAATTATTACCGCATTTATGAAAACACTAAGAGCCGAGAATTTAATGAAGTCCTATAACGGACGAAAAGTAGTGAAAGATGTTTCTCTTGAAGTTAAACAGGGAGAAATCGTCGGATTACTGGGGCCTAATGGCGCTGGTAAAACGACGTCTTTTTATATGATTGTTGGGCTCATAAAACCAAATGGTGGCAACATCTTTTTAGAAGGTAATAATATCACCAATTTCCCAATGTATAAGCGTGCTCAAAACGGCATTGGGTATTTAGCACAAGAAGCTTCTGTATTTAGAAAATTGAGTATTGAAGACAATATTTTGAGTGTCCTTCAAATGACTAAACTTAGTAAGAAGGAACAACAAGCTAAAATGGAATCGTTGATTGATGAGTTTAGTTTAGAACATATTCGTAAAAGTAGAGGTGATTTATTATCTGGAGGCGAACGTCGTCGTACTGAAATTGCTCGTGCACTCGCTACAGATCCAGATTTTATTTTATTAGACGAGCCTTTTGCTGGTGTTGATCCTGTTGCTGTAGAAGATATCCAGCGTATTATCGCACAACTTACCAAAAAAAATATTGGTATTCTTATCACAGATCACAACGTACAAGAGACTTTAGCAATTACAGATAGAACCTATTTAATGTTTGAAGGTAGCATTCTGAAAGCTGGGAAGCCAGAAGACTTAGCCAGTGATGAAATGGTACGTAAAGTCTATTTAGGACAGAATTTTGAATTGCGTAAAAAGAAGTTGAATTTTGAAACGGCTCAAGAGGGTCAAAAACCAGAAGATGCAATCTAAAGGTTTAATAAAATAGCTATTATTGTTGCTTACTTCCATGAATGGTGTTTTCACTTCGACATTGTTGGTGTTTTATAATATAGCTATGCCATTGTTGGTGTTTTCCACCAACAATCCACCTCAATCTATAATACTGCACTCAAAATCACTTGCCATTGTTGGTGTTTTCCACCAACAATCCACCTAAAACTAAAAATCTTCGCCATTGTTGGTGTTTTCCACCAACAATCTACCTAAAACAATAAAACCTATGCCATTGTTGGTGTTTTCCACCAACAACTCACCTAAAACCAAAAACCGACCTATGCCATTGTTGGTGTTCTCCACCAACAATCTACCTAAAACCAAAAACCAAAAACCTCTCTATTATTAAATCATAGTTAAACCATAACTCAAAATTATTACATAGCGTTGGTGAAAAACACCAACACTGGCGAAAGTGAAAACACCAACAACTCATCTAAAATCAGTCAAGAACTTAAACTCATCTCCTAAGCCCTTATAAAAAGGAGCAGAAGAAAAACGATAGTCCTCTTCATTAACAGATAGCTCTGCCTTAACAGGGTTCCTATGAATATAATTCAACTTTTCTTCAATAATTTCTTCGGAATATAAATCAGTACAAAGAGAGTTTCGTTGCCAAAATTGATAAACTCGATCTTTTAAAGCTACCCTATAGTGTTTTAAAACTTGTGGATGATTGTTTTCCAAATCTCTCTTTATACGTTGTGATGTGAATTTAAGAAGGCTTAACTGAGTATGTTTTAAAGAATATAATTGTGTTGGTTCCCAAACGATATGAATATGATTATCCATAATTACATAACCATAAATTATAACTCTTTTTTCATTGACTAAATATTGTAACGACTCAATGATAATGAATTTATACTTTTCGGGTTTTAATAGTTTGTTCCAATTCAAAATTGTTGCTGTGAAAAATTGCGGACAATCATCTATTTGAATTGGTTTCGTAGTCATTTTGTTTAATCTTATTTACTAAGATTTGTTGGTGAAAAACACCAACAAAGGCCGACTAACAGATCATTTGAAGTGCAGCCATAATGCCATTATTCTTATTTTCAATCAACAATTCATCTAATATATAAATAAACACTCGCCATTTGAGCCATTAAGATTTGTTGGTGGAAAACACCAACAAAGGCAGACTAACAAATAATTCGAAGCGTAACTATTATGCCATTGTGGGTGTTTTGCGCCATTGTGGGTGTTTTGCGCCATTGTTGGTGTTTTGCGCCAACAATTCATCTACAACCATAATACTGCACTCAAAATCACTTGCCATTGTTGGTGTTTTCCAACAACAATTCACCTAAAACAATAAAACCTATGCCATTGTTGGTGTTTTCCACCAACAATCCACCTAAAACCAAAAACCCTCTATTATTAAATCTACTATTTCAAATCATAGTTAAAGCATAATTCATCTAATATATAAATAAACCTTCGCCATTTGAGCCATTAAGATTTGTTGGTGGAAAACACCAACAAAGGCAGACTAACAAATAATTCGAAGCGCAGCTATTACGCCCTTGTGGGTGTTTTGCGCCATTGTTGGTGTTTTCCACCAACAATCCACCTAAAACCAAAAACCCTCTATTATTAAATCTACTATTTCAAATCATAGTTCAAAATGGTTGCCATTTTATTATATAGCGTTGGTGAAAATCACCAACACTGGCGAAAGTGAAAACACCAACACTGGAGAACTATTTGTTGGTGAAAAACACCAACAAAGGCCGGCTAACAGGTTATTCGAAGTACAGCCATTATGCCCTTGTTCTTATTTTGAATCAACAATTCATCTAATATATAAATAAACCTTCGCCATTTGCGCCATTGAGATTTGTTGGTGGAAAACACCAACAAAGGCAGACTAACAAATAATTCGAAGCTTAGCTATTATGCCATTGTTGGTGTTTTCCACCAACAATTTATCTAAAACAATAAAACCTATGCCATTGTTGGTGTTTTCCACCAACAATCCACCTAAAACCAAAAACCTCTCTATTATTAAATCTACTAATTCAAATCATAGTTAAAGCATAATTCAAAATTATTACATAGCGTTGGTGAAAAACACCAACACTGGCGAAAGTGAAAACACCAACAATCTACCTAAAACAATAAAATTATCCTCTCCTACGCTCCAATAATACCATCATCATAAATCCTAAAATGATACGCTCGTCATCCTCATGATCTATAGGCTTCAGTTTTGAAAGTTTAAATTTTCTTCCGAAGAAAGACGCTTCTTTTTTTAACTGACAAATAGCTTGACCATTTAAATCGGTTACGGTATAACTAGGATTAAATAAATATCCTGTTAATCCACCAATTATAGGAAGTTGCCCTAACACAGAATCCAATACCTTTACCCAAGCATTATCTTCTCTAATATGATATTGTAATTTTTGATGTTGATCAATAAGTTCATAATGTGCTTTCCACACAGAAGCCCAACCTTTTCTTGCTATTTTCCCAATCTCTTTACCTTGCGCATCTTTAAAACTATAAGCAGCAGAAAAATCTATCCATTTATCGGCACGAATATTATGAGTAAGACGAGTCTTATTCTCATTATCGTAGATATTAATATCCTCTTTAAGCTTAAACATTTTTTGCCTAACATAGGCTACGGTCTTACCATGAGCATCTTTAGCTGAAAAATCGTTGGATAATGTAGTCACATGAAATGTAAAACTTATCGGAAAATTTAGGTCCTTCATAGGTTTAATTTATATATTTTTAATTCTTAACAGCATTAAATTTGGTTATGATCTGCGTTAAGTAGTCTTCTTTTTATTGAATAGCAAAGCATAAAATTTCTTTAACATAGCCACCACTAAAAGCGCTGTGGCTCCAGCAGCGAGTCCCAAAACAAAATCTCTAATAAAAGAGGGTATCTCCTCTAAAAAATGATGTAAGAACTCCAAATTATGCGCAAAAATACCACCTGCGACCAAGAGTAGAGCAATGGTTCCAATGACCGATAAACTCTTGATGATTTTAGGCAAGGCTTGTACCAAAAAATTTCCAATATAGTAAGTGACATTCTTTTGACCTTTACTCAATGTCACCAAACGGAAGCCAAGATCATCCATTCTCACAATGATAGCGACAATACCATAAACACCTATGGTAGCAATAACGGCAACGATAGACACAACCAAAATTTGAAATAGTAAATCTTCCCCTACAACCGTTCCCAAAGCAATAATTACAATTTCTACGGAAAGTATAAAATCGGTTACTATGGCAGATTTGATTTTCGTCTGTTCTAGTTGTAGAAGCGCTTCTTTTGAAAGCTCCCCTTTATTTTCAACCGTAACCTGTTGCTTATGTGGGACAATATATTCATAAATTTTTTCAGCACCTTCATAAGCTAAATAAATACCACCAAGAACCAAAATAACAATGACTGCCCAGGGTAAAAAGGCGCTCAATAAAAACGCAATTGGCAATATGATAAGCTTGTTCAGCATTGAACCTTTCGTAATGGCCCAAAGTACAGGGATTTCTCTAGAAGCGACAAAACCAGAAGCTTTTTCGGCATTAACAGCTAAGTCATCACCTAAAATTCCTGCGGTTTTTTTAGTCGTAATTTTACTCATTGCAGCAACATCATCCATGAGCGCTCCAATATCATCTAACAGTGCAAAAAATCCTGATGCCATTATTAAGTTTATAAAATGTTTTTTAAATAGTTTTAGCTGTCCTATTCTCAAATACAGAAAGTAGGATATACAATGCTATAATAAGAGGAATTGCCATAAAGTGAAAAACCACTAGTAGTACTGCTGTTAAAATGACAAGGGTGTATCTCATTGTATTATTAGCTAAACTATAATCCTTAAATTTTAAAGCAAATAATTTAATCTTAGCATTTAGTAAATAACAGCTCACTAAAGTAAACGCAATTAGAAACCATTGGTTTAAGATTAAATCAGTTGCAAAACTGCTATTTTGAAATTCTATTATTAGAGGTAAGGATAACACTAACAAAGCATTAGCTGGTGTAGGAAGACCTTTGAAATAGGTTTGCTGATCGTCGTCAATATTAAATTTTGCCAAACGATAAGCCGATGCTAATGTGATAAATAAACCAATAAGTGCTAATGGAGCTATATTTAATTCGTTAAAACTAAAATTTGTATTCCATTCATTTTGCGTAACAATTTCCGGAGCATTAATACTTGTAGCAATTAATTTAAACATCACGATTCCTGGCACTAAGCCACTAGTTACCATATCGGCTAAAGAATCTAGCTGAACGCCTAACGGACTTTGGACATTAAGTTTTCTGGCTAATAATCCGTCAAAAAAATCAAAGAAAATACCTAGAAACACAAATATTGCAGTGGCAACGAAATTATTGTGGACTGCAAAGATGACTGCGATACTTCCGCAGAACAAATTAAGGAGTGTTATAAAGTTCGGAATGTAGTTTTTTATAGACATACATAAGATTTGTGTAAAAATAGCAAACTATTTACGACTAAACCATATATTGATTGAATTTACAGAAGCAAAAAATGACGCTTTTTCATTTATGTAAATTAGGAAAATTAAGCATAGCGGGAGTTCTATCTGTTTTTATAAAAAAAATCCTGTTCTGACTATAGATTTAATTAATAACAAGTTTCATAGAAAAGTAGCACAATATCTGGCGTAATTTACAGTTTAATAGGTGGAAAATATTGTGCATCTTTGTAAAAAAATTTTGCTGTTGAAAAAGTACCTATTCATTGTTACGACATTGATATCGTTTTTATGCGCTTCTCAAACCAAATATTCTAACGAATTTTTGAATATTGGTGTTGATGCCGCTGCTCTCGGGATGAGTAATAGTGTGGTTTCTCACACTGCCGATGTCAACTCTGGGTATTGGAATCCTGCTGGACTTGTAAATTTAGAAGACAGTCAGTTAGCGCTTTTACATTCCAGTTATTTTGCTAACATTGCCAACTACAATTATATCGCTTTTGCCAAACCTTTAGATGATAAAAGTGCTATGGCGTTATCCCTTATTAGATTTGGTGTTGACGATATTTTAG
>NZ_JBLIET010000002.1:0-145591 GCF_047633235.1 Psychroserpens sp. | reverse complement strand
AGAACAATTAATAAATAAAAAAATATCATCAATTGTTGATGTTATAGAAGACCATTGGTTTACCTCTTTTGCTAGTGTTGATAAGACAGGAGAAGAAATTAGATTTAAGAGTTATGGCGCAGCATATAATAAGTTTTATCATGTTACCGCATGGAAATTTTCCGAAAATAGAGTTGGTGTTTCCATGACAGACATTACTGAAGCTGAAAAGGCTAAAAGTAAATTAAGAAAGAATCTTGAAAACGAAAAGAAAGTACGAACTAAAACTGAGGGTTTACTTAAAGAAAAGAGAGTACAATTACAAAAAACTATTTATAATTTAAATACTGCTAATGAAGAACTTTCTTCTCAAAACGCTTTGAAGGATAAGCGAACAAATGAATTAGCCGCTGTTAAAGTTGAACTGGAACAACAAAATAGTTGTTTAAATAAAGCGGCTATCGTTTCTGAAACTGATGCTGACTTTAATATTACATCTGTCAACGACAACTTTTGTGAACTTTACGAATACCATAGAGAAGAATTAATAGGTAAAAATCACAGAATATTAAAGAGCGGAAAACAGCCTGACGCCTTTTTTACTGATATGATATCAACTATTAGTTCTGGGAAAGTATTTAAAGGTAAAGTATTGAATAAGAAAAAAGGAGGACAACTATATTGGATGGACATAACCATTATGCCTTTTAAAGATCTAAATGGGAAAATAATTAAACATGTCGCTATTATGTTTGATATCAACGCCCAAACTGCACAAAAAGAAGTCCTCTTAAAACAAGCAGATAAACTAGCAATCGTTAATGCCGAACTTGCCGTTCAGAATAAAGATAAAGATCACAGGACAGATGATTTATTTCTAGCCAACAAAGAGAAACAAAAACGAGCAGAAGAATTAGCCATTGCAAATAAAGAACTTGCTTTTCAAAACGACGAAAAACAAAAACGAGCAGATGAACTAGCCATTGCAAACACCGAACTTGCTTTCCAGAACAGTGAAAAACAAAAACGAGCAGATGAATTAGCCATTGCAAATAAAGAACTTGCTTTTCAAAACGATGAAAAACAAAAGCGGGCAGATGAACTAGCCATAGCAAATAAAGAACTTGCTTTTCAAAACGACGAAAAACAAAAACGAGCAGATGAATTAGCCATTGCAAATAAAGAACTTACCTTTCAAAACGACGAAAAACAAAAACGAGCAGATGAATTAGCGATCGCTAATACCGAACTTGCCTTTCAGAATAAAGAGAAAGATAACAGGGCAGATGAGTTAATTCTAGCCAACAAAGAGAAAGGAAAACGAGCAGATGAATTAGTCCTGGCTAATAAAGAGAAAGAAAAACGTGCAAATGAATTAATCCTTGCTAATAAAGAACTTGCCTTCCAAACTGAACTTGATGTTTACCGTTCTGAAATGGAAAATGTAGCGCATGATTTAACATTATTAATTGATACTGCTAATGCTCCCATTTTTGGTATTGATAATAAAGGACTTGTTAACGAGTGGAACCAGACTTCTGAAAGTATTACTGGATTTACAAAAAAAGAAGTATTAGGAAAAGATCTGGTACAAACCTACATCACCGAGGATTACAGAGAGTCGGTAAAAAAAGTATTGTACGATGCTTTGCTTGGTAAAGAAACTGCCAATTATGAATTTCCGCTATTCGCCAAAGATGGACAGCGTGTAATGGTATTACTAAATTCAAGTACACGTCGTGATGCTAAAGGGAAAATAACGGGTGTATTAGGAGTAGGACAAGATATTTCTGAAATAGATAAACTACGAACGGCATCAGAATCCATTGCCAAAGAGTTAAGGCAGTTTATTGAAACCGCCAACGCACCTATTTTTGGTATTGATAGTAAGGGTCTTGTTAATGAGTGGAACCAGACTTCTGAAAAAATTACTGGTTTTACAAAAGCCGAAGTATTAGGGAAAGATTTGGTGCGAAACTACATTACAGAAGATTACAGAGAGTCGGTAAAAAAAGTACTAGACGACGCTTTGCTTGGTAAAGAAACTGCCAATTATGAATTTCCGCTATTTACGAAACATGGACAGCGTGTAATGGTATTATTAAACTCAAGTACACGACGGGATACAAATGGGAAAATTACGGGTGTATTAGGAGTAGGACAAGATATTTCGGAAATAGATACACTACGAACGGCATCAGAATCTATCGCAAAAGAATTAAGGCAGTTTATTGAAACCGCAAACGCTCCTATTTTTGGTATCGATAGTAAAGGACTTGTTAACGAGTGGAACCAAACTTCTGAAAAAATTACTGGTTTTACAAAAGCCGAAGTATTAGGGAAAGATTTGGTGCGAAACTACATTACAGAAGATTACAGAGAGTCGGTAAAAAAAGTACTAGACGACGCTTTGCTTGGTAAAGAAACTGCCAATTATGAATTTCCGCTATTTACGAAACATGGACAGCGTGTAATGGTATTATTAAACTCAAGTACACGACGGGATACAAATGGGAAAATTACGGGTGTATTAGGAGTAGGACAAGATATTTCGGAAATAGATACACTACGAACGGCATCAGAATCTATCGCAAAAGAATTAAGGCAGTTTATTGAAACCGCAAACGCTCCTATTTTTGGTATCGACAGTAAAGGACTTGTTAACGAGTGGAACCAAACTTCTGAAAGCATTACTGGATTTACAAAAGACGAAGTATTAGGAAAAGATCTGGTACAAACCTATATCACAGAAGACTACAGAGAGTCCGTAAAAAAAGTATTGGACGATGCTTTGCTTGGTCAAGAAACGGCCAACTATGAATTTCCGCTATTTACAAAAGATGGACAGCGTGTAATGGTATTATTAAACTCAAGTACACGACGCGACATCAATGGGAAAACTATTGGGGTATTAGGAGTAGGTCAAGATATCACTGAGTTGGCTGGTTATCGTAACGCGTTAGAATTGAAGGTAAATGAAAGAACCTTAAAATTAAACCAAGCATTAGAAAAGCAAAAAGAATTAAACGAATTAAAATCGAGATTCGTTTCAACGGCATCTCATGAATTTAGAACTCCGTTATCATCAATTAATTTTGCTGCAGGCTCTATTAAAAAATACTGGGCTAAAATGGAGCCAGTTATCATACAAAAAAAGCTAGACAAAATAGAAGATCAGGTTTTGCATATGACAAAACTATTAGACGATGTTTTAATTGTTGGTAAGGCTGAAGCAGGTAAAATTATACAACACCCTATAAATATAAATCTTGGAGACTTTCTGCATGAAATAATTAACGAAGTCTCTAGTGCCTCTGAAAAATCACACGATATAGCACTAATTGATGCCGAAGGTCTAAAAACTACTGACATTCTTATTGATGAAAAATTGGGCAGAAATATTTTTATCAATCTAATTGGTAACGCTGTAAAGTATTCTCCAAATGCTAAAAATATTACTATTGCCTTGTCCTCCGAAAAAGAGTACACCGTTGTTACGATAACAGATTATGGAATAGGAATTTCTAAATCAGAGCTTAAAAACATTTTCAAGCCTTTTTCTCGAGGAAAAAATGCTGATTTAATCCAAGGCACAGGACTTGGTTTAACGATTGCAAAAGACGCAATAGATATAATGGGAGGACAAATAATTGTCAATAGTACTAATGGAAATGGAACATCCTTTATTGTAAAACTTTTAAATAAGCAACATGTATAAAGTATTAATTGTAGAAGACACCTTAGCTATAAGGGAGGAAATTCATGATATTCTGTTCATGGAGGGTTATGAGGTTTTTCAGGCCGAAAACGGATTAATTGGTTTTGAAATCGCTTTGATAGAGCAACCAGATCTTATTATTTCAGATATACTTATGCCAGGCCTTAGCGGTTTTGAGATGTTTGAAAAACTACAAGCGAATAAGAAAACAGCGAGTATTCCATTAATTTTTCTTTCAGCAAAAGCGGAAAGGGAAGATATTAGAACTGGAATGAATTTAGGGGCTGACGATTATTTAACGAAACCGTTAAATATAAACGATTTGCTGAATGCTGTTGAAAATAAAATTAATAAAAAATTAATAATAGATCAAAATATTATTGATAAAACTGCAGCTTTATCTAAGATTCTTCAAAACCAAAAGAATGAACTAGATAATTATTCTCATTTAATTTCACATGAATTAAAATCTTCATTAAGAAATATTTCAGATATATTAACGTGGTCTCAAGAGGATAGGGATGAAAATGGTAGTTTTCAAGATGCTACTATTAACTTTCAAATGATGGAAGACAAAATAGAAAAAATGGACTTGTTGTTAGTAAAACTAGAACAATATAACAATATCACGTCTGCTACTTTTAAAAACAACATCGAAAACCTAAATACAATTACAAAACGGGTCATAAATCAAATAAATAATCCTCATATCAAAATTAAAATAACAAATGAACTGCCCACCTTATTTGTCGATGGAGATATGATGGAAAAAGTATTTGAAATTCTAATAAGCAATGCTATAGCTCGTGTTGATAAGGAAAATGGTCTCATTGAAATAGGGTGTGAAACAACGCAAAAAGATTATATTTTTTCAATCAAAGATAATGGAGTTGGAATACATGAAAAATACCATAAGAAAATATTCAAAATGTTTCAAGTAATCGAATCAACGAAATCTCTAGGGATTGGATTAAGTATTTTTAATAAAATTATTTCTCATTACAAGGGACAAGTATCATTAAAAAGTACTCCTAATGTAGAAACAACATTTTATTTTAATCTTCCAATTACCGAAGTATCTCCTGCAAATCAAATAAACTAATTCATCCGAAGAAAAAAGTGGGCTAACTATATGCAACAAAGTATTGTGGAGAATTAAGTAAAATTCTAGTAATGTTTAGTCATTCCTTTTTGTGTCAGGTTGATGTAAATAGAAGAACATTCTATTTAGAATTATGCAATCCTTGTATAGTAAGGGGTGAGATGTGGCCTAGCAATGTAATATAATTAGTGCAATTTATTTTCTTTCTGAGTTTGTTATAAAATTGTTGCTAACGTTTATGTATATGGAAAGATGCGTGTTTGCGTGCGAGGATTTTCCGAAGGAAAATCAGACGTAGCAAAAGTGCGACGACCTTTTTTTAAGCCTAACACCAGCAATTTTCATACACAGTGTTAGCTTTTAGTGCTTTTTTCTGAAGTTATTAATTCAGTTTTAATTTTTTACTCTTTCCAATAATTAAATATAAAAGTGAACCTAAAATTGGAAGTAATATAACAACTAAAGGCCAAATAATTTTGTCATTTTTCTGAAATTGATTTCTTAAAATATCTATTAAGCAAAAAATCCAAAGTCCAATGTAAATCAGTAATATGGCTTGCCAAATAAATAACCCTAAAGAAAATTATGTAATTGTTTTATCCACAATAATAGTTATTTAATACATTTTTAATTTCTCAACTTGCTAAATTCCGATTGAGTGAGATTCCGACTTATCAATTCAGTTTTTGATTGCGCAAACGAGCTAAAAAGGTCAGAGACAATTCAATTTAGAGTTTGAGTGATAATTCAGTGTATTTTTCAAAATTTGGCAACATAATTACTCGATTTTTACTTTCTTAAAATTCAAAAAAAATTCAAAAAAAAATCGGAAAATAAATAAGCTTTTTCAATTCACTAAACTTGCTCTAGCATTAAAGTTAACGTTGTTTTATATGCTTTGTTTCGAGGTATAAGCACCTAATTTAGTAAATACAAACCGAATAGAAAATCCGCTAGGATTTTTGTGAGTAGGCGAGTACGAGTCATTAATTATACTCGGTGTTAGGGGCTGGCTTTATTCTATTTGATAAATATTTTAATTAACCCATTCAAATGAGTCTATTGAAATACCTTGATAACAATCATCAGCACATCCATTTGGGACAAATCCACATAGCGTCATTAATCCATTAATTTCAGTTTCAAAGTATAATGTGTTTTTTTCTTTATCAACTACTAAATAGTCACTTGCACAAGAACTATATAGTTTATCTATTGTCAATGGTGATGCTCCTTTCTCATGACTACCTAATTCATCCTCATTCTCATCATAAGAATCTGTTATGATTCGTTCACCTGTTTGCTCATCAGCTCTAAATTCCTGATAACCCCTTGCTTTTACCTTACCGTCTATAACTTTTAATTTAGTTGTACTTCCAAAACCAGCCCATGATAGAAAAGTTGTTTGATATATATATGAATTCCCATTGGCGATTTTTAACTCAGTCCATTTATTAAGACTCTCGTTATAAGATAATCTATTTTCACTCTTTAATGAAGTCAAGATAGATAACTCATTTTTATTGGAATCATCATTTTTCTCAAACAAGGTAAACGTCAATGTGAGTGCAAAAAACAAACTCAGATATACTCTCATAATTTAATTGTTTAATATTAATTTTAAGATGTTTAAATCATTGTTCAGATTTAGTTATGCTTGCTGCTAACGTTTATGTATCAGGTTAGTTGCGCGGTTAAGCAATTAATTTAGCAAAAATGGAATGAGCCAGAGGGAATTCCGAAGGAATTTTCAAAATAAACAACGACCAAAGCAATTAATTATAAACGGTGTTGTGTGTAGTTTTTTATTCCGTTATCCTTTTCTTTAAATCCATTCTCTCGTTTAGAATTCTTGTAATTTCAGCATAGTTTTCATTTAATGTTCGGTAAAAAATGATATGTCGATTTGTTTTCATTGCGAGCAGATTTTGAGTAATTCCATCATAGTTTTTTCCTAAAAGTGGATTGTCTGCAATTTCTTGACAATTTGAAATAAGTGACTCATAATATTTGTCCGCTTGTCTTTCTGACCAAACTTTAAATGTATAATCCCAAATCGTCGATAAATCCTCAATAGCTTTATTCGTCAATCTAAATTCAGCCATTCGAGTGCTTTTTCGCTTTTAGAGATTCAAGATGTTTTTTTGGGTCAAAATCGTGAGCAATTCCGGTATCAATTCCGTCCTGAACCGCTTTCTTTAACGCGATTACCTTACTTTCTTCTTCTTCTAAAAGTCTTAATCCAGCGCGAATAACTTCGCTAACGTTTTTAAATCGGCCTTCACTTATTCGACTTTGAACGAATTGATCAAAATAATTTCCGAGTGATATTGATGTATTTTTGTTCATTTTGATACTACTTGACTCAAATATACCAAAAATTGGTATAATGACCAAATTCTCAAATTACACACAACGTGTTTCTTTAGTTTGTATTAAATATCTTTAAATAGAAAAAGAGGAGAACTATAACGTGTTTTAGAATTATAGATCCATGACACGTACGTGTATGATTAATGGCGTATTTAAGCAACTAATTAAGCAAATAAAAACCGAATAGAAAATCTGCGAGGGTTTTTGTAAATAGGCGAGAACTAGCCATTAATTATACACGGTATTCTATGCAGTTTTACTTCACTTTAACCCCTTTGGTTTTATAGATTCTATTTTCATAAATAACAGAGGGCTGTTTATTTACATTTAAATTAAAAGTTAAACGCCTATATTCTCGGTTTTTACGTATTTTTATTAGTGAATGATGGCAGATTTACAGATAGCAGTATCAGTGTCTTATTATAAATATTACTTTCTAAACAAAGGTGTAAATTATTCTAAACCAAGTGTTACGGAATCCCGTTTTGGTTTAATTCTAATCGACTAGAATAGATAGATGTAAAAGTTGCAAAGTGCATAAGCTACAAGAAAGATCGTAACATACACTAAGCCAAGTTTAAATGTGCCTGCTTACTTATCAGTATAGTTGTCTATTTGCGAATTGTAACGTTTATCTTTTTTCTGAAATAGTTGCGTAGGATAAAGTTAACTATTCTTTTCAAATAGATAATGGTAAACATTTTGATTGCCAACGGTTATTGCATATGCATCTAAAAAACTACACCTATTTTTTTTCATGTAGTTTAATGCATCAACTACTGTATTAAAAACGATTGGTTTTCCATTTTCATCTCTTTCAGTATCGTTCTCAAAAAAAGTACTTCTCTCACCATAATCTACACTAATAGTGACCTTTTTACTTAAAAATTTAGAGGTTGCCATGACTAGCGCATAATGTCCATTATAAGTGCTATTTTGATGTTTATAAATATATTCTATACCGTTTTTTTTTGCATCTAATAATGCTTGCCTTTGTTCTTTGCGCTGACTAAAACAAAATATGTTAACTAATAATAATAAAGTAGTATTTTTCATTTGATTTTTGTTTTGAATTATTGCATAACTAGTTATTGTTTGAGATATTTTGGGAGAAGTTTAAAATTATTTCGACCCCTTTGGAGGAACTCATTTGCCGATAAGGGCTATAGCAGCCGTGAGAACTATGTGTTTTTAGATCGGATTAATTCATTGAGTCTTATACTACTTCATGGCATGTATAATCGTGGTCCGGAAAGATTTGTCCGCGATTTAGACAGGTATTACTATGTTTTCCTAAAGGTGAGATCATTTCTTTTAAGACCATATTTAAGGATTACCGGAAAGACGACTTAAAGAAAGCCAGTTGGAGCGCAATAAATCAATACAAAGATTGTCTTATAAATAGAAGTTGTCTAAGGAAAAGAGTCAAAGAGAAATTTTTTTAGGTCATTTATTTTAAGCTTTTTAATCAAAATACAGTGTTGCCTCATGGTTTTTATTAAGCTATCAAAAAGGATAATTTAACACAGCTTCCTTTGGGCTTGTTTCCGATTATGCTCAATTCGCCTTCATAGAAGTTTATGAGTTTCTTACTAATGATTAATCCAAGTCCTAAACCTTGTTGCTCCATCTTTGATCGGTTAAATTGAGTGAAGGCTCCAATTTGGCTTAGTGTTACGTCATTAAACCCTAAACCTTTATCAATAATTGTAATATGAACATGAGAATCATCTAATTCTACCTCAATGATAACGTTATCTCCTTTATTAGAAAACTTGAATGCATTGTCAACAATATTGACAATAATGACCTCAAAATGAAAAGAACTTATCTTTATATTAAAAGGCTTAATATGTAACTTGATGTCTGACTCGCGATTAAATTTTTGAGCTATAATTTGACTTTGTACTTCCAACTCTTGTTCACCTATCATTGTAATTTCTTTTTTTAATGACACTTTATTTTTGTCATTATTTAATAGTAATTCAACTTCAGTATAATAAATAAACTTTTGAAAAGTGTTTAAAAGCCGATGACCAGAATCAAAAATCCCCGAGGCAAAGTCTCTAAATTCTTTATCATCTATCGCGACCTCTGGATCTTTCATTAATCCCGATAAGCCAATAATGCCGTTAAGTGGCGTAAGCAATTCGTGAGGGATTGCAAAGCTAATATTGTATTGTAAGGTCTCTAGTTTATTATTTTCAGATTGTTTTCTTTTTTTCTCTTTGTATAAACGACTCTTAATAGATTTGATTAGCAATTCAATATCAAATGGTTTGGCAATATAATCATCGGCTCCCAATATCATGCCTTCACGTCTATTTTCAATTGTCGCTTTTGCTGTTAAGAAAATGAAAGGTGTGTGCTTAAGGTTGTTGATGTTTTGAATGTCTTCGAACACCTCAAAACCATCTTTTACAGGCATCATAATGTCACATAATATAAGATCAGGTAAATGTTCTTTGGCTTTATCAATTCCTTCTTGTCCGTTTTCTGCGGTAAATACCTGCATGCCCTCAAAAATTAATATCTCTCTAAGTTCTTCACGAATACTTTTAGTATCCTCAATGACTAATATTTTATATTTTTTCATAATTATTAAATTTTATTTATGGGTAGGTAAAATTATCCTGAAATATGATCCCTTACCTATTTTGCTCTTAACTACTATTCTCCCTTTATGTAACTCAACAGCTTTTTGCAAAATGGCTAATCCCAATCCTGTGCCCGAGATATTTTGTACATTCTCCCCACGGTGAAAAGGTTTAAACAGCAGTTTAATGTCTTGTTTTGAAATGCCAATACCATAATCTTCAAAAGAAAAACTAATTCCGGATTGGTCTTTTTTTATACTGATTTCAATTTGTTTATCTTTATTCGAATACTTTAGTGCATTACTAAAAAGATTAACGATAATGTGTTTAATCCATTTTTTATCTACCTGTGCCATGATTACAGGAAAGGAGATTTCATAGACTATGAATCTTTTTTCAGATTCACCAAATTGATATTCAGTAATAATGTCCTTAATTAGAGAAACAATATCTAAGAGTTCTGGATTATAGTCTAATTTTTGAGCATCAGATTTTCCAATTATTAAAATATCTTCCAACATGATGACCATGTATTCTACTTCTTCTTTAATCTTTTCTAACCGCTTGTTAATATCATCCCGACTCAATTTTTCGTAATACCTCAAAATAATATCAGCGATTGCATTTATAGACGTAAGTGGCGTCCTAAATTCATGAGATGCCATCGAAACAAAACTGGTTTTAAGTTGCCCCAATTCTTTTTCACGTTCTAAGGACTCTTGAAGTTCCTGCGTGCGCGATTCTACTTTGGATTCTAAGTTTTCTTTGTGTTCGTTCAAAATGGTAATATCTTGTCCTACACCAATGACACCAACAATTTCGTCCTCTGCATTTCTTCGGGTAGAAGAGTTGAGCAATACCATTACACGCTGTCCATCTTTAGTAAATAGTGGAAATTCGTAGTTGGCAGTTTCTTGCCCTTTTAGGGCATTGTCTAATACTTCCTTTACTTGGTTTTGGTAATCTTGGGTGATATATGTTTGTACCAGATCTTTACCTAATACTTCGCCTTTTGTAAACCCAGTAATTTTTTCAGAAGTTTGGTTCCATTCGTTGACCCTCCCTTTATTGTCTATTCCAAAAATTGGAGCATTGGCGGTTTCAATAAACTGACGTAATTCTTTAGCAACAGATTCTGATTGGGTACGTAGTTTATCCATTTCAGAAATATCTTGTCCTACACCTAGCACTCCAACAATGTCACCCTCTGCATTTCTTCGGGTAGAAGAGTTGAGCAATACCATTACACGCTGTCCATCTTTAGTAAATAGTGGAAATTCGTAGTTGGCAGTTTCTTGCCCTTTTAGGGCATTGTCTAATACTTCCTTTACTTGGTTTTGGTAATCTTGGGTGATATATGTTTGTACCAGATCTTTACCTAATACTTCGCCTTTTGTAAACCCAGTAATTTTTTCAGAAGTTTGGTTCCATTCGTTGACCCTCCCTTTATTGTCTATTCCAAAAATTGGAGCATTGGCGGTTTCAATAAACTGACGTAATTCTTTAGCAACAGATTCTGATTGGGTACGTAGTTTATCCATTTCAGAAATATCTTGTCCTACACCTAGCACTCCAACAATGTCACCCTCTGCATTTCTTCGGGTAGAAGAGTTGAGCAATACCATTACACGCTGTCCATCTTTAGTAAATAGTGGAAATTCGTAGTTGGCAGTTTCTTGCCCTTTTAGGGCATTGTCTAATACTTCCTTTACTTGGTTTTGGTAATCTTGGGTGATATATGTTTGTACCAGATCTTTTCCTAATACGTCGTCTTTTTTAAATCCAGTAATTTTTTCAGAAGTTTGGTTCCATTCGTTGACCCTCCCTTTATTGTCTATTCCAAAAATTGGCGCATTGGCGGTTTCAATAAACTGACGCAATTCCTTGGCAATGGATTCTGTTTCGATACGGTTCTTAGTTAACAGTACTTGAAATTCAAGTTCTTTGTTGGCGATGGCTAATTCATTTGCACGCTTTTGTTTTTCATCGTTTTGCAAGGCAAGTTCTTTGTTGGCGATGACTAATTCGTCTGCTCGTTTTTCTTTCTCATCATTTTGAAAGGCAAGTTTTTTGATAGCTAGGGTTAATGCATTGGCTTGTTTTTGCTTTTCTTCGTTTTGAAAGGCCAGTTCTGCATTGGCAAGTGCTAATTCGTTTGCTCGTCTTTCTTTCTCTTCATTTTGAAAGGCATATGCTTTGTTAGCAATGGCTAATTCGTCTGCCCTTTTTTGCTTTTCTTCGTTCTGAAATGCAAGTTGTTTGTTAGTACGCGCTAATTCTTCAATGGCTTTTGCTTGAGAAATTTTGAAAGATAGCATAGAAGCTATCGTATTCAATATATGCAGGTCATGATCAGAGAAGTAATCTTTTTCTGGATGCTCAGAATCGATAATGCCGATCACAATACCGTCAGAAAGAATAGGCACTGTTATCTCTGAATATCGATCTTCATCATCAAGGACATATCTTGGGTCTTTTGAAGTGTCGGCAATAATCTCACCTATTCCTGTAAGGGCAACGTGTCCACAAATACCTTCACCCATTTTCAATTTAATAGGGTCCAGAATATCTTGAGCACTAGGATTTTTATTTCCGTGAGCTGCACATTGATAAAGTTCTCTATCAGCATTGATCAAGTAAATAATGCAATCAATGTATTCCAACTCTCCAACGGCGTGCTTCGCCACACACCAAGCGGACTCTTGCGTCGTACTAGTGCGCATTAGAAGAGACCCAAACGTATTGATCGTTTCCAAAAAATGTACCTTTTTTTCAATTCGCGATCTTTCTCTCATTTTGAGATATTGTATTTCGATTTATGATAAAATTTATTGGAAATAAAGTTATTCAAAATGCTACTATTAAGGGTTAATCCAGTAATATTATTGATAATTTCATATGCTTTTTTACTTTTTATTCCTGATTTCAAAAGAGGTAACTTTATATGAGGGTATAGGCTTAAAACTTCTGTATGATTTTGTGTTTCAAAATCTTTTGTGATTCCAAATCTAAATTCATTTTCAGTCTTAAAAACGCTATAGCTTTTCAGAAAGAAAATAGCGCTTATGGCTTCTCTTATCGCCAATGTATCTTCCATAATTAATATTTTATATATATGACCTATTTAAATTTTTGGAATTTTCACAAAAACAGATGTTCCTTCTCCTATCGTACTCTTCACAATTATTTCTCCTCCTATTGCATTTATTGCTCCTTTAGTAATTGTTAAGCCAAGACCAATTCCTGGTATTAAATGGACACTTTCTCCTCGGGAAAAAGGTTCAAATATGTTTTTAAGCTCTGATTCGGAAATTCCAATTCCAAAATCTGTAACTGAAATAATTGTATGGTCTATTTCAGATGACAATTCAACACTAACTTTATTCGCCTTTGGAGAAAATTTCACAGCGTTACTAATTAGATTTGTAAAAATATTTTGCCCCAATTCCTTATCAATAAAAATCGTACTATTTTTTAATTCTTCGTTATCAATTAGTAATATTTCGTGTGATTTATTATAGTAATAGTAAACGTCTTCAATTATTTCATCAATAAATTCTTTAAGATTTAAATGTAAAGGATTGTTTTTAAATTGACCTGTTTCAGCCTGTCTAACAATTAACGCTTCGTCTAATAAACGTCTCATATACATAACTTGTTCCGTTATTTTATCTAGTTTATCCTCTCGTATAGGCGAATCCATTCTATCCCAATATTTTTTAATAGAACTTGTGGCTAAATTGATTGCCGTTAATGGAGTTCTAAATTCGTGAGATGTATTTGCGATAAACCGCAACTTTAATTCGTTTAATTCCTTTTCCTTTTCTAAAGCTTTTTTTAATTTTAAGGTTCTGACTCGCAAGCCTTCTTCCGATACTTTCAATGCTTCAGTTTGCTTTATAAGTGCTCTTTTTTGTTCAACTTCTTCCGTGATATCGAAACGAACACTTACGTACTTAATTATTTTTCCATTTAAATCTTTAAAAGGCATTATAGTGGTGTCCACCCAATAGAATTCTTTTCCATCTTTCTTCTTGTTCATTACTTCACCTTTCCATACTCTTCCAGTGCTAATAGCCGCCCACATACCAATAAATAGCCCCTCAGGTTGTTTTCCGCTTTTTAATATTCTGTGATTTTTACCAATTAATTCTTCTCTTTCGTACCCGGAAATTTTACAAAACTTGTCGTTAACGAATATAATATTACCATCGGCATCCGCTTCAGAAACGATTGCTGAATCATTTAAACACGTGATTTGTTGCTCTAACTCAATTTTAATACGTGCTAATTCAACGACTTGTTTTTCTTTATCTTCATTTTTAAAGGCAAGTTTAGTGTTGGCAATGGTTAATTCTTGTTCAGCAATTTTACGTTCATTTATATTAATACATACTTTAACCATTTCGACCACTTTACCATCAGCATTTTTAATAGGGTAGATGTTTTCTGAAAACCACTTTTTGTTTCCTAGCCAATCAAGAAGCACATCGATTGTTTCACTTTCACCTGTTTCCTCTACTTTTTTAAACGCATTTAGAAGAGCATTGGAAACGTCTTTATCAAAAAGATCATTGGGCATTTTACCGACGATATCTTTAGAAGTTATAGCATAGCATGCTGGACCATTATAATAAAGGTATTTACCATTAGGTTTATGCATGGTAATCATATCTTCAGATACTTTTAACAGCAAATTAAAACGGTCTTCGCTTAGTTTTAGTTGATCTACTTGTTTTTCTTTCTCTTTATTCTGAAAGACAAGTTTCTCTAGCATTTTATGCAGAGTTTGAGTAGTAATGCTAATTAACTTATTTTTCATAGAAAAAATTTTAAAAACTTTTATTCTGTTCAATTAATAATTCCTTTGAATTAATCACATTAGCATACAAAGGAAAAATATCTTCACAATAAAACGTCTGTTCAAAAACTGTTCTACCAGAAATACAATCTGAAAGCATAGTGACATTAAATCCTTTTTCAAAAGCCGATCTTCCAGTAGAGTCAATACAGACGGAGCAGACTGTTCCTGCAAAAGCGACGTTAGTGATATTGTTCTCTTTTAAAACGGCCTCAAGGGTCGTATTTACAAAAGCATTTAATCCTTGCTTCCCAGGGATCTCAATAATTTTATCTTTAAATTGTGCTAACTCACTAATTGTTTGAGACCCAATAGAGCCTTTTTTAAATGCTCCAACCTCTTTGATGGTTTTTAGAATGCCAAAAGGTTTGATGAGTTCTGAATAATTTTCTGAAAAAATAATAGGAGTAGCTATAATTAAGACATCCCCAAGTTCCTTAATTAAATGAAGGGTATTGGTTAATATGCCTGTAACTTTTGAGGATTCTTCAACAACTCGTCTTAATATCCCGTCTTGTGAAAAGTAGTCGTTTTGAAATCCAATCAATACTAGTGCTATTTTTTGTGGTTTCATGTGTTAACTGTTTTCGTTTTGTCATTTAAAATGGAGTACACTTCTTTGTACGAGCTTCAAGGGTATCAAATCCTATTAATTTTCAGTATGTCTTTTTGCCATCATCCTTTTACCTGTTTTTAAGAGATGAACCTTCTCATTAAAAAACTCGAGTAGCCTTTCGTAATTGCTATTTATAATAGTTGACCTCGATCAACTCGCAATCATATAATAGGCAAAGTCACTTTAAAATTAGAGCCTATATTAATTTCGCTTTCAATCTCTATTTTACCCTTGTGTAATTCTACTGCTTTTTGCAAAACGGCTAATCCCAATCCAGTACCTGAAATTTCTCCTACGTTTTCGCCTCTGTGAAAAGGCTCAAACAGGAGGTTAATATCTTTTTTTGAAATACCAATGCCATAATCTTTAAAATCAAAGACAACTCCAGTTTTGTCTTTAGCTATACTTATTTCAATTGGCGTATCCTCCTCTGAATATTTTAGTGCATTACTAAGAAGATTAATAACAATGTGTTTGATCCATTTTTTATCGATATTGGCCATTATTAAAGGTAGAGAAATCTTATATGTTAAGGGTCTACTTTTAGATTCACTGAGTTGGTATTCTAAAATGATATGCTTTATTAAAGGAATAATATCCAAAACTTCTGGATTATAGTCCAATTTTTGTACATCAGATTTGCCTATAATTAAAATATCTTCTAGCATGCTGGTCATGTCTATTACTTCGTTTTTAATCTTTATCAAACGCTTGTTAATATCTTCTATACTTAATTTGTCAAAGTAGTTCAGAATGACATCAGAAGCGGCGCTTATAGATGCGAGGGGTGTTCTGAACTCATGAGATGCCATCGCAACAAAACTACTTTTAAGTATACTCAATTCTTTTTCACGTTCTAATGATTCTTTAAGTTCTTTTGTGCGTTCATTTACTTTTATTTCGAGATTTTTAGTAAAATTTTCTTTTGCTTTCAAAGATTCTGTTTTTTCAGTAACATCGATACAGATACCGTATAAACGGGTTACGTTTCCGTTCTTTTCTAAACTAACCTTTCCACGGCACTCTATATATATATCCTTTCTGTCATCAAAAATTAGTCTCTGTGTTAAAATATACCCTTCCTTCTGGTTAATAGCTTTTTCGAATGCTTCATTAGCAAGTTTATGATCGTCTGGATGCAAAAGATTAATGTAGTTTTCATGAGATGGAATGAACTTTTCTGAATCGACATGTAAAATGTGAAACAAATCTTCAGACCAAACCATAGTATTAGTGACCAAGTCAAGTTCCCAACTACCCATTTTAGCAACTTGTTGCGCTTGCTTTAGTCTTTTGGTAATATTTTGCATTTGAACTTCTGTTTCCTTTAAATCCGAAATATCAGCAGTATATATGTTGAGGTACTTTTTTGATAGAATATATATGGCGAAAAAGCGTAAGGTCTTATCATTAATTTGCAGGTCAAATTGATAAACGCTCCCTTTTTTAAATGAAAAATTGAGTTCTTGAATAAACTTTTCTTTTAACTTTGAATTTGAAGCTTTATTTAAGAACAAACTAATTTTCTTACCCTGTTTATTGGTATATATTAAATCTTTGGTGTGTTTCGAGTACCTCATAACAGCATTCGGGTTTTGTTCTGGAAACAGATTAGTATTTTCTAATGCCTCCTTTAACTGTTCATTGGTGTTGTATAATTCTAAACTTTTTTTTTCAAGTATACTTTCCGCTTCTTTTCGCGCTTTTTTCTCCCTTATCAGCGCTTTTTTAAGTAATTCTACCTCCATAGTGATATCAATTTTTCTTAATTTTCAGTAGGACTACTTCACCATCATCCTTTTCACTGATTTTTAAGATATCAATGTCCTCATTAAAATACTTTGACGCCCCTTTTATTAGACCAATGGCTAAATCAGATAATTTTCTTGATGACATGTAATTTAAAGTCATCTCATCCTTACTATTTATTTCTGCTTCGAAAGAAGGTAACTCTGCTTCTGGGTATAACTTTAAAACTTCTGGATGAATATATTTTTCAATAGAATCTAAAAAAGTAAATAAATTAGATTTCTCCATAAAGTGTGGGTAATCATTACTCAAGGTAACAAAGAAATATTCACCAAAAACAGTCAATAATTTTGGGACTGGAATTCCCTTTATTTGAGATAATTTCCCAACCATTTTAAACATATCTTTATGGCTATATGTGCCTACAGATGTATAAGCGCCATTAGTGTCGAGGTCACATTCATCAATTATCTTTTGAACTATCTCTAGTCCAAATTTAATTTCTACTAGCTCTAAAAATTCAGTAAATACAATTCCTTTCATACTCGTTATTAAAAAAATGGGTAGTAAACGTCGATTAAAATCTAGACATTAATTAGTCATTATAGTTTAAATATACAAAATTTAATGAAAATAGGAATTGCCCGCAGAAGGCGCTAGCACTGTTTTTTACATTATTGATTATATGGATTCATTATTTTTTTAACTATAATAGAAAAACTAAAATATAATAAAATTAAAAATTGTTTAAAATAAATCAGTCGTTTTGTCCTTTTAAGAGTTTGAATAAAGTCAGTTAAGTATTTTTTAGATAGGATGTAAATAATATGTATTTATTATATCTAATATGTTTACGGAATACCAGTTCGTCAAATTTTCGAACTAGGAAGTACTCATCAAATTTTGATATTGGACTTTTAAACTCGATGTCGGTTTCGGCTTTAAGTTCGTTTTTGTAATATCTGATTTCCTGTGGGTAAATTACTTATACTTCTAAATTTTTTGAAATAGATGATTATTTTATCAAACGCATGGTTATCGACATCTCTTTCTATATCTTCAGCTGACCCTGACCAATTAGAAATCTAATTTGTCAATTATTCATTTTTAATAATATTTAATTGGTCCGAATTGATGATTTCGTAATTAGCACCACAGTTAGTGTCATAAGAAAAATAATCAAACATTACGCTCAATAAACTGTCTACTTGATTAGTGTTTATTTCGGAACCATTTGGTGTAATTAATTCATATTAATTTAATGAAGAATTATTAGGTGTTGACGTTTGAGTTCTCGACTATAGTTAGGAGTTTAAGATTTTTTTCGGACTAACTCTTAAAGATTTTAGGATAATTTGTTCTTGTATTCGATCCTTCCAGTTTTCATTCCAATTATGAATAGAAAGCGCAATGAGAATTTTAACAAACACAAGGATAATTTCACCAAAAGCATATTTGAAGTACGTACCTGTCATATTTTTTACAATAAGTCAAATCTAATTTTTATAAAGAATTTTATCATATTTATTTCCCCAGAAAGGCGAAATTTTATTAGTTGGTCTTATTGAAGACTAATATGTTGGTACATTTTTTTTTGCTATACTGTTATCTGGTTAAGCACCTAATTTATCAAATAAATCACAGATAGAATATTCCGCAGGAATGTTCGTAAGTCATTAGTGAACAAATAATAAACTATACATCGTGTTGTGCGTAGGTTTTTTTAATTCAGTTTTAGTTTCTGTTTTCTTCCGATAAATATGTATAAAATCGAACCTAAAATTGGAACAAGTAAAACAACTAAAATCCAAATAATTTTGTTGTTCTTTTCGAATGAGCTTTTTAGGATATCACTCAGAGAATAAATTCAAAGTCCGATTGAGACAAGTATTATAATCTATCAAGTTAATAATCCATAAGATGTGTCATTTAATATATTTTCCATAATTTTATTCAATTGGGAGTTTGAGTAAATAATTCAGTTTTTTAGTTTGTTCAGAATATTATTAATTTCAAATTTTTATAAATTCTCATTTAACGTACCCACTTAGGCACAACGATTAGGCTACGGCAAGTAGGGCTGGTGAAAAGCGATTACCTTTCCGTTTGATCACTTAGCCAAAGCTTTTGCATTTTATTTTATCTTATTTTCCTAAAATCCAAATCAAAAGATTTGGCGGTCTTCGTAAATACGCCTAAGCTTTGAATATAACACTTTTTGCCCTAGTTGTTATCTGCTGGCTTTTCTCCTGCTTTTAATATATAGTTCGGTATCATTTCGTTCGGTGGTGTACTTTTACCATATAATTGATAAGAATTATAGTTTCCGCCAGTAAATACAGTAATCATATCGAGTTCGGGCCAAATATTGATTTTTTGTCCACCGTTGCCAGATGCTAAATATGAATTATATCTTTGACCGTCAATTACAAAATACTTATGCTCCCACAAATAGCCATAATCTCCTTCGTCCATTTGAAATGTTTTGTTGATCCAGCTTTCAGAGATTATTTGCTTGTCTTTCCATTTTCCACCATCTTTAAACAACTTTGCAAGTTTTATTAAGTCTCTCGGCGTAATATACATTTGACTAAAAGTAGTCATACTAGCCTGATTCGGTTCAAAAGTCCATTCGTAATTCGAGATTCCCAAGGGTTGAAATAAGTTCTCTTTAGCAAATTCTTCGATGTTTTTACTTGTTGCTTGCTCAATTAAACTACCTAAAGTCAATGCACAACCGGTACAATAGGATGATGATTTTCCGGATTTTGTGACCATAGGCAAATCTAGCGTGTATTTTACCCAATTCTCACTTTGCATCATTAATTCTTCGTTTCCTTTACTTTCAGGGTTATTATTTTCGCAGTCCAGACCGTGACGATACATTAAGAAGTTTTCTATAGTAATTTCTTTTTTCCTTTCGTCCAAATTGGCGATTTCTGGGTATATAGAATTGAAATAGGGCAAAAGTTTTTCTTTTTCACTTTTTATAAATCCTTTGTCAATGGTAATTCCAAGAATTCCGCCAATGAACGGTTTTGTTGCAGACCTTAATTGGTGTGGTGTGTTTTCATTATAACCGTAAAAGTATTCTTCAAGAACTAATTTGTTGTTCTTGTATATTAGGATGCTGTGAACATCAGGAAATTTGCCTTTTATGGTTTCTTTGACCATGTCGATTATCGATTCAGGGTTTTTGAATTCTTTTTTTAAACTGCCCGTTTCTAGCCCATCTGCGGTTTGATTTGGTTTGTGATAAACGTAGTTATTAGGATTATGAAATAATTCTTTTCTTGGAAACATTTCCGATTTTACAATGTCGGAAGTAATTAGTTTGAATACTTGTCCGTCAGTTTTGTAACCTATAACCCGATTGGATTTGTCTCGTTCAAAAACGACAGGAATGTCTGCGATATTCGCAAAACTGTCCAAGGCAATATGCTTTAAAGGATATTTTGCTTTATCTACTACAGCATAAAGCGTTGAGTCAAGTTCAGAGGCAATAATGTCCAGCGTAGTTTTATTTACATATTCATAATTCCCTTCATATTCCGCAAGTTTGTCGAATTCAGATTTTTCTTTCGGTGATGAACATCCAATTATCAGGGGAATCAGAAATAATAATTTTTTCATTTGATTGTTCTTTATCTAATGACGCTTTAATAATTCGATTGTTGCATTTTTATTCAAGCTTGCAGATAGCGTGATGCGTATGCTTAGTTGCTAGGTTAAGCGAGTAAATTAGTAAATAAATACGGACTAGAGAAAATTCCTAAGGAATTTTCTAGATATGCATTTGATAAAGCAATTAATTATACACGGTGTTACCGCCAGTTATTTTATCAATAATACGTACTTAAAAATCTTGGATTTCCTTTTTCTTCGGGATAGAAATAAATTCCGATTAATAATTTACTATTGTTAGGTACTTTGTCATTAATTCGGTTGTCATTGCTTATCCATTCGGTTTGCTCAATAATATCTATCAGCTTTTGGTCTATTGAATTTCCAAAATCACTTATTTCAACCACGCTTTTAATTGTCAAATCAGACTCAAAAGTTATTTCATAAATTCCGTAATTTTTGTCAAGTTCGATTCCTTTGAACTGTTCTAGATTCTTTCGAAATTTTGTTTTTTCTATGGCTTATTTTACCTGTATAGTTTACGTCTTTTGCCTTAAAGGATTTTAATATTTCCAATTCCCGTTTTTGGCGTTTCTGACTGGGATTTTTTAGGTAAAGTATGCTAGCGCACATTCCAATTCCAAAATTTTCGTCTTTGTTTTTTCGTGCATAAGCGACTAAATCTCTGTTAGGACGAATATAAATATCACAAAAACTTCCAATGTTGTTATCACTTCTTCCGAAAATGTAAATTGATTTCAGTTGCTCGCCTTTAAATTATTCGTTAATCTTTCTATTTGCTTTATATCCTTTTTCATTTTTTTGGTTTGGATATATTTTCAATATTGTCACATTAGCAACAAATTCAGATTCAATATATTTTTCTGTTATTTTCGGTTCACCACAATCGCAAGCGAAAACTCCGATTGAAAACAGAAATATTGTGATTTGAAGGATGTTTTTCATAATTGGTTACACCAATTGGATATACACTGTAGTCTATATTTGCACTATAGCGCTAAGACAGCAAATCTTTAGTTCTTTTGAGTGATCTATTGGCTACGTGAGGATATGTTTCAGCAGCATTCTCTATATGCTGTAATATAGTTAGCAGTATATAATAAATCGATATTTATGTATTTATTATTAAAAGAAGCGCAAGAATCGTAGTTTTGATTAGTAAGCGGTCAGAAAGGAGGTCTGGTAAAACATCCTTGCTTAAAAATGGATGGTTTTATTTTCCTAAACATAATTTAATTATCTAAAGCAAAGGTAGGGATTGATTCAATTTAATAATAAAGCTGGAACTATAATTTAATAGTAGTTATATTCATAGTTACTAAAAGTGATGATTCAGTTATATCGTCCCCATTGTTGTCCCTTCTAAAAACCAAAAAAGCCTTAAATCACTTGTTTACAAATGTTTAAGGCTTAATAGTGGTGGTGCCTCCAGGAATCGAACCAGGGACACATGGATTTTCAGTCCATTGCTCTACCAACTGAGCTAAGGCACCAATGGCATAAAAATGCGAGTGCAAATATAGGCTCATTTTTATCATTCACAAAACTAAAATTCAAAAAAATAATTAATAATTTTATATGAGGTTTAAATCATTGATTTTAACCGAAATAATGTTATAATTTGGTTAATTACTATTCTGATTTGGAGCTGTATTTCGTAAGTTTATAGCTTTTAAGGGATATATGAATTTAATTATTGACGTAGGAAACACATCTATTAAGTTTGCTGTTTTTGATTTAGGTAAACTTATAGGCAAAATTGTTGGCGACATTGGAGATTTTGATATGATGTTAGCGCAGGTGCTAAAATCATATCCTAAAATTGATCAAGCGATTGTGTCTTCCGTAGGAAAATTGAAAACTTCACATATTGAATCTCTTAAAAATAAAATTACAGTATTAGAGCTTTCCCATAAACTAAAATTACCATTTATGAACTTGTATGCTACACCAAAAACACTGGGAGTAGACCGCATAGCCTTAGTAAGCGCTTCTGTAAAACAGTTTCCAGATAACAATGTATTAATTATTGATGCGGGTACATGTATCACATACGATTTTATAAACAAGAAGAACGAATATTTAGGAGGTGCTATTTCTCCGGGTATTAGGTTGCGATATAGAACACTAAATAATTTAACTGCTAATTTACCGTTATTGAATACGCAATTGCCCGAAGATATTTTGGGTAACTCTACTCAAAGTTCAATCCATTCAGGAGTTGTGTTTGGAGTTTTAAAAGAAATTGATGGCGTGATTGATGAATATGTAAAAAAATATTCGCATTTAACAGTTATTTTAACAGGAGGAGATACCAAATTCTTGTCAAACCAATTAAAAAATAGCATATTTGCCCATCCAAATTTTCTTTTAGAAGGTTTGAATTTTATTTTAGAATATAATTCACAATAATGATAAAAAAACTTGTAATAGTTTTAGTTGCTTTTTTTGCCATACAATCGTACGGTCAACAAGGTACAGCATCTCCATATTCATTTTACGGAATAGGAACATTGAAATTCAAAGGAACTGTTGAAAACAGAAGTATGGGAGGTTTGAGTATCTATACAGATAGCATTCATGTCAACTTGAGAAACCCTGCAGCTTATGCGAGTCCAAATCTCACAGTTTGGAACAAAGAAAATAGACCTATTAAGTTTTCTGTTGGAGCGAGTAATAACAGTACGACTTTAAAAGCTAATTCTGGCGAGGCTGAAGTAAGCTCTACAACTTTTGACTATTTAGCATTGTCTATGCCTTTGGGGAAATTTGGATTTGGATTTGGATTAGTGCCTTATTCTGCCGTTGGATATAAATTAGAAGACACCAATGAGGATGTCATTACGAATAGATATAGTGGTGAAGGTGGAGTCAACAGAGCATTCCTAGGTTTAGGCTATAGTATTTCAGACAAGCTAAGCGTTGGTGTTGATATGAATTATAACTTCGGAAATATTCAAAACACCGCAATTGAGTTTGTATATGATGATGAAGGTAATTTGGTACAGTACCAATCTAGAGAGAGTAATCGCTCAGATTTAAGTGGTCTTAATTTTAATATTGGTTTGACATACAAAACCATGATCAATGAAAAGTTAGAACTTCAAGCAGGATTAACCTATTCTCCAAAAAGTGATTTATCTTCAATAAATGAAAGGTCTTTTTCTACAATTGTTATCAACGCGTCAAGTGGTCAAGAGTTTTTAGTCAACGAAGTTGATGGGAATTTAGAGGCTGAAGGTTTAGCAGAAACGAACCTAACGTTACCATCTAGATTTTCATTTGGTGCTGGAATTGGAAAACCTAGAGCATGGTTTGTGGGTGGAGAATATACAAGACAAAATACAAGTGAATTTGCAAACCCAATTGTTTCAATACAAAATTCTAATTTTGAAAATGCTTCAAACGTGTCTTTTGGAGGGTTTTTTATTCCAGATTATAATTCTTTTGGAAGCTACTGGAAACGATTGACTTATAGGGCTGGTTTCTACTTTGAGAATACTGGTTTAGTTATTAATGAAGAAACTATAAATGAGTTTGGCATATCTTTTGGAGTAGGGTTACCAGTCGGGAATGTGTTTTCAAATGCCAACCTTGGTGTCGAGTACGGAAAAAGGGGTACAACAAACCAAAACCTCATTGAAGAAAACTTTTTAAGTCTAAAAATTAGTTTATCGCTTAACGATAGATGGTTTGAAAAAAGAAAATATAACTAACATAAATTACAGGAAGATGAAAACGAGAACTACTTTAATCATTGCGGTGCTTTTAATGGTGACAAACTTTGGTTTTGCTCAGCAGGATGAGGAGTGTATGCTGAGCTTAACATTGATGAATGATTATGTTAAGAGTAAAAACTATGACGAAGCTTACGAGCCTTGGATGAAAGTTAGAAATAAATGCCCTAAGTTTAATATTGCAATATATAAGTATGGAGAAAAGATTTTAGATCATAAAATCGACAATTCTACAGGTGCAGAAAAAACAGCATTCATTTCAGATTATATGGCTTTATTAGACGCTGCAGGAGAGCACTTTCCTAGTAAGTATCCAAAAGGCGAAATCGAAGAGGAAAAAGCACTTAAAAAATATGAGAACCAAAAAGATTTAGGCCTTACAGATTACCAAATATTTGAAGCATTTGATTTGGAGTTTAAAAACTATAGATCAGACTTTACAAGTACTAAAGGGTTGTATGTGTATTTTACTAAAACTGTAGATTTATTTAAAGCTGGAAAATTTGAGATTCAAAAAGTGTTTGATAAATATGATGATGTTAATGATCAATTAGATGATCTAAATGAAAAGTATGCGATATCATTAAATAAATTAATTGAAAAAGAAGCAGCTGGTACTGCCTTAACAAAAACAGAAGGAAAGTATAAAGATTTTTATCAAAGAAAATTAGAAGCTAACGGTAAAATTTCAGGAAGCTTAGATGCTTATATTGGAGATTTAGCTAACTGTGAGAATTTAATTCCATTATATAAAAAGGATTTTGAAAATTACAAAAATGATGCGGCTTGGTTAAAAAGAGCAGTAAGTAAAATGTATAATAAAGAGTGTACAGATGATCCTTTATATATTGACTTAGTGAAAGCTTATGATCAAGTAGATCCATCTGCAGAAACAAAGTATTTTGTGTCCACAGTGTTGAGAAAACAAGGCAAAAATAGCGAAGCAGATAAATATGTTAGAGAGTCTTATGATTTACAAGACGATCCAATCAAGAAAGCTAGAATGGCAAAGAAGATTGCAAATGATTTTAAAAAGCAAGGAAGTTACGGTTCTGCAAGAACGTACTATAGAGAGGCATTAAATTTAAATCCTTCTGATGGTACTCCTCACTTATACATTGCATCAATGTATGCTAAAAGTGCTAACAATTGTGGTGATAACGCGTTTAACAAAAGAGCAGTATTCTGGTACGCAGCTCAAGAAGCTAGAAAGGCAGGACAAGTAGATCCAGGTTTAAGAAATAATGCAGCGCAATCTGCAGCATCTTATGAAGGAAATGCACCAACTAAAGGTGAGATATTTTCTGAAAATATGGCAGGAAAAACAATCACAATTGGATGTTGGATTGGTGGTAGTGTAACCGTGCCTACTCTGTAAATGAAAAATGAGTTATATATAAAATTAAGCATAGTCACAACAATAGTTGTGACTATGCTTTTTTCATGTGAAAGCACTTTTAATGACGTTCAACAAATTGGGATACTTCAAAATCAGCCCATCGGTGAAGCTAAAAACATTAATTTAAAGTATACCGAAGTAGAGGACTCTATAGGAAAAGTTATTGCTAATTTAGAAAGCCCTAAGATGTTAGATTATTCTAATCGAGGCTTTTCATTTTCTGAGTTTCCTGACGGTGTGCGTTTGTCTTTATATGATGAGAATAATCAAAAAAACGTTGTGCTTGCAGACTATGCTATTGTTTACAATGCTACAGATTTAATTGATTTACAAGGCAATGTTATTTTAATTACACCTCAAAAAGACAGCCTATTTGCAGAGCAGCTCTATTACGATCAAAAGCGAGAATGGTTGTTTTCAAATTTACCAGTACGTTTAAAATCTGCAACAGCCAATAATGGTAATGGTGATATTTTTGACTCAGATACTAAATTCAAGAATTATACAATTTTGGAGGGTAGGGGAGATATGATCTTAAAAGATTAAATAATTGTAAAACATCTTTATCTTTGTACTCTAATATTGAAACAGTTTTGTGAAACGAGCATGTTAAAAACGATATCATCCAAGAGAATGATGACTAGTTAACAACAGGTGACAGTCGAAAAATAATACATATAAACACATGAAAATCCTTCAGTTCTTTCAATATATATATCTGTTTTTTGCAGTTTTATTTATTTATGATGGCTTTGTAAGTTGGGGAGAAGATGGTAATAGATCAATTATATCTTTCGTATTTGCAGCTTTAGCAATTTTTATGTTCTTCTTCAGAAAGAAATTCAAAAATAAATTTGGTAATCGTAAAGGTTCATAGTTATGGATTTAAGCATTGTAATCATTATTGTAATGTTATTGTTCTCGGCTTTTTTCTCAGGAATGGAAATTGCATATGTGTCTTCCAATAAGATTCATATAGAAATCGAGAAAAAACAAGGTGATTTTCTCGCTAATATTTTAACACGACTTACAGCAAAACCCTCAAAGTTTATAGCAACAATGCTTATTGGAAATAATATAGCACTAGTTATTTATGGTTTTGTAATGGGTGATGTTTTGATGAGTTGGTTTCAGTCTATTTTGCCATCTCAATATCAAGTTGTTACCTATTTATTAAGTGATTTAAGTTTATTAACTCAAACTATAATTTCTACAATAATCATTTTGTTTACTGCGGAATTTCTCCCAAAAGTATTCTTTCAAATCTATGCCAATTCATTCTTAAAGATTTTTGCTTTTCCGGCCTATATCTTTTATGTGCTGTTTTGGTTCATATCTTCTTTTATTATCTCTATATCTGATATGATCCTCAAACGTTTTTTTAAAACTGAAGGTGATGATGTTCAATTAGCTATGACTAAAGTGGAGTTAGGCAACTATATTAGTGAACAAATGGAATCTGTAGAAGAACATGATGAAGTCGATAGTGAAATACAGATTTTTCAGAAGGCATTAGAATTTTCAGAAGTAAAAGCTCGTGAAGTCATGATACCACGTACAGAGATTGTGGCGGTGGCGGTGAAAGATTCTATTGCCAATATAAGTGCATTGTTCATCGAGTCTGGAATGTCTAAAATTTTAGTGTATAAGGAGAGTATTGACGATATTTTAGGATATGTCCATTCTTTTGAATTATTTAAAAAGCCTGAAACTATAAAGTCTATTGTTAAACCAGTGGTTTACGTGCCAGCAACTATGTTGGTCAAAGATGTACTCAGTATTTTGACTAAAAAACGTAAGAGTATGGCAGTTGTAATAGATGAATATGGAGGGACTGCTGGAATAATGACCATAGAAGATATTGTAGAAGAGCTTGTTGGAGAAATAGAAGATGAACACGATATGGTGGCTTTGATAGAAGAAAAAATAGACACCAATAATTATAAGTTTTCTGCACGTTTAGAAGTAGATTACATTAATGAGACTTATAAACTCAATCTTCCTGATGGTGAGAATTATGAAACTCTAGGAGGTCTTATCGTAGATGAAACTGAAGAAATTCCTCAAATACATGATCAAATCACTATTGGAAGCTTTAAATTCACCATTTTAGAGGTGTCTTCTACTAAAATTGATTTGGTTACACTTCAAATTATTGATCACTATTAAAATAGCGATTTGTTCTGCATCATGATGGTTCAATTGTAACTTTAAATTCAAGATTTGATCAACATTCGATGAAACCTACTATAAATCGGTAATAAAAACAGACATCTATTTTTATTATTTGATAGAAAATGGTATTTTCGCCCACTTATAATTCGATAAATTTTACAAAAAAATGGCAGTTTTAAATAAAATTAGACAACGTTCACTGTTTTTGATATTAATCATAGCACTAGCGTTATTTTCATTTGTACTTGCAGATCTATTTAAAAATAGTGATGCATTATTGGGTACAGCTCAGGATGTTGTAGCCAGTGTTAATGGTAAAAACATTGATAGAATAGACTTCATGTCTAAGGTTGAAAATATGCAGAGACAATTAGGTCCTAATGCTACGTCTACCCAAGCAATGAATAGAGTTTATGACCAAGAAGTACGACGTGCGGTAATGAATACCCAATTTGAGGATTTAGGTATGACTGTTGAGCAGGATCAAATGAAAGATTTGATTAAGCAAAATTTTGGAACGTATACAGAGTTTCAAAATGAAGTTGGTCTTTTTGACGAAAATAAATTAACAGAGTTTGTCGCTAACCTTAAAGCCATATCTCCAGAGCGTTCTGTTCTTGGAACCTTTCAGTTAAATTATGATGATTGGGTCAATAGTGAAAATTCTATTGCTATTGGTGCTCAAGAAAGAGCTTACTTTAATATGGTTAAGGCCGGAGTTAATGCAACATTAAATGAAGCTGAGGTAGAGTATCTTTTAGAGAACTCTACTAGAGATATTAGATATGTTCAAATACCTTACTCAACAATTAACGATAGCTTAATAGATGTTACTAAAAGTGACATCAATGCTTATATCAATAATAACAAAGCGCAATTTGAAGTTGATGCATCTCGAGATATCGTTTTTGTCGAGTTTAAAGAGGCCGCTAGTTTAGATGATGAAAATAATTTAAAAAATGATCTTGAAGTTTTCGTAACTGGTAAAGCTGTTTTTGAAAATGGTAAGAATGATACGATTGTAGCTTTTAGAAATGTAAAGGAGGCAAATTTAGAAAGCTATGTTAACTACGTAGCAGCTTCAGATGACAACTATAACGATGCATTTGTTAAAAAATCTGCATTACCAGCAGTGGTTGCAGATACATTATTCAAGTTAAATGTAGGAGATGTTTATGGTCCTTACAAAGATGGTGCGATGATGAAGTTAACGAAGATGGTCGCAACAAAGCAAATGCCAGATTCAGCTAAAGTCCGTCATATTTTAATTCCGCATGTTGGAGCATCAAGTGCTACACCAGATGTGCTACAAACAGTCGAACAAGCAAAAATAACTGCAGATAGCGTATTAGCTATTGTAAAAGGAAACCGTTCTAAATTTCCGGAGTTAGTTACTGCATTGTCATCAGATCAAGGAAGTGTTGATAAAGGTGGTGTTTATGATTTTCACCCAAGTACACAAATGGTAAAACCTTTTAGTGACTTTGAATTTCAAAATAATGTTGGTGATATAGAGGTTATACAAACTCAATTTGGTTTTCATATTATTGAAATATTAGATCAAAAAGGATCCTCTAAGGCTGTCAAGGTTGCTACAATTGTAAGAAATATTGAGCCGTCAACAGAAACTATTGATAATGTATTTACTGAAGCTTCAAAATTTGAGCTTGCCGTTCAAGGTGCTGTTTTTCAAGATATAGCAACAGAACGTAAACTTCCCGTGAAACCTGTTAGTGGTATTAAGGTTTTAGATGAACAAATACCAGGACTAGGAAGTCAAAGAGGTATGGTAAAATGGGCATTTGAAAACGGAACGAAGGTAGGAGATTTTAAGCGTTTTACAATTCCTGGAGGTGGTTATGCAGTTGCACAAGTTACCAAAATAAGCAAGAAAGGTTTAATGGATCCAGAAACAGCTTCTGCATCTGTACTTGGTGATATTAGAAAAGAAAAGAAAGCCAAATTGATTCGTGATAAAGTTACAGGAACTACTGTAGATGAGGTTTCTAAAAATCAATCTAGGCCTACAAGTAATTCTGCTGCTGTGAATATGAAAAACCCAACAATTACTGGTGCTGGTTTAGAACCTAAAGTTGTAGGTACAGCTTTTGGATTAAAGGATGGGGAAACTTCAGGTTTAATAGATGGAGATAGAGGTATTTATATGGTCTCTGTTTCTAATATTCAAGAAGCAGCCAAGCTAGAAAACTATCAATCGATGGCTAGTCGCTTAAGTACGACAAGGTCAAGTGCAGTTCAGACTAAAGTATATAATGCTTTAAAAGAAACGGCAGATATTGAAGACAATAGAGCTTCGTTCTACTAGTCTTTTTTAAAATATATAAAAAAAGCTCCACATATTGTGGAGCTTTTTTTTTGATATCATTTGGATAATAAGTAGGATGTGAATTTTAATTCGTTTTTAAAACCATTTCAGAATACGATAAAATAGTCGTGTACCCTTTAGATTGAAAATAAGCAGTTGGATTGTTTTCTGTAGCAACCATAACAAAGTCTCCTCCCCAAGCGCCTAAGCTTTTTATACTGCCGTTGAAATCGTTAAACAGACGTGTTTTGATTGGTGTTTCTTTTATGATTTCTGAAATGAGCTCTTCATGTTCGCTCATCAAGTTTTGAAATTCACTAAGTGTCTCGCATGCAATCATACTTTGGCTTATCACATTGACTCGTGCAATTGAAGAGGATGCGTCTGAATTATGCGCTCTGTATTGTTTAATCCCGTCACGACTGTTCTGCTTGTGATTAAGATGAACAAAGTAAATGTGATTTTTAAAGCTAGGATTGAAATCAACAGCGGTAATTAACTGGTCGTTGTCATTTGGAGTAGAGTGAGAAATATTACCTTTATTTAACTGAAAGATTAAACTTCCAGTGGCCTTAGCACATGCAATGTCATAGCCACTTCCTCCAAATGTTAATTCTAATAGAGCATAAGCATCAACCTCTGCCCAGCTAGCAATATTAGAAATTAATGTGGATGACGTTCCAAGTCCCCAGTTTTTAGGAAACCCTAACTCTGTTGTGATTTGATATCCTTGAGCGTCATTTAAAAACTCTGGGTTAAGTTGTTTTGCCGCATTCAATATCTGCAATAACCGTTCTGATAAGTCATCGAGAGGAGTTAGCGATGAAGTAATATTTTTATGATCTAGTCTAAATTCAGTTTTAAACCAAATAGTCCCATGTTCATCTAAACTAGTCCATTTAAGTAGTCCGTCTTTCCCTTTTTCGATATTTAAGGATTGACCATAAATACTCGGAACAGCCAATGCAATTGCACCATCAAGAACTACATATTCTCCTGTTAATAATAATTTTCCGTGACTATAGAAGCTTTTCATTTATTTCCTTAGATCATTTATAGCCTCCATCGCAGCACTATACGTCACAGTATGAGTTGTAAAATGTTTAACAAGGATTATTTTTTCTTCAGAAGTCGCTTCAAATTGATTTAAGATATTCATTAAGTGCATTTTCATATGACCTTCTTGAATTCCAGTAGTCGTTAGTGAACGAAGTGCCGCAAAATTTTGAGCTAATCCGGCAACAGCGACAATTTGCATTAATTCTTTTGCAGAGGGTTCGCCAAGAAGTTCTAGTGCCCATTTTACTAAAGGGTGAAGTTTCGTTAATCCGCCAACGGTTCCCAAGGCCAAAGGTATTTCCATCCAAAAGGTAAAAATACCATCTTCAATTTTTGCATGAGTTAGGCTGGAGTATTGTCCGTTTCGGGAAGCGTAAGCATGAACTCCTGCTTCTACAGCTCTAAAATCATTTCCTGTAGCAAGAACCACTGCATCAATACCATTCATGATCCCTTTGTTATGAGTTACTGCGCGGTAAGGTTCAATTTCTGCAATGTTGACCGCTTGAACAAATTTTTCAGCAAATTCTTGAGAAGATCTATTAGAGTTTTCAGTCAGTTCTTCAACTTTACAACTCACTTCTGCTCTAACTAGGCAATTAGGCACGTAATTAGAAAGAATAGACATAATGACTTGGATGTTTTGTTCTTCCAAAGAGAATAAGTCATAATCTAGAGCTTCTTCTTTCAGTGTTTTTGCAAATTGCTCCAAACAAGAATTAATGAAATTTGCGCCCATGGCGTCCAAGGTTTCAAAGGTGGCATGCAGTTGGTAATACTGATCTATATCTTCAGTTTTATCTTTAAGTTGTATGTCTAAAATACCACCACCGCGTTTCTCCATGTTTTGTGTGAGTGATTTAGAAGCTTCAATAAGTTTTGGTTTAGTCGCTTTGAAAAATTGCTTAAGTTTAGAGGGTTCGCCTTTAAATATGAAATGCACTTGACCAATTTTTTCAGTTGAGATAACGTTGGTTTTAAATCCACCACGATCAAGCCAGAATTTTGCAGCTTTGCTAGCAGCAGCAACAACAGAACTTTCTTCTATTGCCATTGGTATTGCATATACCGTATCGTTAATCAAAAAATTAGGAGCAACTCCCAGCGGTAAATAGTAGTTACTAATGGTATTCTCTATAAACTCATCGTGAAGTTGTTGCAGCTTTTTGTCTTCATTCCAATACTGTTTTAAAAGTGATTTTGCTGATGCAGTGTTTTTAAAATAGGTATCAACAAGCCAGTCAATTTTTTCTGATTTTGATAATTTTGAAAATCCAGTAATGGTTTTATTCATCTGCTAAAATTTAATAGTTGATCACAAGAAATTACTGTTATACTAAACGAATTATATTAATATTTAATTGGTGTTAATTCGAAATGCAAAGATACTATTCTTGATTTTATTATTGTTGCATTACCATATTATTGCCATTTAACCCGCAATAGTTAGTGTTTTTTGCATTATTTTTAGTAAACTTGACCTAGTTTTATCAAAAAAACATATCTATGAAAATATTAAATTCCCTTGCTCTTCTAGTATTTTTTGTAACCGCTTTAGCTTCAGCACAAAATAAAAATATCACACTAGAAGAAATATGGGATGGAACGTTTAGAACAGAGCGTATGGATGCTTTGAATTCCATGAATAATGGGCAGCAGTATTCAGTTTTAAATTATGTAAAGGGAGCAACTCAAATAGATACATACGATTATAAAACATTAAGCAAGGTCAACACAATAGTTAACTCGGTTGATCTTAGTGATATTGATAATTTTTCAAACTATACGTTTAGCGATGATGAAACGAAAGTGTTATTAGCGACTAATGTGGAGTCTATTTTTAGACGTTCAACACTTGGTAAGTTCTATGTTTATGATACTAAAACGAAATCTACAGAATTAGTTTCCGAAGAAAAAATACAAGAACCTACATTTTCACCAGATGGGAGTAACATTGCTTATGGTTTCAATAATAATCTTTTTGTAAAAGATTTAACCTCCGGCAAAACGCAACAAATTACTTTTGATGGTGAGAAGAATAAGATTATAAACGGGATTACAGACTGGGTCTATGAAGAAGAATTTAGTTTTGTTAGAGCATTTGAATGGAATGCAACTGGAGATAAAATAGCATTTATTAGATTTGACGAAACCAATGTGCCAGAATTTTCAATGGATGTTTATGGTCAGCAATTGTATCAAACTCAAACCGTTTTTAAATACCCTAAAGCAGGTGAAACAAATTCTGAAGTATCGCTGCATATCTACGATTTAGGAACTAAAAAAGCTCAAGACGTTAAATTAGATAAAGCGTATAGTGATTTTTATATTCCTAGAATTAAGTGGACAAATGATGCAAACGTATTAAGTGCACAATACACCAATAGACATCAAAATGAGCTTGATTTATGGATGATTAATGCGGAGACCTTAAGTGGTAATTTAGTTTTAGCTGAAACAGATAAAGCATATATAGATGTTACTTTTAATTTAACTTATCTAAAAGATAATAGCTTCATTTGGACAAGTGAAAAAGACGGATGGAATCATATCTATCACTATGCCAAAAACGGAACACTTATCAACCAAGTCACATTAGGAAGTTGGGAAGTGACCAATTATTACGGTTACAATCAAAAAACAAATCGAATCTTCTACCAATCTACAGAAGATGGGTCTATCAACAGAAGTGTCTACTCTATTGGTCTTAACGGAAAAAAGAAACAACGCTTAACTAAAAATACGGGAACAAATGCTGCATCGTTTAGTGCAGACTTCACGTATTTTATCAACACATTCTCAAGCGCTACTAGTCCTCCAGAATACACGTTGAATAATGCTAAGACTGGAAACTTGGTGAAGAGTATTAAAGACAACGATCAACTATCACAGAAATTATCACAATATAAAATTTCAGAGAAAGAGTTTAGTACTATAAAGGTTAATGGAAATGATTTAAATATGTGGACGATTAAGCCTGCAAATTTTGATGCTAACAAAATTTATCCACTATTCATGTATCAATATTCTGGTCCAGGATCACAGCAAGTCGCTAACCGCTGGAATGGGGCTAATGATTATTGGTATCAACACTTAGCACAACAAGGCTATATTGTGGTTTGTATTGATGGCAGAGGTACAGGTTTTAAAGGAGCAGATTTTAAAAAGGTCACTCAAAATGAATTAGGGAAGTACGAGGTAGAAGATCAAATTACTGCAGCAAAGCAATTAGGAAAGTTATCCTATATTGATGACAGTAATATAGGTATTTGGGGTTGGAGTTACGGAGGTTTTATGAGTAGTAATGCCTTATTTAAAGGGAATGATACATTTTCTATGGCCATAGCTGTAGCACCTGTAACGAGCTGGAGGTATTATGATTCAATCTATACAGAGCGTTATATGACAACGCCCCAAGAGAATGCTTCTGGATATGATGAAAACTCACCAATTAATCATGTTGATAAATTAAAAGGCGATTTCTTATTAATTCATGGTACTGGAGATGATAATGTACATGTTCAAAATACGATGCTTATGGTAGACGCCTTAATTCAAGCCGATAAGCAATTTGAATGGATGATCTATCCTGACAAAAATCATGGTATTTATGGTGGGAATACAAGATTACACCTTTACAAAAAAATGACAAACTTCATTCATGATAACTTAGGTGAAAATAGAGATGTGGAGAACGAGTCTAAGGATGAAGGCGTTAAAATCAAAGGATAAACTAACTAACTAACTAATAAATAATTTTATGTCAGCAACAACTTTAAAACCGCATCAAAAAGAACTATTTGGTCATCCAGTAGGTCTATATGTGTTATTCTTCACTGAAATGTGGGAACGGTTTTCATATTATGGAATGCGTGCAATTTTAGTATTGTATCTAGTGGCTACAACTCAGGGAGACAATGCTGGTCTTGGATGGACCAATGGAGAAGCTCTCTCCTTGTATGGTTGGTACACAATGTTGGTTTATGTAGCCTCTATACCTGGAGGATGGATTGCAGATAAATTTTTAGGACAAAAGAAATCTGTTCTCATAGGTGGTCTATTATTAGTCGCAGGTCATAGTATTTTAGCTATTGAACAAATGTGGGCATTTTACACAGGTTTAGGTTTAATAATCGCAGGTGTAGGTCTGTTAAAACCTAATATATCTACAATGGTAGGTGGTTTGTATAAGCATGGCGATATTAGACGTGATAAAGGTTTTACCATCTTTTATATTGGTATCAATGTTGGTGCTTTCTTATCGAGTTTAATTGTTGGCTACGTAGGTGAAGTTCATGGTTGGCATTATGGTTTTGGTCTTGCAGGTATTGGTATGACATTAGGTTTATTACAATATTTATTTGGGCAAAAGTATTTAAAGCATGTTGGTAATTTTTCAGGAGATTCTGAAAATGAGGAAGAAAAAGAAGCTATGAAACGACCGCTTACAAAAGTTGAGAAAGATAGAGTTGTAGTTTTATTTATTTCATTTATTTTAGTAATAGTGTTTTGGGGAGCCTTTGAGCAGGCTGGAGGTTTAATGAATATCTATGCAATGGATAATACAAATAGAATGTTAATGGGGTGGGAAGTTCCAGCATCATGGTTCCAGTCATTAAATGCAATGTTTATTATTTTTCTAGGAACGACTGTTGCAGCTTTTTGGGCGAGAAGGAAATTAAAAGGTAAACTAGCGACTTCTTTGTTTAAGATGATACTTGGTTTAATTATAATGGGTACAGGTTTTTTCTTCATGTCTGCTGCATCATCTCAGTTTGAAAGCTCTGGTTCATCGGCAATGTATTGGTTGGTATTAGCATACTTATTTCATACCATTGGTGAATTATGTATCTCTCCTGTAGCACTATCATATATTACTAAGTTAGCACCTATGAAATATGCGTCATTGATGATGGGTGTTTATTTCGCAATGACAGGTTTCGGGAATAAACTGGCAGGGTTATTAGGTGAAGCTTCAGAAAGTTTAGGAGAGTTTGCTATATTCACTGGGATTGCAATATTTTGTGTGATATTCGGTGCGTTAGTGATGTTATTTAGAAAAAAATTAGAGGTGTTAACTCATGGAGCGGAAGATAATGAAAGAGAAATGCTAGAGCAAGAAGGTTATGAATTAGCAGATCCAGACATTAATAACTAATATATAAACCCTAGCAAAATTAGTGTTGCTAGGGTTTTTCTTTTCTAACTTAATTTACTTTCTATGAATACTGATATTGAAAATCTATTTAAGGATAAAGTCATTGGTCATCCAGCTGGACTGTTCGTGATATTTTTTACAGAAATGTGGGAACGCTTTTCTTTCTACGGAATGCGAATTCTGCTTATATTATTCTTAACAGCGCCATTAATCGATAGTAATGCAGGATGGGGATGGACTAGTGAAAATGCCTTATCTCTCATTGGTACTTATGGTTCGTTGCTATACCTTACGCCAATTCTTGGTGGATGGATTGCAGATAATTATACTGGATATAGAGTCGCAGTTGTTATAGGTTGTTTACTTATGACATTGGGCCATGCGGCTATGGCATTAGAAACGACAACCACTTTTTATTTAGGTTTAGGGCTGTTGATTATTGGAACAGGGTTTTTTAAGCCAAATATGACCTCAATGATATCTGACATGTATAAAGGGAAAGAATCCAAAAAAGATGGCGCTTATACTATTTATTATATGGGTGTTAATGCAGGCGCTTTTTTTGGAATGATGCTTTGTGGTTATTTAGCAGAAAATTATGGTTGGAGTTATGGTTTTGGACTAGCTGGAATATTCATGCTATTGGGTTTGATTCAATTTTGGTTAGCAAAAGATCTTTTCGGAAGTATTGGGGGGAAACCGTCTGGAGTTCATGAAGTAGAACTGCCTCAAAATATAAATGAGGAAAGTCCAAAGGAACACGATACGTCTAAAGTTACCGAAGAAAAACTGAACCCATTTACAATGTTTGACAAGATTTTAATCCTTTTATCTTCTGTGGGAGGTTTATTATATCTGTTTAATGATCCATTAGAAAAGATTGAGAACACCAATTTACTGCCTTTTACGTTAGGTAATATGAGCGGTTCAAATGTTGTTGTTCTTGCAGCATTAATTTTATTTTTAATTTTATTGGTTACTAGAATTTCCCGTTATATGCCAATCGTAAGAGATCGCATCATTGCAGTGTCTATTTTTGGTGTGTTTACAGTGTTCTTCTTTGCTTTTTTTGAGCAAGCGCTGGGATCAATGACGTTGTTTGCTAGAGATTATACAGATAGAAGTTTAGTAGGTAACTCTGCAATGATCTTTAAAATTGTAGATTTATTATTGACAACCGTTCCTTTGGTTATTATTACTTGGGTGCTTATACTTTTATCTAAGAAAACATATAAAAAAATAGGGATGTCTAACATCGTTCTTGCTATTGCATTTATTGGTTTATGGGTTCTAGTAATTTTTAGATTAATAGATAAATTTTCACAAGAGGGAAATGAAGTTGACGCTTCTTGGTTTGGAATTTTGAATTCTTTCTTTATTATAACATTAGCCCCATTGTTTTCAAAATGGTGGGAAAGCAAATACAATCCAAGCGCAGCCATGAAATATGGTATTGGTTTAGTCTTATTAGGTTTAGGTTTTGCATTCTTATCATATGGCACTGGAGATGTCCCTCAAGGTGCAAAAACAGCTTCTGTAAGTATGGTGTTTTTAATAATGGCTTTCTTGTTTCATACTATGGGAGAATTGTGTATTTCTCCAGTGGGTTTGTCTTATTTGAGCAAGCTAGTTCCTGGTCGTATGATTGGTTTTATGTTCGGGATTTGGTATTTAGCTATCGCTATTGGTCAAAAGGCTGCAGGAAAAATGGGAGGAATGATTGATTCAATTAGTGAGCAGTATTCTATAAGTCATTTCTTTTTAATTTTTACTTTGATTCCTATTGGTGTAGGTATTATTTCTGTAATACTGAATCCCTTACTCAAAAAACTAATGCATGGCGTACGATAATCGAGTAAATCTGTTAAAACAACTTAAAATGCTCCACTTTTGGAGCATTTTTTGTAAGTTCGGAACAACTTTTGCATTAGACAAAATTATGAAGAAATTACTATTAATATTTGCAATCGCCTTGATGTCTTCAAGTGGTGCAGTGGCGCAATCCCTAGAAATTAACTGGATGTCTCTTGAAGAAGCTTTAACACTTCAGAAGAAAAACCCTAAAAAAATTATGATGGATGTTTATACCAATTGGTGTGGTCCATGTAAAATGCTCGATAAAAACACCTTTCATAATAAGGATGTCGTTGCCTATGTGAATAAAAATTTCTATGCGGTGAAGTTTAACGCCGAAGGTAATTCTGTCGTGAATTATAAAGATGCTGAATTTAAAAACCCAGGGTATAAAGAAGAATTGAAAAATCGAAGAAATAGCGTGCATGAATTGTCACGTCACTTAGGTGTTAGAGCGTATCCAACTATCGTGTATTTTGATGAAGAAGGAGCTGTAATTCAGCCAATTAGTGGCTATATGAAACCGCAACAAATAGAATTATATTTGAAGTTATTTGTATCAAACGATTATAAGGATATTACAACTCAAGATCAGTTTAACACCTACTTTAAAGCGTTTAAAGCAGAATTTACAGAATAACATTATTTAATGATAAAAGCTCCCTTTTTACTTGTATGGTGAAAAGGGAGTTTTCTTTTTATACAAGTTTGTTCCCAACGATTCACGTAAGACGTATAATTACTTCCATCTGCAATGATGTATTTTGGTTGAATAGAATCTATCATACGATCTATATTTATTCTAGGTGAATTGCGAAGTAATACATAGTCCGGCTCAAAGCTTTTTACTGCATAGACACCCAAACTATCAATGATTAAAATAGTTTCATCTTGAAATATATAAACAGATTTTAAGGTGTCTAAAGTGTTTGTAGTTATAAAGTTTCCGACGTTAAAATTAGTGATAACCTTATCTTTAGACCACGATATACTATCAAAATTATGAGCGGTATGGAGTGTTGATTTTATTTTTTTAGCTATTAAAGTTTTCCTGCTTTTATGAAAGATGATAAATTCATTATTTGAGTTTTGATAGTCAGTAAACAGCCAAGCGCTTTGTAGGCACACTATGGATATTAACGCAAATGCAAGTCTTTTGAAATTTGGTTTTTTATACCAAAATGTAAGTGTTATAATTAAAAGATAACATGCAAAGACTTGAAGCTCATTAATGGATATATTCTTAAATAAGAAAGCTTCTTGTTGGGATACCCAAGTCACAACAGTATTCATTCCACTTATAATGTAGCCATAGAGGTCTGCAAAAAATTGCGGAAGTGCATTTAAAACTGCCAGTATAATAATCAAAATACCCAACCCTAGAATCACTCCTAGAAATGGAATAATCGCCAAGTTAGAAATAAAGAACAAACTAGGGAACTGATGAAAGTAATACAAACTTAGAGGCACAACGCCAAACTGTGCAGCAACCGTAACCGTAAGGATTTGCCAGAAATAATCCATTAGTTTCCATTTAGGTTTCCATAATTTATAGAGTAATGGTTGTAAGGAAACAATGGCTAAGACAGCGACATAACTCAGCTGAAAACCAACATCAAATAAAAACATAGGTTTTACTAAAAGCAGTACAAACATTGAAATGGCTAGTGTATTGAAAATATTTGTCGGTCGTTTCATGTGCATCGCAATAGCGACAATACTAAACATAGTGACGGCTCTTGTTACAGATGCAGACAAGCCAGCAATAATAGCAAACAACCATAATAAAATTAAAATAAGTAATACCTTAATAGTTTTACCATTTTTAATGCGCTCAATAGGTCGCAAACCAATAGTGAGTAATAATAAGATAAGACCGACATGTAGACCAGAAACTGCTAGAATATGAATCGCGCCAGCATCTGTATAGCTATCATAAATGTCTTTGCTCATGTCTTGTCTTTGACCGAGGATTAGAGCGTTTATGATAGCGAGTTCTTCCGGTTTAAAGTTATAGTTTTCTAGCTTTTCATTGATATGAGTTCTAATAGCATCTGCATAGCCAAATATTGAAGAACGCTCTGATTTCAATGCTAGGACAGAGGTATTTTGTGTAAATAATTGATGGTATACATATTGCTTTCCAAGATACTTACCATAATCAAATTGATTAGGATTTGTAGGTGTATTGACGACTCTAAATATTGCGTTCATTAGTAATACATCATCAATTTTATGAAGGCGATTTAGAGAATCTTTTTTTATGTTCAGTAGCGATTTTCCGTTGACCTTTTCCCCGTTCACTTTAAGAATGTCTATAATGTATTTGTCATTATAATTTCCAGATTTTAGTCGCTCTCTAATTTTGAATACAATAGGCGTTTCGTTCAGCTTTTCTTCGGAAATGTGCCAACTATAATGATTCTTGAAGTTGCTTTGGTCATGGGTATTATATATTAAAACACCCAAGCTTGTCATCGTTAAAATGGTGATGAGTCCGAACCAAATTGTCTTATGTAAGTTCTTTCTAGATATGAGAAATAGGACAGCTAATAAGCAAACTAAAATTAGGGACGTATATATTGAAATAAGAAGCGGAATCGTTAAATACTCAGCAATTAAAATACCCATGATAACACAACAGGTAAGTTTGATAATTGTAAAATTGAGTAACTTCATGTTTAGAAGTTACAATATTAATTGGTTATAACACTCTTCTTGCCTGAACATAAGCAAGATACCAGTAACTTTCTGCAAGATTTGATATCATGACGCCTCTACTTGTGGACGCATGAATAAACTCCACATGACCAGGCCTGCTAGAAGTTACAATCCCAACGTGGTTCACACGTCGGTTATTTTTTTTGGTTGCAAAGAATAGCAAATCGCCCTCTTTGACTTCTTTAACGTCAATCCAATCACCACGTTTAGATAAATCGCTAGTTGTTCTTGGCAATAAGACATCTTCTTTTTTAAAAGCGGTGACTACCAATCCCGAACAATCCATGCCTTTTTTTGTAGTCCCTCCATATTTATAGCGCGTGCCTTCAAACGTTTTGGCGTGCTCAATAATGTTTACGACTATTTTTGATGTTGCAGCAGATGGTGAAGAATTACGTTTTTTTGTAGTCTTTGAAGTTCTTGTTTTTTTCGAAACGACGCGTTTAGAAGAATTACAACTCGCGAAAAACGCACTTAAAATAAGAATGAGAATGATTTTTTTCATGTATGCTTATATATAGAGACTAAAAATATAGAATTAAGATGCCTTATTTTTATGGTTTGTCTTGTATGTTTTCATAAATCAACTTCGCCGTCTTCTCACTAGCACCTTTGCCACCTAATTTTTTCTCTAACTCATAATAATCACTAAAAAGCTTTTTGCGAACATCTTTATCTAAGATTTTTATCAATTCCTTTTTAAGTTGTTTGGTATTTAAATCGCCTTGGATTAATTCAGTAACAACCTCGCGATCCATAATAAGATTGACGAGTGAGATATACTTTAAAGTAATAATGCGTTTTGCGATTTGGTAAGAAATAGCATTGGCTTTATAACAAACCACTTGTGGTACTTTAAAAAGTGCAGTTTCTAAAGTTGCAGTTCCAGATGTCACTAAAGCTGCTGCAGAAACACTTAATAAGTCATATGTTTTATTCGATATAAACGCAACGTTGTCTTGTTTGATGAACGGTTTGTAAAACTCGAAATCCTGACTTGGAGCACCTGCAATTACAAATTGATACTCAGGAAAATCATCAACTAGACTGAGCATAACACCTAGCATTTTTGTGATTTCTTGCTTTCGGCTTCCTGGAAGTAGAGCGATTATCGGTTTTTCAGATAAATCATGCTCATCTCTAAATTGAAATGGGTTGACTTGTGTTCTATCTGCTATAGCATCAATTAATGGATGGCCAACAAAGTTCACATCATAGTTATACTTGGCATAGAATTCTTTTTCAAACGGAAGAATCACATACATAGCATCCACGTCCTGTTTGATTTTTTCCACACGACTTGCTCTAGAGGCCCAAACTTGTGGTGCAATATAATAATGCGTTTTAAAATGTAGTTCTTTTGCCCATTTGGCAATACGCAAATTAAACCCTGAGTTATCAATGAAAATAATAACATCTGGTTGGAATTTTTCAATATCAGACTTACAAAATTTTATGAGTCCGAGAATTTTCCTAAGGTTGAAAACAACTTCAGCAAAACCCATAAATTGGCGTTCTTTGTAGTGCTTAACTAAAGTGCCTCCAGCGGCTTGCATCAAGTCGCCTCCCCAAAATCTAATATCGGCATTAACGTCTTGTTGATATAATGCTTTCATTAAATTGGATGCATGAAGATCCCCAGAAGCTTCGCCAGCTATGATGTAATATTTCATGTGTATTTAATATTATTTTTTAATGGTCACATGGTGTTCGCTAATAATCATTTTCTTGAGAAATTTTGCTTATAAAACGCTCGTCTCGTCTAAATAAACCTAATTATCAAAGTCGTTATCGCCACTACAACAGTTGCAACAAGTACACCCTGTGCTCTAGAATCTTGTTCTTGTTTTAAGAACAGGAAAAACGCGCCTAAATTCAAGATTGCTCCCATACTCATCAATTTAGCAAAAACACCTTGATTAAGTGCAATTTGAAGCGAATCGTTTAAAGAGTTTCCTTTTCCGAAGAACAATAGAACCAAAACAAGTCCAACAATACTACAGATCAATCCTGTGACAATACCAATGATTGTATTTTTATTTTTCATTAAAATCCCAAGTATTTAATTCTTGAATACTATGATGTGCCGTCAAATCAAATTGAACTGGAACTACAGAGACATAGCCATTTGCTAAAGCCCATTCGTCTGTGTCTTCACCTTTGTCTAAATTTACAAATTTGCCAGTAAGCCAGTAGTAATCTTTGCCATTAGGGCTTTTACGCTGATCAAACACTTCTTCCCAATTTGCTTTTGCCTGTCTGCAAACTTTAATCCCTTTTAGTTTTGTAGTATCTAGTTTTGGGAAATTGACATTTAGAACAGTACCACTATCAAGACCATGTTTTAATACGTTCTCTGCAATGGTTTTGATGTAAGCTTTGCAATGATCAAAGTTGGCATTCCAATTATAGTCGCATAATGAAAATCCAATGGCAGGAATACCTTCAACACCAGCTTCTATTGCAGCACTCATCGTACCAGAATAAATAACATTAATTGAGGAGTTTGATCCATGATTTATACCAGACACACATAAATCTGGTCGTCGATCTAAAATTTGCTTAACGCCAAGCTTCACACAGTCTGCTGGAGTTCCAGAGCTGCTATATTCTAATTGATTCCCATTGTCTATAGTGACTTTTTCAATATGAAGCGTGGAGTTGATGGTAATAGCGTGTCCCATTCCACTTTGCGGACTATCGGGAGCGACCACAACAACGTCTCCAATGGTATTCATAACTTCTATTAAAGTTCTAATTCCTGGAGCTGTGATTCCGTCATCGTTGGTGACCAAAATAAGTGGCTTTTTAGGCATATGTATCGATTGTGTTTTCTAAATTATTTGCTACTGCTAAAATACATAAAGACCCTTGAAATTCCTATAAATATAGGTTTAACAAAAATTTATAAGCTTCTCGTTTTATTGGCATGGTTTTTTCTGTTACTTTAGTAGAAATTATGTAAATAAACCTACATGTTCTATTAACTTAAAAGATTTTATGTTAATATAATTTACATTAAAAATATGATTCATATGATGAAGAGGAATTATAAACTGTCGCTACTAGTATTGCTTTTAGCCTTTGCTTCATGCAGTTTTACGACCAAAAAATTTCAAGACCCTAATAAAGATAAATTGTTAATTCAGTTAGTTACTTACGTTTTAGAGCAAGGTCACTTTAGTCCGCAAGATATTAATGACAGTTTTTCAGAACAAGTGTTCACTGACTATTTAGAGCAGTTAGATCCATTTAAGCGTTATTTTTATGCATCAGACATTGAAGAGTTTGAAGTTTATAAAAATCAGCTAGATGATCAAATTAAAGCTTACGATTTATCTTTTTTTAACTTGACGCATGAGCGTTTGTTGAAGCGTATTTCAGAATCTAAAGACGTTTACAAAGAAGTCCTGGCTAAGCCTTTTGATTTTTCGGTTGCTGAGGATTTTTCAACAGACTATGAGAAGCTCGAGTATGTAAATTCAAAGAAGGAAATGAAAGAGCGTTGGAGACAGCAACTTAAATTTTCTACAATTGCCAATTATGATGACCTAATCTCTGATCAAGAAATGGCGAGTAAAACTAGTGTTGCTTTGGTCAATATGAGTGATGTTGAAAGAGGAAAGCTTCAAAAAGATAACACAATTAAAAAGAAGGAAAAGAAGTCAATAAAAAAAATAGAAGTAGAAGCTAGAGAAGTAACAAGAAGTTCTTTAGATGAGCTTTATGATTTTATAGATGACAGGCAACGTAAAGATTGGTTTTCGGTCTATATTAATGCTATTGTAGAGGAGTTTGATCCCCATACATACTATTTTGCACCAGAAGATAAAGATCGATTTGATGTTGCCATGTCTGGTAACTTTGAAGGTATTGGGGCAAGACTTCAGAAAAAAATGGATGCAACTATTGTGAATGAAATCATTAGTGGCGGTCCAGCTTGGAGACAAAACCAATTAGAAGTTGGTGATCAAATAATGAAAGTACGCCAAGGAGACGAAACAGAAAGTATTACTATCGTTGGTATGCGTCTAGAGGATGCTATCAAATTCATTAAAGGACCAAAAGGAACAGATGTTGTACTAACACTCAAAAAAGTAGACGGTACTATAGAGGACGTTACAATTACAAGAGATGTTGTGGAGCTAGAAGAAACCTATGCTAAGTCATCTACAGTAATTAAGGACGACAAGAAATTTGGAGTGATAAACCTACCTAAGTTTTATGTAGATTTTGAAGATTACAAGAAGCGTAATGCAGCATCAGATATTAAATTAGAAATAGAACGATTAAAAGAAGAAGGAGTAGAAGGAATCGTACTTGATTTAAGAAATAATGGAGGTGGATCTTTACAGACTGTGGTTGATATGGGTGGACTTTTTATAGAGGAAGGCCCAATCGTACAAGTTAAAACAGCTGGAGAGCCAAAAGAAATTTTAAATGATAGAGATAAATCTATTGTTTGGGATGGACCGCTAGTGATATTGGTAAATGAATTATCAGCTTCGGCTTCAGAGATCTTAGCTGCAGCAATGCAAGATTATAAAAGAGCTATTGTTATTGGTAGTGAGCAAACGTACGGAAAAGGAACAGTACAAAACGTCTTAGACTTAAACCGTATGGTAAGACAAAATAGTGAAGGCGATATGGGAGCCTTAAAGTTTACAACTCAAAAATTTTATAGAATTAATGGAGGTTCAACACAACTAGAAGGTGTTAAGAGTGACGTGGTTGTTCCAGATCGTTATAGTTATATTGATATAGGAGAAAAAGATCAGGAAAACCCATTAGCGTGGGACAAGATTGAGCCTGCAGAGTTTAAAGTTTGGAGTAGTTACTACGATTTTGATGCGACCATCGCGAACAGTAAAGAGCGTATGGCAACCAACGAGCAGTTAAAATTAATTGACGCTAATGCACAATGGGTAAAGAGAATTAGAGATAGAGAAATGTACTCTCTAAATTATGATGATTATAAAAAAACCTTAGAGCTTAACCAAGAGGAGTCTAAGAGTTTTGAAAAAATATCAGATTATACAACAAACTTAACATTTCAATCTTTACCGTATGAAATGAAGTTAATGGATAAAGATTCTGTTTTATTAGAGAAACGTGATCGCTGGCACACAAGTTTAAGCAAGGATGTTTATATTGAAGAGGCGCTTAATGTGTTAAACGATCTCAAAATGACTTATGATATTAAAAAAGTTGCGACGTCTGTAAAAAACTAGAATGCGTAAAACTAGCGACTCATTATCACAATTAGCGCTCCGAAAGTTCAAAAAGAACTTTTGGGGCGTTTTGAGTTTTTGTTTAATTGTGACAATTGGTGTCCTGTCTCTGTTCGCTTATGTGATTGCTCCAGACGATTCTCCAAATGCAAATGAAATGCACCTGTCAATCCATTCACAACGACCAGGTTTTGAAGTGCAAATGCTTAATATCCCTTCGGAAATTGAAAACCGTCAATCTCTGGTCTCAAAATTATTATTTGGAACACAGAGTAGCGATTTGGACATTCCGATTTCTAGTTATGCCATAGAGAATAATGTGCTGTATTATACTGAATACGCTATGGATGGATTAGTAGGAGCAGATAAGTCAGTTAATTTAAGGGTCTTTCCCAACAACGATTATAAATCCTATATTCAAAATAAAACCTTTGTATTCGGTACAGATAAATATGGACGAGATCTTCTTAGTCGTGTTTTAATAGGCTCTAGGATATCATTTTCTATTGGATTTATCGCTGTTTTTATATCGTTAATAATTGGTATTTTCTTCGGAAGTATAGCAGGGTATTATGGAGGAAAAATAGATGCCTTTATTATGTGGATCATTAATGTTACCTGGTCTATCCCTACACTTTTATTAGTAATAGCTATAACTTTGGCTTTAGGTAAAGGGTTTTGGCAAGTCTTTATTGCCGTAGGTTTAACAATGTGGGTAGAGGTGGCAAGAGTGGTGAGAGGTCAAATTATTAGTGCTAAAGAAATGCAATATGTCACAGCAGCTCGAGCACTAGGTTTTAATGATTATAGAATCATTACCAAACATATTCTGCCCAATATAATGGCGCCAATTATTGTGATTTCTGCAGCTAATTTTGCAGCCGCAATTCTTATTGAAAGCGGATTAAGTTTTCTTGGTATTGGAGCACAGCCACCAATGGCAAGTTGGGGAGCTATGATAAAAGATCATTATAATTATATTATTCTCGGGAAACCATTTTTAGCCGTCATACCAGGTATCTGTATTATGGTATTAGTAATGGCGTTTATGTTGATTGGAAATGCGTTGCGAGATGCTTTGGATGTGAAAACTTAGAGCTTAAGCCACTTAGAAAGGTCTTTATTTGTGAGTTTTTCAATCCTATGGATGTCATCAGTAACACCATTAACAATATGTTGTTTTGTGGCTTCTGTAAGTTGGGGCTGTGAATCTATAAAGTCTCTATTGAAGTAGTTCTTAATAATTAATCCAACTTTTTTAAACTTCTTCCAAATAGTTTTAGGATTGTCGTATGTGTAATGCAAGACACGTCTATTGAAACTTTTATTTTTATTTATTTTTGAAATATCGATGTCTAATTGATCAACTTCAAGAAATGTATAAACAGTATCTAAAACCTCCTGTGGGCGATTAACGAAGTCCTCAAAAAATAAAAGAAGAATCTGTGCTCTTCCAAATTGTTCAATATAAGGTTCTATTTGTGTGGCGTATTTAGACGTATTGATGTAGTGCTCGTTTAGAGTAATGGCTTTGTTGATGTCTTTTAGAGGCTCATAGCCTCTGTTGTACGTGTGTGTGTAATGTGAAACAATACGATCAATAGGATGGCGCATAATGTAAATGAGTTTCATTTTAGGATTATACTCAAAAATGTCAGCGTAAATTTGCTTATTAAAAGAAGGGAATTTGGTGTAATTTGTAGAGCCTTCGCCATATAATTTTGCTTTGCTTGTAAATAAAGCGTGGTATTCTGAAATTTGGTGTCTCCAATCTGTTTTGCTGAAAAATTGAGGTTCTTTAGGGAGGCTAAAGCAAATATCGGGATGCAGGGCGAGCCCATTACTCAAACTAGTAGTAGCTGATTTTGCAGAACCTATAATGAGAAAATTAACTTTCAAGTTTTAGAATTTAGCGGAGGGCTTCAATTTCTGTATTAGTATCCTGTATATATTGTAAAACCTCGTCTCTTCCAATAGTTTTTGATGATGAGGTGACAAAATGATTTGGCACAGCTTCCCAGGTTTCGAGCAGTTTTTTGCAATAGGCTTCAACATTACGTTCAATAGCCATTGGTTTAAGTTTATCTGCTTTTGTGAAAATGATAGAAAACGGTACTTGACTAACACCTAAATATTCCATAAACTCTAAGTCAATCTTTTGAGGTTCGTGTCTAATATCTACGAGTACAAAGGCAGAAACTAATTGAATGCGCTTCTCAAAATAATTAGTGATAAATTTTTGGAACTTTCGTTTAGCGGTTTTAGAAACTTTAGCATACCCATAACCAGGTAAATCTACTAAAAACCACTCTTTATTAATTAAGAAATGATTGATAAGTTGAGTCTTTCCTGGTCTGCCTGATGTTTTAGCTAAGTTTTTATGATTGGTAATCATATTGATTAGTGACGATTTTCCAACATTACTTCGGCCAATAAAAGCGTATTCAGGTATCTGATCTTTTGGGCATTTGTCCACTTCAGAATTACTTACAATAAATTCAGCTGTTTTAATTTTCATCTTGAGTTCCCATGATATTGGGAATCTATTTTGGTTATAGCATCAATTTTCAATGCTTTTCAGTTTTAGTTTTGAATGGAGCTTTAAAGGCCCTTTTTTTCTAGCCAATCATTTAGAATACGATTGAACTCTTGAGGATGTTCCATCATAGCAGCATGGCCACATTTTTCAATCCAAAATAATTCAGAATTTGGTAAAAGTTCATTGAATTCCCTGCCTACTTCTGGAGGAGTAACGGTATCATTTTTTCCCCAAACAATACAAACTGGTAATTTCATGTTTGGTAAATCCTTAGACATATTGTGACGTATTGCACTTTTTGCTATGGCAACGGTTTTTATGAGTTTATTTCTATCATTTACAGTTTCAAATACTTCGTCAACAATGGCCTTAGTTGCCACTTTAGGGTCATAAAATACGTCTTGCGCTTTTTTCTTTATGACCTCATAGTCACCTCGTTTTGTATAGCCTCCGCCCATAGCGCTTTCATATAAACCAGAACTTCCGGTTATGATGAGTGCCTTAACTTTTTTTGGATATAATTTTGTGTGGTAGAGACCAATGTGTCCACCAAGCGAATTCCCAAGTAAAATAACCTCTTCAAGTGCTAAGAATTCTATAAAATCATGCAAGTAGTTTGCGAAGCTTTTAACATTGGTTTTTAGCAATGACATGCCGTAAATTGGTAATTCAGGAATAATAACCTTGTAGCCTTTCTCACTAAAATAGTCTGTAACAGCATCAAAGTTACTTAAGCCACCCATTAGTCCATGTAAAATGATCATTGGTTTGCCTTCTCCTACTTCAATATAACTGTAATCTTTTTCCTTTTTTAAACGGTGTGCCATTAATAGTTAGTCATTTTGCTTTAAAACAAATATAGGTATTTCAATTAGAACATGGCACATTATTTATCGCTCCAAAGTTTCTTAAAACTTAAGATATGAACAATTAGAAAAGGGTTTTAATTTGAGAAATTAGAGCTTTGATAATAAGTGTTTTATGATTTTTTATTTGGAAATATGAATCATCTATTTTAATACTAATCACATATTTATCAACAAATGTGGAGTAGAGTGGTAAATAGTGGTAAAATTTTCAATATATTTGAATCTTAATCGTTACTCTAAGTAAATCAGTCATTTTGAACTCTTTAATAGGAACATACGAGTGTAAAGTTGATGCCAAAGGAAGGCTCATGTTGCCTGCTGCGATAAAAAAGCAGTTGCTGCCTGTGTTGCAAAATGGTTTCGTGCTAAAGCGCGCTGTATTTCAACCATGTTTGGAGTTGTATCCCATGACCGAATGGGAGATATTGATGCAAAAGGTGAATAAGCTTAATCGCTTCAAAAAGAAAAATAACGATTTTATTCGTCGTTTTACAGCAGGTTTAAAGCAGGTTGAGATAGATTCTGCAGGGCGATTATTAATCCCTAAAGACCTCGTGGCTTTTTCGGGTATCACAAAAGATATTGTGGTGTCATCTGCCATCAACATTATAGAAATTTGGGATAAAGACAAATACGAAAAAGCAATTGATGATGCTACAGGTGATTTTGCTGATTTAGCTGAAGAGGTAATGGGACAAGACGATGACGATGGACTATCATAACCCAGTATTACTCAAAAAAACTGTTGAAGGTTTAAATATTAAGCCTGATGGAGTCTACGTGGATGTCACCTTTGGAGGAGGTGGTCACAGTAAAGAAATATTAAAACATTTAGGTCCTGACGGGAAGCTATTTGCTTTTGATCAAGATAAAGACGCTCTTTTAAATGCAATTGATGATGATCGTTTCACATTAATTAATGAAAATTTTAGATACGTAAAACGTTTTCTTCGATTTCATGGTGCAAAACAAGTAGATGGAGTTCTAGCAGACTTTGGTGTGTCATCACATCAATTTGATGTTGCAGAACGCGGGTTCTCAACGCGCTTCGAGGCTGACTTAGATATGCGAATGAATCAAGAGGATAGTTTGTCGGCATATAATGTGATTAATAATTACGATGAGGAGCAAATCAAGCAAGTGCTATTTCAATATGGAGAATTAAGGCAAGCTCCGGCCATGGCTAAAACAATAGTAGAATCTCGACGTGATGAAGAAATAAAAACGAGTGAGCAACTAAAGACGGCACTTAAACAATTTCTTAATCACCAAAAAGAGAATAAAGTGTTAGCACAAATATATCAAGCGATTCGTATTGAAGTGAATCAAGAAATTGAAGCGTTAAAGGCATTTTTGAAACAAACACCAGAGATTTTAGTTAAAGGAGGGCGGTTAAGTATGATTTCATACCATTCTTTAGAAGATAGACTAGTAAAGCGATTTATTAGAAATGGCTTATTTGAAGGAGAGCCTGAGCGTGACGTATTTGGGTATTTTGAAGTGCCACTAAAAAAAGTGGGAGGTTTGATTATTCCATCGAGAGAGGAAATTAAAGAAAATAACAGAGCGAGAAGTGCAAAGCTTCGTATTGCTGAAAAACTATAGTATAATCAATAGATTAATTACTTCCCTTTTAGGGAGGATGTCTGCAGGACAGATGGGATATGAGAAAAAATATTTACAGCATATTAAGAGGTAAATTTTTAGTGAGTGACGATTCCTTTAAAAATTGGAGGATGATTATTTTTATTTCGGTCTTAGCTATTATAATGATCGCTAGTGCTCATAGTGCAGATCAAAAGGTCTATGAAATTGCAAGATTAAAAAATGAAGCAAAAGAATTAAGATCGGCATTTGTTGATGGGCGTTCACAATTGATGAGACTTAAAATGGAATCATCAATTATAAAAAAAGTAGTAGAAAAAGGAATTATAATATCAGAGATTCCGCCTCAAAAAATAAAAGTTAAAACACAGAATTGATAACGTGGCAACAACCGAAACTAACATATTAAACAGATTATATTTCGTGGCTGGCAGTATGTTTGTCTTCGCACTTGCTGTGGTGTTTAAGTTGTGCGTAATTCAGTTTGTTCAAGGAGACGAGTATAGAGAGTTAGCAGAAGAGCGCACCATTCAAAATATGGATATTCCAGCAAATAGAGGTAACGTCTATTCGGTAGATGGGAGTTTATTAGCCACCTCAATCCCTAAATATGACATTAGAATTGATGCTATCCAGCCAAAACAAGAGCTTTTTAATACACTTGTAAGGCCTTTGGCAGATTCACTCTCAAGATATTCAGGAAAACCGTTGAGCTATCATTTAAATAAAATTAAAAAAGCGAGACTCGATAAAAACAGATACTTTCTATTAGCCCGAGATATTAGTTATTCAGATTATATTAGAATTCGCAATTTCCCAATGCTAAACCTTGGTGCTATTCGAGGTGGTCTTATCGTCACTCAAGAAGAAAAGCGCGATCATCCAATGGGTGGTATCGCAGAGCGCACTATTGGTTATGAGAAAATTGATGAAGACGGAAATGTAACCAGACCAGGAATTGACGGCTACTTCGGTAAAACATATCTACGAGGCACCAATGGTAAAAGACTTATGCAGAAAATAGGAAACCGAAAATGGAAACCTATTGTTGATTATGATCAAGTAGAACCACAAGATGGTTATGACGTGTATACGACTATAGATGTTAATATTCAAGATATCGCACATCATTCTCTTTTAGGGCAATTGGAAAAGTATGAAGCAGATCATGGTTGTGCAGTAGTCATGGATGTGAAGACAGGAGAAATTAAAGCAATCTCAAACTTGGGTAGAAACCAAAGTGGTAGCTATTATGAGCGCCTTAATTATGCTGTAGGAGAAAGTCACGAACCTGGATCTACATTTAAGGTCATGGCATTTATGGCCGCTTTAGAAGATAAAGTTATTGATACGTCTACTATTGTAGATACAAAGAATGGTAGTAAACGTTTTTATGGAAGAACGATTAGTGATTCTCGTGGTCATGGAAAAATTTCTGCAGCAAGAGCTTTAGAGGTGTCCTCAAATATTGGTCTAGCAACTATTATTAATGACCACTATTCAAAACAACCAAAAAAGTTCATCAATCGTCTTAAGGGTTGGAAGCTCCATAATAAGCTAGGTGTCTCTTTAATAGGTGAAGGTAAGCCAGTGATTCCAGAACCAGGAGACGCAATTTGGAGTAAAAATGCTTTACCATCTATGGCTTATGGTTACAATTTAAGGATGACACCTTTACAAACACTTACTTTTTATAATGCTATAGCAAATGATGGAGAAATGATAAGGCCAAGGTTTATTAATGCAGTTAAAGAGTTTGATAGAGAAGTAAAGAGTTTTGATAAAGAGGTGATTAATCAAAAAATATGTTCTGATAAAACACTAGGAGAAATTAGAGAGATTTTAAAGAATGTAGTTGTTAGAGGTACAGGACAACGTATGTATTCTGAAAACTTTTCAATGGCTGGAAAAACGGGAACAGCAAGAACAGATTATTACGACTTTGAAGAATGGAAAAAAGACAGAAAGTATGTGTCTTCTTTTGCGGGATATTTTCCGGCAGATAATCCAAAGTACTCTTGCATAGTTGTAATCCATAAACCAAGCACAAAAGTTGGATTCTATGGTGCAGACGTTTCTGGACCAGTATTTAAAAGAATAGCTCAAAAAATATATACCGAAACACCTTTAATTGATGAGGTAGAGTCTTTGGAAGTTGTCGATGTAAAAATAGAAGAGCAGTATGAGTCTTTTTATAAAACCTCACGACTTCATAAAACGATTATGCCAGACGTTGTTGGTCTTCCAGCAATGGATGCTTTAGCATTATTAGAAAATATGGGTCTCAAAGTAAATATGAGAGGCACCGGAACCGTGAAGACACAATCTATTAATAAAGGAATAAAAGTAAAACTAAATCAAATTATTGTTTTAGGAACCTAATGACACAATTAAAAGACATATTATACAAGGTTACCATAAATACAGTCGTAGGAAGTACGAGTATAGCTGTTAATAGTTTGCATTTTGATTCGCGTCAAGTTTCAAAAGGCGATATCTTTATTGCTATCAAAGGAACCCATGTTGATGGTCATCAATTTATAGATGCGGTAATTGAGAAAGGTGCGATGGCTATTGTTTGTGAGACACTTCCAGACAATTTAATACAGGGAGTCACTTATATAGAGGTAGAAAACACGCATGAAGCTCTAGCTTTTATGGCGTCTAATAGCTTCGGAAATCCTTCGGAAAATTTGCGACTAGTTGGAGTTACTGGTACAAACGGAAAAACAACTATTGCTACCCTTTTATATCAATTATTCAAAAAGGCTGGCTACAAGGTTGGTTTATTGTCTACGGTGAAAATTATGGTTGATAATACCGAATACAAAGCCACGCATACTACTCCAGATTCTTTGACAATAAATAGGTATCTAAAATTGATGAATGATGCAGGTGTTGAGTTCTGCTTTATGGAAGTGAGTTCTCATGGTATTCATCAAAAACGTACTGCAGGTTTGCAGTTTGAAGGTGGGATTTTCACGAACCTATCACATGATCACTTAGACTATCACAACACGTTTGCAGAGTATAGAGACGTTAAGAAATCATTTTTTGACAATCTTTCTAAAAGCGCATTTGCTTTAGTAAATGTTGATGACAAAAATGGATTGGTAATGCTTCAAAACTCAAAAGCAAAAACATATACCTATGCACTAAAAACGTATGCAGATTATAAAGCACAGGTGTTAGAAAATCAGTTTAGTGGTTTGCTACTAAAACTTAATGACAGTGAATTATGGACAAGATTAATCGGTGATTTTAATGCTTACAACATTAGTGCTATTTATGGTACAGCAGAATTACTAGGTCTTGAGAAAGATGAGATTTTAAGGTTGATTAGCGAATTAGAAAGTGTAAGCGGTCGCTTTGAATATCTCATTTCCGAAGAAAAAATCACTGCCATTGTTGATTATGCGCACACACCAGATGCTCTAAAAAATGTATTAGAAACCATAAATAATATTCGTACAAAGAATGAGCAGCTTATTACAGTTGTTGGTTGTGGAGGAGATCGAGATACATCAAAACGTCCAAAAATGGGACATATCGCTTCTGCACTAAGTACTAAGGTGATTTTTACGAGTGATAATCCTAGAAGTGAAGTGCCAGAAACTATTATTGAGGATATTGAAAAAGGAGTAGAACCTCAAAATTTTAAAAAAACAATGTCTATTGTGGATAGAAAGCAAGCGATAAAAACAGCTTGTCAATTAGCAAACCCTAATGACATCATTTTAATTGCAGGAAAAGGGCATGAGACCTATCAAGAAATAAAAGGAGAGCGTTTTGATTTTGATGACTTTAAAACGGTAAAAGAATTTTTAAAACAATTACAGAAATAAGAAGCCAATGTTATACTACTTATTCGATTATTTAGAACAACAGTTTCAATTTCCTGGAGCATCTCTTTTTGGTTTTTTAACTTTTAGAGCTGCTATTGCTATTATTTTATCCTTATTAATTTCTACAATTTTTGGGAAGCGTATTATTAGCTTTCTTCAAAGGCAACAAGTTGGAGAAACCATTCGTGATCTCGGACTTGAAGGCCAAGTTGAAAAAGCTGGAACACCTACAATGGGTGGAATCATCATCATTTTAGCAACTTTAATTCCGGTATTATTATTAGCGAAACTTGAAAATATTTATATCATCCTTCTAATTGTGACTACAATTTGGATGGGTACAATTGGATTTATTGATGATTATATCAAAAAATTTAAGAACAATAAAGAAGGATTAAAAGGGCGTTTCAAGGTTTTAGGTCAAGTAGGTTTGGGGATTATTGTCGGTGCTACAATGTACTTTCATGATGATGTCACTGTGAAAGAAAAACTACCTCAAGAACAACAAAATGTGCTGTTGGCTGAGAACCCAAATATATCACCTTCAAAGTTATTTGAAGAAGAAGCTAAATCAACAAAGACAACGATTCCGTTTTTAAAAGGGAATGAGTTTGACTATGCAGATTTAATTACTTGGATGAGTCCAGGTTTATCGAAATATGCTTGGATCATTTTTATTCTAGCGTCCATATTTATTATTACGGCGGTTTCAAATGGTGCTAATCTCACTGATGGAATAGATGGGTTGGCAGCTGGGACTTCTGCCATTATTGTGTTCACTTTAGGGGTTTTTGCTTGGGTTTCTGGTAACATCATTTTCTCTGATTACTTGGATATTATGTACATACCTAGAGTTGAAGAAATCACTATTTATATTGCTGCTTTCGTAGGAGCTTTGATTGGATTTTTGTGGTATAATGCTTATCCAGCGCAAGTTTTTATGGGAGATACAGGAAGTTTAACTATCGGAGGAATCATAGCGGTTATCGCTATTGCAGTTCGAAAAGAATGGCTTATTCCAGTACTGTGTGGTATATTTTTAGCTGAAAACTTATCCGTAGTGATGCAGGTGAGTTATTTCAAATACACAAGAAAAAAATATGGAGAAGGGAAACGCATTTTTAAAATGTCGCCTTTACACCATCATTATCAAAAGACGGGATATCACGAAAGTAAAATAGTTACACGATTTTGGATTGTTGGAATCTTACTAGCCATTATATCAATTGTGACATTGAAAATTAGATAGATGAAACGTTTGGTAGTTCTAGGAGGAGGAGAAAGTGGAGTCGGAACTGCACTTTTAGGAAAAGCAAAAGGATGTGATGTTTTTGTTTCAGATAAGGGAATAATAAAAGACAAGTACAAACAAGTTCTTATACATAATGAAATTGAATTTGAGGATGGAGCGCATTCTGAAGACCGTATTCTAAATGCAGATATCGTCATGAAAAGCCCAGGCATTCCCAATCAAGTTGATTTAATTCAACGGCTTATAAAAAAAGGAGTACCTGTGGTATCTGAAATTGAATTTGCAGCAAAATTTACTAATGCAACCCTTGTGGGAATCACAGGAAGTAATGGTAAAACAACAACTGCAACGCTCACTCATCACTTATTAAAACAAGAGTTGAATGTTGGATTAGCAGGAAATATTGGAGATAGTTTTGCAAAGCAAATTTTAGAACACGATTACAAAAACTATGTTTTAGAGATTAGTAGTTTTCAATTGGATGATATTATTGACTTTAAACCACATATAGCGGTTTTAACGAATATCACACCAGACCATTTAGATAGATATGAATATCAGTTTGAGAAATATATCGCCTCAAAATTTAGGATTGTAGAAAATCAAACAAAGGAGGATTACTTGATTTATGATGGTGATGATGAGGTCATTTTAGATTGGTTAGAAAAGCATCCTGTTCAATCAATATTATTACCATTTTCATTGACAAAGACTATTGAAAATGGCGCGTATTTAGATAACGAGAATATAAAAATAACAATAGATAACAACCAGATAATTATGCCAACAAAAAATTTAGCATTAGAAGGTAAACACAATATTAAAAATGCAATGGCTGCGTCAACAGTAGCACATTTATTAAAAATTAGAAAGCAAACCATACGTGAGAGTTTAGAAAACTTTCAAGGTGTTGAGCATCGTTTGGAAAATGTACTTAAAATTAATAAAGTACAGTACATTAATGACTCAAAGGCGACAAATGTTAACGCTACGTATTTTGCATTAGAGACAATGGATGCTCCTACGGTTTGGATTGTAGGTGGTGTAGATAAAGGCAATAATTACCAAGAGTTGTTTCAGTTTGTAAATGAAAAAGTTAAGGCGATTATTTGTTTAGGTACAGATAATAAAAAATTGATGGATAATTTTGGTGGTATGGTCGATATCATTATTGAAACCGAGTTTATGAGTGAAGCCGTTAAAATAGCTTATAAAGTGGCTGAAGCGGGAGATAGTGTATTGTTATCGCCAGCATGTGCTAGTTTTGATTTATTCGAAAACTATGAAGATAGAGGTCGTCAATTTAAAGATGCTGTTAGGAATTTGTAAAATGTCATCGAGAATTAGTTCCGATAGCTATTGGAACAACGGAAGACTCTAATTGAATTTTAAAAATATGAGATTCTTCGATTCTCTCTAAATAATAGAATAACGATTAAAACCAAGTGTGAAAACGTGCAAACACTATTCAATAACATAAAAGGAGATCGATTAATTTGGGCAATTGCTGCGTTGTTGGCGATTTTCTCATTCCTTCCTGTGTATAGTGCTGCGAGTAATTTGGCTTATGTTGGAGGTGTTGGGAGTACTTTTAGTTTTTTTGTGAAGCACTTAATGCATCTGGTGTTAGGCTTTGCGATTATATACGGCGTACATAAAATTCCATATCGATATTTTAGAGGATTGTCAATGGTGATGATTCCAATAGTTATTGTCTTATTAGTTGTGACGATGCTTCAGGGAACCACAATTGATGGTGCAAATGCGAGTCGTTGGATTCAAATTCCGTTTGTTGGGATGTCGTTTCAAACATCCACATTGGCAGCCGTTGTTTTAATGGTTTATGTAGCGCGATATTTATCAAAAATACAAGATAAGAAAGTCACGTTTGTTGAGACATTATTGCCATTATGGGCTCCAGTATTTTTTGTATTAATCTTAATTTTACCAGCTAATTTTTCTACGACAGCGATTGTGTTTTTTATGGTCATGATGTTAACATTTATAGGTGGTTATCCTATTAAATATCTTGCTATTATTATGGGTATTGGGATTTTGGCATTAGCTTTATTTATTCTTATAGCAAAGGCGTTTCCAGATGCGATGGATAACCGTGTAGATACATGGACTAGTAGGATTGAAAATTTCGTAAATGGAGAAGATACCGAAGCAGATTATCAAATTGAAAACGCTAAAATAGCTATTGCTTCGGGTGAAATAACAGGCAAAGGACCTGGGAAAAGCACACAAAAAAATATATTACCACAATCATCATCAGATTTTATTTTTGCCATTATTATTGAAGAGTATGGTCTAATTGGAGGCTTGTTCTTGTTGCTATTATATTCCTGGTTGTTGTTTAGGATTGTGATTGTGTCACAAAAAGCAGATACTGTTTTTGGGAAATTATTAGTGTTAGGTGTTGGTTTGCCTATTATATTTCAAGCTTTAATAAATATGGCAGTGGCTGTGGAGTTATTCCCTGTTACTGGTCAAACGCTACCACTTATAAGTAGCGGAGGAACGTCTATTTGGATGACTTGTTTGGCTATTGGAATCGTCTTAAGTGTGAGTGCAAAACGAGAGCAAATAAAAGGTCAAGAAATTAGCGAGGATAATCCGTTAGAAATTTTAAGTGAAACTATTTAATGAGTAACTATAAAATCATATTATCAGGAGGAGGAACAGGAGGACATATTTATCCTGCGATTGCTATTGCAGACGAGTTGAAGTCGCGCTTTCCCGATGCAGAATTTTTATTTGTTGGTGCTTCAGATCGTATGGAAATGGAAAAAGTGCCTCAAGCAGGTTATGAAATTGAGGGCCTTTGGATTTCGGGAATTCAACGAAAGCTAACGTTGAGAAACTTAGCGTTTCCGTTTAAGCTTATTTCAAGTTTACTTAAATCCCGTAAAATTCTTAATACGTTTCAGCCAGATGTGGCTATTGGAACTGGTGGCTTTGCAAGCGGTCCATTATTGAAATCTGCGATATCGAAAGGAATTCCTAGTTTAATTCAAGAGCAAAATTCTTATCCAGGAATCACAAATAAGTTGTTATCTAGTCAAGTGGATAAAATTTGTGTTGCTTATGAAGGTCTAGAGGCTTTTTTTCCAAAGGAAAAAATCATTTTAACGGGTAATCCAATTCGCCAAGATTTGTTAAATATAGCCCATAAACATATTGAAGGTAAGGATGCGTTTACCTTAATTCATAGTAAGCATACGCTTCTAGTTTTAGGCGGAAGTTTAGGAGCTAGACGTGTGAATCAATTGATAGAAGAAAAACTAGAGTATTTTGAGTCGCAAAATATACAAGTGATTTGGCAATGTGGAAATCTTTATTATCAACAATATAAGCAGTACAATGCGCTAGAAAATATACAAGTTCACGCTTTTTTAAATAATATGGATATGGCTTATGCAGCAGCAGATATTATTATATCAAGAGCTGGAGCGAGTTCGGTTTCAGAACTATGTGTGGTTGGAAAGCCGGTGGTGTTTATTCCGTCACCAAATGTAGCAGAAGATCATCAAACTAAGAATGCAAGAGCTATTTCAGATAAAAATGCAGCTATTTTAATTAGAGAAAGTGACCTAGATGACCAGTTTGAAGTGGAGTTTGATGCGTTGATGTCTTCTGTAGAAAAAAGATTGGAATTGAGTAAAAATATAAAACAATTAGCATTAGTAAATGCAACAAAAGACATTGCAGACCAAGTTGAAAAATTATTAAAGCAATAAATGAATTTAGAGGAAGCAAATAGCATTTATTTTATAGGTATAGGAGGTATTGGTATGTCTGCTTTAGCACGCTATTTCGCGGCTAAAGGATTAACTGTGGGAGGTTATGATAAAACCAAAACTGAAATTACAGATGCCTTAGAGGATTTAGGTGTTTGTATTCATTTCGAAGATGATATTAAAGAGATTGACGCTAGGTTTTTAGATATAAAAACGACGCAAGTTATTTATACGCCTGCAATACCGAAATCACATAGTGAACTACATTACTTTAATTCTAATGGGTTTCATGTGATGAAGCGTTCTCAGGTATTAGGGGAAATTACAAGACAAACGTTTTGTATGGCGGTTGCTGGTACCCACGGAAAAACAACAACAACTAGTATTTTGGGCCATTTATTAAATGAATGTAATGTTGAGGTTACTGCCTTTTTAGGCGGGATTAGTGAGAATTATAACTCTAATTTAATCCTCAACGGAACAGATGTTACCGTTGTGGAAGCTGATGAGTTTGATCGGTCCTTCTTAACCTTGTCTCCAGATTTTGCTTGTATTACGTCTATGGATGCAGATCATTTAGATATTTATGGAGATGCTTCGGAGCTTGCGAAATCTTTTGAAGATTTTTCAAAAAAAATAAAACCAAACGGAAAACTGTTCGTCAAAAATGGATTGCCAATCACAGGCATTACTTATGGGATAGAAGATGATTCAGATTATTCCGCAGAAAATATAAAAATAGTAAATGGTAGCTATGAGTTTGATGTGAAAACGCCAAATGTGCTACTAGAAAATTTCAAATTTAACCTACCTGGTAGACATAATCTGTCTAATGCATTAATAGCCTTGGCGATGTCTGTAGAATATGGCCTCCCTCAGCCTCAGCTCGCCAAAGCTTTAGCATCTTATAAAGGTGTGAAACGTAGATTTACGTACCAGATTAAAACAGATGAATTAGTTTATATTGATGATTATGCACATCATCCTGAAGAAATTAATGCTGTACATCAAGCTGTAAGGGAAATGTATCCAAATAAAAAAGTGTTGGCTGTTTTTCAGCCACATTTATTTAGTAGAACTAAGGATTTTATAGATGATTTTGCTAAAAGTTTATCGAAATTTGATGAAGTGCTACTATTGGATATTTATCCAGCGAGAGAATTGCCAATTGAAGGTGTGACATCCCAGTGGTTACTAGAAAAAATTGAAAATAAAAACAAAAAATTAGTTCAAAAAACAGAGTTAGTTAGCACTATAAAAAATAGCGATGCTACAGTAATTTTGACTATTGGAGCAGGCGATATTGGTGAAGAGGTTAAGCATATTAAAAAAGCATTGAGTTATGCGAGTTAATTATGGTTATATAAAAGTGGTATTACTACTAGTGTTAGTGGTGTTTTTATATGCGTTTTCTTCAGTTAGAAATGCAACGAGAACAGTGAAAACACCAGAGATAAAATTTGTTGGAGACGACAATCTTTTTGTGACTCATGAGACTGTTAGTAAATTGTTAATACAAAATCAAGAGAGTGTTACCAACAAGCCTAAAGATATTATAGATTTGAATCGATTGGAATCTGCCCTTAACTCTAATCCAATGATTAAGCAAGCACAAGTGTTTATGAGTGTTGATGGTTTGATCACTGCTGAAATTGAACAAAAAAAACCTATAGCAAGAGTAAGCACAAATGCTTCGTATTACATTGATGAATCAGGTGGTTTTATGCCTTTATCAACAAATTATACTGCACGCGTGCCCCTTATTACTGGATTAATTGAAAAAAATGATTTAGCAAATGTTCATGCTGTTGCTAGAAAAATTCAAGGGGATGACTTTTTGACGAAACACGTTGTAGTGATTCATCAAAATCGGGATAAAACTATTGATTTGAAATTTAGAAGCCATGATTTTAATATCCATTTAGGGACATTGAAATTATTAGATAAGAAGATTAATAATTTAAAAGCTTTCTATAAGAAGGCAATGAAAGATAAAACACTAGAAAATTATAAACTAGTGAATTTAAAGTTTGATAAGCAAGTGATTTGCACCAAAAAGTAAGATGATGGAGAATAATAAAATTTCAGTAGGACTTGATATCGGAACCACAAAAATAGTGGCTATGATTGGTCGTAAGAATGAATATGGCAAAGCCGAAATTTTAGGGATTGGTAAATCCAAGAGTTTGGGTGTGCATCGAGGTGTGGTTAATAATATTACGCAAACTATTCAATCTATTCAGCAAGCTGTTCAAGAAGCAGAAGCAGAAGCAGGACTTAAAATTGAAGACGTAACTGTTGGTATCGCAGGTCAGCATATTAGAAGTTTACAGCATAGTGATTACATCACCAGAGCAAATTCTGAGGTGGTCATTGATGAAGAGGATATTGATCGTTTAATTAATCAGGTTCACAAATTAGTAATGCTTCCAGGCGAAGAAATAATTCATGTTTTACCTCAAGAATATAAAATTGATGGTCAAGGTGAAATCAAAGAGCCCATTGGAATGTATGGTGGACGATTGGAAGCTAATTTTCATGTCGTTGTTGGTCAAGTATCCTCCATAAGGAATATTGGTCGCTGTGTAAAAAGTTCTGGTTTAGAACTAGAAGGAATTACATTAGAGCCTTTGGCATCTGCAAATGCAGTGTTAAGCCAAGAAGAAAAAGAAGCAGGTGTCGCTTTGATTGATATAGGAGGTGGTACGACAGATTTAGCAGTATTTAAAGATGGTATTATTCGTCATACAGCTGTGATTCCTTTTGGAGGGAATGTTGTTACAGAAGATATCAAAGAAGGTTGCTCAATCATTGAAAAACAAGCGGAATTATTGAAAATAAAATTTGGTTCTGCATGGCCAGGAGAAAATAAAGATAATGAGATTGTCTCTATCCCTGGATTGCGTGGTCGTGAACCAAAAGAGATTACCTTAAAAAATCTCTCTAAAATTATTCATGCTCGTGTCGTAGAGATTGTTGAGCAAGTTTACGTAGAAATAAAAAATTACGGTCACGAGGAGCAAAAGAAAAAGTTAATTGCTGGTATTGTATTAACAGGTGGTGGTGCTCAATTAAAACATTTAAAACAGTTAGTGGAATACATCACAGGAATGGATACCAGAATTGGTTATCCCAATGAGCATTTGGCAGGAGGTAGTGATGATGATATTGCAAGTCCGTTGTATGCCACTGCCGTTGGATTAGTAATGGACGGATTAAAACGTCAAGAGCGCAGACGTATTGAGAAAGAGGTAGAGGAAATGTCTAATGTGGCAGTTGAACATTCCGAAGAAAATATATCACAAGAAGAAGAGGTTATAGAATCGCCAAGAAAAGAACGAAAATCATTTTTAGACAAGTTAACAGAGCGTGTTAAAGATTTTTTAGATAACGCAGAATAAGGCACAAGTTGAGACTTGTGCGTACACTAATAACAATACATCTTCGACTAGGTAGGACTGTTGGAGATATTTGGGGAAATAAAGTATAAATACAGTAAAAGTAATTTTATGAGCAACAACAATGAGTTAGGCAACATAGCATTTGATTTACCAAAAAACCAATCTAACGTGATCAAAGTGATTGGAGTAGGAGGCGGAGGAAGCAACGCCATTAATCACATGTTTTTACAAGGGATTAAAGGAGTTGACTTCGTGATATGTAATACAGATGCACAAGCACTGCATAATAGTGGTGTTCCAAACAAAATCCAATTAGGAGTCAATTTAACTGAAGGTTTAGGAGCAGGAGCAAATCCAGAAGTAGGAGAACAAGCAGCAGTTGAGAGTATAGAAGATTTACGTCGCATGCTAGGTGCTAACACAAAGATGGTGTTTATCACTGCAGGAATGGGTGGAGGAACTGGAACAGGAGCTGCGCCAGTTATCGCTAAACTAGCTAAAGAATTAGATATTTTAACTGTTGGTATTGTAACGATGCCATTTCTGTTTGAAGGAAAAACAAGAAACGAACAAGCTGCCAAAGGTATTGATATACTGCGTTCACATGTTGACTCTTTGGTCGTAATTAATAATAATAAACTGCGTGAAGTTTATGGAAATCTAGGCTTTAAAGCTGGGTTTTCTAAAGCAGATGAAGTCTTAGCTACGGCATCTCGAGGGATAGCCGAAGTTATTACCCATCACTATACACAAAATATTGATTTACGTGATGCTAAGACTGTATTAAGTAATAGTGGTACAGCAATTATGGGGTCGTCAACATCGTCTGGTAAATCCAGAGCACAAGATGCAATCATGAAGGCTTTAGATTCACCATTATTAAATGACAATAAAATTACTGGAGCTAAAAACGTGTTGTTGCTTATCGTTTCTGGTTCTCAAGAAATCACTATTGATGAGATTGGAGAAATTAATGATCATATTCAAAATGAAGCAGGTCATGGTGCAAATATTATCATGGGTGTTGGTGAAGATGAATCTTTACAAGAATCAATTTCTGTAACTATAATTGCTACTGGTTTTGACTTAGATCAACAACATGAAATTTCTAATACCGAACAAAAGAAAGTTATTCATGCTTTAGAAGAGGATAGACATGATGATGTTCATGTTAAAGAAAGCAGTCCTGCAATTATAACACCAGATATCATTCTTGAGAAAGAAGCGATTAAAACTCCCGAGGTTGTTAAACATACCTTGGTTGATGATGAAGATGTTAGTAATGTTGTCGTTCCTAATTTAGGAACAGATTTAATCAAAACAACAGATATTATCAAAAATATCAATATTGTTTATGATGAGGTTTTAGATCATATAGTAAGAGAAGAAGAGTTCATTATAACTCCTATTCAAGAGTTTAAAGAAACCATTATTGAGGAGGTTGAAGAAGAGCAAATTACGCTCACTTTTGATTTGCCTTTATCTTTTGGAGCTTCTGAAGAACAAGTAGGAGAAGAGGAAATAGTTGAAGAGGATAAAACCTTTTTTACTCTAGAAGATGACGTAAGAGATTTAGAAGTAAAAGAGCATATTGAAGTAATTCCTGTTACAGAGGCTAACGAAGAAGGAGAGAAACGCTATGCTTTAGATGATTTTTTGACTTATGAATCTGCAATGAATCAAACGAAAATTAAAACGCCACCAGAGGTTGAAGAGGAAGTCGTTTTTGAAAAGAAGACGATTGAATCTAACGTTAAAGATGCGCAAGTAGTTGATGAGATTGACCCTATGAATAGTCCAATTTCAGAATTATTAAAAGATAGAGCAGACGAGAGACGTCGTAAGATGAAAGATTTCAATTACAAGTTCAATACTGCCAAGATTGATGAAATTGAAAAAGAACCTGCATATAAAAGGCAAGGTGTGAATTTAGATGATGCTCAGCATTCATCAGAAACCAACGCTTCTAGAACATCTGTTTCCAGTGATGAAAACGATGATATTCAATTAAGAAGTAATAATTCATTTTTACACGACAACGTAGATTAGTAGCAAATTTAGTGTAGTGTGTCACACTTTGTTAGACCCGAAAAATTGAAATATATTTTTCGGGTTTTTTATCTTTTCTTCGCAAATATTAGCATAACATTATATAGTCAATTTTAGTATCTTCGCTTTTCAATTAAACAGAAGAGATCATGAGTTTACAAACTGAAATAATGGCTGCTATGAAGACAGCGATGAAAGCGAAAGACCAAACAGCTTTAGCTGCATTACGCGCAGTAAAATCTGAGATATTACTCATTCAAACATCTGGTGAAGCAGGAGAATTAACAGAGGAGCAAGAAATTAATATTTTATCAAAGTTGGTTAAGCAGCGTAAGGATAGTGCCGCAATATATTTAGAACAGGATCGAAAAGATTTAGCATTACCAGAAATTGATCAAGCAGAAGTTATCAGTCAGTTTTTACCAGAAGCTCTTAGTGAGGAGGAGATTGAAAAAGTAGTTGTAATGACCATTGATCAATTAGGTGCAGTAGGTATGAAAGATATGGGTAAAGTGATGGGAATCGTAAATAAGGAGCTTGCAGGACAAGCAGATGGTAAAACGATTTCTAATATAGTAAAAGCTAAATTGTCATAGATAATGAGATTCTTATTCGAATAAGTATAAATTTGAGTAGTGAAATAAAATTAATAATACTATAATGGTAGTGTTGAATTGGCCACGTGGCGCAACTGAATAGCGCATCAGATTTCGGCTCTGACGGTTGGGGGTTTGAGTCCCTTCGTGGTCACGAATTAACTAGAAACCTAAGTCTTAAATCAAGCTTGCTTGAATTTATAAACTTAGGTTTTTTGATTATCAAAGCGGAGCATTGAGGAGGCGATACTAATTGCAGCAATATAAAATGTTTGTAATAATAAATCAACTAATTTAGAGCAATAGCGTTGGTTTGAAATTTCCGAAGAAAAATAAAAACAAATTTTAAAGCAATTTAATGTCCGTAGGTTTTCAAATACTTTTATTAATTCAAAGTGATAAATTCACAGAAAGAGAGGATGTGATTGCCAATTATTTTTTAATATTTGGCGCTTGTTTAATGCTCATTTTTTTTATGTGGCGATTGTTGTATTTCTTTGAAATGGCGTATGTAGAGTATTTTAACAAGAAATTATTTGTTAATCACGTGTATTTCAGAAAAAGAAAACTCATAAAAAGTCAGAAAGCTATATTAAGGAAGAATTTCAAATTCTATCAAAAACTATCGCTAAAGCATCAATCTTATTTTGAGCATCGTGTACATCAATTTATAAATAGAAGAGAGTTTCTAGGCAATAATATTGAGGTTACTGAGGAGATGAGAGTTATAATATCGGCTACATTGGTGAAATTAACTTTTGGACTGAGAGATTATAATATTAAGTCTGTTGAGCGCATTATTTTTTATCCAGAAAAATTTTATTCGCGAACTAATGAAGCGTATCATAAAGGAGAATTTAACTTAGGCTTAAAAGCGTTAGTGTTTTCGTGGGAAGATGTTTTACATGGCTATGAAATACAGGATGATAATTTGAATTTAGCAATACATGAGTTGACACATGCCATTCATTTTTATTATATGGGTGTGAGACGCCGCAGTACAAGTGCTGCTATATTTTTAGATACTTTTGTAGAACTAACTAACATGCTTGATAATAAGCCGGAGTTGAAGACTAAATTAGTTCAGTCTAATTTTTTAAGGGCATATGCTTTTACAAACCAGTTTGAATTTTTATCAGTCATTATTGAAACATTTATCGAGTCTCCTCAGCTTTTTAAAACAGAATTCCCAAGTATTTATAGTAAAGTTAAAACCATGTTAGGTTTTAATTTTTCGGGTTATTAGTGCTTAGTAATTGTTGAGCCAATTAAAATGCGTTTCTGTGATTTTTGCTTTTGATTCATTAATATGCTCTACAAAGTGTTTTGCAATGGAAGATAGGTTTTTGGATTTTAACCAGATTAAATTCCAATTAGTAATCAGAGGCAGGCCTTTCATTGGGATGATCTGTAAGTCGCCATTATTGAGTTCGTTTTTAATTCCGATGAGTGGCATAATTGAAAAACCTAAACCAGCAATTACCGCTTGTTTTAATGCTTCATTAGATTCTAACTCCATTTTTTTATAAGTAGATATTTTGTGCGAGGTTATGAAATTTTCCATTTGTTCTCGAGTAGCAGACCCTTGTTCTCTATAAATAAGGGGAATTTCTTCAAAAACGGCTTGAGACACCTTTTCTCCAGTATGTTTATATTGTTTTCCAACAATAAGATAGAGTTTATTTTCCATAAGAGGAATACTTGCTATTTTTAGGTGTTTTGGCAATACAGAGACCATGGCGAGATCAACTAAGTTGTTTTCTAATGATTTTACAACTTCAGATTTATTGGTAACATCCATAATTAAATCTACACCTTTATGATTGTTTATAAAATCGGTTAATAAGTATGGCATTACGTATTTAGCGGTTGAAACGATCGCTATTTTTAGTTTACCCGCCAACTCACCTTGAAATGATAATGCTTTATAATTTATGGCATTTACTTCGCTAAGAATATTCTCGGCAGCCAGTGCTATTTCTTCTCCAAACTCAGTGATGTATATTTTTCGTCCAACAACTTCAAATAGTGGAATATCAAATTGATCTTGAAATTTTTTTAACTGTATGGATACAGCAGGTTGAGTGAGGAATAATTCTTCTGAAGCTTTAGTAACGCTTTTGAGCTTGGCTACTTTATAAAAAATATCTAATTGATGTAATGTATAATGCATTATTTATATTTATGAATGATTAAATAAATATAAATAAAAATAAATGATTTTGAGTTTAGTTTATGTAAAAAATAAACCCAAAGACTAATTTAGTATTTGGGTTTTATAATTATTAATGTCTTGTTGCTTACAGTTTAAAAACTGCAGAAAGCATGTATTGAAAGTGATTAGTTGCATATCTTTCATTTTTATGACTGAACGCAAATTTACTGACACCTTGGAAGCTAACTCCTATGTCCGAATTTATCCAATAGATACCTCCTAAAACGAAATTAACCGATCCATTGAGCTCGTCTACAGTGAAAATTCCTAAACCACTACCTACATAAAGATTAATCCAAGGGTAATCAGGCAAGAGCTCTTCAGAGAAATAATATTTAACATATGTATTTGTAGAGAAATAAGCAAATTCTTCTGGCACTGAGCCATTATCGATAACAGATCGTGTGCTAAACTTATTCAAAGTGATATCTTGTTCTATACCAAAGTTTCTACTCCACTTGTGTTGAACAGCGAGAGCAAGAGGTTGGCTAAATTCAAACTGATCTACTCTTTTGAAAGGATTTTGAGTTCCTAAACTACCTACAGCATTGACACCAACACTTACAGTCCAAGAGGCAATATCTCTATATTGTGATTTTGATTGTTGAGAATAACAATCAAAATTAGAAAGCGAGACGAATACTATAAATAAAACTATCTTTTTCATATTTAAGGTTATGGTTTTGATCGAAAGATAAAATTTGATTGCATTACAAATAAACACCAAAGTTACTAGTTTTAAACTAAAATTTTGACTTTAAAAGCAAAAATATACGCTTATAATCATTCATAACATCTATTCGATAATCATTATTTTTTATAAAAAAAAATAATCTATTACATATCAATTTGATGAGCATTGATTTTTTCAACAGAATATCTGTTGTTTTTTTTAAAAACTTATTATTTATTCTTTTTAAAAATAGTTGAGATCTAAATGTGTTTGATGATACGGCATTAAAATCACTAAAGAAAAGATGACCAATGGATATATAGCTTGTAACAAAAGGAAGCTTAAGAAACCTCGTATCAGTTGTTGTCAAAGTTTTCATAATAATCATAGAGTCATACAGCGAACGTAGGCTCATTGAATTATAAAAATGTCCAAAATCGTTTACCTGAAAATTTAAAACAGAATGCTCAAAAAGGTTTTTACCGCAAGGTATTGAGTTCTTATTTATTGTGGTTTTATGTTTTAGAATTTCTTCATTTTCCAATACAGCTTTGTATGGTTTTGTTAGTACTTTTCTATGAATCTCTACGGCGCCAATAAAATGAGAAGGTATTAATCTTGGTAAATGCTTATCTTCAAAATAGGTAGCTCTTAATGTTTGTTTCGTGCTGTCGTAACCTTCATCTAAAAGAAGTTTATATGCGATGTGTATGTGTTGTTGTTCTACCAAAATATCAATATCTCCAACCATACGTTCTCCTGGATCTTCAAAATAGTTTCCAGCCAACAAAGCGGTTCCTTTTAATAGTGTATAATTAATATTTTTTTTGTTAAAAATATCAGTTATATGAGTTACTTGCGTCATCAAACTATGATTCCGGTTTCTATTAATATGTGTAATCTCTTTGAGGTATAGGACTAAGTCTTTGGGAAGATAGAGCAGTAAGTCTTTTTGAGATAACCTGCAATAACATGTAGGTAATACCAAATGGTCACTAGCGATGGTTACAAATTGGTCCCAATCTATTGTGGAAGACGATAATTTAAGTGTTAACTCTTCTATAGAATTTTTAAAACTTAAAATATCGGCGATAAGCTGTAGAGTCTCTCTATATGTGTTTTTTGTTGATAGCAAGTGTTTCGTTTAAAATACGCTGTCTATTGAATCCAATAATAAGTTAGTGATCAAATAGTTCGTTAAATTTACGAATAGCAAAATCATTATTACTGTAAGATAACTCATAACATGTTATTTCACTAAGCCAATTCATAAATTTAAGCGCATGTTTTTCATTTGGAGAAATCCATGAGTCTGGTATCAAGGTTTGTAATATGTTTTCTACGGAAATTGGAATTAATTCAGACCTTTTGTTCTCGTCAAACTTTACATAAACAATCGTCTTGCATTGGAAATTAGAGGTCTTATGATCTGAGCTTTGATTTTGAGGGACATACTTTAGGTTAACTTTTTTAGGACCATTAGTATGTGTTTTTAAAGAATTAAAACCTGGTATTTTTGATTCTAAAAGACTAAACGCACCTTTCTTAATTGAGATGGCACTAGGATACCGATATAAGCTCATATCTTCATACATAGGTGTAAAATCATCTGCTAATACATCGAAACCACTGGCCATTAATAGAGCGGATAAAGTGCTTTTACCATTGCCCGAGTCTCCAATAATCATAATGGATTCTTTTCCATTGGCTATGGTTGAAGCATGAAAAGTAGCTACCCAATTATCAATAATTGTTTTATGAATAGTATTGGTTAACTCTAGAGCAAATCGACCTTGTAGCAGGTGTAAATCTGTAGTTTTATAATGATCTATATAGGTGTTATTCCTAAATAAATAGAGGTGATTTTGGTTTTTAAAGATATGAAATTCTCTGAAATTAGTTGATATGACAGGTGTTTGATGATGCGCTATTTGGGGATGAATTATACTCTGTATTAAGGGCGTTTCAAAATTCACTTGTATTACCGTAGTATTAAATTTATAACACGTTACACAATTTACTTTGGGTATAATAATACGGTTGAGAGGTTCTGTTTTTTTTTGTGTGTGTGCATTTGAATCTATAAGGAAGCTCGAAATTTCATCAAAAAGGTCTTGACATTTTGAATCTTCAAGTTGCAGAGAGATCTTTAACTGATCAACAAATAAATTACGGGTGTCTTGTTTAATATAGATACCAATTAGTCTCCAGATACTATTAGATACTATAACATATCTATTAGATGCTTTAAACCAAAGGAGAAAAGTATCATTAATATGACGAACGTGCTTAGGCGCTAAATTCGTTTTCAAAATAAAAGGTATTAGTCAAATGGGTTTCCTCCTGGATCAGTAGGTGAGGTCGCATGAGCTTTCTTTGGGTTGAGAATAAGAAACGTACCCATTGCAGTAAGTGCAGCGTACTTACCCATCTTTTTCATGGCTTCTTTACGAGTGATTTGATCTTGAGGACTATTTCTTTTCATTATATAAAAATATAGGGTTCAAAAGTAAGTAAAAATTTAGAATTTAAAAATGTTATCTGTTTAATTTTGATTACAAATCTTGTAATAATCGGCTATGGTGCTAATTATTAGTTATTATTCACAAATTCAATTCTATACACAACTACTTAGTGGAGACAAGGTTGCGTATTTTTTTGATTAATACTATTAAAATAGTAGTTAAAAGTCAATTTATGTGGACTGTTAATAACCTTATGCTTTGAATTTTGGATGAGTATTCACACTGTATTTATGATGTATAAATCGCCTATTAATTGTGTTCTTTTAAGTCAATAATAAAAAAACGTATTCTGTAAAGAATACGTTTTTAAATAATTTTTTATACGGTGTTATTATTTGATAACCACTTTTTTAGATTTTTGTTGTAGTCCATTATTTAATTTAACAATATAAATGCCAGATGTAAATCCTGAGATATCAATTTGATTAGAGTTTCGTGAAGTATCTAATTTAGAGTTTAAGATCATTCGACCTTGAATATCATAAATTTCAACTGTGGTATTGTTCTCAAGTGCTCCTTTTATAAATAAGGTCTTAGGCGTTTTCGTTGTGTAAATTTGAATAGTTTCGAAGTCGTTTTCTGAAGTTGATAAGGCATCTGCAGTAAACCTTAAGAAGAAACGTCCTGTTCCTGTCAAGTTCGTACTCGGAGTGAAAACATATTCCGAAGTATTTAATAAAGTAAACGTATTAGTTAACGTGTCTTCTAAATATACCTCAATGCCTTCTGGTATATCCATTTCTAAAATGCGTATCGTTAGTTGTTCGCCTTGATTAGCATTAACTCCTAAAGGAATAACGACAGTGTTTAAAGCACTGTAATTAACAGACTGTACTGCTAAATCTAAGCCTAAGTTATCAGCGACTAAGTGTGAAAATATAGCAAACTCTGGTGCTTGACCTTGGAACATTCCAGAGTCGTAACCTGAATCCATTCCTAAGGATGCATTGTCATTGAAATAAACGTCTGTTCTAAAGGCATCAGTATCACTAGTCATTTCAAGTTTTACATGTGCGAGATCAACGTCGCTAACTCGTCCTACAACAAAGTCATCTGTAGTTCCTATAGAACGGGATGCAGCATCAAAAATGATGGTGCCGCCTCCAGCTTTGGAAGTGACCAAAAATCCTTGACCTGGCGCAATCACTGCTGATGGGTTAGCATCAGAATAGGCTTGATTCCAAATTGTAAATCCGTCTGTTGCTGAGCCATCATAGCCATAAACGCCAGAATTTGAAGCGCTAAATTCACTGTTATTATCTGATAAGAAGTCTGAAAGCTTAATATAGGAAGGGTAAGGATTACCAATTAAATTAAAATCAGTTCCGGTGCCTACCGCTATTGGGACTAATTTAGTTGTGGTTTCTACATTACCAACAAATCTAAATGTAGATCCTGTTGCCGCTGTAGAGGCTGTTCTATATCCAATACCAGCTTCAATAAGAGAACCGTCGTCTGCTGTTGTGTAATTGATATAATCGTTAGTGTCTTTATCAAAAGGGCCAAACAAGAACGAAGGTACACCATCAATTGTTCCTGATGGTAGGTCTGGATTGGCAGTTCTAAATGCTAAAAATGTTTGATTGGTATTTGTAACTGGTGCTGCAATTAAATCATTCCTCCCTGTAGAAGAACCCGTATCGGCTAATTGATTAACATGGCGATTATAAATTATTTCTCCTTGAGAAGTATTTGCAACTAAACTAGAATAGGACGTAGAAACCGAATTTAATTCAAGAGTTCCATTACTTATTAAATCACTATTTATAGTTAGAGATTGTGTAGCAGGAATTTCAACTTGAGCTCCAGAATTAATTATAAAATTATTTACCTGAACATTAGAGTTTACAATATAGATCCCATCAACAACCAATGCGTCTTGAGCGCCAGTTGAAGGACTTGGTGATTCATTGTTTGCCCAACCATCTGAATCGTAGTAGATTAAGCCTTCAAAAGTGCTAGCAACTCTAAAATTATCAAAACCTGAGAATCCAGTTAAAAGATTGTTCCTAACCCTTAATTCTAGTGCTACATTGCTTATGCTATTTGATATGTCTATATGAACCGAACCTTGATCAGACTCAATAGGTCCGTCACCATTTAATAAGTATACAATCGGTTGTGCAACGCCATCTAGAATTAAAGTGTAATACACATCACTATTATTTTCAACATAACCTTCAATATCCCAATCAAATGTGACTTGAACATTATTAAAAGTTGAAATATCTAAAGTAGCAAAAGTTATAGTAGCGAAACCAGACACACCATTTCCTTCATCATTTAGATCATTCTCACCCAAGATATTTCCAGATAAAAATTCATAATCCAAAGGTAGCGCACCGGCAATATCAATAATGTCAAAATAACCATCAGTTCCCCAACCATTTTGAAAAAAAGTAACATCACTAGTATAGGTCCATTCTGGTGAAGAACCCTCAAAATCTTGGAGTGCTATATTGAGAAGTGGCCCAATAATATCAAAAACACTACTAGCTGTAAAAAAACTATTACTAAACGTAAAAAGATTTATTCCAGTGTTTTGATTTGAATAAACTATAGAGTCTAATACGGCATATCCATTTACGAAAGTATAAGTAAGAGGTGAACCAACTAAGGTTCCTGCGGATGTTACTACAGTTATATCAAGATTATAATCTAAATCAGTATTATCGTTATTATCTAAGGCCCAAATTGTTGGGTAAGGTGTCATAATTTCAAACTGATTGTTATTGGTTGGTTGCTGATCGAAAACAATTTTTGAAGCTATAACCTCAATTCTATTATCGTCACCAGCTATAGGTGTGTCTGCTCCTCCAGCATTTGCATTTGTAAAAAGAGAACTACCTGTTCCTGGCGTTGATGCTAAATCAACACTTAATTGTATCTGTTCATTGTCTGTAACAATCGATTTAAATGTGGCATATACGGCAAAAGTTTTTGTGGCGTCATCATTAGCTATTAACGTAGTTAAGCCACTAAAAGCTGCTAAGGGTCCAACTGTAGTTATTTCTGACACATTAGTTGTACCATCAAAAATTGCAAGTGCAGCAATTGATTGATTATTAGAAACTGCAAACTGAATATCGGTAAGGTTGGTGCCGTCAATATCAGTATCTGTGCCAATAGCTCCGCCATCTCTTATTGAAAATTCTCCAATCTGCAGAGCGTTGGAAGTGGTTAATCCAGATGTTACATTAAATGTACTATAATTGATATTATCTGTTGGATCAAAAGCGGTAGCAATTATATCAGATTCATTACTATTACCAGAACCTGCAACGGTACTTCCTTTAACCCGTATTCCTGGGTCTGCTATTCCTAATGCGCCAGCCCAAGCAGGCTGTCCAGTGATACGTAGCCAGCCACCACTGCTATTTGCTGCCCAAGCATATAATCTAAAAGTTATGGTGCCATTTGTTCCGGAAGAAATACTTAATCCAGAAAAATTGAATTCAAAACTACTAGTCGCAGGCATAGTTTGAGGTGATGATATAGCTATTCCAGCAGTTGCAAAGTTATCTAAACTGTAAAAAATTTGCCATGAACTAGGACCATTTCCATGACGTCTTAGTCTAATATCAAATTCATCAACAGTGACATCAAAATTTGTAGTTGGGGAAACAAACCACTCCATATAATCATTAGCAGCTGCAGCAGAAGCTTGATCGGTACCATCCCAATTTCTTGAAGTAAAATCTGTACTAGATGTACTTTGGTTTACGCCAGAGCCTCGTGTTAATCCCAAGGATGAAACAGATGTTGCATTTCCAGTAGCTGTAGGACCAATTATATTTGGTCTATCAACTGTGACAATAGTAGACTGACTAAAACCGGAAGCGAATAAAAAAAATGCGATTAGGGATAAGTAGATGTTTTTCATAACATTAAAAATTAAATTTCGTTTCTTAAAACCACTTACGTTTATATATGATTATAAGTGAATTGAGGGAAGGGACAAAGATAGTAAAAGATATGTGTGATAAGATTAATTATATGTTTATTAGTGGACGAAATGATCTAAACCTTAGTCTTTTTTATATAAATTAGGCTTATTTCTTAATTGATTGGGTTATAAATAGTTTTATTATCGTTAGTTACCCAATCAGATTTAGAATATATTTGCGAGTTTGAATGTGTTAATTCTGATTTTTTAGAAAAATTTATGATAAATGTTACCAAGACTTTTCTTCCGCCAAAAGAAGGATACAAAAAGTATATTGATCAAATATGGGAAAATAAATGGTTGACTAATAATGGTGACTTATTAATCGAATTAGCACAAAGGCTGAAAGACCATTTGGGTGTGAATTATATCATACCAATGACAAATGGAACGTTACCGATTCAAATAGCATTAAATGCATTTGCAGATCAAGGAGAAGTGATTACAACACCGTTTTCCTATGTTGCCACTACATCTAGCATTGTGTGGGAAAAATGCACACCAGTTTTTGTTGATATACATCCTGAGTTTTTGACTATTGACGAAACCAAAATTGAAGAAGCCATAACTAAGAATACTACGGCTATTTTAGTGACTCACGTTTATGGAAATCCTTGTGATGTTGAAACTATCGAGGTAATTGCTAAAAAGCATAGTTTAAAAGTTATTTATGACGCTGCACATTGTTTTGGAGTGACTTATAAAGGCCAGTCTATTTTTAATTATGGTGATGTAAGTGTATGTAGTTTCCACGCGACAAAACTATTTCATACAGGGGAAGGCGGTGCGTTATTTTGCCAAAATAAGGAGGTCTTCGATGAAATGTATTACAGACATAATTTTGGTCATGACGGTCCTTTGAAATTTCATGGTATTGGCATCAACTCAAAAATGAGTGAACTTCAAGCCGCTATGGGTTTGAGTGTTTTACCTTATATGGGTGAGATTATTACTGACAGGAAACGTGTTTGTGATTTGTATGATTCTATTTTGGACTTTAGTAAGCTTAGTAAGCTAAAAATCAGAACACATACTCAATGGAATTATTGCTATTACCCTATTATTTTAGATTCTGAAAAAACATTATTGAAAGTTGAAAAAGCATTGAATGATAACGAAATTTATCCTAGGCGTTATTTCTATCCTAGTCTTTCATCGTTGTCTTATGTTAAAAATACTACTAATTTAATTGTTTCTGACGCGATTGCTCCACGAGTTTTATGTTTACCATTATATTATGGTTTAGAAGATAATGATGTAAATAAAATTTCAGATTTAATTAATTTTAATATCTAGTTCAAAATGGGTTTTTTGACTACAAATCAGCTTAATAGTATTGGTTTTAAGGCTATTGGACACAATGTTTTAATATCTGATAAAGCTTCGATTTATAATCCTGAGTTGATACAAATAGGTTCTAACGTGCGAATAGATGATTTCTGTTTACTTTCAGGAGAAATTACGTTACACAATTACATTCATATTTCTGCTTACTCTGCGTTATATGGTAAGTTTGGTATTGAATTACATGATTATACAGGACTTTCACCAAGAACAACAGTATTTAGTGGGTCGGATGATTTTTCTGGCGAATATATGATAAGCCCTATGGTTCCTATAGAACTCACTAATATTCAAGGGGGAAAAGTGATTTTACAAAAGTACTCTCAAGTTGGTTCTGGCTCTATTGTCATGCCAGATTTAAAGATTGCAGAAGGATCAATTGTTGGAGCTATGTCTTTTCTTAAAACTTCCACGGAGCCTTGGGGAATTTATCATGGATGTCCTGCGAAATTTTTTAAGAAAAGAGATAAGAATATAATTGATCTAAGTAAAAAGCTGAATAAATTCAAAAATTGAACTTAGTTGGAAAATACAACCAAGAAAATATATTATATCTCAACGAGAGATGTGAGAAAAAACAGAGCTGATGCAGTTCATATAATGTTAACTTGTCAATCTTTTTCCAATAATGGAATTAATGTTGAGTTAATTACTCCATCTGTTAAGAGAGATGAATATGTTGTCGATAAGTCCTCAGTTTTTTCACTTTATGGTATCGATAAACCAAATTTCAGTTTCACCGAATTAAAGACTAAAATTTCTGAAATTAATGAAAAAAAGACAAAACCGTTTAGGATAGTATTTGAGAAGTTTAAAGCATATTCTCATTTTTGTATTAGAAATAGAAAGGAATTAAAATCTGATAAAGTAATTGTATATAGTAAGTGTTACATATCTACTTTGCCATTTATAGTTTTTAAAACTCTAGGTTTAATAAAACCAAAAATTGTTTTTGAAGCTATTACACCTAAAAACTCTTTGCTACATAGAATAATATACAAGAAGAGTGATAAAATAATTAGTCATTTAAAGTTTGTTACTAAAGATATTATAGCGTTTGCAAAAGTTACTGAAGATAAAATATTTGAGCCAGCTTTTTTTACACAAACAAAAGCAGTAGATGAAATTAAAGCAAGTAAGTTAGAATTAAGAAAAGAACTTAAATTAAAGCCATATGAAACGTATGTGTTATATGCTGGAAAAGCTGGTGAAAAAGTAAAGCAAGTTCAATATTTTATTGAAGCTGCTTCAAAGATTCCATCATTAACCTTTTTAATTGTTGGTGCAAATAATAAGGGTATTAAAGCCTTTGATAAAATCAAGTCAGAAAAATTTATTAATAATCTTGAGGTTTATCCTTTTCAACCTTTAGTAGATTATTACAAATTTGTCTTAGCATCAGATATACTCATTGGGTATTATCCTCCAACACATCACAATAAGTATCATTTATCTCCTGGTAAATCAGGCATTTATTTTGCTAGTAAAAATCCTTGTGTTTTTTCAGATTTACCATCATTGAGATCTTTGTTTCCTGAAGGTGTTGCATTCTATGCTGAATCTGATAATGTTCGTAGTTTAGTTGCTACTATAAATGATGTCAATAGAAATGAGGTTTTAGCTAAAGAAGTAGCCAATAATGCTTATGATTTTGCTTCAAAAAGTAGTTATGATCGTTTTGCAGATAGTATAATTCATTTTATATATTCGACTTGAAAACTAAAGCAAAAATAATAAAAGGAGGTTTTTATCTTACCATTGTTAATGTGCTGTCCCAGTTATTAGCCATAGTGGTCAATATTGTCTTAGCTCGTCTATTATTACCAGAAGATTTTGGCTTGGTTGCTTTAACAATGACCTTTATTGGATTTATTACTTTGTTTACAAATATGGGTTTTGGCTCATCTATTATCCATGAAAACGAGACTAATCAAAAGCAACTATCATCAATTTACTGGCTAAATTACGCATTGTCCATTGCGTCATTTCTTGTTATTATTTCAACCTCACAATATGCTGCCAGTTTTTTTAATGAACCAAAATTAATAGCTATAGTGCTTGTAGCTGCAATTAATATTTTACTAAATCCATTTTATATAGTTCAATACAAGCTTTTAGAAAGAGATTTAGAATTTAGAACAATTAGTAAAATTAATCTATCTGGTACGCTTATAGGTTCTATTGCTGCTATAATCGGTGCCTATTTAGGATTAGGTGTTTATGCACTTATACTTCAGTCTTTAGTATCTTCAATTGTGAGATTAGTTTTAATTTTATTCTATAAAAGATGGTTTCCAAATTTCCATTTTAATTTCAAGGAAATAAAACATATGATATGGTATTCTTTAAAGTTTAAAGCCTCAAATATGGCTATGTACTTTGAAAGAAATATAGATTATTTAATTTTAGGTAAATTTTTTACAAGTATAATTCTTGGGTATTATGCGTTTGCTTATAATATTATGTACACTCCTGTAAAGCGTATCTCTTATGTCTTTAGTGAAGTTTTGTTTCCTTCATTTTCTTCATTTAAGAATGATAAAGAAAAGATTATCAATGGCTATTTTAAGTCGGTTAATTTAGTTGCTTTGGTGTCAATTCCTGCAATGACTATTCTAGCATTTAATGCAGAATTAATTATTCAAACAGTTTTTGGTCAAAAGTGGGATGGAGCTATTCCAATTGTAAGAATTCTTTGTTTTGCTGGAGCAATTCAATCTATTAGTCAGTTTGGAGGAGTGATTTTTGCAAGTGTAGGAAAACCTGAAGTAACGCTTTATGTATCTATTGGTAGAACAATTTTAACAGTATTAGCAATAGTTATAGGCGTTCAATATGGCGTATTATGGGTGGCGTATCTACTAGTTATCGCAAAAGCATTATCGTTTATACTATTTTTATTAGTGTTGAATTACTATATTCCGTTTTCAATAAAACAGTTATTTGTTAGCTTGAAGGGACCATTAGTTTCCTTGGTTAGTTTAAGTGCTTTTTATATTTTATTTTATTTTAACTGTCTAATTGTTAGTACATGGGGGCTTTTGTTAATTATGCTTGCTGTTGCGCTTATAGTATTATTTATATTTCACAAAAGTACCATTATTGGAATTTTAAAAGTTTTAAAAGAAAAGAGTAAATAATGGCTTCAAAACAGCAATTTGTGATAATCAAAAAATACGATGGTAAACTCAATCTTGTTAATGAGTTAGCTCGATTAATAGAACGAAACTATTCAGAACTGTTTCATTCAGTCATTGTTCATGGCAGTGTAGCAACGAATGAAGTGATACCTTATAGTGATTTTGATGGATTGTTAATAGTGAGAGATGATTTTGTTACTTCTAAACGTCTCCAGAAATTTAAATCTGAATCCATGAAATTAATTTTAGAATTCGATCCATTGCAACATCATGGATGGTTTCAGATTAAAGAAAGTAAATTGAATAATTATCCTGAAAGTTATCTACCTGTAACAACTCTAGAGCATTCAAAACTGATCTACCCAATTGTAGATAGTTTGAGTTTTCATTTGAAAATTTCAGACAACATAGATTATAAACGTAGTTTGGTTGGGATTTTAACCCAATTCGAAAAACGAATTCAAAACAATTGGAAACCTAGTAATATCTTTGAATTAAAAAGTATTTTGAGTCAAATTATGTTAATTCCGTGTCTTTATTATTCGGCAATTTATAATAGAGGAATTTTTAAAAGAGAAAGCTTTGAAGCAGTTAAAATCAATTTTACTGAGCAAGAATGGAAACCCATTAAAATTGCATCGCAAGTTAGAAAAGATTGGGATAAAGAGCTGAATTTTTTTCAATCATTTTTGCTAAAACAAACAAACACATTATTGCGAAAAATTATTAGGAAATATGTTGCACCGAGAATAAACTCAAAAACTAAAGAGAAGTTAAACTCTGAGTTTTATTCAAATTTAAATAAACTAATCCAAAAAATTAAAATAGAGATACAATGACATATGCTTTCGTTACAGGAATGGGAAGATCTGGAACAAAATTTTTAGGATCATTTTTAGCAATAGATACTAATGCTTATTCTACTCATGAATATATTGGTAATAGAGAATATTGGCTCGTTTCATGGTACTTAGGTAGTGAGTATTCTAAAGTAATACTTAAAAAAGCTAAGACTAAAATAGAATCTGAAATTAGTCAAGATATTTTTGTAGATGTTAATGGCTACTTAGCTGATAGTACTGAGAGCTTGAAAGAAGTTTTTGAGAATTCTAAGGTTTTTCATTTGGTTAGAAATCCTAAAATGGTGGTGCCATCTTTAATGATTAGAAGAGATGATAAAGGGATACACAAAATACCTAAAACACAACGAGAAATAGAACTTTGGACTAAAATGAGCAAACTAGAACAGGTATGTTTTAATTGGGTTCAAACCACAGAAGATTTATTAAAGTCTGATGCCGAACTTTTACTTTTTGAAAGCTTAATTAAAGATTATAACTATTTGTCTGAAAAAGTGCTGTCTCCATTAAATTTAAACATAAGCCAAGAGCAATATGATGACTTTAGGTCTAATAAAATAAACAAAACTAGAGGTTGGTTATATAGATATTTGTATGCTAAATACAAAGGGAAAGGACAAATAAGTAAAACTATTACTTTTGATGATTTTGATAAAAAACAACGTGAACAATTTTATTCTATTTGTGGTGCAACTATGGGAAAATTAGGTTACAAATAATATTATGACATTAAAATTTATAGATCATCCGATTAAGATTTCAGATTCTCAGTATGATGTACTTAAAACTAAACTAGTAAAGCAACTACTGTTAAATAAGGCCGTGAAGAGTGTCTATCAAATGGGTTCTGTAAAAGACCCTGGAATATCAGACTTGGATATCATTTGTATTTTTAAAAATAATTCAGAATGTCGAATTAATTTAAGAAAAGATCTATCTATTGGCGAAAAGAAGATTCTAACTCATGGTATTTTTGGATTAGAAGAACGGGATTTAAAACAAACCATATCATACAATTTACTATCAAATCTTCAATTTCTTGGGGGAGAAAACCTAAATCTAAAAGTAAATGAAGACAATTTTAATCAGGATCTTAGAGCCCAAATAGCTCTTGAGTATATGATAAAAATGTTTATTACTTTAGATACACAATCCAAATTGGGAATAGTAAAACTTCGATCTTTTTTATTATTAGGAAAAGCAATTATGTTTGATTTGGAGTTGTTAGAAATAAAAGATGGAAAACTTTTTGACTTAGTCAACAAGGTTTTACATTACAGGAATATTTGGTATATTGATAAGCCTCAAAAAAAAGAACTTCAAGATCTAATTCTAAATTTTTATTCTGCCTTAGAAAGTGTGTTAATAAATAGCTTAGAAAAAAGAGGTTTTTATTTGCCTAACAGCAATATTAGTTTGCCTGGTGGTTTTGAGATTTTAAGAGGAGAATCTTTTCAAAAAAACCATAGAGGCATAGTCTTACCTAGTATGTTTCAATTTATAGGGAAGAAATACATAAATTTGCAATATCGATTGAATAAATTTACCTACCAAATTCCTTTTAAAATTCCTAATAGCGATACCTTTTTATACGATAGGTTTAAATTTAGTGAACAAATGGTGAAGAAAAATCGAAGGTCTTTTCCTTCATTTATTTCAGTTACTTCTAGTTTGTCAATATATTAACCGTATGAATAAGAATATTTGATGAAAATTTTACATTGTATAAATAGTCCAAATATTGGTGGTATCGAGCGATTGGTAATTGAGCTTGCCATAGAACAAAAAAGGCAAGGTATTGATGTTTCGATATTGTTGAATACTGAAAAAGGGCAATATTTTGAGTACTTACTGACTCAAAATATTCCTATTTTAGAGTCTGGTATTAAAGGCGGTTTAGATATAAGTGTAACAACTTGTAAGGCGCTGAGGAAAAAGTTTAATACTTTTCAGATTATTCATTTACATAGTTTTTCTCCTATTAGAAATATGGCAGCTAAAGTCTCTAAGGCGAAAGTTGTTTACACTATTCATGGTCTATCCAAAGATGTACGTAAAGAGAATGTGGTAAAATATGCATTTAGAGAAGCCATAAAAAAAAGATGGCTTAATAAAGTGGACTATTTTATTGCAAATTCTGAATCCACATTATCGAAAGCCAAGCTACACTACGGATTAGAAAAAACGAGACACAAAGCTATTTTAAATGGGATTTCAATAAAATCTTTATCACCTACCGATTTATTAGATAGGGAAACAGAATTTACAATCGGTATGGTCTCTAGGTTTACACCCAGAAAACGCATTGAAAGACTGCTAAATGCTTTCGATTTATTCCTTAAAAAGGGATTAAATGGACGCTTAATATTGGTGGGAGATGGTATTAACTTTAATGATATTAAGCAGCAAGTAGAACTAATGAATTTGGAACATGTTGTTGATTTTGTTGGTTATACCAATGACGTAAATGGTTACTATAAGCAATTCCATATTTGTGTTCAACCTTCCGATAATGAGGGTTTTGGTTTAGTAGCGGTAGAAGCCTATCTTCATGGGCTGCCAATGTTGGCTTTTAATGATTCAGGTGGTTTAATGGAAGTTGTTGCCCCATTAGAACCAAATAATATAGTTAAAAACGAAGTTGAATTAGCAGAGCGATTAAGTTACTATTTCCATAATAAACAGCTTATTGCAGATAATTCAAAAAGTAGAATCGCTTATGCGACTAAAAACTTTTGTATTGAACGAATGGAAAGAGATTATTTTGAAATATATCAAGAACTGGTAAAATAATGATTAAATTATTGAGCAAAGTAAGAACTAAATTTAAAGTGTAAAAGGTGTCTAACATAGTAATAAATAGCGATTGGAATAAAAAAAATTACAAAAAATGGTTTTCAACACGACCTCTTAATTATAAGTGGATGTTGTTAGTTATTTTTGTATTTCCAATGTTTGCTGCCACATGGGAAATGAAGAAATCTTCTGGGTTTTCACCACTCCAATTACTAGGTTTGCTTGTGTTTGCTTTTGGATTTATGTCTATTATTAGGAAAAAATCGACAGCACCTAATCTAATCTTTACGTTTTATTTGTTTTTATTTCTTTTAGTTTCTAATTTATTGCTCGTTTTTGGCTACGAAGGAACTATTGCTCAGTTTGGGGATACGATTAGAACTATATTACCATTTTTGTTGTTTTTTTATTTCAGAAAACATATAAATTCTATGTTAGATTTAGAAGGATTTTTAATCACTTTTTTGATCGCTTCAATTTTTCCTATTGGCACATTGTATTACGAAATTTTATTTGACCCTATAAGAGAAGTATACAATACCGAGTCTAGAGGAGGAGGTTTAAGATTAAGTGGGTTTTATGCAGATTTGTTTGGCTATATGAGTCATTTAATCTGTGGATTTATCAGCTACTGTTACTTTTATATCAAGAATATCGATAAAAGAAAAAAAAGCTTTGTGTTTAGTAATTTAGGGTTCCTTGTTGTACTCCTAATTTGTTTAGTAGGAATTTATAATTTAAGACACCAGGCATCTTGGGCTGTTTCATTAGCGTTACTTTTGATTTTTGTGCACTTCATTAGAAAGAAAGTATCGTTCTTTCAACTTATGGTTTTCTTATTTATAATGCTTGGTGTAGGCTTTTATTTTTATACTGAAATTTTTAGTACATTATTTGCTAAAGATATCAATGTCTACCAAGGAAATGCAAAAGATTCTGCAGCTTTAAACGGTCGAGTTTATATTTGGAAGAAGTATTATGCTTTTTGGGAAAATTTTGGCGTTATAGCACAATGGCTAGGGTCGGGAATTGCACAGCATGAAAAATCAAGAGTTATGATGGGAGGAGGGATGCATAATGATTATGTAAGGTTATTCTTTTCAACAGGTATCATTGGCCTTTTATGTTATTTGTCTTTTCTTTTTTATCTATTGAAAAATACCCTTAAAATAAAAATGGCAGAAATGAAATATTTAATGTTAGGATCTGTAATGGTTATTATAATGTACAGTATTAGTTCGTTACCGTTGTTGGCTTCTGGTGCTATGATGTACTTTTTAATGGCTATTATATCACAAACAAATAAAAAGTTCTTATGTTAAAGATATTGTGGTTAGCTCCTAATTTTAATCATTACAAAGCACGTTTTTTGAATCACTTAGCAACTGAGAATGATGTGAGTCTCACTATTTTGTCTGGTACAGGCAGAGATCAAATGGGAGACCACGAATTAGAGGAAGATTGGAATTTTAAACAGATTAAACTTAATGTAACTAAAAAGGATTTTGGTAAGTCTAAAATAGTGAAAGAAGCAATAAAACCCATTTTCAAAGATTTTTATTGGATTTTAATACCTGCGGAAAAAAAGAATCTACCACTTTTCTTATTCGCTTTAAAGTTAAGAAAAGAGCATAAATCTGTACGCCTTTTTTCATACAACCATGCGCAGTTAAAGTCAAATAATGGTATATCAGGTTTTTTGGATCATAGATTAACAAAATTCTTCAATAAACAATTGGATCGTGTGGTTTATTATACGGAGGATGCATGTACACAAGCAAAAAGCAATAAATTAATAACATCAAATAAAGCCTTTTGGGCCAATAATACCATTGATAATACAGAAATTGAAGCAAATTATAAGTTTCAACTTCCGCCAGAAAATCAGATGACACTTTTGTTTATTGGTCGACTGATTCCTTCAAAACGTGTTGCTGATGTAATCTTATATTATAAGTTGCTCAAAGAGAGATTTCAAAATATTAAATTAGAAATTATTGGTGATGGTCCAGATAATGCGGTTGTCAAAGATTCTTTAAATAATGATTCAAGTATTATATGGCATGGAACTTTAGTCGATGAATCTAAAATAGCTCCCATTATGAACAGGTCGAGCTTAGTTTTTATACCAGGGCTTTCTGGATTATCTATTAATCATGCTTTTGCCTACGGAAGACCATATCTAACTTTGCAAGCAGATAAGCATGGGCCAGAAATAAGCTATTTGAAAAGTGGTGAGAATGGATATCTTCTTAAAGATAATCTTGAATTTGCTATAAATACAATTTCCAGCTTAATAGAGAATAAAGAGATGTTGCATGAGTTTTGCGAAAATGCAAGGCAAACAGGAGTGCAACTTTCGGTGCAAAAATGGGTGGAACAAATAAAATTTAGTTTGTTACATGAGTAGTAAAAAGTCAAAAATATTATTTATTGGTCCAACACCACCTCCTTATTCTGGACCAGAATTGAGTATGCAACAGTTTTTGGGATCAAGCCTATTGAATGATGCATTTGAAATAGAATTTTTGAAAACAAATTTCAGAACGGATAATACAAAAAAAGGAAAATTAGATGTTTCAATGATTACAAACTTTTTTGTTTTCTTTTCAAAGCTACTTAGGTTATTAGTTTTTATTAGACCTAAGTGTGTTTATTATCCTATAACACCAACGCAAATAGGTTGGATTGGTAGAGACGTTTGGACGATACTGTTAAGTAAATTTTTTGGTGCCAAAGTGATCATCCATCTACGAGGAAGTCATTTTAAATTAAACTTTCAGCAGTTTAATACTATAATTAAAAGGCTCGTTGGTTTTAGTTTAAAACGAGTAGATTGTGGTATTGTACAAGCTAATTACCTCAAAAACCAATTTGAACCTTATCTAGATGCTTCAAAAATGACCGTGCTTTATCAAGCTATGGATATTGAACAATATTCTAATGACAATGAAGTTGAGATAGAAAAAGGAAAAATATTAGTTATGGGACATATGACTAAAGCTAAAGGCTATACTGATATTTTAAAAATAATTCCTGACCTTTGTAGAGAGTTTCCCTTTATAACATTTTACTTTGCAGGAAATATTAGAAAAGGTGAACGAGGTGTATTTTATAACCAATATACTGGTGAAAAAATAGAGTATGAAGATCCTTTTGAAGCAGAAGATGAAATTTTGAATTCAGAATTTAAAGATTATTATAAAAATCTTGGAGTTATAAGTGGTGATGATAAAATGAAGCATTTGCAATCAACAGATGTGTTTTTAACAGCATCATATTCTGAAGGTTTTTCGAGATCCTTACTAGAAGCAATGGCTATTGGTAAGCCTGTTGCTTTTACACCAGTTGGAGCACATCGTGAAGTGTTTGAAAATGGTATTCATGGGTATTCTTTTATTCCAGGAGAATTAAATCAAATGAAAACCGCGATAAAGAGCTTACTAAATAATGAAAATAGACATTTAGAAATAGGCTTGACAAATAGACAATATGTAGTTTCAAATTTTTCAATCGAGACGATAGCAGATAATTTTAAAACCATAATTTTAAAAACACTTGCATCATGAAAACAATTATTAGAAAGATGGTGCATTATTTTGGGAATATCCTCAGATTTTTCCACATGTCTTTTCTCAAAGCATCTGGTGCGAAGATTGGTGAAAATACTATGATTAGCTTAGGCGCTAAGATTGATGTAAGACGAGGTAAGGTTACCATCGGTGATCACTGCCTAATTACTCATGGATGCTATATTTTATCTCACGATGGAGCGGCACATGTACTAAATCCAGATGATAATGGTGCTGGTTATGTAACCATTGGGAATCATGTATTTATTGGTGTCAATACCGTAGTGATGAGAAATGTTACCATTGGAGATCATGCTATTATTGGAGCAGGTTCAGTAGTTAATAAGGATATTCCGGAAGGCGCTGTCGCTGCTGGTAACCCAGTTAAAATTATTAAACAAATAGAAAAACCTTATAGGTCTTTACCAAAGGTGCATAAAAAAGTAGATTAAATGCAACAACTCACACAAAAGCTAGGTTCTGGCGATATGATTATACAAGAGGTGCCTTATCCACAATTAGGAAAAGGGATGGTCATCGTTAAAAATCACTATTCTATAATTAGTGCAGGAACTGAGGGGTCTACAGTTGTAGCCGCTAGAAAAAGCTTAATTGGTAAAGCAAAAGAACGTCCGCAACAGGTAAAGCAAGTGATGGATACGCTTAAAAAGCAAGGGCCAATTCAAACGTATAGAGCAGTCATGAAAAAACTAGATGCCTATTCGCCTTTAGGGTATAGTTGTGCTGGAGAAGTAATTGAAGTTGGAGAAGGGGTTACAGAATTTGAAGTAGGAGATAAAGTAGCTTGTGCTGGAGCTGGATACGCTAATCATGCTGAAATTGTATCAGTGCCCATCAACCTTTGCGTTAAATTAGATACGAATACCAACTTAAAAGATGCAGCCTATAATACTTTAGGCGCCATATCTATGCAAGGTGTTCGGCAAGCAGATCTTCGTTTAGGAGAATCTTGTGTGGTTATCGGTTTAGGCTTGCTGGGTCAATTAGCGGCATTAATATTAAAAGCGTCAGGCGTTACCGTTATAGGCGTTGATATTTCTGAAGCCGCAGTAAAACAAGCCATTGCTAATAACGCAGTAGATTTAGGATTGACCCGAAATGCCGCTGGAATCGAAGAACAAATCCAAAGCGCCACCAACGGTTATGGCGCAGATGCAGTCATTATTGCTGCGGCGACCTCTAGTTTAGACCCTATCAATTTTGCAGGAGCTATGGCGCGAAAAAAAGGAAAAGTTATCGTTTTAGGTGCTGTACCCACAGGCTTTGATCGTGATCCATTTTGGTATCGTAAAGAATTAGAATTGAAGATGGCGTGTTCTTATGGTCCTGGACGTTATGATTTGAACTACGAAGAAAAAGGAATTGATTATCCATTGCCCTATGTGCGTTGGACCGAAAAGCGAAACATGGAAGCGTTTCAAAATTTAATCGCTACCAGTCGCATCAATATTGAGTATTTAACCACACATGAGTTTGAGTTTGAAGATGCAAAATCAGCTTTTGATTTAGTCGTTTCTAAAACGGAACCTTTTACTGGAATCGCTTTAAAATATGATACTCAAAAAGCGGCTTTAAAAACTAAGATTTCTACTTCGGAAATCGAAAAACTAGGAAAAATCAACATTTCATTTATAGGTGCAGGAAGCTATGCGCAAGGAAATTTATTGCCAAATATCCCTGACACAGATGAGGTTGGTCGCATAGGTGTATTAACCAATACAGGAACGACTTCGAAGCGAGTGGCTGAGAAATTTAACTTTCAGTTTTGCGCTACAGAAGAAGCAGATGTGTTAGACGATAAAACAAATACGGTATTTGTGGCGACACGTCACGACTCTCATGGCCCCTACGTTCTAAAAAGCTTAGAGGCCAATAAAAATGTATTTGTTGAGAAGCCTTTATGTCTTTTGGAAACAGAATTGGACGCTATAATCGAAGCACAAGCAACCGCTAATAAAGCCGTTATGGTTGGGTTTAATAGACGATTTTCTCCACTCACTAAGAAATTAAAAAAAGCGATTGGAGATCATCCAATGACCATGTTGTATCGTATTAATGCAGGTGCTATTCCTGGAGATAATTGGATTCAGGATTTAGAAATAGGAGGTGGGCGCGTGTTAGGCGAGGTGTGTCACTTTATTGATTACCTAACCTATCTCAACGGAAGCTTACCAACTAAAGTGTCTGCTACGGCATTACCAGATGCACATCAATTAAATGATACCTTAAATATCTTGATTCAGTTTGAAAACGGATCATCTGGTGTTGTGGGGTATTATGCTAACGGATCAAAATCTATGACTAAGGAGTATGTAGAGGTGTTCTCTGCAGGAGTATCTGCAACACTTAATGATTTTAAAGAGTTGAAAATCTATGGAAAAGGGACACCTAAAAAAGAGAAACCTTTCAATCAAAATAAAGGCCAAAAAGAAATGGTGATTGCTTTTGTCAACGGATTATTATCTGACGGAAAAGCACCAATCCCTTTTGAGGAAGTTATTGCAGTGACTAAAGCCTCTTTTAAAGTGTTAGAATCTATAAAACGTGGCGGTGAGCAAGTTGACATCTAAAATAGACAACAGTTTTTTAAAACTCAAATCGTATTGCGAAGCCGAAAACTATAAAGGTTGGGATCCTTATGATGGGATGAACTCAAAGGTTTTTCAAGCATTGCCTTTCAAGCATTGGGATTTAGCAAGATTAGCTTGGATTCAAGGGTTTAAGCGAAGTCCAATAAATTTCAGAAAACTGTTGTTAGTGCCTAAAGAGCATAATGCTAAAGGTGTTGCCTTATTTTTATTAGGCTATTGTAAATTATATCAATTAGCTCAAAGTGGTTGTGAGGATTTTGGTACAAAAGAAGCGTTGCTTAATAAAGTAAAAGAAGTCACTTCGTTGTTGTTAAGTCTAAGGTCAAAAGGATATTCTAATTCCTGTTGGGGTTATAACTTTGATTGGCAAGCAAGACGTTTGTTTTTGTTTGAAAAACACACACCAACCGTTGTAGCAACTTGTTTTAGTGTTGAGGCTTTGTTAGAAAGTTACGAGATTACTAAAGATAATTCGGTTTTAAAAGAAACATTATCAGCAGCAGATTTCGTGACACAGGATTTGTCAAGGACACAACACGACAAAGGGATTATCTTTTCGTATAGTATCAAAGATGGGAATAATACGGTAATTAATGCGTCATTATTAGGTGCTAAGATTTTAAGTTACTCCTATAAATACACAAAAAATCAGGAGCATGCAGATTTGGCTAAACAAGCCATTATAGCAGCCTGTGATTTACAGGAAGCAGATGGTTCTTGGGTATACGGTTTATTGGCAGTGCAGTCTTGGAAAGATAGTTTTCATACAGGATTTAATCTCGATGCCATTGAAACCTATCAGCAAAATACTGGAGATTTTACATTTCAGAGTTATGTAAAAAAAGGTACCGATTATTATCTAAAGCATTTTTTTGAGGCCAATGGGATGCCAAAATATTATCATAATAAAACCTATCCTATAGACATTCATTGTCCTGCTCAAGTTATTGTGACGTTGTCAAAATTAAATGTGTTTAAAGACAATGAACATGTATTGACTCAAGTCTTGGATTGGACAGTAGCCAATATGCAACATAAAAAAGGCTATTTTTACTATCAGTTAAAAAGAGGGGTGAGTTCAAAAATATCATATATGAGGTGGAGTAATGCATTTATGTTTAATGCGATGGCTCATTATGTATTAGAAACGAAATCAACGATCCATGGAAGCTAAATCACTAAATGGAGTGATGACTTTTGCTCCAACATCTAGAACAGAATTGATGCAGTATGCTTTTGATAACCATAAGATTATGGTCGCGGTAAATGCTGAAAAAATACTACATGCTACAGATGACAGTCGATCGCTTATTAATAGAAACCTTGGCTATCCAGATGGTATTGGAGCCGTTTGGGCACTTCAAAAAAAAGGGGCTGCCAATGTGGTCAAAATTCCGGGTTGTGAGCTTTGGCTGGATGTCGTTTCAAATTACTATACGACAAAATCATTTTATTTAGTAGGTGGACAACAGGACATCATTGAAGCAACAGTTAATCAATTAAAATCTGAATTTGAAGGGATTAACATTTGTAACTATAGAAACGGTTATATCAAAACCGAAGCGGAAGAATTAACTTTAATTGCCGATATTAAAAAACACAGTCCAGATGTTGTTTTCATTGCCATGGGTTCACCAAAACAGGAAGATTTAATGGAACGCATTCAAAAATCGCATCAAGCAGTCTATCAAGGTTTGGGTGGAAGCTTTGATGTCTATACAGGTCATGTTAAACGGGCGCCAAAATGGTGGGTGACTCATAATATGGAATGGACGTATAGATTACTCAGTCAGCCATCAAGAATAAAGCGTCAAATTCACTTAGTAAGATTTTTCGTTAACTTGCATTTAAATCGGTATTAATCGGTTTTCAATTTAATTTCAATATGTATAAAGTAACAATAATTGCTGGAGCTCGTCCAAATTTCATGAAGATAGCACCAATCATTCATGCGATTCAAAAATCAAAAGACGCAGGCATACTCATAGATTATAGATTGGTTCATACAGGACAGCATTATGATCAAAATATGTCTGGAAGCTTTTTTGAGCAATTGGAAATACCAGAACCACATGTGAATTTAGAATGTAGTGGAGGTACTCAAGCTGAGCAGACAGCACATATTATGATTAATTTTGAAAAAGAATTGATGGCTAATCCAGTAGATTTATTATTAGTTGTCGGGGATGTAACATCGACGATGGCTTGTGCTTTGGTAGCTCAAAAATTACAAACGAAAGTAGCTCATGTTGAAGGCGGAATTAGGTCTGATGATTGGACAATGCCAGAAGAAATCAATAGATTGGTGACCGATAGTATTACCAATTACTTTTTTACAACTTCGGAAACTGCAAATGATAACCTAAGAAAAAGTGGAGTTAAGGAAGAGCAGATTTTTTTCGTCGGAAATACGATGATCGATACCTTGTTAAAACAACGACCAAATTTCAAACAACCTCAAGTTTGGGGAGATCTTAAACTTTCTGATAGGAATTACATCGTAATGACCTTGCATAGACCTGCAAATGTGGATGAGGAGTCTCAATTGAAGGAGATGATTGATGAGATTACTGCGCATACAGAAGACGTGCCCTTAATATTCCCTGTACATCCTAGAACTGCCAAAATTTTAGAGCGACTTGATGTGAGTCATTTACGACTTCACATGGTTGAACCTCTTAGTTATTTAGAGTTTAATTATCTCGTAGAGCGGTCTAAAGCTGTCATTACAGATTCTGGTGGGATTACTGAAGAAGCGTCCATAATGAGAGTTCCTTGCTTGACGCTTAGAGACAATACTGAAAGACCAGAAACGATCACACTTGGCACTAATGAACTGGTTGGTACTAATCCTAAAAATATCAAATTATATTTAAAGTGTTTGTTTGATGGTGATTGGAAGAAAGGTCAAGATATTCCATTATGGGATGGGAATACGGCAACTAGAATTGTTGAGGTTATGAACTCTACACTATCAAGGAGTTAGTCTTTAGTTGTTGCTTAATTAAATTCACCAATGTTGTATATAAGACAATCTGCTTCTATTTATTTCGTACCTTTCGAGCGTTATTAATAAGGCGCTGTTAACCTACATTGACTCTCTATGATCAAAAATTTGCTTGAGAATTTTAGTCCAGAAAATAATTCTATTTTGTGGTTAATATCTGCATTTGTGCTGGCATTTACAATAGCCTATCAAACGTTTCCTTCAATACTATATGTAGCCAAGGAAAAACATTTAATGGATGAACCAGATAGCAGAAGTATGCATTCGAATAAAACAGCTACACTAGGCGGCATTGGGATTTTCTTTAGTCTAGTAGTTGTTATGACCATTACCGGTGCCATGCTTAATACAAAAGTGTTGTTGTTAGTCATGGGAGGATTAACAATTCTTTTCTTTTTAGGATTAAAAGATGACTTGACGGTATTGTCTGCACGAAAGAAATTTATAGGTCAAATTTTTGCGGCATTGTTATTAATAGTGTTTACAGATACAAGAATTATAGGGCTTTCAAAAATATTCGATATTGATGTCTTACCCTACTGGATATCGATATTTTTTACATTATTTGTGTACATATTAGTAATTAATGCCTACAATTTAATTGATGGAGTAGACGGTCTAGCAGGTGGCGTTGCTATGTTGATAAGTGTGTTTTATACCATCCTGTTTTATGATTTTGGGGCACTTAGCCTCGCGACAATTTCTGTAGCATTATTTGGGGCCTTACTTGCTTTTCTCAGGTTTAACTTTTCTGATCGCAATAAGATTTTCATGGGAGATACTGGTTCTATGATTGTTGGTTTTTTGTTAGCCTTTTTTACAATTAGTTTTATTTCTCAATCTCAACTTGACGTGAATTCTAGTTATCACAAAGCGTCGCCAGCGTTAGCTTTGGCTATTTTGTTTTATCCATTGATGGATACTTGTAGAATATTTTTTATTCGTGTCTTTGTATTGAAGACGAGTCCATTTAAAGCAGATAAAAACCATATACATCATAGATTTATACAGGCAGGATTTACTCACAAACAGACTGCCTCACTTATTGTCGTTGTCAATCTAATAACGGTGGTAATAGCATTGAATATGCTACATTTAAATTTAAATACACAAATTGGTTTATTATTTATTTATGGGTCTGTCTTATACTATGTGCCTTTTTTGTTAAAGCGAAATATGGGCAAACAAAACAGTAAAGTTAAAATTTAATCATAGCTAACTAGAGCAATAAGATTGCACCAAATACATTATATTTACATCTTGATTTAAAAAAAAACATATAAATGAAAAATATCTTTTTTAGAATATTATTTCTTGTTTTATTAACGTCTTGTGCTTCTAAAAAGGATATTCTATATATACAAGATGCAGATGTAAATAACAGTTCTAATATTATATATCAAAATGCTACAATTCAGCCCAATGATATATTAAAAATTACTGTAGAGACTTTGGTGCCTCAGGCTGCTGTGCCTTATAACAGAGGGACTAGCAGTGGTGCGCAAGTAAATTCATTAGAGCTTATAAAATTGAATGGATACTTAGTTGAGAATAACGGGTCAATTAGTTTTCCTGTTTTGGGTGAAATAAATGTCTCAAATTTAACAACGTTTGAAGTGGGAGAAAAGGTAAAGGAGCTCCTAGTACTTGGAGGACACTTAAATAAACCATCTGTTGATGTTCGCCTCTTAAATGCAAAAATTACAATTTTAGGAGAAGTAAATACTCCCGGGACCTATAATTTTACTGAACAAAATATAACTATCTTTCAAGCATTAGGATATGCTGGTGATTTAACGATTAACGGTAAGCGTGATGATATAATAATTACAAGAGACGTTAACGGTTTACGAACTATTTCTCATATCGACCTTACATCTACTGACTTTATGAGTAGTGAATTTTATTTTATAAAACCAAATGATACAATCATAGTTAATCCTAACAATCCTAGAGTTAAGAATGCTGGTTTTGTAGGCAATGTAGGAACTGTTTTAACCATCGCCTCATTACTTTTAAGTTCAATTATTCTACTTACACGCTAACTATGGATCCTTCAATAAATAATCCTTACATATTTTCAGAAGACGATAATGTAGATTTAAAGCAAGAGTTTAGTAAATATCTTAGATATTGGCCTTGGTTTATTATTTCACTTATTATAACATTTATAGGAGCTTATGTATATCTAAGATATGCTCCAAGAATTTATCAAACCACTGCTAAAATGAAAATTTTAGATGAGTCTGACGGATTAGAATTACCAACATCAGCTTTTGTCTTTAAGAGAACAAATATAAACTTAGAGAATGAAACAGAAATTCTTACGTCCTATCTTATAGTCGAGAGGGTTGCTAAGAAACTAAACTTGAACACTAATTTTTTTGAGGAGGGAACTATTCAAACATCACTAATTGGAGAGTTGCCGTTTTATTATGATCAAATAATTCATGGAGATAGCATTGAGAATTCATTAAGCTATGCAATTGATATTAAAGAGAATGGGTTTGAAATTATAAACTTAAAAACAGAGAGGAGTTTTTCAATTCCAAATCATAACACTCTTGAAGCTACTCATAACTTACCTTTTGAAATAAAGATTGAGAATAAACAATTGTTAAATCAAAATATAGGTAAACGTTATATCATAAAATATGGGTCTTTAAAAAGTAGGGCTTTGAGTTTAAAAAATAAAATTCAAGTTGACGCTATTGGAGAGCAGAGCGATTTGTTAAAGATGACTATTAAAGGTGAAAGTAGAGAGCGTTCAGAGATGATCTTAAACACACTTATGGACGTGTTTAATGAAGATGGTATCAATGATCGTCAATCTGTTTCAAAACGCACCATAGATTTTATTAATGAACGTTTTGAGTCCTTGGCAGAAGAGTTAGATTCCATTGAGGTAAGCTATAGAGATTTTAAACAGAATAATAACTTAGTAGATCTTGCTACAGATGCTGAACTTGGATTAGAACAGCGTTCTAAATCTGATGAAGAAGTATTTAAGGTTGAAAATCAACTTGCCTTAGCTAGCTTACTTCAAGAGGTCTTAGTCTCAAGCAGTGATAGTGGTCTTTTGCCTACTAATATTGGATTAAGTAACGGAAGTATTAATTCATTAATTAATGAATACAACTTTGTTATATTAGAAAGAGAGAAATTGGCTAGTAGTGCCGGAAAAAATAATCCAACAGTGCTATTAGCTCAAGATAGAATAGATGATCTGAAATCTAATCTTACAAGGTCCTTAAACTCATATGATAAACAATTAAATTTATCTCAAAGACAATTAAAAAGCAGAAACAGAAAATTCGTAGGTCAAGTAGCGCAAATACCTCAAAAAGAAAAAGCTCTTAGAGCTATAGAACGTCAGCAAAAAATAAAGCAAAGTCTATATCTGCTTTTATTAACTAAACGCGAAGAAGCTGCTATTAATTATGCTATAACAGAGCCGTCAATAAAGGTTGTAGATTATGCGCTTTCAGGATCAGGTCCAATATCTCCTAAATCTAATATTGTCTACGCTGGAGCAATTTTAGGAGGTCTTCTCGTTCCTTTTGGATTATTTTATCTTTTATTTATGTTAGATACCAAGATTCATGGAAAAGAAGATATTACGAGAGTGAATAAAGTCAATCCAATAATTGGAGAAATTCCTGATATAAAAAATAAAGAGGGCTTATTGTTTGATAACCCTAATGATAGATCTATTCTAGCAGAGTCCTTTAGAATTTTAAGTTCAAATGTGAATTATATGCTTCCTGTTTCCGAAGATCAAAAAGGTAAGGTTATTTATTGTACCTCAACGATTAAAGGAGAAGGAAAGACATACATCAGTCTTAATTTGTCATTGGCCTTGTCTAGTCTCAATAAAAAAGTACTCCTTATTGGTGCCGATTTGAGAAACCCTCAGATACATACTCAAATTAAATCTGATAAAAATAGCGCAGGCTTGTCAAACTATTTGCATGAGGCTTCTTTTGATTGGAGAAAGAATATAGTTAAAGGGTTTGATAAACATCCAAATCATGATATCCTGTTATCTGGAAGTATTCCTCCTAATCCTTCAAGTTTATTGACCAACGGAAGATTTAAAGAGCTCATTAAGGAGGCTAAAGAGATTTATGATTATATTGTTGTGGATACTGCACCAACGATTTTAGTAACAGATACGATGTTAATATCAAGCCTTGCTGATGTTACTGTTTATATAGCAAGAGCAAGTTTTACAGATAAAAAGCTACTAGCGTTTTCTAAGGATTTATCAGCATCTGGTAAGCTTAAAAATATGGCTTATGTTATCAATGGCGTTGGTCATAACAAATCGTATGGTTACAACTATGGTTACAATTATGGTTATGGCACTAAAAACTAACTATTAGCTAAGACTTTTAAACGTTTTATAGTTTCTGCTTGTTGGTCACTTTTAAAAACATGACTACCTGCAACAAACACATCTGCACCAGCGTCTACTAATCGTTTAATGTTTTTGTCTGTAACACCACCATCGATTTCTATTCGTGTCTCTAAACCTCGCTCATCGATCATAGCGCGTAATTTTTTTACGCGATCATAAGTAATGTCTTCAAATTTCTGGCCACCAAAACCAGGATTAATAGACATTAATAGAATCATATAGCACTCAGGGAGTATATCTTCAAGCACTGAAACTGGTGTTGTTAGGTTAAGTACGATACCAGCTTTGCAGCCTGCCTCTTTAATCTGTCTTAAGGTTCTGTGTAAATGGACTGTAGATTCGTGATGTACAGTAATAATATCGGCACCTACTTTTGCGAATTCTTCAATATAACGCTCAGGCTTCTCTATCATTAAATGCACGTCTAAAGGTTTAGTTGCATGTTTTTTAATGGCTTGTATTACTGGCATACCATAAGATATGTTTGGTACGAAATGTCCATCCATAACATCAATATGAAACCAATCTGCGTCACTATTATTGACCATTTCTACATCACGTTGGAGATTGCCAAAATCGGCAGCTAGCATTGAAGGTGCAATTAATTTCTGAGCCATGTTATTATCTTAAATTATGAGATTCAAAGATAATTAAAAAAAGATGCTTTTTATAAATGTCTAATAATAAGATATAGAATTTTAGAAAGTAAGGTTTTCGAAGAAAGGATACATAGGGACGGATAACGTTTTAAAGGATATTATTAGAAAAAGTGAACCCAGAGTAATCAGCTCTGGGTTCTTTCATCAATCAAAAAACGAACAGTTATATTATGTAACTGTTGTTGTTGCAATTTAGTCCTTATAGATCACTATTACTAGCCTAAATATGTTTTTAATATTTTACTTCGCGATGTATGCTTTAATCTACGAATCGCTTTTTCTTTAATTTGTCTCACACGCTCACGAGTTAGATCAAACGTTTCTCCTATTTCTTCTAATGTCATTGGATGTTGGTTACCAAGACCAAAATATAATCTAATTACATCAGCCTCACGAGGTGTTAAGGTTTCTAAAGCACGTTCAATTTCTGTACGCAAAGATTCATGTAATAAATCTCTATCTGGATTTGGAGATTCACTACTACGTAAAACATCGTAAAGGTTAGAGTCCTCTCCTTGAACCAACGGTGCATCCATAGAGACGTGACGGCCCGAATTTTTAAGGGACTCCTTAACATCGTTAATGGTCATGTCTAATTCTTTGGCAATCTCTTCTGCACTAGGTGGACGTTCATGACTTTGCTCTAAAAAAGCAAAGGTCTTATTGATTTTATTAATAGATCCAATCTTATTTAATGGTAAACGAACAATACGTGATTGCTCAGCGAGTGCTTGAAGGATCGATTGACGAATCCACCATACCGCATAAGAAATGAATTTAAAACCACGAGTTTCATCAAAACGTTGCGCAGCTTTAATTAAACCTAAATTACCTTCATTAATTAAATCGGGTAAGGTTAAACCTTGATTTTGATACTGTTTTGCAACAGATACCACGAAACGTAAATTAGCTTTAGTTAATTTCTCTAATGCTAATTGATCTCCTGCTTTGATACGTTGAGCTAATTCAACTTCTTCATCTGCAGTAATTAAATCAACCTTTCCAATTTCTTGTAAATATTTATCTAAAGACGCGGTTTCCCTGTTCGTAACCTGCTTTGTAATCTTAAGTTGTCTCATTTAATTATGTGCTTTAAATTTGGGTAAATATAAATACTACTTAGTGATACGTAATAAGTACACAAAATGTTACAAGAAAACTAAAATAATTTAAATTTTGATTAATTTTTTGTTATTAAGGTTAATATCATCAAGCATTTCGGCAGTAAATTTATAATGACCTCTTGTCGTTATTAATCTAAAATGTGAAGATTTTAAAGCAGTCAACGTGTTAAGAAATAGCCATTTAGATTTTAATAGTTTTGGTTTTTCGCTCTTAAGGCTAATGTCAAAATAATGCTTTTTACCCTCTTTAATTGCTACTATATCTGGAGTAATAGAAATATTACTCCCTTTTTTAATATAAGATTTTGGTCTTTCATAGCCTTCGGTATCTGCTTTGATATTTTCAAAACCGCGTTGCTCTAAGTACTCCACTGAGTGGTCTAAAATGTCTTTGTATTTCTCTTTGTCTGCTTGTATCATAGCTATTATTATAGGGAAAATTTGCGACATACGCAAGTGTTTGGGGCGTGATTGTGTTTAAAACCTATAATCAATCCCAGTACTTATTGAGAAAATATAAGGGGTATAATCAATAGTTGTGGTTACCGGTTCTATTTGACAATTGAAGTTTGATTCTATATTAATATAAAGCCTGTCAATCAATTTATGCTCCAGTCCTAGACCAAAATTTAAGGAGACATTATCACCATACTGCATGCTAATTGAGTTTTCAGAACGACTATTTTCATACCTAAAGTAACTTAGACCTCCCGTGATATAGGGATTGAATTTTTTGTTTCTAAAAAATTATTTTACTTCCAAAGGGAACTCCAAATAACGAATATTATTAGAGATACTATCGACGGTTTGCATGAGCTCCAATTTTCTAACACCAAATCTTAAAAAGCTGTTATTGGTTATTCTTAATCCTAATAAAAGCCCATAATTAGTAGAGGCATTATCGCTAGTTTTAGCATTAAAAGCACCGTAATTTGAAACGATTAATTGTGGATTGATACTCCATCTTGTTTCTTTTTTAGTCAAGCTATTTTTACTTTTTTTGACCTCTTCTAGAGCGTCTTTAATTTTTTCTTCGGAAATATCTAAAACAACATCTTCAATTTTTGTTAGAGTATCTGATACTTTCTCTTTATTTCTATTGGATAATCTACTTCTTTCCTCCTTTGTAGTTGTTTTCTGTGCTGATTTTGAATTATGGTTATCTGCAATATTTAAATTTTTAGTATCAGTATTAAATACATCATTAGATGTTATTCCTTGATTTCTTTTTTTCTGGTTTAGATTAGAGTTGTCGCGTTTTTGCTTTTCCGAAGAAACAATAGAAGTGAATGAACTTTTAGCATTGGTTGTCTTTATACTTGATGACTTTTTTGCAGTCAATGAGTCTTCAATTGATGAAAAGGGATCATTTGATAAGTCCTTTTTAGTAGGTGTTATTTTGTCGTCTAAAGGACTACTATCGTTATTTTTAATAGAATATCTATCGCTAAAGTTCGCATCAGTTACGGTGTTTAAAGCCTCTTCTTGCGTAATTACTTCTATGTTTTGTTCTTGATGTTTTAAACCATTTATAGCGTTGCTATTAAACGTATGATATACAAAGTAGGTCAGTACCAATAGACTAAGGCCAAAAGTGAAATACCAAAATAGTAAGCGTCTTCTTTTCTTCTTAAGTTTTTCTTCTATAGCATTCCAAACAAAATCATCAGGACTACGCTGTAAATCTTCAAGTTTGCTTCTTAAGGCAGATCCTAAATTTTAGACATAAAAAAACCTCAAACAGAATTGCTTCCATTTGAGGTTTATAATTAGGATCAAAAGAAATTAATCTTCCTTTTTATCTTCTCTAGGTTTGCGATCATCACGACCTCTATTGTCACGAGAACCTCTGTTATCACGTCCACTAGAACGTTTATCATCTCTTGGTGGTCTTGCTACATAACCTTCTGGTTTAGGTAAGATTGCTTTACGAGATACTTTTTCTTTACGTGTTCTTGGGTCTTGTCCAAAATACTTCACATCAAAAACATCTCCCATGTTGACAACATCAGATACATTTTCTGTACGTTCCCAAGCCAATTCAGAGACGTGCAATAAGACTTCGTTTCCTGGAGCATCCATATATTCTACAACGGCGCCAAAATCTAACATCTTGATTACTTTTACTTCGTAAACGCTGCCAACTGTAGGTTTAAATAAGATTGCATCTATTTTTGCCATTACAGCATCGATACCAACGCGTCCTACACCTAAAATTTCAACAATACCTTCTTCGGTTACTGGATCCTCGTTAATCACGATCGTCGTATCAGTTTCCTTTTGCATTTCTTGAATCACTTTTCCACCAGGTCCAATTAAGGCTCCAATAAATTCGTTAGGAACACGTCTTGTCACCATTGTAGGTGCATGTTCTTTAACATCTGCATTTGGTGTAGCAATGGTATCTGTTAATTTCTCTAAGATATGTAAACGGCCATTGCGAGCTTGTTTTAATGCATTCACTAAAATCTCGTATGATAATCCTTTTACTTTAATATCCATTTGGCAAGCGGTAATACCGTCTGCAGTACCAGTTACTTTAAAATCCATATCTCCTAAATGATCTTCATCACCTAAAATATCAGATAATACAGCGTATTTTCCAGACTCTGCATCAGAAATTAATCCCATGGCGATACCAGAAACTGGTCTTATCATCTGTACACCTGCATCCATTAAAGCCATAGTTCCAGCACAAACAGTTGCCATAGAAGAAGAACCGTTAGATTCTAAAACTTCAGATACTACACGTACTGTGTAAGGACAATCTTTAGGAATCATTCCTTTTAAACCACGTTGCGCTAAATTACCATGTCCAACTTCTCTACGAGAGGTTCCACGAATTGGTCTTGCTTCTCCAGTACAAAAAGGAGGGAAGTTATAATGTAAATAGAAATTTTCTTCACCTTCGTAAGATGGCATATCTATTTTATTCGCGTCTCTTGACGTACCTAAAGTAACTGTCGCTAAAGCTTGAGTTTCTCCACGTGTAAAGATTGAAGAACCATGTGTTGATGGTAAATAATCCACTTCACACCAGATAGGTCTAATCTCATCAGTCTTACGGCCATCTAAACGTAAACCTTCATTTAAGGTTAAATCTCTAATCGCAGCTTTTTCCGCTTTACGGTAATAATCAGAAACTAAACCACCATAGTCTGCTAATTCTTCTTCAGAAAATGTTGCTTTAATATCTGCTTTAATCTCAGCAAATGCGGCACTTCTTTCGTGCTTAGCCGATCCAGCTTTTGCTATAGCATATACTTTGTCATATGCCATGTCATGAACCTTCTTTTCTAAAGCTTCATCTGTTTTTTCTCCGTCGTATTCACGAACTTCTTTCTTTCCGAATGCTTCAGCTAATCTTAACTGAGCAGCACATTGTAATTTAATAGCTTCATGTGCAAACTTAATGGCATCAGCCATTTCGTCTTCAGAAATCTCATCCATTTCACCTTCTACCATCATTACAGAATCAGCACTTGCTCCAATCATCATATCGATGTCAGACTCTGCTAGTTGTGCTCTGGTTGGGTTGATAACAAATTCACCATTTACACGACCAACTCTTGCTTCAGAAATTGCGCATTCAAAAGGGAAATCTGATAATTGAATAGCTGCCGAAGCTGCTAATCCAGCCATTGCATCTGGCATAACGTTTTCGTCATGAGACATTAACTGTATCATTACTTGCGTTTCTGCAGTATAATCTTTTGGGAATAATGGACGTAATACCCTGTCTACTAAACGCATCGTTAATACTTCACCATCACTAGGTCTTGCTTCTCTTTTGAAGAAACCACCAGGATAACGACCTGCAGCTGCAAATTTCTCTCTGTAATCTACCGTTAACGGTAAAAAACCAAGATCTTTTTGTTCGTAATTGGAAACAACTGTACATAACATCATACATTTTCCTGATGTAACAACAACAGAACCGTGTGCCTGTTTTGCTAATTTTCCGGTTTCGATGGTAATTTCTCTACCATCTCCAAGGTCTATGACCTCTTTAAATACTTTTGGAATCATAAATTTTTTTAATTCTAATTAAACAATGGTCGTTGCGTTGTTGTAGTTGTTGTGTGACCAATGAAAAACTGTTTGTCCTGAATTAATTTCAGGGTCTAGCTTCTTATTTACGATTGTTATACTCTATCGTAAGAGTTATATTTTTTTGGCGTTACCCTAAAGGGTCGGGCTTTCACCGCTCGCTTCTCCTAAAGTTGGGAGCTCAAACATACTGCTCAATCCCTAACGCAAATAAAAAACCACGCTAATAAGCGTGGTTTTTGTATTGAGATTATTTTCTTAAACCTAATTCTTTAACTATCGCACGATATCTTAAGACATCTTTCTTAGTTAAGTAATCTAGTAGGCTTCTTCTCTTACCTACTAACATGACTAATGAACGTTCTGTATTGTAATCTTTACGATTGTTTTTTAAATGCCCAGTTAAGTGCTCAATTCTTTGCGTAAATAACGCAATTTGTCCTTCTGCAGTACCAGTATCGTTTTTCCCTTTACCGTGTTTTGCGAATAATTCTTGTTTTTCTTCTTTTGATAAATACATGCTAATATTATTGTAAATGATTTTTATGTACGTTGAAAGTCGTTCTTTCAAGCTGCAAATATACTAATTTTTAATGATTTGGTTCTATTTACAATGTTGGTTTTGTTTTTTTTACACAGAAAATTAAACGTTTTCAATTTAGGATAGTCTTAACTTCATATTAACATTAAAAAATTAAATTATGAATTATCTAAATCATGAACTCAATGATCACAATAAAAGGGATGTGAGTAAAGTAATTACAAAATTAATGTTTTCCTTAGTCGTTTTAGGTTTGACATGTACAAGTTGTAGTAAGGATGACACTGTTGCGCAAGAAGAACAAAATGAAGATATTTCAGAGGTAAGGCTTTCTTCTGAAATTGATAAAGCTGCGAGCGTAGTAGGAGATATTATTATTGATGCTTACGAAGGGCAGGAGCTTAGTGATGCTAATCGACTCGCTGAAGACCAATTGCGCAATGGGTTACCAGATTGCGTTACAATTACAGTTGTAGCACAACAAGGTTTTAGAGAAGTAACGGTTGATTTTGGAACAGCAGGATGCGTCGTGAATGGACACTTAATAAAAGGTCAAATCGTATTCTCTTACACTAGAAATCCTGAAGCACAACAGGTTTTAATTACTTATGATTTAGTTGATTTTTTCTTTGATGCTAAAAACATCATAGGACGTAAAACGTTGTTGAAAGAATGGCCAAATGATAGTGGTAATCCGCAATTTACACACACCTTAGAGATGACTGTTATTTGGCCTAATGGAACACAAGCAAGTAGAGAAGGGCTAAAGATTAGAGAATGGGTTGAAGGTTTTGGTAGCGGCGTTTTTAGTGATAACGTATTTGAAGTCACGGGAACTTGGTCAACGACCTTTATTAATGGGAATGCGCATTCTTATCAAGTCACAACACCTTTACGTCGCGAAATGATATGTGATTATGTCGTTAGCGGAAGTGTGGATGTGGAACGCACAAATTTTGGAGGAACGTTTGATTATGGAAATGGAAATTGTGATAATCAAGCAACGTTTACTTTCAATAATGGAACTGAGATTGAAGTAATTTTAAATTAAGTATTGATTTTTAGTCAATTAAAAAGCGAGCCATATGGCTCGCTTTTTTTATGCTCTTAAAGGTTGATTTGTAATCAAATCGATATATAAATTCACTTTGCTTTTTAAATTTTTTCGATGCGTTATAAAATCTAAGAACCCATGTTCTAATAAAAACTCAGAGGTTTGAAACCCTTCTGGTAATTCTTGACCAGTTGTGTCTTTGACAACACGAGGTCCAGCAAAACCAATTAATGCGCCAGGCTCTGCAATATTAATGTCTCCCAACATAGCAAATGATGCTGTTGTGCCACCTGTTGTTGGATCTGTAGCTAATGAAATATAAGGAATTCCTGCATCTGCAAGTTGTGCTAGTCTAACCGAGGTTTTTGCGAGTTGCATTAAAGATAATGCGGCCTCCATCATACGAGCGCCTCCAGATTTTGAGATGATCATAAATGGAATTTTATTGTCAAGCGAGTGTTTAGCTGCACGAGCAATTTTCTCCCCAACAACACTTCCCATTGAACCTCCAATAAAAGCGAAATCCATACAAGCAATGACTAAATCTTTGCCGTTAGATTTTCCAACAGCAGTTTTAACAGCATCCTTTAGATTTGTTTTTTCCTGAGCAGCTTTTAAACGGTCTGGATATTTTTTAGTATCCTCAAATTTTAAAGGGTCTTTAGATGTCAATCCGGCATCTAATTCTGTGTATTTATTATCATCAAATAGAATTTCGAAATATTCTTTACTTCCAATTCTAACATGATATCCATCTTCTGGACTGACATAAAAGTTTTGTTCTAATTCTTTCGTGTCAATTATTTTACCTGTTGGAGATTTATACCACAGCCCTTTGGGTGTGTCTTTTTTCTCTTCGGTTGAGGTTTGTATTCCTTTATCTTTCCTTTTGAACCAAGACATTAAAAATGATTTTAATTAGTAGTTAGTGGTGCAAAGTTATAAAGTATTTACATTATTAAGGTCTTCAAATGCCTTTTTTAAACGTTCAACGAATGATTGCTCTCCTTTTCTTAACCAAACTCTAGGGTCATAGTACTTTTTATTTGGGACAGTATCACCATCTGGGTTTCCAATTTGTTGCTTTAAATAGGCCTCTTTTTCTCCCATATAATCTCGAATACCACTCATAAATGCATATTGCATATCCGTATCAATATTCATTTTAATAACGCCGTAACCAATAGCTTCTCTAATCTCTTCTACTGTAGAGCCAGATCCGCCGTGAAAAACAAAATCAATATGATTATGTGGTAAATTATGCTTTTGAGACAAAAACTCTTGAGAATTTTTAAGAATTTTTGGTGTTAATTTTACGTTTCCAGGTTTGTAAACACCGTGTACATTTCCAAAGGCAGCAGCAATTGTGAATTGATCACTTACTTTGCTCAATTCTTCATAGGCATAGGCGACTTCTTCTGGTTGTGTGTATAATTTTGAATCATCAACATCTGTATTATCTACACCGTCTTCTTCGCCACCAGTGATTCCTAATTCTATTTCTAAGGTCATCCCCATTTTGCTCATGCGCTCAAGGTATGTTTTGCAAATCGCGATATTCTCTTCAATTGGTTCTTCAGAAAGATCAATCATATGAGAACTGTAAAGTGACTTACCAGTTTCTTTGAAATGTTGCTCACTTGCATCTAACAAGCCATCAATCCACGGTAATAATTTTTTTGAGCAGTGATCTGTATGTAAAATTACTGGAACACCATAAGCGTCTGCCATTAAGTGGACATGTTTAGCACCTGCAATACTTCCTGCAATTGCTGCTTTCTGGTGTTCGTTACTTAATCCTTTTCCTGCGTTAAATTGTCCACCACCATTAGAAAATTGAATGATTACTGGAGCATTTAAAGCTGCTGCGGTTTCTAGAACACCATTTATGGTATTAGAACCAATAACATTTACTGCTGGTAAAGCAAATCCTTTTTCTTTTGCTAAATTAAAAATCGCTTGAACTTCTTTTCCTGTAGCTACTCCTGGTTTTATGTTGTGACCCATGATTGTTTTTAGTTAAATGTTAAGTTTCAAAAATACATAAATTTTGAATAATTTTAATGGTTTTTACGAGTTTCATGGCATAGATATTTACGCAAACGTTATCGTTTCCGAAGAAAAAAAAGGGAGAAAAGATAGTATTAAAAAGGATAGTTGACTCCAATGTTGTAAACGGCATTATTAAAGTTGTACTCTTTAAACCAACGATCGCCAAGTGCTCTAGAAGGGTCGTAAGTTTTGAAACCAATATCACCTCTTAATACGAAGAAACTAAAGTCATATCGAATACCGAAACCAGAACCTACAGCAATATCTTTTAAAGAGTCAAAACCACCAAAGGTTGCAGCCTCATCATCTACGTTGTCAAAAACATTCCAAATGTTTCCTGCATCAACAAAAAAGGCGCCATTAAAACGTCCTAATAAATTGAAACGTTGCTCTGCACTCAATGTGATCTTTAAATTGGCCTCATTAAATTCATTGGTAGTTAATGAACTTCCTGGGCCTAAATTATAGGCGCTCCATGCTCTAATATCATTTGGTCCACCAGCAAAGAAACTTTTTGCAAATGGGATGTTATCTGAGTTGCCGTAAGGTATTGCAATCCCAAAATAAGTTCGAATTGCAAACTCGTTTTTTCTTCCCAGATCCCAATGCTTTACGTAGTCCATTTCTGCTTTTACAAACTGAGAGAATGGTACGTCAAAAACTTCATATTTGCCGTCTTGATTTTTACTAAGATCTAAAACGTTTGAGAGGTTAGATAGTAAATTTCCAGCAAGTTCTAAACGTAATTTAAGGATAGAGAAGTTTTTATCAAATAAGTTTTCTCGTCTATTTTTCACATAATTGAAACTAGAGGAGAAAATGAGGTTGTCTTCGGTAAGACGTTCTTTACGTTGCTTAATATTGTTAACGGTAATGAAGTCATCATCGGCTGTTGTAATTGAGGTGTTGCCACTAACCACCTCATTTATAAATTGATCTGCAGGATTAAAAGAGCCTCCTTCACTTGCAGGATCTCTCAGGGTTTCATCTGGACCTATAAAACCAATATTTTGTGCTATCGTGTTTAATCTTTCAAACGAGTTTTGATACACGCCAAAATAGTTGGCTGTATTAAGGTTTTTTACAAACTGTACATTCAATAAATCAACATTATTGGTTACTTTTTTTGAAGGGTACCAGTTGTAGTTTAAAGTTCCTGTTAATGCTTGTTTATCTAATCCAATATTTCGTTGACTAGTTGCGCTTAAATTGATTCGTGTGCTAGGTGACATGTACTTAGGAACAATTTTTTCTGTTTTAAAGGGGAGAAAAAACCGAGGAATACTCAACCTAATATTTCCACCAATTTCATTAATATCAAAAAACTGATCATTACTGTTAGAGGCATCTTTAGAAGACCCAATGGCGCCAAGTCCAGAAATTTCTAAAGTTTCTGCGCCTCTAAAGATATTTCTAATTAATAAACCAGTATTAAAGGCAAAACCTACGGTTTGTATATTACTTTGTGATATTTCAAAACTTGTTGTAAGCTCAAATTTTTTCTTCGGTACAAGGTATACGTTCGCAACTAAGGTCGAGTCTTGTTCATTAGGGACGTAGTCAATTCGCGGATATTTAAAAGCTTGTAATTCGCTTAAATAGCGATAGGTTCTGGTTCTATCAATATCTTTAAAGATGTTTCCTTTTGTAATAAACATGGCATCTGTAATCGCTTTAGGCCTGAATTTTAACTTATTGTAACTGTATATATTATAGTTTTTAAAGTTTACAGAGTCTGTTATTGTTGAATCTCGGTATTCATTTTTGTAATCTGTAAAAATATTAACATCCTTTATTTTATACCTTTTAAAAGGAACACGAGCTACTGAATCTTCATTTCTTATGGCTCTATCAGCAATGATTAAATCTGTATTAATTTTTTTATTAGTTCCCACAGTATCAATGTCAAAGGTGATGTAGTCTTGTCCAAAATAATAAAAACCAGAATTTCTAAGTTGTGTTGTTAATCGGTCTCGTTCACTAGCGTAATTGGCTTCATTATACTGCTGACCTTTTGAGATTAAGGAGCCTATCTTTAATTTAGAGTTGTACAATGAATCTATAATAGGAGTTTTTATGTTAGATTTAATTGAATCTAAAATATAAGGGTTTCCAGTAGTGACATTGTAGGTGACTTTTGCTCTTTGTGAACTGTCTTTTTCGGTATTAAAAGACGTTTTTACATCAAACCAACCCTTACTGAAATAATATTTTTTAAGTGCTAAGGCTGTTTTTTCTGCTCTAGTGTCCTTGTAGATTGCAGGCGCTTCTCCAGTTTTTATGAGCCAACTATTGAGGTTTTTTCTAGATTGGAGTTCTCTATAAAACTGTTTTTCTGAAAGTAATTTTGTTTTCCAAGCAACTTTTCTAGGGTTATCCAATACGTTTGCTTTTAAAATAGAATCGATATTTGGTCTTGCCAAATTGTAGATATGAACGCGTAATGGAGTGCCTAAAAGAGTACCGTTAGGTTTTTGGTATTGAAGGTTGTCAACAGTCTCAGTGGTGTTTTTCTTGTCATTAACCAAAACGGTATTACTTATCAATAAATACTCATCTTTTTTAACACGCTTCATGACATCGCAAGAGAATATCGTGCATATCAAACTAAAGATTAATAGTTTTAAACCGTTATATTTCAAAAGTTTCAAAAGAGAGAATGTTTGCATTTAAAATCAATTCAAATTTACAGTTTAAATACTATTTACCAATTGAATTGAAAGTAATAAATCTATAATGTCTTCAATTAATTTACGGGATGTTGTTTTCTAAAGCGAATAGGATAACAAATAATAGACCAAAAAAGTATTACTTTGTATTTTCGTTAAAACCACAAAAATTATAAGCTATTTTATGTTAACCAAAAGCCACATAAAGTTAATTACGAGTTTAAATCAGAAAAAGTTTAGACAACAACAACAACTATTCGTGGTAGAAGGAATAAAAGGCGTTAAGGAGTTTTTGAATTCAGAATTTAAGTTACATCTATTATTTTCTACGGACGCTATTTTTGACGCTGAGACGATACTGGTATCCGAAAAAGAATTACAAAAAATTAGTGGTCTAAAATCTCCCAATATTGCAGTGGCTATTTTTAATATTCCGACCATTCTGTCGAATGCTCAGGAGAAAAAAAACAGTGGGTCCAACGGATTAATTGTAGCTCTAGATGATGTTCGTGATCCAGGAAACTTAGGGACGATAATCAGGCTTTGCGATTGGTTTGGTATTAAGAACTTAGTCTGTAGCAATGCAACCGTAGATTGTTATAACTCTAAAGTTGTGCAGGCAACAATGGGGTCGTTAGCACGAGTTGATATTGAATATACAGATTTGGAAACGTATATTAAGGGTTATAAACATGACGTTTTTGGCACATTCATGGATGGAGATGAAATATATTCTAAAAACTTACCAGACTGTGGTATGATTGTAATGGGAAATGAAGCAAATGGAATTTCAGAATCTATTGAAAAACTGATAACTAAAAAGCTAAGTATCCCGAAGTTTGGTGATTTAAAAGCTACCGAAAGTTTAAATGTAGCCACTGCAACTGCTATTGTTTTGAGTGAGTTTAAACGGTCATAAACAGGTACAGTTTATAGTTTGAGTTGTAGAGGATATTGATATAGTGTCTGAATGATATTCAGGGCAACTTATGTTTCTTAAAATCTACAGGATTAATTTGTTTTTATGGTCTTAGGTCATTAGGGTTTTGGTAAGCATTGACGGCTAATGGTATTAATAGGAAGGCTTTGACTACAACAATAAGCACTGATAATTGCAACTAAAAATTGAAAACTTCTTTTATTGAAACGTAAAATTTAAGAAGACACCACGGGTTTTCATTGTAGTAACATTTCCAGTCCATGGGCTATTTGGATCTTCATCTCTAACTAATTCATCATTAAGCGCAAAAACACCACGAATAGAAGGTGTGAATTTAAAATACTGATTATAGAAATCGATTCCAAAGCCTAGTTCATAAAATAAAACGTTTTTCTTAGTTCTAAATTGACCTGCGGCATTATCATCTGGATTTTCCTCGTTACTGGATAAATTAAGAGCAGCAGAAACACCACCAATAATAAAAGGTTTAAAGTTATTAAACCGTTTGGTTGATACTTTTAATAATAAAGGAAAATGAACATATGTTGATTTTACTTCGCGCATTAAATCAGAACTATTAGGTTCTAAACCCTCAAAATAAACAGGATCATATTGTAAATTTCTAGTCGTAATAAATAAACCGGGTTCAAAGCGTAAATCTAGATAATCGTTAAGCCTAAGGTTAGAGACTAAACCAACACTAAAACCTGTACTGGTTTCTACCAAGATGTCTGGTTGATCTTGTTCGTAAGTAAATTGATAATCATAACTATTTAACCCAAGGTAAAAACCCCATGACAGTCTTTGCTTATCAAAATTTTCAATATTTTTTATTTTTTCCCTAGTAAATAATTGTGCTGAGGCACTCAGAGATATAAAAAACAGTATTAAAATTATAAGTACTCTTTTCATGTGTTTATAGGTATTGTTTTCAACGGTCACATGCTGATTGCTATTAATCATTTTCTTGGGTGATAATGCGTTCAACTTGCTCGTTTCATAAATATGATGATAATGACTTGTAAACACGTTACGCTTTAGACGCTGTATAAATTGAAGCGACACCTAAAGTTTGTGGTTGGTCTTGCACGTTAATAAACCCAATTTTACGTAAAATATTGTTTAAAACCTCACCATAAGGAAAAACAGATGCAGATTCTTGCAAATAGGTATAAGCAGATTGGTCTTTAGAAAAGAGTTTTCCTATCGTAGACATCACATACTTCGTATAGAATTTATAACCCTGTTTGAATGGCGTTTTGGTAGGTACAGAGGTTTCAAGAATGACAAATGTCCCCTTTGGTTTTAAAACTCTAAGAATTTCGGCTAGTCCTTTATCTAATGTTTCAAAATTTCTAACACCAAAAGCTACAGTTATGGCATCAAAGCTATTGTCTTCAAACGGTAAACTTTCAGAATCACCAACAACCATATGGATAAGCTTATCTAAATTTTTATTTTTAATCTTTTTTCTACCGACTTCTAACATTCCATTACTAATATCTAATCCAATAATTTCTTTGGCATTAGTTTTAGCTAAGCTAATGGCTAAATCGCCTGTTCCAGTGGCGATATCCAAAATGCGCTCTGGATTGGTTTTTGAGACAATAGCAACCACTTTATTTCGCCATTTGATATCAATACCAAAAGATATAACACGGTTTAAACCATCGTATTCTTTTGAGATGTTATCAAACATTTGAGCGACTTGTTGCTTCTTATTCAAATCACTATCCTTGTATGGAGTTACTTTTGAGGACATTTCTTTTTTTTGCAAATATACTCAAATCTAATAGTATTAAATAATCTAAGCTCTAATTTACAAAAGCATTAATGCCATAATAATGATGTATATTTGTATGTTTTTTTGAATAAAATTCCCATGAAAATAATTATTGCTGGAGCAGGAGAAGTTGGATTTCATTTAGCCAAACTATTATCATACGAGTCACAAGAGATTACCTTAATAGATACCGATAAAAATAGTTTAGCTTATGCAAGTGATCACCTAGATATTAGAGTCATTAAAGGTGATGTGACTTCAATTGCTATTTTGAGGGAAGCGAGAATTGATACGGCAGCTTTATTTATTGCTGTGACGTCCTCGGAAACTACAAATATTACAGCGTGTGTACTTGCCAAGCAATTAGGAGCTAAAAAAACGATTGCTAGAATATCAAATTCAGAGTTTTTAGATGAAGAGGATGATGTAGGGTTTACCAAGTTTGGTATTGACGAATTGATCTCACCAGAAAATTTAGCAGCAGCAGAAATAGAATTACTGCTCAATCAATACGGTTTTAATGATACCTATGAGTTTGAAGAAGGAAAGTTAACCATGTTGAGTTTGCGCTTATCTAGAACAGCTAGTTTTGTTGGTAAAACTGTTAGAGCAGCCGCAGAAGTGTTTCCAGAATTACATTTTGTACCTATTGCTATTCAACGTTTTGGAACACAGTATACAATCATACCAAGAGGTGATACCGAGTTTAAAGAAGGTGATAAAGTTGTTTTTATGACATCGAAAGGTGGAGATGAAGAACTGTTTGAGCTTTCAGGTAAGGTAAAAGCCGAGCTTAAAAATATTATGATTTTAGGTGGAAGTAAAATAGGCTATAAAACAGCCAAAGACCTCTGTGAAAGTAAATTTAAAGTCAAACTTATAGAAAGTAATAGTGAAGTTGCTTTTGAATGTGCAGATGATTTACCAAATGCACTGGTTATTAATGGTGATGGACGTAATGTTGAATTGCTTGATGAAGAAAACATTTCAGATATGGATGCCTTTATATCAGTTACAGGGAATTCTGAAACTAATATCATGTCTTGCCTAGTAGCAAAATCTAAAGGTGTTAAGAAAACAATAGCACTCGTTGAGAATATGGATTATTACCAGTTATCACAATCTATTGGTATCGATACTTTAATCAATAAAAAACTTCTTGCAGCCAATAATATATTTAGATATATAAGACGAGGAGAGGTAGTCGCAATGACTAAACTCACCAATATGAATGCTGAGCTGCTAGAATTTGAAGTGAATTCAAAATCAAAAATCACACAAAATAAAATTAAAGATTTAGATTTTCCGCGTTCAGCTATTATTGGAGGAGTCATTCGAGATGATATAGGACTTATTCCATTAGGGGATTTTAAAATTGAAATGGGAGACAAAGTCGTAGTATGTTGTTTACCTAGGTCGATAAGTCAAGTAGAACGCTTCTTTTTCTAATTACAAAACATGAAACAATCATTCTATACTTTAAAAGATCAAAGCCTTTGTTTTTTAAATGCTCCATGTGAACATCACAAAAGATAATACGAACACATGAAACTTAACTATAAAATCATTTTTCATTTCTTCGGCTTGCTCTGTCTTTTCAATGGTGGTTTTATGCTATTGTCTACAATTATAAGTCTTATTTATAAAGACGGAGTGACTCTAGAGCTGCTTAGTGCAGGACTCCTAGTTTTAGTTTTGGGTGGCGCTTTGATGTTTTTTACAAAAGAACACAAGAAGGAACTTAACAAAAGAGACGGTTATATTGTAGTGGCTTTTGGTTGGATTGTCATGGCCTTGAGTGGTACACTTCCCTATGTCATTACAGGAGCAATACCAGATTTCACAAATGCATTTTTTGAGACTATGTCGGGTTATACAACGACAGGAGCAAGTATTTTAAATGATATAGAAGCGATTCCAAAAGGGGTCTTGTTTTGGCGTAGTATGACGCATTGGATTGGTGGAATGGGAATTATTGTTCTCGCAATCGCTATTTTGCCATTGTTGGGTATTGGAGGTATGCAGCTTTTCGCTGCCGAAGCGCCTGGTCCAAATGCCGATAAATTACATCCAAGAATTACAGATACAGCAAAGCGTCTTTGGCTCATCTATTTTGGATATACCGCTGCCGAAACTATTTTGTTGCAAGTTGCAGGAATGTCCTTTTTTGATGCTATTAATCATTCTCTGTGTACGTTATCAACAGGAGGGTTTTCTACAAAAAATGCTAGTATTGCCTATTGGAATGGTCAGCCTGTAATACAATACATTATTATTGTATTCATGTTTCTAGCGGGAACAAATTTTGTTTTGAGCTATTTTGCTTTCAAAGGCAAAATTCAAAAAGCAATATTTGATGAAGAGTTTAAATTGTATTTTAAATTTATAGCACTTTTTACTCTTATCGCAGCATTCATTATCTATTTTAGAGCAGATTTTTCTATATCGTCTATTGATCATCCTATGGTTTTTGGAAAAGCCGAAGCGTCTTTTAGACATGCGTTATTTCAAGTGATTGCCATTATTACAACGACTGGTTTTGTGACTGCAGATTATACCTTATGGACGCCGTTTTTGGTAGTTTTCTTTTTTGGGTTGATGTTTTTAGGAGGCTCCGCAGGTAGTACTTCTGGTGGTGTAAAAGTCGTACGCCATATGATCATGATAAAAAATAGTTTTTTAGAGTTTAAACGTGCATTACATCCCAATGCTATTCTCCCTGTTCGTTATAATAAAAAAGCAGTTTCAGGAGATATTGTATTTAATATTCTAGGCTTTTTCGTCCTCTATATGTTGGCCTTTATCGTTGGTGCATTGGTGTTTTCTATGATGCAAATAGATTTTGAATCTGCAGTGGGTTTATCTGCTTCAAGTTTAGGAAATGTCGGTCCTGCGTTGGGTAATTTTGGGCCAGTAAATAATTATGCAGAGTTGCCAGCTTTAGGGAAATGGTGGGCTTCATTTTTAATGCTAATTGGTCGTTTGGAATTGTTTACAGTTTTGATCTTATTGACACCTTTTTTCTGGAGAAACCGATAGTCTAAGAGTTAAAGCATATAATAAGCTCAATACATCTTGCTTTTAAAGTTATCATCTTGTTTTTGCATAGCTAAAATTATGCTTTGAATTTTCGGCTTGTCGTAACTATGGATAATTCAATTTCTGTGTATAAGATTAGAGCTGTCAACGCGGATATCTCAAAATAATTTATAAATTTTTTTTCTTCGGAAACAGTAATATTCACAGGTATTTCCAGAGTTTTACGTTGGTTTTTAACGGTTTACAAATGAAGTGTATTGTAACATTTTATTGGACTACACGTCTTATTAGTGTAATCAATTAAATCAAATAATCATGGAATTAGTATTAACAGCACAAGAATTAGAGCCGTCGCCCATACTTAGATTAGAAACCGAATTTGTTAGACCAGAGGGTTTATTAAACTCTCATTATAAGTCGGTTGTAAATTATAATATACACCACGCAAATACAACATCAATCTTTGGTATTAAGCAACTCTTAAAAAGCAGAAAATATCAATTTACTTCAAGTATTGAAACACTCTTAAAACTGTCTGTGTTCGCAACAGTATTGGCGTTTATCTTATAACTCCAAAAATGTAAAAAGCTATTGGCCTTTAATTCGTTTCTGTTTCGAGCAATTGAAACACAATTCTAATTTACAGTAGTGATTTCAAACTTCATATAGGATAAACTATTATTACTAGACTTTTTAACTGATATTACTGAGCATTTACTCATATTATCTTTTACATTTTATTCAAGACGTTGCCGGCGTACGCAGGTGTGTGCGGTTTGATATACGTCAATATTGACAGTTGGATTGCTGGAAGATGTTTCAGTGTAAATAAAGATATTATGGGAATTTCATCAATGAATGCTACAATTAGTAATAATAGAAGTTTATTAAAGAATGGAAAACGCGTCCCGTTTACTAAAATGAATAGAGGATCTCGTAAAGAATTAAGTTATAAGCCTTATGTAATGCCAATGGTTTCCCCACATATTTTGAGACGTATTAGAATAAAAATTCGAAGAGAAAATAGAAGATACCTTATAAAGCAAATAATTATAGGTTTTGTGACTTTCGTTTCGATGATGTTATATATAATGTATGTAAGCAAATAAATATGGGAGGGGAAGGAGCAATGATGACCATGATTAATTCTTTAAAGACTAATAATCGAAGAAGGAAGAATCACTCAGCTTTTAATAAGGATAAGTCTAGAAGCTATAGCAAATAAAAATCTGTTTATGATTTTCCTGAAGCGACACCAGAAGCTTTGGAGAAGATCAAATCAAATATGATTAAAGAGCAAAAGGCGGATTGTATTAAGACTATTTTGATATTTATTTGCATCGTCGTGTTAATTTTAATTATTATAATTTAAAAACATATGCGTTTAGGAGAATCCATAATACGCTTATTAAAGAGTAATAATAGTATTAAACTCGATAAGTCTTCGAGGTTTATAAAAAAACTCTTGGAGACTATGAAAAGAGTAGAAAACCAGAATTTGATTTCCCTAAGGTAAGTCCAGAAGTATTGGAACACATACGATTAAAATCAAAAAAGGATTATAAGAGAATTCAGATTGTTTTTCTGTCTTTTTTATAATCCTTGTTATTATAGCTGTTTGTATAGTTTTTTACTTGGATACTCTTTAGCTCACAGCGTCTTTAATTCGTTTAATTGCTTCAATAATCTGCTCTTGTGACGCTGCATAAGAAATCCTAATACAGTCCGGATTTCCAAAAGCCACTCCAGTTACTGTAGCAACATTTGCATGCTCTAATAAAAACAATGAGAAATCTGTGGCATTTTCAATTTTATGTCCTTTTAAGACTTTTCCGAAGAAAGAAGAAATATTAGGAAATACGTAAAATGCGCCTTCTGGAACATTGGTTTTAAAGCCTTCAACTTCTTCTAGTAATCCAAGGATTAATTCCCGTCTTACTTTAAACTCGTCAACCATAAATTGTATGCGAGATGGCGACTCATTTAGAGCCGTAATCACCGCACGTTGAGCGATACAGTTTGCTCCACTCGTGATTTGGCCTTGCATCTTGGTACAGGCTCTTGCTATATATTCTGGAGCTCCAATGTAACCAATTCTCCAACCAGTCATAGAGAATGCTTTTGAGACACCATTTACGGTTACAGTTCTATCAAACATATCATCAAATTGTGCCATACTTGCATGACCACCAATAAAATTGATATGCTCATAAATTTCATCTGAAATAACGATAATGTTTGGGTAGTTTTGAAGCACATCTGCTAGTGCTCTTAATTCTTCGGTACTATAAACTGATCCACTTGGATTACAAGGTGAGCTGTACCAAATCATTTTAGTTTTTGGCGTGATTGCTGCTTCTAATTGCTGAGGTGTCAATTTAAAATCGTTTTCTATTGACGTTTTTACTTCAACAGGAACACCTTCATTAAGTTGAACGATGTCACTATAACTCACCCAGTATGGGCAAGGTAAAATAACTTCATCTCCTGTATTGATTAAAACCGCAGCGATATTTGCTAACGATTGTTTTGCACCTGTAGATACGACAATTTGAGAAGGCTTATAACTGAGATTATTATCTCTTTTGAATTTGGTAATTATTGCATCTTTTAATTCTCCATAACCATCAACAGGTGTGTATGAATTGTAGTTGTCGTTTACAGCTTGTATTGCTGCATCTTTAATATAGTCTGGTATGTTAAAATCGGGCTCACCCAAACTTAAACCAATAATATCTTTTCCTTCTGCTTTTAGCTCTCTTGTTTTAGCTGCCATAGCTAAAGTAGCAGACGTAGACATGTTTAAAACTCTTTCTGAAAGTAGGTTCATTGTGATTACTTATTTTTAAACTACAAATTACATTAAGCGATACTTGGCTTTCTGCCTAATTCTTTTAATTGCTGATAATGTTCAGAAATAGCGATCCAAATAGAATTGTACTCGTTGTAAGGTAAACTAAATTCATGAGCAGTTTCTCTTACTATTTTGGCTATATTTTTATAGTGAACATGACTTATATTTGAGAATAAATGGTGTTCAACTTGTCTATTTAAGCCTCCCGTGTAAAACTCGATAATCCAACTTTTAGGAGAGAAATTAGATGTCGTAAATAATTGGTGAATGGCCCAAGTATTTTTCATTGTTCCATTTTCATCAGGCATAGGCATTTCAGTATTTGGCATTACGTGTGCTAGTTGAAAGACGACGCTTAGAATAATTCCAGCGGTGTAATGCATAATTAGAAATCCTATTAAAACTTGCCACCAAGCATAACCCAAAACGATAGGTAAGACCACCCAAATAGAATAATATAATATCTTACCAATAATTAACTTCGTCCATTGTGCAGTAGGATTAGGGAAATCACCATAAGATAATTTTCTTTTAAGGTAGGTATAGGTTTGTTTGAAATCTGTTGTAATAGCCCAATTAACAGTTAATAAACCATATAGCAAAAACGCATAATATTTTTGATATTGATGTATTCTTAACCATTTAGAATGTTTCGAAAACCGAATTATTCTTCCAGCATCAATGTCTTCATCATGTCCTTGAATATTGGTATATGTATGGTGCAATACATTGTGTTGTACTTTCCAGTTATAATCATTACCAGCCAATATGTGTATGCTACTTCCCATTAGTCTATTGACCCATTTTTTACTAGAAAAAGAGCCGTGGTTTGCATCATGCATGACATTCATGCCTACGCCTGCCATTCCTATACCAATAACCATCATGCATATAATCTGCAACCAAGTTGGTAGATCAACTGTCAATAGTAATACTAATGGTCCAAGAAGTAATGAGAACATTATTATTGCTTTTATGTACAGCTTCCAGTTTCCTGTTTTTTTTATATTATTTTCTTTGAAATAGCCATTAACGCGCGTATTTAGCGTTCTAAAGAATTTAGCAGAGTCTGTTCTAGAAAAGGTTAAGGTTTGTTTAATCATGCTATTAATTTTTTGATACAAGGTGAAAAATCACATGTTTCTATTTTAGCAAAGATAATTAATAAAAGCTCTGCTAAGGATAATAAAATCTTAAAAATATCCACATAAAAAGACATACTTTTGTCAAAACCTTATTAAATGACGCTTATCCAAGAATATTTCCCAGATTTAACTGAAGATCAAATCCTACAGTTCAAAAAATTGGAAGACCTCTATAAAGACTGGAATTTGAAAATCAATGTCGTATCTCGAAAAGATATTGATGAGTTGTATCTAAGACATGTTCTACATTCTTTGGGTATTGCTAAGGTGGTTCATTTTAAACCTAATTCTAATATTCTAGATGTTGGCACAGGTGGTGGGTTTCCAGGAATACCTTTAGCGATTCTCTATCCAGAATGTCAATTTCATTTGGTAGATAGTATCGCAAAAAAAATAAAGGTGGTGAACGAAGTCGTTGAAGGCTTAGGGCTCACAAACGTTACAACTACACATAGCAGAGTAGAGGACATTAATGGACAATTTGATTTTATTGTGAGCAGAGCTGTAGCTGCGATGCCAACTTTTGTGCATTGGGTCAAAGGTAAAATTTCTAAAACGCAAAGACACGATCTTAAAAACGGGATTTTATATCTCAAAGGAGGTGACTTAACTCAAGAACTAGAACCTTACAAAACAGCCACTATTTATAAACTAGAAGCGTATTTTAAAGATGAGTTTTTTGACACTAAAAAAGTCGTGCATCTACCGTTAAAATATCGCGGGTAAAAGAAAAGCTTCATGACATTCATGAAGCTTTTTTACGTTACTTGGTGTGCTCAGCTAGAATGATGTTGATACGCTAAGAGAGAACCCTGTGTTTTCTGGGACGAATCTACAAATACCACCAACGCAAACTAAACCACCACGTTGTCTTCCATAACTTGCCATTACCCGTGTTGCACCTTGTGTGTAGCTGCCACCTGCAGTATAATAATGTATCTGTCTATCTTCGTTCGGGTTGCCATAGTTCCATATGTCTGTAGCAAAGACGCTAATTCTCGGACTAAAATTATATTCGACTGTACCTCCAGCCCAATTTTTAGCACGTTCAGAGGTCTTATCGTCAGAAAACAGATGAGATAACTCTGCCCTTACAGACTTTCCGCTGCCTAGCCTGTGTGTTATCTCACCAATTATTGCAGTTGCATTAACTTCACCAATTCTGTCTTCAACAAAACGAGCATTATAATAGGTTTGAACTACAGAAAAAATAGAGGCCCACTTTGGGGACCATTTCTTTTTGATATCTAAACTAACTTCTTCAAAATATTTATCACCAAAACCAAACAAATCAGTGTCTTCGTAAGTTCTATTTGTAAGATCAAATTCTCCTTTAAGCCCAGACCAAGTGGCATAGTTAAATGCTAATTTAGTACCGTGCTTTCCGCCAAGAGTTGATCCTTTTTTAATGTTGTAGTAAATATCAACTTGACCTCCAATTTCTCCAGATTTAAATATTGGGTTAAATGATAATCTTGGTTGTGATTGATACACAAAGATATTTGTGAGACCATAATCATGTTGCTTTGTCAAAGCAGGAATAAAGTTGATAAAATTCTGGTTGAATACATTTGCAGATTGATCTCTTTGGGAGAAAAACGCCATGTTCTCCATACGTCTAAAGGTGGCATCAATTCCTAAACCTGATTGCGCATACCCAAAGTTGAAGAGTAAAGCGCTGCCGTCAAAGTATCTGTCGTTAATCGTGCTGCCAAGTTCTGCATACACATCTTCTCCCTTTTTAATATATTCAATAGAGGAATACATGTTTCCTTCGGAAAAATCTAAACGAGCAGAAAATGAGTTTGTGAGTGCTTTAAAATCTGGATTGTCTATATCTAAATCTTCTTCTCTTCCTACGTAGCTTAAACCTAGATTTAAATTAGTGTCTTCAAATTTCAGCAGAGGTGAAAGGTCTATTTCAGTATCAAAACCGTAAATAGTTCCGTCAGAAACCGAAAACCCATCACGTTGTCTTCCATACAGCGCTGATAATTCTATGGCATTTGTAGGTCTATATTTAATATTTGCGCCTCTTATCGAGTTGTTGATTCCTAATTGTCTGTCTTCCCATGAACGTAATATGAGTCCGCTTCCAAATTGTTCATAAAAGTTACCTAAGGTGAATTCAAGTTTTTCAGATTTATAGCCTATAGAAAATGTACCTAAGTTTGTACCTTGATATTTAGGATAAAAATTTAAAATAGAATTTGGCTCGTAAGACTCTAATTGCACATGAGCAAACCAGTTTTTATAGGTATAATTTAATCTTAGATAATTATTAGATCTGAAATGATCTTCTTCTTGAAAATCTCCAGTTTTGGGATCATCAACATAGTACTGAGAGTTGGATTCAATTCCTCCACTTAATCTACCATAGTCTTTTGGTTTGTCTTGGGCAAAGGCAAACAAGGGTGTGCATAGCAATATTGCTATTAATTTGTAGCGGTTCATTTGGTTGTAATTTATTAGTTAGATTTATTTTGAAAACTCTTTGATTTTTTCATACAATTCATCTTCAGCGCCAGGAGTATATCCTGAGTGTCTGTAAAGAATTTTGTTGTTTTTAACCAATAGAGTTAAGGGTATTGTAGGTGCATTAAGTTGTCTTTTAAGATCACTGTTAGTATCTAAAAGAATTTCATAGTCCCATCCTTTGCCACTAACTAACGGTTTTACACGTTTAACAGTTCTTGAGTCGTCAACAGATATAGCATATAGTTTAACGTTAGTCTCATCAATCCAATCATCATAAACTTCACTAATAGCATCTAATTCGTTTTTACAAGGAACGCACCAAGTTGCCCAAAGTGAAACAACAACTAATTGATCGTTTTTAGAAATATCTTCTAATTGAATACTTTGACCATCTAAACTTTTTATTTGCATACTTGGCAAAACATCTTGAGAAAAGGATAAACTTGTTATGAATAGCGTAAAAAGTAATATAATTAGGGTTTTCATGATTTTTGTTTTTTTGATAAATATATTAAACAAAGTTAATTTTTTTGGTAAATAACATTCATTTTTAATAGACTTTCTGTAAAGTCTATAGTAAATTGTTAAGGAAATCAAAAAAAATTTTTATCTTCGAAACTCTTAAAAATCAATATTAAACAATCTTAATTATTATGAAAATTAAAAATTTTACAAAAGTTTTTTTATTCGTTGCAATAGCTGCATTATTTTCTTGTAGCTCTTCCGAAGACAATGGTGATGGTAATGGCGGTGGTGGCGATGTATCTACTACTTCAATCTCATTAACGGCAAGCGGTTTATTTGTGGATTTTGGAACAGACGTTGATTTTACCGTTAAGACTAACGATGGAACAGATGTTACAGCTGATGCTACAATCTCAATTGATGGTACTGCAATTGCAGGAGCCTCTTATAATGCACCTCAAACAGGTGAGTACATTGTTACAGCGTCATACCAAGATGCGACAAGTTCACAGATTACAGTAAATGTGTTTCCAGTTATTGTGTCAATAGCCGTTGAATCTGCTAATACAACTTATAATATTGGTGAGAGAATAGAGTATCAAGTAATTGCTACAGATACTGATGGAAATTTAAATAATATTACTTCTGCCGCAGACGTATTTGTAGATGGTGCTGAATCATTTACTGGAAGTACTGTGATTCCTGGTGAAATAGGAACTATTGAAGCATATGCTACATTTAGCACACACACTTCAGGTGCTTATACTGTAATGGTTGAAGATAATGCAACTACTCCTAGTTCATTTCAAAGCAGAGCTTTAATTGAAGATTATACAGGTACATGGTGCGGGTATTGTCCAAGAGTTTCTTATGGAATAGAATTATCAAAAGAGGCATCAGACAATGTTGTTGCAGTTGCAATTCATAATGGAGATCCAATGTCAAATAGTTTTGGTTCTCAAATGGAGAATGCAGTAAATATTACTGGATTTCCAACAGCGTGGATTAATAGATCTGCTTTATGGGATTTCCCAGAGCCAAATAATGTTAGTCAAGTAACTGATCTTACTTCAGGTAGTAAATCAAACGGAATTGCAATTAATACAGCTATTAAAGATAATAACTTGTCTTTTGTTGTAAGTGTAGGATTTGGCGAAAATGTTGATGGAGCAAAATTAGTTGTCTTCTTATTAGAAAACGGATTAGTATATAATCAGACAAATTATACGACGTACTATGGTGGTGGGGCAACAATAAATGGTTTTGTTCATGATCACGTATTACGTCACTCATTTACAAGTGTGCTAGGTGATGCGATTCCTGCAGGAGAGGCAGTTGCTGGGGGTTCTTATAAAATGCATATGAATTATGCGATTCCTTCTAATTTAATGCAGAATGCATCGAATTCTGAAATAGTGGCAATATTGTTAGATTCTAATGGTCAAGTTATAAATGTAAGTAAAGCTAATGCTGGATCATTTGCAGGTTTTAACTAATCATATAATACATAATTTAAAAAAGGCTAGATATCAAATATCTAGCCTTTTTTTGTTCTAAACTCCTCACCATCCTTAACAATTAGGCCTTCAGAATTTAGACAATATTCTAAATTAATTTAATAATCTACTTTAGAAAGGCACAAAAAATAATATTTCAATACTAGTGGAAACAAGTGCTGAAAATGAACTTGGAACTAAAACAGAAAATTTTAAAACTCCTTTACTTAAATAATATCTTGTAGCATTTAAAAAAATAAGAACTACTAGTTGTTAAAAATGAAAACTCTCAAATTATTGAAACGTTATAGTTGTCATTTCTTCAATGTTAGTTTATTCAGGGTATACTAGAGTGTATATAAAAGTTGTAAGAATAGATACATAAAAGAGGAGTCTTGTTAGAAAATAGAGGTTTGAATGGACTATGTGGATAGTTAAAGAACGAATTTTTTAAGTATTAAAATTAACTATTGACAAAAAAGCTCTAGAGCAATTAGAGTTTATGAAGATTTGGGATTTCTTTCAACTCATAAAGGCATCGACATACATTTTGGTTTATTAATATTAAGAAATTTAGCCTGCAGTTGAAACTTATATTATTGAACTTTAAGTTAACTAACTTAAAGTTGCTTCAATACGTATGATGTAAAAAAAGGAGGCTAGATTATCTAGCCTCCTTTTTTTGTATCTAATTTGTGTTTATCTACTTCACAATAACTTTAGTTCTGTATTTAAAGTTATTTTTCGTTACGATATTAAGGATATATAATCCAGAATCTAAATTTAGTGGTATTGTTAATCGTCTATCTAAAGTTTGAATAGATTGATATACAGATTTACCAGTGATGTCAACTACTGAAATCATAGCATTGTCAAGAACTTTGTTACTAAGAATAGTTAAATCACTATCAATTGGGTTTTTCTGAATTTTAAGAGTGACAAAGTTTTCAAATTCAACGTTTGATAAGGTTTCTGGCATAATTTCACTTAATGCAAATGCCACATTTTGCTCTGTTAATTGTACGTGGTTCTCATTCTCATCTGGCATAGACCAATTTACAAATGGTGTCGTATTAGTGGTGTCACCCGAACTGTCAGGATCCCCTAAATTGATATCAAAAAACCAATCTATTTCATTGTTAGTAATCTCTAAAGCCATACCACTTATAGAGGGTATAAAACTAAACTTATCTAGCTGTAATGCTAATATGAAATTGTCAATTAATGGATCACCTCCCAAACCTTCTGTAAATCCTCCAAGATCAAAAAGACCACCAGATGCAGCATCTACACCATTTGAAAAACTAGGTGCTTGTGCGTTAATTTCAATATCGAAAATATCTATAAAGCCTAGAAAAACAACATTTATTTTACTTATTTGTGCAGTGGTATTAATTGCAGGTGTTAAATTGATTTGTATTGTCGCATTTGTTGATGGCCCTACATTGTTAAACGTATCATCAATAATAGTAAATCCAGGAGTTATATCAGTTCCCATTAAAGATTGATATGGTGCGCCAATACCACTCCCATTTATTATCGATACATTTCTTGTGTTTTGAGGATATCCAGTTGGTGTTAAGGCATTAATATTAGCATCAAAAACGAGTTTGTATGGATGCGGTTCTGGTAACAACTTTGTTGGATCAAAATTAACATCACTACCAGCTAATAAATGTGATTCAAAATGATCAACTAATAATTGTCTTGCTGCTGGAGATTTTAAAAGGCCATTGACAACAGGTTGCAAGGCTTCAACGTTTAACCCGTCACCGAGACCAAAGCCAAGGAAGTTAAATTGATGTTGAAACGCTAAGGGGACATTAGCTCCTAGGTGAGGCGAATCAAAAGAAATCCAAAGTCGTGTTTCATGATCTTGAGCATTATTTTCCATGTAATTTAAAGCAAAACGTGAAATTAATCCACCCATACTTGGACCGATAATGACCAGGTCTTCATCTCCAACTTTGTTTGTGTTAAGTGTGTTGATTAAATCTACAAGTAACATGGAGTTGCGCTCAATAAAATCTGCACCACCATTAACAAGAGTACTTCCTGGATAGTCTATTTCATCAATTACTAAATCGCCATTTACATCAGTAGCATCATCGATATTTAAAAGTGTATTAGCGGTGTCATCAAGTCTAAAATAAGAAGGGAAATTGAGTACAACGATGTCAAACCCTTCTGCTCTTACAAGATCTCCTAAATTTTGATTTCCTTCAGATCCTGTGAAATCTAATAAGTCATATAAACCAGAAATCGTTCTTGTGTCACCTGGATCAAACCCATCAATAAGAATTATAGGTTTATCTAGAATACCAGTATCTGTATCTAAAAACAGTTCATACTCACCTAAACCTGCAAATTCTGTAATACCACTATATCCAGATAAATCTGCCGCAATAGTTGATTCAAACTCAATAGTTTGAGATTGACCGAGTAAAGGAAGTGTTAATAGAAGTAAAATGTAATGTTTTTTCATTGTATATGAATTGAATTGATTTTGCCTCACAAGATACGACGTTTCAGTAAGTTAATTATGTGTTCCTAAAGTTTTAGGGTGAAAAGCAAAAAAAATCCTCAAACTGTTAAGTCTGAGGATTTATAAGTAGTATTAAGTTTTAATTAACCTAAAAATGGATAACGATACTCCGTAGGTGTTACAAATGTTTCTTTAATCATTCTTGGTGAGACCCAACGTAATAAGTTAAGAACACTTCCTGCTTTGTCATTTGTTCCAGATGCTCTTGCTCCTCCAAATGGTTGTTGACCAACAACTGCTCCAGTAGGTTTGTCGTTAATATAGAAGTTTCCTGCGCAGTTTTGTAACACATTTGTAGCTTCCTGTATTGCATATCTATCACTTGATAAAATAGCACCAGTTAAGGCATACTCACTAGTTTCATCCACAAGTTTCAATGTTTCAGAAAAATCATTTTCATCATAAACGAATATCGTCATTACAGGACCAAATAACTCTGTATACATGGTTGTGTATTTTGGATTAGTGGTCACTATCACTGTAGGCTCTATGAAGTAACCTTTACTTTTATCATAGTTACCACCTACAATAATTTCAGCATCAGTATCCGTCTTAGCTTGGTCGATAAATTTTGCTAGTTTATCAAAAGAGCCTTCATGAATTACTGCAGTAATAAAGTTGTTGGTGTCTTCTGGAGAACCCATTTTAAAAGATTTCACATCTTTAATAACACGTTCCTTTACAGTCTCCCACATATTTGAAGGGACATAAGCTCTTGAAGCAGCACTACATTTTTGACCTTGAAACTCAAATGCACCTCTAGAAATAGCGGTTGCTACTTGTATTGGGTTGGCACTTTTATGAGCAACAATAAAATCTTTACCACCAGTTTCTCCTACAATTCTTGGATATGTTTTATAATTATGAATGTTATTCCCGATTTTTTTCCAGAGCTCTTTAAAGATAAACGTAGATCCGGTGAAGTGTAATCCAGAAAAATCTGGACTATCCATAACCGTATCTGTGATCATTTCTGGATCACCAAAGACAACATTAATAACACCAGCAGGAACACCAGCTTCTCTAAAAACATCCATTATGATTTTTGCCGAAAATATCTGGCTATCACTAGGTTTCCATACCACAACGTTACCCATCATCGCCATACAAGCAGGAAGATTTCCAGCAATTGCAGTAAAATTAAACGGTGTTACCGCGTATACAAACCCTTCTAATGGACGATATTCTAATCTGTTCCAAGCCTCACTTGTACTATCTGGTTGTTCATGATAAATATCTGTCATGAACTGTACATTAAATCTTAAGAAATCTATCAATTCACATGCAGCATCAATTTCTGCTTGATGAACTGTTTTAGATTGTGCAATCATTGTAGCTGCATTTATTTTTGCTCTATAAGGTCCCGCGATTAATTCGGCAGCTTTTAAGAAAATACCAGCACGTTGTTCCCAAGGTAATTGAGACCATTCTTTTCTAGCTTCTAAAGCTGTAGCAATGGCATCATCTATATTAGATTTTTCTGCTAAATGATAGGTTCCAACAATATGTTGATGATCATGAGGTGCAGACATGGTTTTTGTGTTTCCTGTCGTTACATCCTTCCCGTTGATGTACATGGGTACATCGATAGTTTCATTAAACATCTTTTTGTATGCCTGTAAAACGTCGTCGCGTTCAGGAGACCCTGGAGCATACGATTTAACAGGCTCATTTATAGCTACTGGTACGTTGAAAAATCCTTTTCCCATCTTAATATGTATTTTTAATTTGGTTATTATTTTGTAACTGTAAAGTTACAATTTTTTGACGACTAACGAATTTCAAAGTATTAAAACAAGGTTAAAATAACCGCTAATTTTTTGTAAGTTGCTACCTTAATTATTACCATGAACGACGGAATAATCATAATCCTCGCCTATCCAGAAACCATTGTCTCACACGCAGAAGAATGGTACTCAAAGTTTTTAAGTTTTTTTTTCATCGGAAATAGAAAACACGTAAGAGCTGGTCATGCGGCTTTGGTTTTAGTTAATAAGTCAACAGGTGTTTTAGAATATTATGATTTTGGTAGGTACATTACTCCTTCTCCTAATGGAAGGGTTCGTGGTAAAGAGACCGACTTTGAATTGAGTTTTCCGATTACCGCAGAAATAAAGGATAATAGAATTGTAAACTTAGACGAGATCTTGAAGTTCTTAGCAACACATCCAAAATTAACACATGGTAACGGAAATATGTATGCTTCGGTTTGTGATGTCATAAATTATCAAAAAGCGAGAGCTTATATCGAATCGATACAAAATCAGGGATTTATAAGGTATGCAGCTTTTGTGAAAAACGCTAGTAATTGTGCCCGTTTTGTTACAGATGTTTTGATTACTAGCGTTACAAATTCGTCTATAAAATCTAAACTTATAAAATCTAAAGGTTTTACGCCTAGTACAGTTGGTAATGTCGTCATTGCTGATACTGGGAATTATGTTTATATAGTATCTGATATTGGCAAAATCTCAAAGTTTAACTCTACAGTTAGTAGACTGAATAGACAGATGTTTCTAGATACTCTTAAAGGTCATGACCGAGGTTTGACTGGGAATCTAGAACCATTGCACAACCATGTTAAAGGTGATCATGCACAGTGGCTTGGTGGTATTGGAATTGGAGCCTGGTTTGAAGTTCATAATATAGATTCTAAAATCGAATACAGATTTCGACGAATTTCACCTGACGGACATGTGCATTGCGACGGGATCTATAAACTTACTTCACAAGGTTTTGATTATAATTCAAACTATACATTATTACATTATTCTAACTGCAAATCTTTTCACATTAAGCAAAACGAAACAACTTACAGATTTGAGTACCTGAAAAATTTTGACTTGGACAGAGAGTAGCGCTTATAAATGATGGCCAAACGAAAGACTAGAAAGAAAGATTATTGGAAAACAATTGGTTTTTTACTGAATACTTTAATTGAGTGCAAAAGGAGCACTTAATTTAAATGACGGTATAGTTACCTTGAATTTTTTAGAATCTGTAAAATTAATCATATTGTAATGACCATGCATAGCACCAAAGGGAGAGGTGAGTAAGCATCCAGAATTATAGGCATGAGATTCACCAGGTTTTAAAACTGGTTTTTTACCAATGACACCTTCTCCATCAACAATTTCATCATTATTAAGGGCATCTAAAATTCTCCAATGCCTTGAGTTTAATTGAACAGAATCTTTACTTTGGTTCTCAATAGTTACTTTATAACCAAACGCAAAATGCACCTTATAATTTTTATAAAATGTACCCTCGAAAGATGTTTCGACAGAGATTTTGATTCCGCATGTAACTTGTTGTACCATTAAATTGTTAAAATAATTTACAAAAATAGGTTAATTTCTACATTAATTTCCACACTTTTTTAGAATTAAGCAAATTTTTAACACTTTAAGGAGGTGCCTTTCCGATTAATTGAATTATAAATCGGTTGAACTCGTGAATTTTTCGATTGTTTTAAAGAAATGCATAATATCTTTTTCTTGTAAGAGGCTATTAATAGTTACCATTCTCACAAATTCTTGATTTTTAAAATTTCCGAAGCCAACCATAAGTTGCGAATCTTCATATAGTGCTGTGCATAATGTATGTGCAGGAATATCTTTGTAATTAAAACATATGGATATCGAGTCGTCAAAGCTATATAAAGTGTAATCTGGATGCTGATTGATATAGTCTCTGGCTATTTGAGCAAGATTGAATTGATGGTCAATAATCGTTTTTAATCCGTTACTTCCAACAGATTTCCATAAGGTCCAAAATTTTAAAGCATCATTTCTACGACCACATTGCAAAGAGGTTTTTCCTAAATTAAAGTCGTCGTCATCTGTTTGGTATAGATATTCTGCATCATTAGAAAACGATTGGTTTAAATGCTTTTTATCTTTTGCTACTATAATTGAACAGCTTAAAGGTGTGCCAAGCATTTTGTGAGCATTGACACTAAAAGAATTAGTGTGTTCAATACCTTTTACTAAATGCTTATACTCATCGCTAAAAATAACGGCACCACAATAGGCGCCATCTAAATGAAGCCATACATCATGTTTTTTGCAAATTTTACTAAGGCGTTCTACATCATCAAAAGCGCCTAAAACTGTTGTTCCTGCTGTAGCATTTACAAAAAAGGGTTGGTAGCCTTGTTCAATATCTTTAGAGATTTGCTGGTCTAGATCTGCGGCCAACATTTCGCCCTTATCATTCGTTTTTACCCGTCTTACTTGATCTCTTCCAACACCAATAAATGAGGCGTTTTTAGCGATGGAATAATGCGAAGCTTCCGAAGTATAAAGCGTCATTTTATTTGAAACTCCTGCTGTTCTCGCCGAAGGATTATATTTGTCTCTAGCCATTAATACAGCCATATAATTACTCATTGATCCTCCAGGTGCAAACGTGCCATCTGCAGAATCTGGGTATCCAATCATGTCACAAATGGTTTTGAGTATAGTTTTCTCAATCCCAACTTGTGGTCCTGCAACTTTGTAGGTGTACATACTATTATTTAACATCACTGCTAATAAATCACCAAGTGTAGCTCTATCAATTCGACCTCCAAATAATTGGTTGTAAAAGGAGGTAGAAGCGGTTTTAGGTGTGCTTTTTATAATTCCCTTCAATGTATTTATAAAATCTGCGTCAATAGTTGGCTTGTCATTTAAGCTGAGGTCTAATGTTTTGTAGAGTTTAGAAGTGTCAATAGGTGTGGCAACAGGATTGTTTTTCTCTTCGGAAATGAGATATTCTACGAGCTCAGTAAATAACTTTAGGTCTTTATGCATGTGTTAAGTTGATTCTTTAATTTTGACTTTTGTAAATTTATCCCTATTTTATCGAACATATTACTAAAAAATCCTTAAATCTTAAAAACGCATCTTGGAAACTCCTAAAAACATTCAAAAACTTGTAGACCTTTTAGCTAATAACTCAAATGAAGAGTATAATGCAGTACTCAATGATTTTGATTTTAGTACTATAGATTTTAAACCTTACCAAAGTTGGTCCAGTAAAAAATACACCCGTAATTGCCTGTATAAGGATTTAAATTTTGAGCTCATATTATTGTGTTGGGAGCATGGTCAAGAAACTCCAATTCACGGTCATGATGGAGAGGATTGTTGGGTTTACTTGTTGGAAGGGGAGATGAAAGAAGTGTTTTTTAACATGGACGACAATGATAACTTAATTGCAGATGATTCTCAAACTGTAGAGACCGATCAAGTGACATTTATGGATGATAGTCAAGGGTTTCACAAGTTGAAAAATGGTCATGATGGGAGATCTATGAGCTTACACCTTTACGCTAAACCCATAGAGAATTGTAAATCTTATGATGAAAAGTCACAGCGGTTTGTAAAAAGATCTCTAAATTTTGATACCAACAGCGATAAGTATTAGTTGGATATGTTTACCGAAGTCGCTTCACCATATCCAATGAGTTTATCAAAACGAGCCCCTAAGTCTCTGTAATACACTAATACTTTATAATTATTTTCTGTTTGCCAAAAATCACCACTAATTTTACCTTCGTCTAAATTGCCTTTACTATCAACAATAACATACTTGTAATTATAAAATCCTTGTTTGAGTTTCATAATAGACTCATAGTTTCCGCTTTCAGAGTTAAATATAAGTTGGTTGCTTTTTTCTAGAGCATAATTATTATAGTTTCCATAAATATAAATTTTACTACCATCTGTCAATTTAGGATGTAAAAGAGAAAAATGAATATTTGTATAATCGGCTTCGATATCTACGTTGTCTCGATCTATTGCGGTTATTTTAAAATTTCCATTAATGTCAGGGTTATAAGTGTACGGTCTATCAAACCTCGGGATGTCGGTAAACAAATAACCATGATAAATGTCTTTTAAATCAATAAACTGAATACCAATATTAGCTGCTCTAACATCTTTATTTTCAAAAAACCTAAACTCGTTACTTCCCCAAAACGATGTTTCGTTGAGGTATCTGTAGATGAGTTCTTTTCCAATAATATATTGTGGTTTTACATTTTTTATAGCAGTATTGAGATTATTATTCTGAATGATCACTGTTTTAATCGTTTCCATTGGATTATTTAAATTGAGGCTACCCGAATTAATGATAATATCAACCGTTTGCTTTTCGTCAATAAAACGGACATCTCGTTTGCGCTTTATTTCTACTCCTACGCCAACTTCTTCTTTGTAGATCATGAATTTTCGTGTGAACATAAGTTCCTCATTTTCATCAAAAATAGAAATCAAATAATTGCCTGTTTTTGTTAAAGCTCTTGTTTGTCTATTAGGAATAGGTAGTTTGTAATGTGAATACAGTTGAAAGGCATTGAATGAATTTTGATAATCTACAATTCTAAAATTATCAAATCCCTCCATATATTCCATTTTCACCAAGTTTGATTCGGTCCAATCATAATTATAATGTTCGATAACATAGTAGAAATCTGGCTCATTAGCAGTTAGGACATCAAATTCTAGATAAAAGGCTTCACCAAGCCTCAAAATAGGAAGTTGACCTTGTGGTGAGCTTCTACTTTTAAAGGTGATGGTTTTGATGTGTTCTGGAGGGTTGATTTCTTCGACTTGTGAAAATCCTTGAAAAGCAAATAATACTAGTAATAAGTGAATGGAAAACGTTTTAGTCATCGTATTTTTGTTTATAACTGTAAAGATAAACAAAATCTGTGCCTTAAAATTATGGAGCTTATTTAGAATCGTTAAAAATAATAAACTTAAAATCTAGGGCTATTATATTACTCAATAAATTCGTAAATTTGCACGGATTTTTAGTCAACTAATTTCAATATAAAGCGTATGTCAAAAGACATTAAGATTAAAAAAGGTCTGGATATAAAACTTGTAGGTGAAGCTGATAAAACAGTTGAGCAGGCCATTATAAGTAATTTCTGCACAATACGGCCTGAGGATTTTCATAGTGTTATTCCAAAACTTGTGGCAAAAGAAGGAGCTACTTTACAAGCAGGCGATGTTATTTTTTATAATAAGTCAAATGAAGATGTGAAGTTTGTGTCTCCAGTTTCTGGTACAATCGTAGAGGTGCAAAGAGGACCAAAACGTCGCATAGATGCTGTTAAGATTCAAGCAGATAAAACTCAGTCTTTCAAAGATTTTGGCATATTCGATATGACTTCTGATGCCGCAACAACCAAGGCACATTTATTAGCCTCAGGATGTTGGGTTTTTATCAAGCAAAGACCTTATGATGTGATTGCAAATCCAGAGAAATTACCTAAGGCGATTTTTATTTCTGGATATTCTACTGCACCATTAGCTGCAGATTTAGATTTTGTGCTTGCAGGAAAAGAAGAGGTGTTACAAGCAGCAGTATCTGCTTTATCGAAATTAACTGAAGGTCAAGTTCATATTGGTGTTGGGTCGAGTAACTCACCATTAGCCAATATGAAAGATGCTACGGTTCACAAAATATCTGGTCCACATCCAGCTGGAAATGTTGGTACACATATTAATAAATTAGATCCCGTTAACAAAGGAGAAACGGTTTGGACGGTGAATGCACAAGATCTTGTGATTATTGGAGAATTGTTACTTACTGGGAAATTTAATGCTGAGCGTTTAGTTGCGCTTGCAGGTTCTTCTGTAAAAAAGCCAAGATACTTTAAAACGGTAATTGGTAGTGAAATAGCTACAATGATTTATGATAATGGCGTGGATAAAGAGGGTAATGATCGTATTATCTCTGGGAATGTGCTGTCAGGAAAGCAATTGAATCCAGATGGAAGCTTAGGTTTTTATGATAACTTGATTTCTGTCATTCCTGAAGGTGATGATTATGAATTTTTTGGCTGGAACAAACCCATATTTAATAAAATTTCGACGTCGAGAGCCTTAACATTTTCTTGGTTAAATCCTAAGAAAAAGTATGAGTTGAATACTAATACAAATGGTGAACATCGTGCTTTTGTAATTACAGGATCTTATGAGCAAGTATTTCCATTGGATATATTTCCAATGCAAATTTTAAAAGCTTGTAAATATGAAGATTTAGATGAAATGGAAGCTCTTGGAATGTACGAAGTTGCACCAGAGGATTTTGCATTAACAGAATTTATTTGTGTGTCTAAACAACCACATCAAGATATCATTAGAAAAGGATTAGACTTAATGCTTAAAGAAATTGGATAATTATTAAATTTTCTTTAAAAAATGAAAAATAGCAAAAGACTATTCGTTTTTCAAAGTAAAATGAAACACATAAAAGATGAGTTTAAAAAGTAACTTACATACCCTAAAGGAAAAATATAAAGGAACTAAGATGGCGCCTGCGTTTAACGCATTACATACCTTTTTATATTTACCAAACGAGACCACTCATAATGGAACTCATATCAAAGCTGCCGATGATTTAAAGCGCACAATGAACATTGTCATTATGGCCTTGTTACCTTGTTTGGTCTTTGGTATGTACAACGCGGGCTACCAACATTATGTAGCTTTAGGTGAAATTGAAAGATCGACTGGTTTTTTAGCATCTACATTTTGGACGATGGATAACTTAATTGTCGGTATGTGGCAAGTATTACCGTTGGTAATTGTATCTTATGGAGTTGGTCTAGCTGTTGAGTTTTTATTCGCAGTAATCAAAGGCCACGAGGTAGAAGAAGGATACTTAGTAACGGGTATGCTAGTACCATTAATTGTTCCTGTTGATATTCCGTTATGGATGTTAGCTGTAGCCGTAGTATTCGGTGTAGTTATTGGTAAAGAGGTGTTTGGAGGTACAGGAATGAATATTCTAAATCCTGCATTAACCATTAGAGCTTTTTTATTCTTTGCTTACCCAACATGGATGTCTGGAGATAAAGTTTGGGTTCACGGTGCGGTTGAACGTGATCAAATGATCGCAAACGGTTCCAATTTAGATGCTATTTCAGGGGAAACAATATTGGGGAGTTATGCACAGAGTAATATGGTAGACTTTAGTTTTTTAGATATGTTTTGGGGATTAATTCCTGGTTCTGTTGGAGAGACCTCAAAGTTCTTAATTATTATAGGTGCACTATTCTTAATCTTTACTAAAATAGGAAGTTGGAGAATTATTGCATCGACATTGATTGGAGCGCTTACAATGGGATTAATTTTTAACGGAGTTGTTTCTGCAGAATGGATTGGAGAAACAAGCAAATTCTACGGATTAATGAATGTACCATTCTGGCAACATTTAATTATTGGTAGTATTTTATTTGGAGCAGTATACATGGCAACAGATCCAGTAACGGCCTCTCAAACAAATAAAGGAAAATGGATTTACGGGTTCTTAATTGGTTTCATATCCATTATGATTCGTGTATTTAATCCTGCATATCCAGAAGGCGTATTCTTGGCAATCTTGTTAATGAATGTATTCGCACCTACAATTGACCACTATGTGGTTCAGGGAAATGTAAAGCGTCGTATGAGACGTTTAAAACTTAAAACTGCGTAACTATGGAAAAAAGAACAGATAAAAACGGATACACAATAATCTTTGCCATAATTATGGTAGTGGTTGTTGGGTCTTTATTAGCTTTTACAGCATCGTCTCTAAAACCAAATATAGCAGAAAACGAACGTATTGAGAAGCAACAAAATATTTTGTATGCTTTAGGTGTCAATGACAACCAGGGTGATGGTGATATTACATTTGTATCTACGAAAGAAGTTGCAGCGTTGTTTAAGACAAAAGTTTCAGAGCAATTAGTGTTGGAGTCTAAGGATGGTAAAATTATTAAAACAATGACCAGACAAGAATTTATGGATGCTAATAATGGTAAAGAACCTTACTTAATTGATGTCAAAAAACAACAGGCGAATGCAAAAGCCGGAGAATCTCGTTTGTTACCTTTATTTGTCGGACAATCAAAAGATGGAGAAACACAATATGTAGCTCCAATTAGAGGTAAAGGTCTTTGGGATGCTATCTGGGGCTTCATCGCTTTAGATAGTGATATGATTGTAAGAGGAGCCTTTTTTGATCATGCAGCAGAAACACCTGGATTAGGTGCCAACATCAAGCAACGGTACTTTATGGATGATTTTGAAGGTGAACACTTATTGTCAGAGTCTGGAGCATTTAAAGGTATTAAAGTGGCAAAAGGTAATGCAGATCCTAAAAATAATGATAAAACAGATTATGAGGTAGACGCGTTAGCAGGAGCAACTATTACTGGTGATGGTGTGTCGGCAATGATAAAAGCAGATCTTAAATTATATATGCCTTATTTTCAAAACCTAAAAACAGCGAACTAAATTATGGGACTACTTTCAAAAAAAGACGCTAAGTTAATAACAGATCCGTTAGCAGATAATAATCCAATTACCATTCAAGTACTCGGTATTTGTTCGGCATTAGCTATTACAGCAGAGCTAAAAGCATCCTTAGTAATGGCAATAGCAGTACTCTTTGTAATGGGTGTTGGTAACGTCGTTATTTCGTTGATTCGTAATATTATACCATCAAAAATTAGAATTATTGTACAGCTTATTGTAGTTGCTTCTTTAGTGATTATTGTAGATCAAGTACTTAAAGCTTATGCTTATGAGTTGAGTAAAACACTCTCTGTGTTCGTTGGACTAATTATAACAAACTGTATCATTATGGGACGTTTTGAGGCTTTTGCCCTCGGAAATGGGCCTTGGAGAGCATTCCTTGACGGAATTGGAAACGCTGTAGGATATGGTGTGATTTTGATTATTGTTGGATTCTTTAGAGAACTATTAGGATCTGGTACGTTATTCGGAATTCCAGTTCTTGGTGATGCCATTGAAAAGACAGGCGTGTATTCAACAGGTTATGAAAACAACGGATTCATGTTAATGCCACCAATGGCTTTAATCATTGTGGGGTTATTGATTTGGGTACAACGTAGTAGAAATAAAGATTTAATAGAAGACTAAAAGAGGTATTAAGTTTCTTGTATTCGGTTTGATGTTTGACTTAAATCAAAAATAAGGAAGCAAAATATTAAAAATAAAAGACAATGATACAACACATCGAATTATTTTTCAAGGCTATTTTTATCGATAATATGGTATTTGCAGTATTTTTAGGGATGTGCTCATACTTAGCAGTATCTAAAAAAGTCGCTACAGCAGTAGGTTTAGGAGCAGCGGTTATTTTTGTTTTAGCTGTTACAGTGCCTTTAAACTGGCTTTTGGATCAATATCTTTTGCAACCAGGAGCCTTAATATGGTTAGGTCCTGAATATGCAGATTATGATTTAGGTTTTTTATCGTTTATCATGTTTATTGCTACCATAGCAACCATGGTGCAATTAGTAGAAATTGTAGTTGAAAAATTCTCGCCTTCACTCTACAACTCACTTGGGATCTTTTTACCACTTATCGCAGTAAACTGTGCTATTTTGGGTGGCTCTTTATTCATGCAATCTAAAGAAATAGAAACTTTAGGATTAGCATTAAATTATGGAATATCTTCTGGTATTGGATGGTTTTTAGCAATTTTAGCAATAGCAGCCATTCGTGAGAAAATCAGATATTCTAATGTGCCAGGACCTTTAAGAGGTTTAGGAATTACATTTATCATTACAGGTTTAATGGGTATTGGTTTTTTGAGCTTTGGAGGTATGTTAACAGGTGGAGATGAAGAAATAGTTGAAGAGGAGCAAACAGTTGACGTTCAACAAACAACTGAAGATAATAAAGAGTTAGCTAATAATACTAAAACAATTGAATAGTATGATGTTTTTAGAAGCAGGAACAATAGGAACAGTAGTGGCAACGGTAGCAGCGTTTTTAGTAATCTCGCTAATACTTATAAGTGTATTATTATTTGTGAAACAAAAACTATCACCATCTGGTCCAGTAACGATCACAATTAATGGTGAGCGTGAGATTCAAGTCGCATCAGGTAGTACGTTATTAACGACCTTGAGTGCAGAAAAAATATTTTTACCATCAGCTTGTGGTGGTGGTGGTACATGTGTTCAATGCGAATGTCACGTCCTTGAGGGAGGTGGAGAAGCTTTACCTACAGAGACGCCTCACTTTAGTAGAAAAGAATTAGCAAATGGAGCACGTTTATCTTGCCAAGTGAAAGTTAAACAGAATATGGAAATTACAATTCCGGAAGAAGTCTTCGGAATTAAAAAATGGGAAGCTACTGTGGTTTCAAATTATAATGTGGCGACGTTTATTAAGGAATTTGTTGTTGAAATTCCTGAAGATATGAACTACAAAGCTGGAGGATATATTCAAATTGAAATCCCTGAATGTGAAATAAAGTACTCAGATATGGAGGTTGAAGCACATCCAGATGATCATCCAGGTGAGCCAGATAAGTTTAAAGCGGATTGGGAGAAATTTGGTTTATGGCCTTTAGTTATGAAAAACAACGAAACGATTGAGAGAGCTTATTCTATGGCTTCTTTTCCGGCTGAAGGACGTAAAATAATGCTTAATGTACGTATTGCAACGCCTCCTTTTGATCGGGCGAAAGGCGGTTGGATGGATGTGAATCCTGGTATTGCATCGTCTTATATATTTGATCAAAAGATTGGAGATAAAGTAACAATTTCGGGTCCTTATGGAGAATTCTTTATCAATGAGTCTGAAAGTGAAATGTTGTACGTAGGTGGTGGTGCAGGTATGGCTCCAATGCGTTCACATTTATATGAATTATTTAGAACCTTAAAGACAGGACGTAAAGTAACGTATTGGTATGGAGGACGATCTAAAGCCGAGTTATTTTATATTCATTATTTTAGAGCATTAGAGAAAGATTTTCCAAACTTTAAATTCTATATGGCACTCTCTGAGCCTATGGAACAAGACAACTGGAAAGTAAAAGAAGATCTTGATGCGCCTGGAGACGGTTTTGTTGGATTCATTCACAATTGTGTAATTGATAATTATTTGTCTAAACATGAAGCTCCAGAAGATATAGAGTTATATTTCTGTGGACCTCCATTAATGAACCAAGCGGTTCAAAAAATGGGAGAAGATTTCGGTATCGCCGATGAGCACATTAGATTCGATGATTTTGGAGGCTAAAATTACTTTGAAAACAGTAATGTCATAGTCGATATTTTAAAAATTAAAATACAAAACCAGCTCCTTAAGAGTTGGTTTTTTGTGTTTAACAAAGTGATTAAAGAGTAGGAATACTAATGTAAAGTATTAATAGATTAGGGTGTACTTTGGTTGGTCGTTTTTGACCTCAAATAGTTTGGTGTAATCCATAACATTTGTCACATTATCTAATCGACACAATAAGGTAATAACTGCGCAGAGGCCATTAAATAATAATTCTTTGTCTTGCGGATTTTCTGGTCTTTTATGATATCGTTTAAATGGTAATTGGTAACCACATGCGCTAAGAAAAGTAGCTTCAACGTGTAATAATTCTTGAGGTGTATAGCCGTTAAAACGCCTATTTAGCATCTGGTGTACATTTCCGAGGTAATTCAGTCGTAGAGACCCATGATCGTCAGAGAGGTGCTGCCAAGAATCTGTGCGGTCTAATATATTACCTACGGCACAACTTTTACAGCATTCTGGATGTAGTTCGTTATTATGATAAGCGAGATAGAGTTTTTTAATGGCTTCATCTAGTCGTTGAGGCGTTTTCATAGTATCACTTGTTAAAGTTTCTACAAAAGATACAAAAAAACAAAAGTGAATACAAAACTTTAACAGTGTATTACCCGCTAGAGATCATCTAAGTCTCGTTGATCTTCTTTGGTTTCTTTTTTCATCTTAATGTAACCCGTCACTAATTGCACTCCCAATCTTGCAAAAAGTATAATGGTAATTACCATTACGATATTAAATCCGTCCATAATATTATTTATATTCCATGATTAAAAATACAGCAGTACTATCGCCAATATTAAGTACTTCGTGCGTATAAATTTTATCTTTACTAAAACTATAACCAGTTGGGACAGTAACCTCTCGGGTTCCTGTAGTATCTTTTATTCTGAATTTACTTCCAGCAAGTGTATAGCCAAAGTGCGGATTGTGATAATGTTTCTCATGACCAATATTAGGAGCAAATGTGCATTTTAAAACTCTTAGGCTCTCGTTGTCATCTATAACTTCGCAAACAGCTTCATTATTCCAGCCAGCTTCTAAAGGGTCTGGTAAGCTACTTCGGTTTTCACATTGTAGCAGTATTAATGACAGAAAACAAATAAATGTTACTGAGTTTTGGGCTTTAAAGGGAAGTTTAATGCGCATTTATTTGGGATTTCTTTGTGTCGTTCAAGGTAATGATTTTTGGGCTAAATAAAGGGACTCACCTATTTAGCTTTTTACGAGTTGTGATTGCTATAAGTACAGCATCAAAATATTTTCAAAGCGCTTTACCACCTTTTATGAGACGTAATACTAATTATGACGTTGCTATCTCTGACATTTTATTGATAGTCTATTCATTAATTTATTATGCAATCAAAATCCTAGTCATTACAATATTGATTTTGCCAATATCATAGCGCAGCTACTTTTTATATGCTTATTTTGGAAATGAGCAGTTGATGAATAGGTATAAAAAGGTTAACCTTATTTTCCGTCTTTGTTTAAATCGTCTTGTATCTATTGATCCAATTTGTGAAGAAGCTGGGTCATCTCTTTGTGAGCCGCCGCAATTCCTGTATTGTTCATTACTGAAAGTTTTAGTCCATTTCTAAATTCGTTTTTCTTTAGGAATTGGTTCAATTCAGGGATTACTGTAGCGGTATGTATTTGTGATGGGTAGCCTTTATGTGTAGTTTCAAGGTAATACGCCAGTTTAAAGTGTTCATTTGGTTAAAAATCTTGAAGATTCTTTAATCTCTCCATGGTATACACTCAAAAATAATGCTGTTATTCCTGTGTCCAATTACACATTTAGTGATGCAGAATTTGTAAGATTTAAATAGCAAGTTTGTATCTTTACCAGATGAGTAAAGTATTGACATTACAAGAACTTCATAACTTGGCGATGAACCATGTTGGAAAAGATTTAGAAAATCGTGGTTTTGAGTTTGTAGCTATTAATAGTAAGTTGAAAAAGCATCCTCAATTTGTATGTATAGACAAAAATAGTCAGTATTTTTTTGTTATTGTTAGAGCTGTTTTGTTACCCGATAACCCTAATAATTACGATGTGGTTTGGATGGAAACCTTCAAAAATCACGCGTTTGACAAGGATGCTAAAGTATTATATGCTGGAGTGGGATTAGGTAACCCAAATGGAGAGGATTTACCAGTGTATTTAAATGAAGAATACCTTATTGAGTATAACGGTATTCAATTTTTAGAAATACCTTTAAATTAGTGTCTTTGGTAGGCGTGGACGACTTTATTATTTAAGGATAATAAACTCGCAACGCCTATTAATAGAGTGCTCTACCTCAGAGCAATTGTCATCGCAGTCTACCAAAGGTTGGGTTTCTCCAAAGCCCTTAGATTTTAAACGTACGTTATCAACGCCTCTTGTGGCGATATAATTTAATGTCGATTTAGCACGATTGTTAGAAAGCACTAAGTTATAACTATCACTGCTTCTAGAGTCTGTGTGAGCTCCTAGTTGTACTTCCATTCTAGGATATTTTTTTAGAAGATTAACTAGAATGTCGAGTGTTTTTGCTGCTTTTGGTTTGATAGCCCATTCATCTAAATCAAAGTAGATATTTTCCAATTCTATATAAATGTAACCATCAGTTTTGGTGACTACAATATCTTCGGCATCGTCATAAGATTCAATTTCAAGTTCTATATCAAATTCAATTTTGCCTTCCTCATTGGTGTTGAGGTCCTCAAGAGTAGGGATATAAAAACTTCTATATCCTTCAATTTTATAGGCTTTGTTTGGTTCGGTTTCAAATTTATATTTAGCGTCATCTCCAACGATTATTTGCTTTACAATATTTCCTTCTTCATTAAATAAGGTTACCAAAGATCCTGGTAAAATCTCTTTTGAGTTTTTATCGCGTACTTCTCCTTCTAGGAAGTACGTTTTAACGTTTGGCTCTCTGGTAAACGCGTATAAACGATCTTTTCCATCTCTATTAGACGAGAAAAATCCTTCTTGAATAGAATCTTGCAATACGAAACCAAAATCGTCCATGCCAGAGTTTATAGTATGTCCCAGATTTAAAGCTTCTTCAAACTGTGCGTCTTTATAAGTAGAAAGATATAAATCTAAACCGCCTAAACCCTTGTGTCCATTAGATGCAAAATAGAGTGTTTCTTCATTTGTAATAAAAGGAAATTGCTCTCTATGTTTAGTGTTTATTGTGCCTCCTAAATTAATTGGATTACTATAATTTTCACCTGTGATATCTACATAATAAATATCAAAGGATCCTGTAGTGCTTGGCATATCACTTGAGAAATATAATTTAGTGTTGTCTTTATTTAATGTGGGATGTTGAGTAGAGTAAAAGTCACTTGAAAAAGGCATTACAGTTATGTTTGTCCATGCGCTATCAATCAATTCGGCACGATAGAGTTTAACAACGGCAATTTTTTCGTCACCAATTTTGACACGTTTTTTATTAGTTCTAGAAAAGTACATTATTTGTCCGTCGCTACTAAATGTCGCATTACTTTCGTGTGTTTTACTGTTTATATCTTCGGAAAAAGGCTCTACGTTTTCAAGGTTTTTATCTTCAGAAACCGAAGCTTTATACAAATCTAAATAGGGGTTTTCATTCCACGCATATTTAGGATTATCTGAATTTCGTAAGGATGCAAAAACAACTTTATCCTTAAAGTAAGTAATTCCAAAATCACCAATATTAGAACCGCTTTTTATTTGATTTACCGCATAGTTATAGGGTGTTAACGAGGTTAACTCCTCTATTAATTGAGGAGTATTTTCGGGAAGGTTAGAGTAATCACTCATTATGCTATCTCCAGTGTCATAATCTTCAATGCCTTTTAAAGCGTTTGCATATCTAAAATAAATCTCTAAATCTAGACTGTCCTTATAATTCTCAAATAATTTTTTATAAGCATCATTTGCTTTTTTCATTTGAAAATTAAAATAATAAGAATCTCCAAGTTTCTCAAGTGATTCTTGAGTATCCTCTAACTGTCTGTATAGTTCTGCTGCTTCAACATAAGCTTTATTGTCAAATAGTTTATTTGCTCGTTTTAAACTTTTCTTTTGTCCAAAGCTTAAACTGCAAACACATAAAAGATATATAAGAATATAATTTTTGTTCATAATTAAGTGTTTAGAAAAATCGTGGTGATTTATCGTATCCGTTTCCTAGTTTTCCAATATCAAAGAGTAGAATAATTTCATGTGACCCAGTATTAAAGTTGCCAAGATTAGAGAGGGTGTAATCATAAGCATAACCAATGCGCAACGAGTCAATAATCCTAAAGTTGACTAATCCACTTACAGAATCATCAAAACGATAACCAACACCTATTTCAAAAACATCATTTATTAAGACATTAGTTGTTAAATCTAAAGATAGTGGCGAGCCAGAAACTGCTTTTGCCATCATGGCTGGTTTTAGTTTTATTTTTTCGTTTATATTGTACACATATCCTGCAGTAAAAAACAGATGCGTTTCTTCTTTTCTTGACGTTACAATTCCACTATCATTATCTAGATGTTCTGATTCTAATAGATTAGGAGCAGAAAAACCTAAATAAAACTGTTTTCCGAAGTAAAAAGCACCGACTCCTATATTAGGATAGGTTTTACTCAGATTATTGGCAAATGCAGGATCAGGTAAATTATCAGAATAGACAAATCCATTAAAGTTAGTACTAAAAAATGTAGCACCAGCCTTTACCCCAAAAGAGAGTTTTGTATTTTCACTGAGTGGAATAGCGTAAGCAAAATCAGCAAATAAATTTGTTTCTTTAACGACGTCTCCAATTTGATCGTGAACTGCAGAAATCCCACCTTCCATTTTGTTACCCAATGAGGTGTGAGCAAAAAAGCTACTTGTAGTTGGTCCTCCAACAGATCCAACCCATTGTGCACGGTGTAAAAGTCCTAGATTTATGAGGTCTGGATCATCTGTAGCGTACCCAGGATTAATAACACTCATATTATACATATAGTGCGTATATTGAGCATCTTGTTGGGAATATCCAAGTACACCTACAAAAAGTAGGATGATTTTTATGCTATATGTTATGAGTTTCTTAGTCATAATATTTTCAAATTACTACCTGCTTAAATAGACTCTCCCTTGGATTGGGTTTTTATTGTTTTCGTCATTAAATTCTAACACAAAGAAGTACACGCCAACTGGTAGTAAAGATTCTCCTAGAGTTAGACCTTTTTTAGAAGTACCGTCCCAGTCAGAGGTATTTATATCTCCTTTATATAAAATATTTCCGTAGCGATTATAAATTTCTAGAGTAAAACCAGGATATAAGTCTCTTAAATTTTCAATTGTAAATTCATCGTTTATGGAATCATTATTAGGTGAAAATCCATCTGGGATTACAATCTCTTCAGGACAGTCTTCAAGTAGTACCGTGATTTCTAATCTGTTTATGCTTTCACAACCATTATCTGTTAAAGCAGATGCGTAATATGTTTCACCATCTACTAATGTATCAATATTAGAATAACTATTACCATTAATAGGAGCGTCAAACCACGTAATGTCATCTGTACTTGTTATATTATTTGATAAATTTTCTATTGTTGGTTCATCTTGAGTACAAAAGATATTTCCATTTTGAATAATTTGAGGCGTAACACTATCAAAAATTATAAAGTCAGAAGTGGTAATTGCAGATACGTCAGCGCTACATATTGAGTCTATTGATATAATTGAAGCTATAGTTACAGTTGTTAATCCAGGAGTTGTTAGCAGATTGGCAGGTATATTAAAAATAGAGATTCCATTAGTAATATTAATTGTTATCGCGTTGTCAGATTGATTTGCTCCCGATAGATTATAAGTCAAAATAAATGACCCATCAGGTAAAAGAGTGGCATTTGAAATGGAGATATCAATTGAAAGTCCTAAACAGATATCTTCGGAAGAAATTTCTAAACCAGTTGTGTTTGGATTTATCTCTATTGTTACAGATACTGCGGAAGTATCTGTTTGGTTGCAGGCGATTGGACCTGTAACCGTATACGTGTAAATACCAGCGATATCTAGATTAGGATCAAAAATCCCAGTTCCACTGGCGGTTGTAGGACTCCATGTGCCGCCTAAGTCAGGCGTACCACCTAAATAATTAAATAAATCTTGAGTGCCATCATCGCTACAAATTATAGCGTTGCTTTCTTCTCCAGCATTTGGAGTTGGAACAAAAGTCACAGTAACTGTAGCCGATGCATCATCACAAGGTGGCGTTCCAATTAAAGTGTACGTATAAACGCCTTCGGAATCAACAGTAGGATCAAAAAGTCCGGTT
>NZ_JBLIET010000001.1:0-156185 GCF_047633235.1 Psychroserpens sp. | reverse complement strand
AAACACCACGTTTCATTCCAGAATCTGTGATGAAAGCCAAAGTGTTTTCCATTACAATTTTAACCATTGTATTACCTATTCTACTATTCTACTTACTAAGAACAATTAATAAAGTAGATACGTTTCATCTCGAAACAGTCAAAGAACGAAGAATACCACTACTTATAAATAGTATTATAATAATTCTTATTGTAATACGAGTATTACCTAAAAATGAAATCCCAGAACTATATTTCTTCTTTATAGGCATTCTAATCTCTACAATGACGTGTTTTGCGCTAGCACTTGTTAAGTTTAAAGCGAGTATCCATATGATTGCATCTGCAGGTTTTTTTATGTTTGCTATGGCTCTAGCAATTCACTTTAAAATAAATATTAACGGTACTTTAGCGCTTATGTGTATCATTTTGGGAGCTATTGCAACATCAAGGCTTCACATGAAAGCTCATACACCCGTTGAACTAACAGCCGGTTTCCTTGTGGGATTGATGCCACAACTTATAGTACTTAATTACTGGATATAATATTGTTTACAAGCTGAAATATTAAAGAATATAAAAAATCAACCCAATTTTTATAACGTTCATGTCTATATTTTCTCCACTACTTCTTAATGTCGCATTAGTATCAAAAATAGTATTAAGCGCATAGTAGAAATGAAAATTAACGTTCGAATATCCTGCACTAAGTGTTATACCGTACTGTAAACTATTAAAGTCTCCAATATTGGATAACAGAATATCCTCAGGGCTACCTCTAAATTTAGAAGTATTATAGATAACATAACCCAATTTAACTCCTGTGTATATTCTCCAAAAGTCAAAGTCTTTTGCAGTAGATGTTCGCCATCTCAATTCTAAAGGGAACTCCACCAAATATGTAGTAAACTTATTTTTACTAAATGAAACAGCTCCTAAAACATCATAATTATAAGTGTTATTATCTTCGGAAATTAATAAGGTTTGGTTGTAGGAGTTACTAGAAATCCCGACTCCTAATCCAAGAGCTACATTACGTGTTTTGTTTAGAGGCATATCTCTAATAAAACCGAAATGAAATCCACTTGAGAATCCATTTTGAGACACATCTTCTGGCTTATTACCTAACAAATTATAAGTAACTGCAATATAAAATTGATCTTCTCTATAGTTCTCATCTACAATCTCAATACTATCGTTGTCATTACCATTAGAAAACGAGTTTTCACTAATCTGCGCCGAAACAGGAAGCAAGTACAATAGGAAGGATAAAAAAATAAGCTGCCTCATAGTACAAATATAACGTAATACGTATTAAAACATTTCTCTTCCAGACATAAAAAAAGCATCCAAATTGGATGCTTTTAAATATAATGTGCGATGTCTACAAATATTAATTATCTAGAGCACTACCTGTACCTACCGTATAATTAATTTTTAATGCATTAGCCTCTCTAAGTTCCTTTTTGATATCTCCAACGATACCCATATTAGCATCTCTATCAACTTTGAGAGATACTGTTAGAAAATCGACTAACTCTTCTCTAGCAATACCAGCCCTCTCGGCATTGATAAATGCTCTAATATCCGAAATATCGGCAAACTTATCATTGAGTTGTAACCTAGCTTCTTTACCAAATTTTTCGTACCCTTTCGCAGGCTTCCCAGCATATATATAGCTAATAGGATATTTCTTTTCTAGCTTTTCAACCTGATCTGCTTGCGGTAATCTGTTTTCAATGAGGAGAGTATCTTCTCTCATTACTGTCACTACCATAAAGAAAAACAATAGCATAAAAACGATATCTGGTAATGATGCCGTATTTACCGCTGGTAAGGCATTGTCTTTTTTACTTTTAAATTTAGACATAAGTTTTTCGTGTTTTTATTTATTGTACTTCAGAGAGCTTCTCAGGATATTCTTGTCTAATTTGGTCAATGACCGCCTTAAGTTTTTCTTTATTTCCGTTGAAATTAGTATCCTTATAATTTTTTTCCATCATTACAAAGTCCATGTTGCTAAATCCTTTTCTTGATCCTATATCTAAAGCTCTAATATTACGTAAATCATTATACGCAGCAACTAATTCATTTTGCACAGAGATATAAGTAGCATAGGATGTTTCCCTTTCATTCTTCAGAGAGATAATAGCTTTATCAGGGTGATCTGATGACTTAGGGTCTCTCGCGCCTTTGCAGTAGTCACAACTATTACCTTGAGCGTCAGTTGAACCTCCGTTATCTAAAAATTCAATAGCAGCTTTACGTAAATCCTTGAGCTCCATGAGCTCATCTTCAACTAATAATTGGTCTTTACCGTTAATTAAAACCGTAAAAATGTTCTTCTGCTTAATAATAACTTCATCATCGTTAGGCGGCTCCATAGGAGGTAGCTTACGATTAATTCCAGAATCTTTAGGAATCGTTGTAGTCACTAAGAAAAATATAAGAAGAAGGAATGCTATGTCCGCCATAGAACCTGCATTAACTTCTGGTGCTGATCGTTTTGCCATAATTACATTATTATTTGCTTAGCATCTTCTTAGCTCCAAAAAACAACATTAAACCTGCTGCTAATAAAATTAAGATATAAAATGCCTTGATTCCAGCCTCAATCATTTGCGATTGACCTGCAGTTAAAGTTGTACCGTCACTTAGTAATCGTTCTTGTCCAGAAGATGCAAACCATGCAACCGCCAATACAAGAGCAAAAACACCTAAAGACATTAATGCTTTCTTTAGCTTATCAGGATGGCTAACTAAGTTAACCAAACTAAATACAATAGCAGTAATTGCTGTTATTGCTAAGACTATATAAGCAAGATTAGCGAATCCAGATAAAATACCTTGATTTTCAGGAATTGTCTTAATAGCCTCATCTCCTAACATCATTATTCTCACTAAAAAGAATACTGCAATTAGACCTATTACTAAAGCAACAATTTTGACTATTTTTTGAATATTCATGTTCTGTTTGATTTAATAATTAGGTTATTATTTCTTGTGTCTTACTAACAAATCTATCAATGTGATAGACGAATCTTCCATATCATTAACAATACTATCGATTTTAGAGATGATGTAATTATAAAATATTTGTAATATAATAGCAACAATAAGACCAAATACAGTCGTTAATAAGGCCACTTTAATACCACCTGCTACTAATGAAGGATTCATGTCACCTGCAGCTTCAATTTTATCAAAAGCATCAATCATACCAAGAACAGTACCCATGAAACCAAGCATCGGCGCTAAAGCTATGAATAAAGATATCCAAGAAACATTTTTCTCTAATTGTCCCATTTGAACACCACCATAAGCTACAACAGCTTTCTCAGCAGCATCAATATCTTCGTCTGCTCGATCTAATCCTTGATAAAAAATTGATGCAACAGGTCCTTTTGTATTTCTACAAACTTCCTTAGCTGCTTCAATTCCACCAGAATTAAGAGCATCCTCTACGTTTTGAGTTAATTTCTTAGAATTTGTTGTTGCTAGATTTAAATAAATAATTCTTTCAATAGCAATTGCTAAACCTAGAATTAAACATAATAATACAATTCCCATAAAAAATGGACCACCTTCAATAAAACGTTCTTTTACTTCTTGAGTAAATGATTTGTCAGCGTCTGCTGCCATATCGTCTTGAAATGTAGTGGTAACTGCTGTTGATGCAGTCTCAACTGTGTTTGCATTTGTACTTGCACTAACAGTACCGAAAGCCATGATACCTACTATGGCTAAGATTGAAAAAAGTCTTTTCATCGTGATTGTTCTTAATTTTATTAGTTAAAGGGTTAAAGATAAAAAAAAAATGGAATTAAAAAATAAAAATACAAATTGACTGTAACGTTTTAACCTTGTTTTAATCAATTAACATTTATTAATAATGCCGAAATTAAATAAAATGTTTTGGATTATTTAGCTATAAAATGAAAAACTTATAGTTTGTTGATATATTCCTATTTTAGATGAGTATAAATCTCTTTCTTTCTTCGGAAACATTAAAACTTGCAAACAATTAAGCTTCAGAATATTTAGCCCTTAATATTTATCACGTAAATTGATAGTTCTTACTCAAATTACGGTTGAAATAAATTTAATAAACTGATTTAGCCCTTATCTATATTTTATTTTAAGTCTATGATACCCAATCTTATTGATTTAAACTAATTTAAAAGCACTTTAAATCTTGCAAATCACACCTTAAGGAGCCTCTTTTAACCAATTATGGTCTTTTTTAAACACAAAAAACACCAATTTGATGCGTTTTAAATTATAAACACTTTGTTCGAAGTAATCAACATATCAAATTATGATTATGTACTAAATACGTTTGAAGTAGACCCAAAATTCTCAATCTCTAGTAGTTTTTTAATAGTAAAGATTAGAACATTTGAAAAACTTCAGATAACAAATTAACTCATAAACATATAGTCTTAACTGCGAATTATCGTCTATCAAGATCAGTGAAAAAACTAAAAGAAAGATTTATGATGTGGCATTACTTCATGAATAACATTCTGTAAAAGATATAAATAAAGGAGAAACACGGATAAAAGAGATTACTACCGTAATAGAAAACATCCTCAAAATGAACTAAGAAAATTATCGTTTTTCATATCTAAAATCAGAATATATAAAACAGGTAGAACTAAATTTCGTGCATCAAATCCCGTCGTAAAACATGATTGTAGTTGTCATAAATATATCCATCACTTTATTACCGCATATTGATAACTAAAACAAGAGAAATTTAATTAAAAACACTGAGCTTTACTATAGGTCATTTTATGCTTTATAGATAAGAAAATAAAAATTTGATTATCAGTTTGCTCAATGTTTCTCATTAAAAAAAAGCAGTCTTAATAGTCTATTTTTTTTTGATATAGTTCACTTTAATAGGCTGAACATGTCGTAAATTTATAATTATAATTACAATTTTAATCGATTAAATGTATAAAAAGTTAGATGAAATGCAATTATTATGTATCTTGCGCCATCCAAAACAAAAAACTTACTTATGAAAATTATTTTAAAATGTTTCTCAATACAGCTTATTCTGCTGTTTTCAAATGCTCTTTATCCTCAGGTTGGTATAGGCACAACAACACCTGATATTTCTTCTATCCTAGATGTCTCTTCTAATAGCAAAGGACTTTTAATGCCACGCTTAACCACATTAGAAAGGGACGCAATAGTCTCTCCAGCGACGGGTTTAATGATTTACAATACGACATTGAATGATGGTCAATTAAACATTGGAACTCCCTCGACATCGCATTGGATAGGCCTCAAAGGGCCTCAAGAACCTTTGATTGACTCTGTCGTTTTTGGAGATGATATCAGCACTATATCCACTGACAATTTGTTAGTACCAGGCATGACGAAATCGGTTGAAATTGGCACCTATGCTGTTTCATTTAATGGCCAACACACCACTACCGCCATCAATCAACCCTTTAATACGACCCAAGGCCTCATTGATATCGACTTGATATACCAAGATTTAATGTCCATAACAGCTACTAATACCGCTCACTCTCTTGTTTTTGGTAATGGAGAGAATTTACCTCCGGGTGTATATGACCTCGTTGGAACAACATCAATTGCAGGAACACTTGTATTAGACGGCGGTGGCGACCCAAATTCTGAATTTATCATAAGAAGCACAGGTCCATTTACTACAGGAGTTGGCACAACTGTAACTTTGATTAATGGAGCTAGCTCAAATAATATATTCTGGGTATCGGAACTACCCATGTCTACAGGCGCTAACTCAATATTCAAAGGAACCTTGATTTCTCGCGCAGGAGCAGTTTCATTGGGTGTAAGTACGAGCATTGAAGGAAGAGTGTTTACAAAAGCAGGAGAATTAAGTGTAGGAGCACACTGTATTCTAACAATCCCTACTGGCATTTCACCCATTGACTTAAGGAGTCTCTCTTCATTTGCAATGTTCACCTCTAGCGGTGCAGTTTCAGCTGATATAAGTTCTACCGTTACTGGAGATGTTGGTACTGGATTAGGCGCTATAGCCATAGCAGCAACACATATTGGAGAACAATACCCCGCTGGCACAATATCAAGTTCAGAAACGACGGCGACTTATAGTATTTATCAAAATGGGACCGAGGTAGCGAATTCTAGCAGAACCATTATTTCACTGAACTCGGTAGTATCATTGCAAGCTAAAGTTACTACACTAGTCGCTGGAGAAGTCATTGAAGTACGCTGGAAAGTTGATGTTGGTGAAGCTACGCTGGACCATAGAAACTTATTATTGATTCGCTCTGTATTTTAATTACCGTATGTTTTAGACTAATAAATTTTGGTGTTTCTATCAATAATATCGCTATGCATATAACAAAAGTGTAGATAAAATAATATTTAGGACTGAGAACATGAGAATTTTGGTATCAACCCAATACGTAAACTTTTGACTTTATAACTTTTAAGAGCGAAATTTCAAATCATGAATACCTCTCAAATAAATTAAAATATATAATTGAATTAAAAATTTTACCAACTATGTCAATATACACTGCTATTAATATAGAGCACAAAAAACTCATTTGCAGTTTTTCGCTCCCTAAATTAATAGTTTCATGTACCCATAAATAACGGCTGCCTCCATAAAATAGTTTTAGTTTAATGATCGAGTAACATCTCGGCCCTTATATTTGTTTTTTTAATGAAACTACATGAATCAATGCTTAAGATAAAAACCATTCATCGACAGCAAAATGCAAACCAACGTCATATATTTTACATCAATCGAAAATTTTGAAATAACTTTTAATTGAAGTATACTTTTGTGTTACAAATATCTAATATCATGAAAGCAGTATTACTTACCAAGTGTTATTACTGGATTGCAATAAAAAAAACACTAATAACGACTACTATTAAGTGTTTTTTAATACCGTTTGTTATACTGTCTTCAAGTGGCCTTTATGCTCAAGTTGGTATAGGGACAACCACTCCTGATATTTCTTCTGTTTTAGATGTTTCATCCAATAGTAAAGGCCTTTTAATGCCGCGCTTAACGACTTTAGAAAGAGATGGAATAGCTTCTCCAGCAACAGGCTTAATGATTTATAATACAACATTAAATGATGGTCAATTAAACATAGGATCACCCTCTACGCCTAGTTGGATAGGTATTAAAGGAAACGTAGACCCTAGAATAGATTGTGTTGTTTTTGGCAATGAGATTAGTACCACATCCACTACTAATGTATTGGTACAAGGTATGACCATTTCGCCTCCTTTGGGTAGATTTGACGTTTCATTTAATGCTCAGAAAATAATCAATCAAACATTTAGCTCTTCCCAAGGCACTACCGATATGGACAAAATATATCAAGACTTAATGGCAATACCAGTCACCGATGCAACTCATGGTCTTGTTTTTGGGAATGGAGAGATTTTGTTGCCAGGAGTCTATGACGTGGCTGGAGCTCCATCGATTGCAGGAACTCTTACTTTAGATGGTGACGGAGACACAAATTCAGTATTTATTATTAGAGGTCCCGGAGCATTTACTACAGGAGTTAGTACCGTTGTAAATTTAACTAATGGAGCGAGCTCCAATAACATCTTCTGGGTTTCAGATGTTGCTATTTCTACAGGTGCTAGTACAGCACTAAAAGGATCCTTAGTCTCTCTTTCTGGAGCGATTTCATTAGGCGCAACTACAAACCTCGAAGGAAGGATGTTTACAAAAGCAGGAGCGGTGAGCATTGTTGCTGACTGTATTCTCACAATACCGTCTGGCACCTCTTATATTGACTTAGGTTTCCTCTCCACATTTGCGATGTGGAGTTCTGCTGGTGCGATTACAGATGCTCCAACGTCTTCTATCACAGGAGATGTAGGCACTGCATTAGGGGTCCTGACAATTACAGGCACACATTCTGGCACACAATACCCAGCTGGAACAGCATCGACGAATTTAAATACGATGACGACTTATGGTCTTTATCAAAATGGTATTGAGGTCGCTAATTCTAGTAGATCAATTAATACGTTAGGATCGATAGTGCATCTTCAGGCCATGGTTACTACTTTATCTGCAAATGAAGTCATTGAAGTGCGATGGAAAGTTAATGACGGTGAATCGAGCCTTTCTAATAGAACCCTATCCTACCATCAATAAGTATCTTTAATTTTATACGTATAGATTTAGTCTTTCTAATCCATCTCAATATTCTTTTTTTAAATCGAAGCTACTTTCTAACTGATTATATCTATGACACAAAGCGACAGCTTTGCCTTTCATAGCGATAAAAATTACTACTAAGCGAAAAATACTATATCATCTATTAGACAAAAATACTGGTGAAGGTTACAATTAATATATACTGATAATTTATATACCGCAAATTATAATTTGAGGTATATATTGGTTAATTAGCTCATAGTAGAAATCATAAAAAACCCTGTAAATCATTAATTTACAGGGTTTTTATTGCCTTTTAGTAGGCTTTTTGCAGAGAGGAAGGGATTCGAACCCTCGATACCGTGAAGTATACACGCTTTCCAAGCGTGCGCCTTAAGCCACTCGGCCACCTCTCTATTTTAAGTTTGCAAACATACAACTCATATCAAACTAAAAAAAGGTAATTAAGAGTTTCTATGTCATTTCTCCTCGTAATGCCGTTTCAAAAATGGTCTTGAATGTTTTAATTGACACTTTTTCTCCCAACATAAACATTAATTTGGTTAATGCAGCCTCTGTAGTGATGTCTTTACCAGAGATAACACCTATAGTTTTTAATTGTGTGCTGGTCTCATATTGACCCATTGATACACTCCCTCCAGAACATTGTGTGACATTAATAATTGGTATGTCTCTTTTAATAGTCGCTTTTAACAGCTCTAAAAACCACAACTCTGTAGTTGTATTGCCTGCACCATAGGTTTCTATAATAACTCCCTTCACATAATGATTATCAAATAGTGGTGTCAAAACCAACTCACTAATTCCTGGGAATAGCTTAATTAATAGTATATCAGTTTCAAAATTCTTGTGTACTACTAATTTTTTGCGCGCATTGGGTTTAAACAAATCATCATATTTCACTTTTAAATGAACTCCAGATTCTGCTAAATGGGGATAATTTAGAGATTCAAACGCTTCAAAATGTTCAGCGTTTATTTTTGTAGTTCTGTTTCCGCGGTACAACTTATACTCAAAATACAAGCCCACTTCTTTAATAACTGGCCTACCTCCTTTATGTAAAGATGCCATCTGTATTGAGGTAATTAAGTTCTCTTTAGCATCTGTTCTTAAATCCCCAATAGGTAGTTGTGATCCTGTAAATATGATTGGTTTCGCAAGGTTCTCAAACATAAAGCTTAATGCAGAAGCAGAATAACTCATCGTATCACTTCCATGTAACACTACGAAACCATCAAAATCATTATAATTACGTTGAATTATTTCTGCAATTTGAACCCAATATTTAGGATTCATATTACTACTATCGATAGGATCTTTAAAAGATATTGTTTCTATTGTGCAATCTAACAACTTAAGCTCTGGTATATTATTTAGAAGATTATTAAAGTCAAAAGATTTTAAAGCACCAGTTTCTGGATCTTTGATCATCCCAATGGTACCTCCTGTATAAATCAATAATATATTAGGTTGAGTTGCTGGCATAAGTTATAATCCGAAGATTTCTTTAGAATTTTCTGTGGTAATTTCGGCAATTTTTTCTTCGGAAACATTATAAATTTCAGCTAATTTCTCAACAACCTTAATAATGTAACTACTCTCATTACGCTTTCCCCTATAAGGTTTTGGTGCTAAATAAGGAGCATCTGTCTCCAAAACAATATGTTTCAAATCAATGACCTTTAAAAACTGATCTATTTTTCCGTTTTTAAAGGTTGCAACGCCACCAATACCTAGTTTCATATTATATGATATGGCTTTATGTGCTTGCTCTAAAGTTCCCGTGAAGCAGTGAAATATTCCGAAGAGCTTGTCATCCTTAGCTTCCTCAAGAACCTCAAAAACCTCATCAAACGCGTCTCTACAATGAATAACAATGGGTAAGCCATACTGTTTAGCTAAATTAATTTGATATCTAAATGACTCTTGTTGAATAGCCAGTGTAGAGGTATCCCAATAAAGATCAATACCTATTTCACCAACAGCATAAAATTGTCGTTTTGCTAACAACTCTTCAACATGTCGTAACTCCTCTTTATAATTATCTTTTACAGATGTTGGATGTAAACCCATCATCAAATAAACGTGCTCGGGATACTCTGCTTCGAGTTTTAACATCGCCTTAGTATAACTAGAATCAATGGCTGGAATAAAAAATCTAGAAACGTTTTGAGAAATAGCTCGTTCTATCATCTGACTTCTATCGTCATCAAAGGCGTCGCTATATAAATGTGTATGTGTATCTGTAATTATCATTGTGAACTCGACTTGAGTTTTGGTTTCACTGCAAAATTACCATTTTACAGTCTAACTTTATTCTTTTTTACAAACGTAGTGCTCCTATGTCGACAAAGAATAACCTCATAATAGTGCAAAAGGGATACTTTTCGGTTTAAAACTAGAATCTAAAATGAGTTCCATAAAAAATACTTGATTTATAGGATTATATTTGTATAAATTATCGCATTATGGAATCTTTACAAGACTACCTTTTAGATAAAGGCTATACTAAAATCAAATTGAAGTTAACTAAGACTAATCATTTTGAAATTAAAGCTACAATAAATGGTGTGAAAGGACGGTTTATTTTAGATACTGGTGCATCCAATTCCTGTGTTGGTTTTGAGGCTATTAAAACATTTAAGCTTATCGCTCAAGACTCTGCCATAAAAGCAGCTGGGGCTGGTGCGATAGATATGCTTACGAAAGTATCTAAAAAAAATAAAGTTAAAATTGGAACATGGAAAAACAATAAAGTTGCTTTAGTTTTATTTAACCTTACTCATGTTAACACAGCACTTACTACCCATAATGCTAAACCTGTAGATGGTATTATTGGAGCAGACATTCTAAAAAAATCAAAAGCAGTTATTGATTATGAGAAAAAATACTTGTATTTAAAATTGTAAGAGAATTGTAAATTCTCTTATCTTTATACTTGAACCCCCTTATTAATAGCAAAATGTCAACTTCAATCATAATAGCAGATGATCATCCGCTTATTTTAAAAGGCCTGAAAGACTTCTTATTAGAAAAAGGATTTAATGTTATTGCAAGTGCAAAAAATGGCAAAGAAGCCTTCACACTAATAAATGCACACCAACCAGATATTGCCATATTAGATATACAAATGCCTATTCTTACGGGTTTACAAGTTGCTGAAAAATGCAAAGAAGCTAATCTCGATACCAAAATAATTATTATCACTTTTGAGAAAAGTGAAGAGATTTATAATAAGGCAAAATCTTTAGGTATTTATGGCTACATATTAAAAGAGTTCGCCATTGCCGAACTCGAATATTGTATAACCTGTATTTTAAGAGAATACCATTATTTTAGTCCAGAACTCATAGAGTATATCGAAATTAAGAAAACACCAGAAGCATTAAAAACCTTAACAGACTCCGAAATGAAAGTAATTAAGGGTATTGCAGATAATAAAACTGCGAAAGAAATTGCAAAAGACTTGTCCATATCTAATAGAACTGTAGAAAAGCATAAAAGCAATATCCGAACTAAGCTCAAATTAGAGTCCAAATCAAATAGCATTCTACTCTATGCTAAAGAGTATAAAGAATTTTTAAATTCATATAAATTTCTTTAGCCTACTTTCTCTTTATCGTGAAAAACTGCGACATATTCATTCAATACTCTTATTTATAGAACATTAACTCTGTTAACGTAATTTATTCCAACTCATATGCATTCAAAATAATCGAAATTTTAACACTTTAAAATCAAAATATACGTATAACTACGTATTGTTTGGTACTACCTAATACTGTAAGTTTGTAATGCTATTAATCAATTGCCTTTTGCAAAAAAGGAGTAAAGCTCTAGAGTTATTTTAGCCTAGAGCTTTTTTGTTTCACAACAGTGAAAATTCAACAATCTGAAATCAAAATATATGCAGAACTCCGTATTGATCAACTTTAATTTAACACTGTTGTTCGTGAAGTTATTAATTCTTGTAGGGAAGAATTAAGTTATTAAACTCTGAATTGTTTATCAATTCAGAGTTTTTTATTAAATAACAATTATCTATTCGTGCTTAAATGATGACATTTACAGTGTTAATAATTTCTATAAGAGGACTTTCATTTATCAAAAAACTCTAGTTCAATATGAACCAGAGTTTTTTATTTAACTAAAAACTCAAATCGTGCTTATTGCTTGAGACTAATTAATTGTGTTTTATAATAAAACGAATTACAGCCCTACAACTTTTTGTTCTGCAGTTTTTTTGTGCCTAAAACTAAATTTTAACACTTTAAAGTCAAAATATACGTAGAACTACGTATTGTTTGGTATAACTTAATTGACGAAATTTACACCAGAGTTATTAAGATTATAGGGATTTTTAATACTACTCTATTAATTAGGGAATATAGGGCTCTGAGACTCCTCATAATCTCAGAGCTTTATTGAAATAGGAAGAAACAATTTAAAAATATATAATAATGGAAACAATGAAAAACAAACAAAGCCTTACAAACAAGTTGTTTATTGTTGGCTTAATTTTTAGCGCCATTTTAATCATATCAATTAACATTCTTGTTAATTTCTTTTAGTCATTAGTTAGTTATTTTTATTAGGGATAAAAAGCGCAATTCAGTCTTTGAATTGCGCTTTTTTGTATTATCAATTTAATAAAATGCGATATAACTCTATAGACTTTACGATACTTTCACTCTTCCTAAAAGAAAAACCTATAACTTTATATTCAAATCAAACCTCAATAAAACACCCACAGTTATTTTGTATTGCACTTTTATTGTTCACTAGTCGTAATAGCAACCATAACCAATGTCAAAACCCTATAGACCAAATACCATTAATTTACACGACTAAAGAAAACACTGTCGGTTGTTTTGTTAATGTAAAACCTTTTATGACAGTCGGCTTATGAGCAACTTTTATCAGTTATTAACAGAAGGAATATCTATTATATGTATGCCATTTGAGAAAGTCAAACTGAATTAGTAAAACTAAATAAGAAATAAAATATTTATAAAATGAGCGGAGGCGCTGGACATATTGCGGATATGAACAATAGAATGAAACAAAATCGTTCTATGAAAGCTTCAAAAAAGCCAAAATTTAAGTCTAATAATAGAGATTTAAATTTTTCAAAAAGTTTCAAAGCATGAACTTATTCATCTTAAAAAAAGAATTAAACGAAAAGCGGAGTCAGAACGAAAAAAGGAAAGAATAATCATTGCCTTAACCACTTTAATATTAATCATCATCTTGACTATATTTTTGATATACTATTTTGCTAAACCATACTCTGAAAAACAAAAATCAGGTACAATCCCTTATAAAAATAATTCTAGTTTAGTCCTCAAAAAAAGCCCATTATGTGTTTTTTTCAACTAATTTTCATCCAAAAAATTTTCGCAAGCAAACCCGCAACTGTTATGATACATAAACGTTATCAATCAAGCACTCCTTAGAGTCGAGCGCTAACGACAAGTGAATCCAAACAAAAAGCGCAATCCAAAAAATGAATTGCGCTCGTTTTAATATTTCCGAAGAAAAAAAGAAATAATTACATTTCTAATGCTCTCTTCACATCGTTGTCCATTAATAATTCTGCTGGATTTTCTAAAGCTTCCTTAACAGCAACTAAGAAACCTACAGATTCTTTACCATCAATGATTCTATGATCATAAGATAAAGCAACGTACATAATTGGTCTAATTTCTACATGACCATTAATAGCTACGGGACGCTCAACAATATTGTGCATTCCTAAAATCCCACTTTGAGGAGGATTGATAATTGGTGTTGATAACATACTTCCAAACACACCTCCGTTTGAAATCGTGAATGTTCCACCTGTCATTTCATCAACGGTTATTTGTCCGTCACGAGCACGAATCGCTAAACGTTTTACCTCAGACTCTACTCCTCTAAAGCTCAAGTTTTCTACGTTTCTCATTACTGGTACCATTAATCCTTTAGGACCTGAGACGGCTATGGAAATATCCACAAAATCGTAAGTTAACATTTCTTTGCCATCAATCATTGAGTTCACAGCTGGATACATCTTTAGCGCTCTCACAACTGCCAAAGTAAAGAAACTCATAAAGCCAAGGCTCACACCATGCTTCGCTTTGAAGTCTTCCTTATACTGTTTGCGCAGTTCAAAAATTGGAGACATATCAACCTCGTTGAATGTCGTTAACATTGCCGTCGTATTTTTAGCTTCTACTAAACGCTCTGCAACCTTACGACGTAACATTGACATTTTACTGTGTGAACTTCCGCGGTTTGCGCCAGTTGGAGTTCCCATAGAAGGTTTTGCATTTACAGCATCATCTTTAGTAATACGACCATCTTTTCCTGTTCCAGAAACAGATGCTGCATCCATTCCTTTTTCATCTAGAATTTTCTTAGCTGCGGGACTAGCTGCTCCTGCAGCATACGTTTTAGTTTCAATTGCAGCAGGTTGTGATACGTCCTTTTTTGGAGCCTCTTCTTTTTTAGCCGAGTCTGTCGAAATTTTCTCTTCTTTAGCTGGCTTAGCAGTTCCACTTCCTGGTTTTTCTGCGCTAGTGTCAATCAAACATATTACAGCTCCAACGGCAACAGCATCGCCTTCTTCGGCTTTGAGTGTGATTGTTCCGCTTGCTTCTGCAGGCAACTCTAATGTAGCTTTATCACTATCAACTTCTGCAATGGCCTGATCTTTTTCAACATAATCACCATCGGCAACTAACCATTCTGCAATTTCTACTTCTGTGATTGATTCTCCTGGTGAAGGAACTTTCATTTCTAAAATCATCGTTCTGAAATTTTATTTTTAAGCGTTTGTATCCGTTTATATTTCTTATAAAATCTTCCTTTAAAGGAAGGTAATCTTCTTTTATTTATCGTTGGTTATTTTTTGATTTATCAAATACATAATCAATAACTTCTTGATGACGTTTTTTAAAGCGAACACTGCTTCCTGCTGCAGGTGCTCCATAAGGTCTTCGTGTTGCTGCTCTAAACGTTTTAGCTGCATCTAAATTCATTAGCATGTGACTATAAGCCCCCATATTCCGTGGTTCTTCTTGAGCCCAAACATGATCATCTGCGTTTTTATATTTAGCAATAGCTTCTTTTATTTGCTTTTCTGGTACAGGGAATAATTGTTCTACTCTCACCAAAGCAACATTATCTCTTTCTAGTTGTTGGCGTTGTTCTAATAAGTCATAATAAAATTTACCAGTAACAAATACCAAAGTTTTAACCTTATCTACTTTTACTGTACTGTCATCAATGACCATTTGGAAGCTTCCGTTAGCAAATTCATCTACAGATGACACGACTAGTGGATGGCGTAATAAACTTTTAGGAGTAAAGACGATTAATGGCTTTCTAAATTGTGCCTTCATCTGCTTACGTAGCAAATGATACATATTGGCAGGTGTTGTACAATCCATCACAAACATATTATCTTTTGCACATAGTTGTAAGTAACGCTCCATTCTACCAGATGAGTGCTCTGCACCTTGACCCTCATAACCATGAGGTAATAACATTACCAATCCGTTTTGAAGTTTCCATTTATCTTCTGCTGCCGAAATATATTGGTCTAACATGACCTGAGCTCCATTACTGAAATCTCCAAATTGTGCCTCCCAAATCACTAACGTCTTTGGACTTGCCATAGCATAACCATAATCAAAACCAACAACACCGTATTCTGAAAGTAAAGAATTATAAATAAAGAATTTCCCTTGTTGATCACTTAATTCATTAAGTAACAAAATCTCTTCTTCACTATCTTCAACTTTTACTACGGCATGTCTATGTGAAAATGTTCCACGCTCCACATCCTGACCAGAAAACCTAACATCATAACCTTCCTCTAACAATGTACCGTAAGCAAGATGCTCTGCCATTGCCCAATCCAATTTGTCTTCATCAAACATGTTTTGACGCGACTGCACTAAACGTTCAATTTTACGAATGAATTTTTTATCCTTTGGTAAATTTGAAATCACTTTTGTGATCCTAGCTAATCCCTCCTTTGAATAGGTTGTATCAATAGTTTGAAGCATTTTATCTTCAATCACATTGTGATACTCTACCCATTCATCTTCCATAAATGGTGTGATAACCGTTTTATCTGTTTTGCGAGAATCCTCAAGATTTTCTTCGAGTTTATCTTTGTATTGTTTTTCTAATTGAGAGACATAATTACCATCAATAATCCCCTCTGATATTAACTTTTCAGCATAAATATCTCTAGGGTTATTATGCTTAGCAATAGCTTTATATAATTTTGGTTGTGTAAAGCGAGGCTCATCGCCTTCATTATGGCCATATTTCCTATACCCTAACAAATCAATAAATACATCGCGCTTAAATTTCATTCTAAAATGCAATGCAAACAACATCGCATGTACCACAGCTTCTGCATCATCTGCATTAACATGAAGTACTGGTGACAATGTTACTTTACCAACATCTGTACAGTACGTACTCGATCTAGCGTCTAAATAATTTGTGGTAAAACCAATTTGATTATTCACAACAATATGAATAGTACCATTTGTTTTGTATCCATCCAATTGTGCCATTTGCACAACTTCATAAACAATTCCCTGACCTGCAATTGCAGCATCACCATGAACTATTATTGGTAATACTTGTGAAGGATTTTCTGGATATTTATCATCCTGCTTTGCTCTTACAATTCCTTCAACTACAGCGCCTACGGTCTCTAAGTGTGATGGATTTGGAGCAATACTTAAATTAATTTTATGTCCACCTTCAGTGTTGCGATTACTTGTCCAACCTAAGTGATATTTTACATCTCCATCAAAAACTTCTTGCTCGTAATCTTTTCCATCAAACTCACTAAATATGTCTTTAGCACTTTTTCCGAATATATTTGTTAATGTACTCAAACGTCCACGATGCGCCATTCCCATGACAAATTCTTTAACACCATGCTGTGCCGCATTTTCAATTAAAGAGTCCAGAGCAGGAATCAACGACTCGTTACCTTCTAAAGAGAACCGTTTTTGACCTACGTATTTAGTATGAAGAAAGCTCTCAAAAGAGACTGCTTCATTTAATTTTTTTAGAATATGTTTTTTTTCTTCTGAAGAGAAATTAGGCTGAAAATCGTTGACATTAAGCTTATTTTGAATCCACTGAATTTCTTCAGGCTTTCTAATATACATATATTCGACACCAATAGAATCACAGTAAATACTATTTAAATGTCTAATGATTTCTCTGAGTGATTGTTTACCAATCCCTAGAATTTCACCAGCGCTGAAAGTCTCATCTAAATCCGATTCTGACAGACCAAAATTAACCAAATCAAGAGTTGGTTCATATTTTCTGCGATCTCTAACTGGATTAGTTTTGGTAAACAAATGACCGCGATTTCTGTAGCCGTCAATTAATTTAACAACTTGAAATTCCTTTTGTACATACTCCGTCTTATTGTGTACAGAAACACTTTCTACAGTATCTCCATCCATGCCATAGCTTTCGCTACCAAAGTCGTAACCTTGAAAAAAGGCTCTCCAACTTGGTTCAACAGAATCGGGATTTTTTAAGTATTGGTCGTATAAATCAGCAAAATATGCTGTATGTGCTGCGTTTAAAAAAGAATATTTATCCATAAAATGGGTGCTGTCGTTTTCGCTTCAACAAAGTTTATTCAAAAATACAACATTTACTAAAAATAGATGTGTTTTTGGTATATTTATGGGCCATTTTTAACTCAAATTTAGAATTATAAAAATTTGAAAGCATTTAAAGTTTAAATACCTGCTTTTAATAAGTCTATGTGCCCTAAGCCCCTTTCAATCATTTTCACAAGACGAAGCTTCTGGAAATGAGTTTTGGAAACATGTGAGATTTAATGCAGCTATTGGCTTGAGTTTGAGTGATGGCTTGTTTAGTGGCACACTCACCCCTGATGCAATATACCAATTTAATGAAGATTTTGGGTTTAGAATGAGAGTGAACGGAACGTATAACAGACTAAAAAAATCATATAGCTCCACAATTTTAGGAGCAAGCGTAATAAGTATCTTTAACCCTATATATGAACTTCAGGCGGCAGTTGAATTTGAATATTCAAACGTAAATCAAAAATTTAGTGATCGTGCATTTCAAGATTAAAGCTATTGGGTACCAGCACTTTTTGTTGGATTAGTATATAGAACAAACAATATTATTTTTAGCTTACGGTATGATGTCTTATACAATGAAAACAAAAGTGTTTATGCAAATCCGATTTCCCCTTTTATAACCGTTTTTTTCTAATTTAGACAAGCTAAACAACACCGTTTAAAACCCCATTAGCTTCAGGTTTTGGAACTAGTTTCACGCCAATAGAGAAGCGTCTATTTGTATCTTCTTATGAATATTGATTCTTATACCAAACCTTTTGCCACTCGCGTTGTAAAATCAAAAAAGTAACCTGCTCAGACAACTTCAATGTGTCGCAAATATCTAATGTTCTGATTTTTTCTTCGGAAACATCCACGATATAAAGTAGGTTTAAGTACTCCGCAAATTTCTCTTGTATCAATTTAAAAACAACTTCGTGAAGTAAGTATTTTAAACTTGACGGCAAAATAGCCTCATCAAAATCGAGATCAATATTGGCCAATAAGAAGTCTTTATTAATCTGAATTATCAACTTTGAATAGAGCTCTAATTCTTCGGTTTTCGAGATGAGTTCTTCAAAATTTGCGGGTACTTGCATTACGTGTTTCTATTCATTAAATCATTCCCAAAAGTTTTCAGTTCGTTTTTGTTTTCTTCTGAAATTTTAAGTGAGTCCAAGACCGAAAAGGCTTTTTTAGTGTAATTTTCAATTTCTTTTTTTGTGGCTTCCGCCGAACCGCTAGCTACAAATAGCTGTTTCACGGTATCAATTTTATCACTAGGATCATTAGGGTTGACACTATATAAACGTTCGAGCTGCAATTTATCTTCATCGTTAGAAAACTCTAAAGCTTTTAAATACAAATAGGTCTTTTTGTTCTCAATAATATCACCCCCTACTTGTTTGCCAAAAGTCTGTGGGTCCCCGAAAGCATCTAAATAATCATCTTGAAGTTGAAAAGCAATTCCTAAATACTTTCCGAAGTTATAAATAGAATCTTGACAATCTTGCGACGCGTTGGCTACGATCGCTCCCATTTTCATAGCAGCTCCAACTAAAACTGCCGTTTTATATTCTATCATTTTTAAATACTCTGGAATCGTCACATCGTCACGAGTCTCAAAATCAACATCATATTGTTGCCCTTCACAAACCTCTAAAGCTGTTTTGCTAAATAACTTAGCTAAGTCCAAAAACTGTTTAGGCTCATAATTTTCAAATAATTGATAGGCCATAATGAGCATTGCGTCACCAGATAAAATCCCAGTATTAATATCCCATTTTTCATGAACTGTTATTTGACCTCGTCGCAGAGGTGCATCGTCCATAATATCATCGTGAACCAATGAAAAATTATGAAACACCTCAACACTAAGTGCAGCATCTAAAGCTTTTTTATAATCACAAGCAAAAATCTCTGCAGTCATAAGAGTTAAGACAGGTCGTAAGCGCTTACCACCAAGTTGTAAAATATAATTAATAGGTTCATAAAGATTTAGGGGTTCTTTAAGTTCTATGTAGGCATTCAAATAATCTACAAATGCCTTTCGATATGATGAAATGTGTTGCATTGTACAAAAATAATGTAAATGAATAAACCTACCGCAACACTTTAACGCAATGTTAAAAAATCATTAAAACTTTGGAAACTATTTTTGTTTTTAAAGTTTCCTGTTGTACTTTTGCACTTCATTATGAGAAAAAAAATTATAGATAAATCGGCAGAATTATTTTTAAGCCTTGGGTTTAAAAGCGTCACCATGGATGACATTGCTAGTGAAATGGCTATCTCTAAAAAAACAATATATGTTCATTTTCCTAATAAGACAAAATTAGTAGAAGCGGTAACGTTTAACCTTTTTGATACAATCTGCTCTGGTATTGATGACATTTGCGAAAAGGCAGCGAATCCTATTGAAGAACTGTATTCCATAAAAATGTTTGTGATGCATCACCTAAAAAATGAAACGTCTTCACCTCATTATCAATTAAAGAAATATTATCCTCAAATATATGGTGTATTGCAATTTAAACAGTTTGAAAAAATGCACCAATCTGTTCAAGAAAGTTTAGAACATGGAATATCAACTGATGTTTTCAGAAACACCATTGATGTTGATTTTATTTCGCGTATGTACTTTACAGGTATGACTGGGATTAAAGACAATATGTTTTTTCCTCCAGAAAACTATAAAATGGAATACTTGATGGAAAGTTACTTAGAATATCATTTGCGCGCTATCGTATCTGACCAAGGAATGACCATACTAAATAATTTTATTAAAAATCAATCTTAAAAATGCGACATATTTCATTAATACTATTACTCTTAAGTTTTAGTTTTAGCTTTACTCAAGAACAGCAAACATCGAGTTTTAGTTTGCAAGAAGCTATAGATTATGCTCTAGAGAATAATAGACAGGCACAAAATGCAACACGTGATATAGAGGCTGCAAAACAACAAAAGTGGGAAGCCACGGCTTCTGGCTTACCACAAATTAGCGCTAAAATTGATTACCAAAATTTTTTAAAGCAACAAGTTCAAGTGATACCTGCCGAATTTTTTGGAGGTAATCCTGGAGATTTCGCAGAGGTCGTTTTTGGAACTCAACAAAGTATCAATGCCTTTGCTATATTAAATCAAAAAATATTTGATGGTTCTTATTTAGTTGGTCTCCAATCTGCAAAAGTATTTTTAGAGATTTCTAAAAACGCAAAAACTAAAACCGATCTAGAAGTCCGGAAAGCCGTTATTGATGCCTACGGAAATGTGCTTCTAGCAGAAGAAAGTGTCATCATACTAGAAAGAAACATAGCTGTATTAGAAAAAAACCTTTACGAAACTACCAAAATTTATGAAAATGGTTTAGGTGAGGAAGAAAGTGTTGAGCAACTCCAAATCACCTTATCTAGCGTACAAAGTATGCTTAATAATACAAGCAGGTTAAAAACGTTGGCTTATCAGATGCTAAATATCACTTTAGGCTTAGATGTTTATAATCCATTGCTACTAACTGATACTCTAGAAACATTAGCACAAAATAATATGTCCCTCAGTCTCTTAGATATAGAAGGGAATCCTCAAAACAATGTCGATTATCAAATTGCAGAAAATGATACCGAGGCTAAAGGCTTAATGATGAAACTTGAAAAAAGTAAGGCATTACCAACTTTAGAGGCCTTTATTAATGGAGGTTATTCGGCCTTTAGTGACCAATTTACGTTTACAAACAGTAGTCAAGATTGGTTTGGATCTTCACTAATTGGAATCAATTTAAATATTCCGATTTTTAGTTCTGGAATGAGAAGTGCCGCTACGCAGCGCGCTAAAATAAACTTTGAGAAATCAAAAATAAATTTAATAGAGACTGAACAAAGAATTAAACTTCAAATTGCTTCGGCAAAAAGCAATTATCAATTCGCCATTGAAGATTATGAAAATAAGAAAGAAAACTTAGCACTTGCAGAGCGTATTGAAAACAAAAATCAAACTAAATTTTTTGAAGGAATAGGTTCTAGTTTTGAACTGAGACAGGCACAAACTCAATTATATACTGCACAACAGGAGTTATTGCAAGCCATGCTTGATGTGGTGAATTCTAAAGCAGAACTTGAAACCGTCCTAAACACACCAATCAACAATTAAAAATAAGAGTACATGAAATATATCTATCACATCCTATTAATAGCACTTCTTCTTGTTTCCTGTTCCGGAAATAAAAAAAACTCAGTGGAAAAAGCTTTAAAAAGCGAAAATATTGAAACTATTAGAAAAAAGCGTGGTGAACTTGTGAACTCACAACAAACACTTAGTGATCAAATCAAACTTTTAGATAAAAAAATAAAAACTCTAGATACCACAAAAAATATCCCGTTAATCACAACATTTAAGGTCAATCCTACAGTCTTTAAACATGTTTTAGAACTCCAAGGGAATGTCACTACAAAAAACTTATTGACGATCACTCCAGAATATAACGGAATTTTAACCAATGTATACGTCAAGGATGGCCAAAATGTAACTAAAGGCCAAATTTTAGCTAAAATTGATGGTGGCGGATTGAGTCAACAGTTAGCACAATTTAAAATTCAAGCAGAATTAGCCAAAACAACATTTGAACGTCAAAGAAGACTATGGGATCAAAAGATTGGTAGTGAAATTCAATTTTTACAAGCGCAATCAACTTATGAATCACAAAAGGAAGCGGTCAATCAAATGAACCAGCAAATTTCTAAAACAATTGTTAGAGCGCCTTTTACCGGCACTATTGACGATGTAATTACAGAACAGGGAAGTGTTGTTGCTGCTGGTCAAACTCAACTAATGCGTATTGTAAATCTAGATGACATGTACATTGAGACCGAAGTGCCAGAGCGTTATGTTTCTAACGTTGTTAAGGGTAAAAGTGTATTCGTTGATCTTCCTGTATTAGGAAAAACGATTAATGCTAAAGTACGTCAAACCAGTGACTTTATAAATCCTGCCAATCGCACATTTAAAGCGGAAATTGAGGTACCCAACAAGGATAAAACTATTAAACCAAATTTAACTGCACGACTAAAAATAAACGATTATACCAATGAAAATGCGCTTCTAATTCCACAGAGTGTTATTTCAGAAAATGCAGAAGGCGAACAATATGTTTATATTATAATAGATAAAAACTCCAATGGTATTGGTACAGCAAAACGCATGATTATAGAAACAGGCAGAACACAAGGCGATATTATTGAAGTTCTCAAAGGATTGAAGGATGGTGCAGAAATCATCAAGGAAGGTGCTCGAAGTGTGAGAGACGACCAATCTGTTGAGGTAATTAATTATGAAGACACCAAAGTTAATGAAAAGTAAAAAGAAAAAAAACATAGACAAAGAGTTTGGCTTATCATCGTGGGCCATTGACAACAAAACAACTATGTATGTTTTGATTGCTGTATTTTTCTATTTGGGTATTTCTGCCTTTTTTGAAATGCCGAGAGAAGATTTCCCTGAGGTGAACGAAACCAAAATTTACGTAAGTACAATTTATCCTGGAAACACTGCAGAAGACATTGAAAAACTAGTCACAGACCCTCTTGAAGATAAACTCAATATCGTGAGTAATAAAGTTGAGATCAGCTCAACATCCCAAGAAGATTACTCTATGATTATTGTAGAATTTGATGAGAATATTACAGTTGAGCAAGCCAAACAAAAAGTAAAGGACGAGGTTGACAGTGAAACGGCAAGTGAAGATTGGCCGACGTTTAATGGCGCCAAAGTAGAACCCAATGTTTTTGAACTGAGCCTTTCCGAAGAAATTCCGATATTAAATATTAATATCTCTGGAGATTATCCTGTTGGTAAATTAAAAGAATATGCAGAATACCTGCAAGATGAAATTGAAGATCTACAGGAAATAAAGAAAGCAGACATTAGAGGCGCCCAAGAAAAAGAAGTTGAAGTTGCTGTAGATATCTATAAAATGATGTCTTCAAAAGTCACATTCAATGATATTATTGGCGCAATAAATGGCGGCAATGTAACGATGTCTGCTGGTAATTTAAAAACTAGCGGACAACGACGTACCATTAGGATATTAGGAGAAATAGAAAATCCTCAAGAATTAGAAAATTTCGTCGTAAAAGCTGAAAACGGTAATGCCATCTACCTAAAAGATATTGCAAGCGTATCATTTAAAGAAGAAGATCATACCACTTTTGCAAGAAAGTCTGGTAAACCCGTGGTGATGCTTGATGTTAAAAAACGTGCAGGTAAAAATATGGTAGATGCTGCTGAGCAAATTCAAATCATTGTTGAAAAGGCAATTGCCAATGAATTTCCAGCAGACCTAGAGGTTACGATCACTAATGACCAATCTGAAAAAACCATTGGTCAAGTTGACGATTTGGTCAACAACATCATCTTTGGTGTCATCTTGGTTGTCACTGTTTTGATGTTCTTTTTAGGATTTAAAAACGCACTATTTGTTGGTTTTGCTATACCAATGTCAATGTTTATGTCTCTCATGATTTTAAACCTCCTTGGTTACAGTCTAAATACTATGGTCCTTTTTGGTTTAATTATGGGACTAGGAATGCTTGTAGATAACGGTATTGTAGTTGTTGAAAACGTTTACCGATTAATGGAAGATGAAGGTTTGAGCAGGATTGAAGCCGCCAAAAAAGGTATTGGAGAAATTGCATTCCCTATTATTATATCTACAGCAACAACGGTTGCTGCCTTTATGCCTTTAGGACTTTGGCCAGGGATAATGGGAGAATTTATGAAGATTTTACCAATCACTTTATCCATTGTCTTAGGGTCTTCGTTGGTAGTTGCTATCTTTTTTAATTCGGTTTTAGTTTCTCGATTTATGACCATTGAGGATAAAGATATGCCTTTAAAGCAAATCATTAAAACCACTATTATTGTAGCTTCCATAGGTGTGCTTATTCTAATTTTTGGAAGAGCATATCGCGGATTAGGAACCGTTATGATTTTCACTGCGATTATGCTTTGGGCTTATCGCTTCTTTATTAGAAAATGGGCAAATAATTTTCAAAACAGCACCTTAGTAAAATTAGAAAATTGGTATGAACGTCAATTGAGAAAAGCTCTTTCTAAAAACCGTCCCTACATATTGAGCATTGGTACGTTTTTATTACTGATAGCTTCTTTTATTGCCTTCGGAATTTCTCTAGATACGAAACGAACAAAAGTTGAGTTCTTCCCAGATAATAATCCTAACCAGATCATTGTTTACATAGAATATCCTGAAGGGACTGCCATCGAAAAAACAAACGCTATTACTAAAAAAATTGAAAAGCGTGTATACGACATCATCAACCAAGAACAATATATGGATGGTGATAGAAATTTCTTAGTAGAAAGTGCTGTATCACAAGTTGGTGAGGGTGCTGGAAACCCGCAAACCGATGGTGGTTCTGCTGCCGAAATGCCTCACAAATCAAAAATCACAGCGTCTATGCGTGAATATAAGTACAGACGTGGCGAAGATAGTGAAGCTTTGAGACAAAAAGTTCAAGAAGCCATGGTAGGCATTTACCCAGGTGTGCTTATTTCCGTAGAAAAAGATGTTAAAGGTCCACCTGCGGGATCGCCAATTAATATTGAAATTGAAGGAAAAGATTACAATGCGTTGATAGCTACTGCAGAGAAAATGCGTGAATTTATCAATTCTAAAAATATTGCTGGTATTGCCGAACTTAAGATAGATGTCAATAAAGGCAAGCCAACAATGCAAGTTGAAGTTGATCGGGAAAAAGCTGGAGAGCTAGGTATTACAGCCTCTCAAGTTGGACAGCAATTACGTAATTCTATCTTTGGATCTAAAGCGGGTATTTACAAAGAAGATGGTGATGATTATGATATTTATGTGCGTTTTAATGAAGCGAATAGATACAATACCAGCGCCTTATTTAATCAAAACATTACGTTTCGTGATAATACAGGACAAATTAAGGAAGTCCCTTTGTCTACGGTTGCTAAGCAAAAAAATAACTCTGGTTTTAGTGCAATTAAACATAAAGAAACCAAGCGTGTCGTAACCGTATATTCTGCTTTAGCTCCTGGTTTTACCGATGCTGGCGCAATTGTGACTCAAGTTCAAAATGAAATGAAAAGTTACGAAGGATTACCTGAGGATATTCATATCGATTATACGGGACAAATTGAAGAGCAAAACAAACAAATGGCCTTTTTAATAGGTGCCTTTTTTACAGGTTTAGGATTGATTTTCTTTATTTTAATATTTCAGTTTAATTCGGTTTCGAAACCAACCATTATCATGATTGCTATTTTTTTAAGTTTTATTGGTGTCTTTGGAGGCATCGTTATTTCTGGAAGTGCGTTTGTTATTATGATGACCATGGTTGGGATTATTTCCCTCGCAGGTATTGTCGTTAATAATGGAGTGGTTCTTTTAGATTATGCACAACTACTAATTGATAGAAAAAAGAATGATTTAAATTTAGAAAAAGTGGATTATCTAAGTAATGAAGATCTTTTTGAAAGCATCGTCAAAGCTGGAAAAGCACGTTTACGTCCTGTTTTATTAACTGCGATTACCACTATTTTAGGATTAATTCCTTTAGCTATTGGACTTAACATTAATTTCTTTACACTATTTGCAGATTTTGATGCCAATGTTTATATGGGTGGAGATAATGTAATATTTTGGGGGCCTCTAGCTTGGACAGTAATCTACGGATTATTTATAGCGACCTTCTTAACCTTGATTGTGGTTCCTATTTTATTCTTTTTATCCATGAAACTAAAAATGTGGGTGCGAACAAAATTTAATAAAGAAGCGGTTGTTACAGAACATCAAATACAAACAAAACCTTTTATGGATTCTTAAAATGAAGAACGACCTCTTTAAGGGTTTGATTGATAGCAAAAAAAAGCCTCGATATAAATCGAGGCTTTTTTACATTTATATGTACTCCTATGTTTTATTGGTTTTCATTTGCAGGAACTGGAACAGACTCAGGAACAGTATCACCTGCCCTATCATTAGGCAGCTCACTAATTCTATCAAATCTTCTTACATCAATCCATCTATGACCTTCACCAAACAGTGAATAACGCCTTTGAAAAAGAATTTCATCTTCTAGGGCATCTGAAGTTGTAAGTCCGTCATAATCGCCTAAACCTGCGATATTCCTTACGACATTTATACCCGCTTCTGCTTCTCCTGGATTAATAACAATATTGGCCTCGGCATATAATAAAATTAATTCTTCATTTCTCATTATAGGAATGTTATCAACATTAGATTGATAAATCCAAACATCATAAGTTCCTACTAGACCTGATGCTTCCCTTGGACTATCTCTCAGAACAACTTTGTTTACTCTTGTATCATCAGTAAGCGCGTCTTCCACAAAGCTTGAATGTGAAACTCTAACATTAGCCTCTTGATTTAAAGCTATAAAAAGTGGATTAGCCAAATCTGCACCAGACAGAGAAAATGTGTGATAAACACCTGTATTCATATCTCCGCTTAAGTCTAAAAAAGAACCATTAAGTAACGTTAATACATTAGCATAATTCCCTCTATAAGCTTCAACTCTAGCATTCAAACCTTTATTAAACTGTAAAAATCCATCTGGACTATCAAAACCAGCATAACCAGAAGATAATGCAAACGGAAAGCTACTTCCACCAGCAGCTAGATCTATTGCTGCAGAAACTAATAAATCATTAATCGTATTTAAAGCCTCTGTATACGTAACAAAAGGACCTAAATTGTCTGGATCAGCAACATCTGTTCTAATACCATTAGCAAATTGATTATTTGCTACCACTAATAATTCATGTGCTTTAAGCGTATTTAAAACACCTCTTGTAGCTGATATTTCTTCCACAGAAAAATCAGAAGTCGTGTTTTCTAAACCTATCAACGTTAAATTAATATCCTTAACCGCTGCATACCTAGAACCCCAAGGCCCAGTGGTATAAAACGTATTGTTATCTAGATTTCCCGTCACTACATCGCCTTCAAATCTGGGATCTGAACTTGTAAAGTAGTAATACTCTCTGCCAAAAATACTGAGTACATCAATTTGTGTATTTAATCTACCTCTCATATCTGAAAGCACACCAGATATAGCTTGTGGTAATTCGCCTCTAGACAAATCGTCTGATATAGAGGTTGTACTTGCACCATTCAAACTTTCACCACCTTCAAGCTCACAAGACGTAAATACCGTGATACTAATGGTTAAAATTATAATATAAAATTTTCTTAATATTTTCATTTTTCTAGTTTTTTATTTTAAAATTGAGCTGATAAATGGAACATATATCTTTTAGAAGATGGAAAAGGTGTTACTTCTACGCCAGTAGATAAACCAGAACCTCCAAAGTTAGATACTTCAGGATCATAACTGTTATAATCAAAAATATTTATTAAGTTATTTCCAGAAAATCCAACTTTCACATTTGACACGGCCCCTTTAAACCATTGATCTAAACTTGTACTTGGAATATTATAATACAACCCTATTTCACGTAATCGTAAATAAGATGCATCTTCAACAAAGGGTCTTGCATTACCAGCAAATAAACCATTATTAATTCTATAATCTCCGTTTCTAATTAATCCTTCTGGATCAACATCAAACCCGTCAAAATCTGCACTTGTACCTCCAAAATCAGATAATAATTTTGTTAGGTTAATATTATCACCTCCCTTTTTCCAATGCCATAGGAAGGAAAGAGCAAAGTTTTTGTAAACAAACTTATTAGTAAACATCATTTGAAAATCAGGCTCTGCATCACCCAAAACAGAAACAGGTGTTCCTGGTCCAGTTGTACCAACAATTTGTGTAACACTTTTACCTTCTTCAATTTGAAACTGTCCTAAACTATTTCCAAAACCACCAAGATTGAAAGTAGGAACATTTAATTCCGTCATTTCAGACGTGTTTTTAAACCAACTAATTCCTGAATCCCATTGGAAGTCTTCAGATTCAAATGCTGAAACATTAATTCCAATTTCAACACCTCTGTTTTCTAAAGTACCAGCATTAACCCATTCTCTACCAAAACCAGCAGAGGGCTCTATATTGGCTTGCAGTAATAAATTTTCAACTGTTTTCTTATAGTAGGTTAGCTCGAGAGATACCCTATCGTTTAAAAAACCAGCATCAATACCCATCTCTAATTCTCCTTGTCTTTCAGGCGTTATATCTGCATTTCCTCTTATCACAGGAACTGAAATACCTACATTTCCATCAATAGAAGAGCTTCCATAAATAGTATAAAGAGAACCAAATGCGGCAAAAGTACCAGCTTCACCATAAGCTATACGTGGTTTAAATCTGTTTATTGTGCTATTATCTCCCCAAAAGCCAAAGTTATGAAGGTTAGCGGCAAGTGAAGCCTTTGGATAATAAAACACCTCATTAATATCCCCATTGTTTGTTGACTTATCACCTCTAATTCCAACAGTACCAATTAATTTATCCTGATAGTTAACCATCTCTTGGACATAAAATCCGAAATCTTCTTGCTCTAGTCTAAATTGATTTATTGTTTGATTCGCTGCTTGATCTGTGTTAGTTTCTGAAGCAATTAAATCTGACGCTATAACCCTAACCACATTTTGTGAGAACTGCTCATTAGTCACACCAGCTTGAGTTGTGAAATTTAAATCATTTTGAGTTTTATAATTATGAACTAAAAATGCTGAATAGTTAGAATTTGTATTTGTAGTGTTAGAAATAGCAGAGACCCCGTTGAGTCCACCTTGATCTGGTCGCATAAATTGTAACTCTTTTGGAAAAATCACAGTACCTGTTAGCGTATAATGATCAGCACCAGCCTTCGCCACAAATTTTAAATCAGAATTTTCACCCCTATATAAGTTAATATCCAAAGCTCCACCAGTTATAAATCTTTTTGTGGTTTCATTATTTGTCATTAAATCTCTCGTCTGTAATGGATTTGACGAATTATTTGGATGATCTGGATAATTACCGTTAGCATCAGGTAATAAAAAATCCCAAGGACGTGTCGCTGTTAGCGCAACTCCAATTGTTGTTCCCGAATTATCATTATTAAAAAACCCTCTATCTGCAGACGAGTTAATATAGTTAGTCGTTAATGATAATTTGACGTTATCTGTGAATTTATGATCTACATTTAACCGTAATGAAGTTTTATCATAACCCGTTCTTTTAACAATCCCATCCTCTTGATTCCTAGACAATCCTGCATAAAATGTTGTTTTTTCAGATCCTCCAGACATACTCAAATTGGTATTGCTTATAAAACCTTTCTCCCCAAATACTTCTTTTTCATAATCACGTAAAGTACCATTTGCTGCTGCGGCAGCGTAAAGAGCTCCTTCTCCAAATTCACTTTCAGCCAATTCTTCGGTCCAATTTCTTTGACCTTGTAAATTAATAACTTGATTATACCCTACAGATTGTGAAAAATTCAATCTTGTTTTACCTCTTTTACCTTTTTTAGTTGTAATAATAATTACACCTGCAGCACCACGAGATCCATATATTGCAGAGGCCGATGCGCCTTTTAAGATTTCAATATTTTCTATATCATCTGGATTGATATCTGCTATTCTATTAGTTGCATTATCTTGAGAAGAAGGGCTTCCGCCTCCCGCTGCTGCAGACACTGTATTTAAACCTCCAGAAGAAATACTACTGTTGTCTATATAAACCCCATCAATAATATATAAAGGTTGAGAATTACCGTTAATTGACGTTATACCTCTTAATCGAACAGATAAACCTCCACCTGGCGCACCAGAATTAGAAGTAATTAATGCTCCAGTGAATTTCCCTGCTAAAGCACCATCTAGAGTTTGTGGTGGTGTTGTACCAGCTAAACCTTCAGCGCTAACACTAGCGACACTGTTTGCTGCGTTTGTCCTTTTTACAGTAGATGCGAAACCTGAAATAACGACCTCGTCTAGGCCTGTCGCAGATTCTTTTAATGACACATTCACTTCTCGAGCTTCAGTTAAGACAACTTCAACAGTTTCAAACCCAATAGAGGAAATTACAAGTGTTGCAGGGAAGTTGTCAATATTAATAGAGAAATTTCCATCGAAATCTGTATTTGCACCAGTGGATGTTCCCTTTATAACAACATTGGCGCCAGGTAAAGGTTGATTAGATGCCCCATCCATTATCTTACCCGTAACGTTTTGACCAAACGTTAGTAACGGAATAAAAATAAATGTAAACAAAAACAACTTTAATGATAAAGTGTAGTTCATAATATTGATTGTTTTAAATTATCCTAATTAAATGTCTTAAATGTATTCAAATATCATAAAAAAATGTTAAAAAAGTTAACATATTGTTAAAAATTTTACTAATTAGTATTTAACCTCCAGCAAAAGAAGACTATAGACTTACTTTCTAACACCATCTTGATACACTACAGTGATTTAGTCTTCTTCGTTGAATTAATTACTCACGAAGATGTAACCTAGCATAGGCCCCAATGTCCTATTTGCATATAGCACATTAATAATTTTACCCTAATTGTAATGATTATTCTTTCTATCCATCAAATCAAAAATGTAGTTGCAAACAAAATTTAGAGACAAAGAGAGTGATGTTGAAGATATAATCACTCTAAACCAGCAGTAAAGTCACACTTTAAATGTGGGAAAAAGAGCCTTTCAATTGTAGTAAAGGATTTTATTATTAAAATATGTCAATTTATTTTCTTCGGAAATGAGCTCAATTCAATCAAGCGTACCTTATTTCAAAAGGCTTCTTAAAGCATCAGCATCGTAAGGTTTTGCAATGATAGTCTTGTCTTTATCTAATAAGAAAAAAGAAGGTGTTGATTCTATACCATAAGCACCAGAGATTGGGTTATCCCATTTACCTAATCCTAAAACATGAATAAAATTTTGATAGTTGGCAGTCATTTTTTGCCAGTTCTCAACATCATCCTCTAAACCTATCGCTATAACTGTGAGCTCTTTTTTCTCTTCTACAATTTGTTTCACCTTAGGTAACTCTTCAAGGCAGTGTCCACAGGTACTGCTCCAAAAAATCACTAAATATTGATCTGTAAGATCCAGATCATACAATGTAGAAGTAAGTGTCTCTCCATCCTTTACATATGACAAATCAAAATTTGACGCTGTATTACCAACTGTATTATTTTTATACACGAGCAACTGCTCATTTAGCGTATCGTATTTAGTAAGCTCTGTCAATTGTAACAGGTATTTATCTGTAACGTAATTAGCAAGTTCCGGATTCTCCATCCCTTTAAAACGTCTCCAAACAATTTCGAATAGAAAGGTTTTTATTTCTAGGTTTCCGTCACCAATTCTTGTCATCAATCCGTCAATATCCCTTTTATAGATTTCATTACTAGTATTTGCAGACATTCCGAAGATATACGCCATAACACGATCAACAAGAAAATCTGAACTCTGTAATAGTGAACTACCAAAATCAACATGCTCTAAATACGTATGTTTTAAGTTTTTTGAATAGGTTGACAAATCTTCAAATCCCTTTGGCACATAAGGTGAATTAGCCTTAATAAACACAAAAGCCACTGTTCCTTCTGAAGACTCCTCATAGGCAGCTTGAGTGTCGCTCAATGTTTTGATAATTTCTAAATACCCTTTCTTATCGACACTCTCTTGGGCATAAAAGCTACTTATGGTCCTATTCACCATTTCCATACTTTTAATATAAGAGGCCCACAATTTATTCTCATTACTGTCTTTAAATTCTAAGCCATCGTCTACACTAAACGAGAATACAACCGATTCTTTTCCATTATAAATAAAATCGAAGTTATTATCTTCTGATGGAAGCGCATAAACAATCTTATAAACCCCAGGTGTGGACTTAGAATCAAAAGGAATACTAAAACTTCCGTCTTCGTCCAATTGTGCCCTATCTATATAATTTGAACCCGTTGGAGTCGCTTGATATAAAAATGCGTAAGAGTACTCTTCTACAGGAGTGAACGTACCACCTATACTGTGTTGAGCAACAATATATGATGGAATTAAGGCCAGTAAAAACAATATTTTTTTCATCAAAATTTTATTTTCATCTTCATCAAGGTGAAGGGTTATATTAGATTTCAAACCTGCAAAGTTTCGAAAACCTTCTAGGATAAGATTTTAAAATATCAAATCAAATATCTGAATTTTATTCTTTCATTTTGCTTTTTGATCTTATACTTTCGATAACTACCGTAGAAATGATAAGTGATCCTCCAACAAATGTATTCCATGTTGGAATCTCGTTTAAGAATACAAACGCAATAATAATTCCGAAAATTGGTTGGGTGCTACTTATGATACTAGCTGTACTTACTTGAAAGTATTTAAGACTATGGATAAACATCGTATGACCAATAGCAGTCGTTAATAATGCAAGTACAATCACATATGGGAATTGAGTTTTAATCTCAGAGGTTCCAAGAATTGGTAGCGCCGGCAATAGGACTATAGCCAAAATTAAAACCTGATAAAACATAAGCGTACTGCCATTATACACTAAAACGTGCTGTTTTAACATCAATGTTCTAATAGCGTAACAGATTGCCGAAAACAATCCAAACAAAACGCCCTTAAGTTGAGAACTTTCTAAATCAAAATCTGGTGCTAAAAAATAAATTCCTACCAATACTAAAACTCCGAGAACAATATGAATAGGATCAAATTTTACTTTAGAAAACAAAGGTTCCAAAATAGCTGTGATTATTGGAAACGTAAAAAGAGACAACATGCCAATCGCAACACTAGATAGCTTTAACGCATAGAAATAAGTAATCCAATGTGCACCTAAAAAAAGTGCACCTAAAAAGAACGTAAGTTTATCCTGACCTGTATTAACCTTCAATGAAACCCCCTTAAATTTGCAATACATGAACAAAAACAAAGCTGCAAAAGCAGATCTCCACCAAATAATAACTGGTGTTGGCATATCTATATATTTGCCTAAAGCTCCAGAAGTACTAATACATATTGTGGCTAACGTTAACCATAGCACATGCTTTAGATGTGCATCTTTCATATGCCCTCTAATTTACTCAGCACTTGTTTTACAGATCTAATTTGTTCAAATGTTAAGAGTAAACGCAACCCGTTCCTCGTTTGCTTTTCCTTCATTTTACATTGCCCAGGATGCGTTTGCACATATTTAAGCACCTTTGTAAAATTAGGACTTTGATAAAACGCACTGTTTTGATCGTTTATGAAATAGCCTACAAAACGCCCTTTCTTCATAATGATTTTCTCTAACCCTATTTTTGCAGCAATCCATTTAACACGCACACTATTTAACAAATCAACCACTTGAATTGGTAATTCTCCAAAACGATCTATGATTTCAGATTCAAATTTCTGAAGTTCTTCTTCGGTTTTGAATGTATTGAGTTTGGTGTACAGATTTAAGCGTTCTTTAATATTATTGACGTAGTCATCTGGAAAGAGCAATTCAAAATCAGTATCAATAGTGATGTCCTTGACATACTCTTTTTCTTTCCCATCATCCTGATAGAGGTCTTTAAATTCATTGTCTTTAAGTTCTTCAATGGCTTCATTAAGAATTTTTTGATATGTATCAAATCCAATCTCGTTGATAAATCCACTTTGTTCACCTCCTAATAAATCACCAGCACCTCTAATTTCGAGATCTTTCATAGCGATATTAAATCCGCTACCTAATTCAGTAAATTGTTCTAATGCTGTAATACGCTTTCTTGCATCATCAGTCATAGCAGAATAATCAGGTGTGATAAAATAGCAGAACGCTTTTTTATTACTTCTACCTACACGTCCACGCATTTGATGCAAATCACTCAATCCAAAGTTATTCGCATTGTTAATAAAAATTGTATTCGCATTTGGCACGTCCAATCCACTTTCTACAATGGTTGTACTTACAAGTACATCAAACTCACCATTCATAAAAGCTAGCATTAGCGTTTCTAATTTTTTACCATCTAGTTGCCCATGACCAATCCCAATTTTAGCATCAGGTACTAATCGTTGAATCATACCGGCAACCTCTTTTATATTCTCAATGCGATTGTGGATAAAGAAGATTTGTCCGCCTCGCTCAATCTCATAGCTCACAGCATCTCTAATAATTTCTTCACCAAACCTAATCACATGACTCTCGATAGGATAACGATTTGGAGGTGGCGTTGTAATCACGGATAAATCACGTGCTGCCATCAAACTAAACTGCAAGGTTCTTGGAATTGGTGTTGCAGTCAATGTCAACACATCCACATTATCTTTAAGCGTTTTTAGTTTCTCTTTTACAGCTACGCCAAACTTTTGTTCTTCATCAACGATAAGCAGCCCTAGGTCACTGAATTTAACATTTTTATTGACCAATTGATGAGTTCCAATAATAATATCTACGTGACCTTTTTCTAATTTATCAAGAGTTTCTCGTTTTTCTTTTGCTGTTCTAAAGCGATTTAAGTAATCTACAGTTACTGGGAAATCCTTGAGACGTTCAGTAAACGTTTTATGATGTTGATACGCCAAAATAGTGGTTGGCACTAAAACAGCCACCTGCTTCCCGTTATCTACAGCTTTAAAAGCCGCTCGAATAGCAACTTCTGTCTTACCAAAACCTACATCTCCACATACGAGACGATCCATTGGACGCTCGTTTTCCATATCTGCTTTTATATCTGCAGTAGACGTGATTTGATCTGGAGTATCTTCATAGATAAATGAAGCTTCTAACTCATGCTGCAAATAACTATCTGGTTTATATTGATAACCCTTTTCTAATTTACGTTTGGCATAAACCTGAATTAAATTAAAAGCAATTTCTTTAACTCTAGATTTTGTTTTTTGCTTAAGAGTTTTCCATGCTTTACTCCCTAGTTTATAGATTTTTGGTGGTTTCCCATCCTTACCATTAAACTTAGTGATTTTATGTAGCGAATGAATACTTAAATACAACACATCACGCTCTCCATAGACTAATTTTATGGCTTCTTGTTTTTTGCCTTCAACATCAATTTTTTGGAGTCCACCAAACTTTCCAATCCCATGGTCAATATGCGTAACATAATCTCCAATGTCAAGATTAGTGAGTTCCTTAAGAGTAATCGCCTGCTTTTTAGCATAACCATTTTTAAGATGAAATTTATGGTAACGTTCAAAAATTTGATGGTCTGTATAACAGGTGATTTTTTGATTATGGTCTACAAATCCTTGATATAAGGACAAAACAATAGTTTGGTAATGCACATCTTGTTCTACGTCATCGAAAATATCATGAAAACGCTTGGCTTGTTGCTCACTTGCGCACGCTATATAATTAGTGTATCCTCTATCATGATGCAAATTAAGATCTTCAATTAATAAATCAAACTGTTTATTAAAGGATGGTTGAGGAGTTGTATTGAATGTTATAACGTAACTATCATTTCGAGCGGAGTCGAGAAACTCTTTGTTGTGCATCTCGACTTCGCTCGATGTGACAGAACTCTTTGATTTATTTTTACTGAAATTCGCCGACGTCCCAAATTCAACCAAACTAAACCCCAATAATTGACGTTTTAGTTCTTCAGAGCTACAGAAGAGTTCTTTTGGTGACGCATGTTTAATTTCCGAAGAAAGATTTTTAAATGTGTCTTCGGCTTTTCCGAAGAAATCATCAATTCTAGAGAAGAAAAGGTCTGTGTTTTTAGAGAATATCACCGTTTTTTGAGCGATATATTTCAAGAAACTCTGCCTATTTTCATCCAAAAACTTATTGGCTACATTAGGGATAACACTTATTTTTTTAATCTGCTCTGTCGATAATTGAGTCTCTACGTCAAAAGTTCTAATACTATCTACGTCATCACCAAAAAATTCAATACGATAAGGCTCATCATTTGAAAATGAAAAGACATCTACAATGCCACCACGAACGGAAAACTCTCCAGGTTCAGTTACAAAATCTACACGCTTAAATTTGTACTCAAATAAGACCTCGTTAACAAAATCTAATGAAAGTTCGTCACCAACTGCAATTTTTAACGTGTTCTTTTCTAGCTCACGACGCGTGACTACTTTTTCAAAAAGCGCATCTGGATAGGTTACGATTATTGATGGTTTTTTACGTGAATTAATACGGTTTAACACCTCTGCTCTTAGTAAAACGTTGACATTATCGGTTTGTTCTATTTGATATGGTCTTCTATAACTTCCTGGATAAAAAAGCACATCTTTATCGCTCAATAACGCTTCTAAATCATTAAGGTAAAAAGCAGCCTCTTCTTTATCATTAAAGATAAGTAGAAATGGAAGCTCTGCAGATTTAAAACTTTCGCTTATAACCAGTGATAATGATGACCCAACAAGACCTTTAAGATGTACTTTGTTTTGGGAATTGGCAATAGCAGCGTGTAGATTTTGCATTTGCAAAACCTTTACATACGTTTGCGAGAGAATGGATTTACTCAAAACATTTTATTTTGTGCAAAGATAAATTTTTTGTCTTACTTCCTAGTGAACTCATCTTGACTTTTTCTATTTCTTAATACTTCAATACCTGCTGGAAGTAATAGCTATAATTCGCCCTTTTTTTGTTGCTTTTTTTTAAGCATAGAGGTGCTCTTACGTTCGTAAAGTAACTCATGTAGACAAAATTTTACTGTATTTTTGATTAAATCCAAAAAGTCAAGATAAGTTCATCGTAAAAATGTATTAATAAAACTATATTTGTGCCACTTTAAAAAAAAATTATGTCATTTTCAGATTTATTTGATAGCGGATTCAAAAAAAGAAACGAAGACCACTTTGCCTCTATAGTTAGAGTTGCCATGGACGATGGAATTATTACAGAAGAAGAAAAAGCGTTTTTAGACCGTACAGCGAAACGTTTAGAAATTGGTGAAAATAATTATGCTGAGATCTTAAAAAACTACAAATCACATCCTGTTAACCCACCAACATCTTATGATAACCGTTTAGAACGTTTATATGATTTAGCGCGTATGGTTTATGTAGATCATATTAAGGGAGACCACGAAGAGATTGTATTATGTAAAATTGCTATTGGATTAGGTTTCTCTTCGAAAAACGTAAAATATGTGGTTGATAAAGCTTTAACTTTGGTGAGTAATGGTGTAGATTTAGATACATTTATGGCGGAAATTAAAACCATGAATCAATAATAACTTGTTTATCTATTGAACATTTTAAAAATTAAAAAAAAACAGCCACTTAAATAGCAGCTGTTTTTTTATGAAATATAATTTGATTTGTCAATATACTCTTTAAATGCAGTATTTAAAAACACATGCCATAGACCGTCACCAGCAGGATATCGTGTAAAACTAAAATCATTTTAACGCTCCAAAACCTTGTAAGACTTCTAATTTCCAAACCTACTTGCAGGCAGGGAAAAAAATCTTTAAACCGCTGCATCACGCATAAACTCCTCAGCTTTTTCTACCATGTTTTTACTTCCGCAAATAAATGGGACACGTTGATGGAGCTCTGTAGGTTCAATATCCATAATTCTCGTAAAGCCGTCACTAGCCCTACCCTGGGCTTGCTCTGCTATAAATGCCATGGGATTACACTCATAGAGTAAACGAAGTTTCCCGTTAGAATTCGTTGAACTTTTTGGATATAAATAAATACCGCCTTTAATCATATTTCTATGAAAATCTGATACTAAAGACCCAATATAACGACTTGTATATGGACGATCCCCTTCTTCTTGTTGGCAATATTTGATATAATTTTTTATCCCTTGCGGAAAGTGAATATAATTACCTTCGTTTACTGAGTAAATCTTGCCATCGTCTGGAAAGCGCATATCTGGGTGCGATAAATAAAATGTACCAATAGCTGGATTTAGTGTAAACCCATTAACGCCATAACCCGTTGTATATACAATCATAGTTGACGTCCCGTAAACAATATACCCTGCAGCTACTTGTTGATTCCCTTTTTGAAGGAAATCATCTATAGTTACCGGTGTTCCAACAGGAGTCACGCGTCTATAAATAGAAAAAATGGTTCCAACAGAAACATTCACATCAATATTTGAGGAGCCATCTAAAGGGTCTATTAAAACAATATACTTATTTTGATTGTTCTCATCTTGGCTGTTAATCGCAATAAAATCGTCTTCCTCTTCACTGGCAATACCACAAACGATATTACGTTTAGTCATGGTTTGGATGAACTTTTCATTAGCATATACATCTAGCTTTTGTTGGTCTTCGCCTTGAATATTGGTGTCTCCTGCAGCACCAATCATATCTACAAGTCCTGCTTTATTAACTTCGTGATTAACAACTTTTGCCGCTAAACGAATAGAATTTATAAGTCGGGATAACTCACCAGACGTATATTTAAAAGAGGATTGATTTTCAATAATGAATTCACCTAGCGTTTGGTTTTGTCGAGACATATAATGTGTTTGTTTTTACAAATATCTTATTTTTTTGTTCAACTACAACGTTTTCGTGCAATTATTGTATCCTGTAATACTATAGTTTAAACTATATTTGGGCTAAAGAAAAAATATGCCTTTCTCCATTCGCCAAGCCACAAAAAAAGACTTACCGAGAGTACTAGAACTCATCCTTGAATTAGCAGTTTTTGAAAAAGAACCTCACGCTGTAGAAGTTACTGTAAAGGATTTAGAACAAGCCGCCTTTGAAAATCCAAAACAGTTTGTTTGTTTTGTTGCAGAAAGCGAAGGTATTATAGAAGGTATCGCTTTGGTTTATAATCGTTTTTCTACTTGGAAAGGATCTATCTTACATTTAGAAGATTTGATTGTGAGCCAAAATAAAAGAGGTTCAGGGTTAGGCACTGCACTTTTAGATGAGGTTGTAAAATACGGTCATAATTTAGGTGTTAAACGCATAAGCTGGGAGGTTATAGACTGGAACGAGCCTGCTATTATTTTTTACGAAAAGAAAGGCGCAGATGTCAAACGTGATTGGGATGTTGTTCATCTTAATGAAGACGCCATAAAAAATTATATATCAAATATATAACATGCAAGTATTCAAATTTGGAGGAGCTTCAGTTAAAAATGCTGAAGGTGTAAAAAACCTAGCTCGTGTATTACAGCAAGTTGGTTATGAAAACACATTAGTCGTTGTCTCTGCAATGGGCAAAATGACTAATGCACTTGAGTTGGTTATAAAAAATTATTTTGAAAATAAATCTGAATTACAAAGCTCAATTCAAGAGATTAAGCAGTTCCATAACAAGATTTTATTAGACCTTTTTGAAAATGTACAACATCCTGCATTTAAAAAAGTATCTTCAATTTTTGGAGATTTAGACGGATTTTTTCTTCGGAATAAATCTCCAGATTATAATTTTGTTTATGACCAAGTCATTGGTTTTGGGGAATTAACATCCACCACCATTATAAGTGCTTATCTTAATGAGGTTGGTTTAAAAAACAAGTGGTTAGATGTGCGTGAATTTATTAAAACCGATGATTATTATCGCAGGTCTAATGTGGATTGGGAACAAACACAAAACAATATAAAAACCAACTTAGATACTAAGGTCCTAAATATAACTCAAGGCTTTTTAGGTAGCGATGCCAATAATTTCACAACGACATTAGGACGAGAAGGAAGTGATTACTCAGCCGCTATTTTTGCCTATTGTTTAAATGCTGAAAGTGTCACCATTTGGAAAGATGTACCAGGTGTTTTAAATGCCGATCCACGTTATTTTGAAAACGCACAACTACTAAATACTATTTCTTATAGAGAGGCTATAGAATTGGCATTTTATGGCGCTTCAGTAATTCACCCTAAAACCTTACAACCTTTACAGCAAAAAGAAATTCCTTTGTTTGTGAAATCGTTTTTAAACCCTATAGACGCAGGAACACGCGTGGGCAAAGGGGTAGGCATAGAACCAAACGTGCCCTGCTTCATCGTGAAAAAGAATCAAGTATTGATTTCTTTATCATCGCTAGATTTTAGTTATATCGTTGAAGAAAATATCAGTGAAATATTTAAATTACTACACCTTTATAAAATGAAAGTTGATGTGATCCAGAATTCCGCGATTAGTTTTTCGGTATGTTTTGAAAATACTTATAATAATTTAGAACGTTTGCTTCAGCATCTTAAAGCAAAATTTAAAGTAACAATTAATGACAATGTAAGTCTTTATACTGTGAGACATTATAACGAACAGGCTATTGCTTCCCTAGAGAAAGATAAAGAACTACTTTTAAAACAGTTAACTCAAGAGACAATTCAAATAGTAACTCAATAAAGAATTCACTATTTTTACCGTTACTATTAATCAGATATGACCAAAGAACAAGATAAAGGATTAGTTACCGCGAGAGAGGTCGCAAAAGTAATTAATGCGGACAAGTATGGCTTTATAGGCACGTTTTTTGGGTGGTTATTGATGAAAGTCTTAAAAATATCTACAATCAACAGGTTTTACAAACGCAATAAGCATTTAAGAGATGGTGAATTTTTGGATGCCATATTAGATGATTTTCAAATTAAATTTGAAATTCCTGAAGAAGATTTAAAACGTCTTCCAAAAGATGGTGCTTATATTACGGTATCCAATCATCCGCTTGGAGGAATAGACGGGATTCTCCTGCTTAAACTTATGATTGAGCAACGTCAGGATTTCAAGATTATAGCCAATTTTTTATTGCATAGAATAGAGCCTTTAAAGCCTTACATAATGCCTGTTAACCCATTTGAAGACAGAAAGGATGTAAAATCTAGTATTACGGGTTTTAAAAATGCGATTTTACATTTGAGAGATGGTCATCCATTGGGTATATTTCCTGCAGGAGAAGTCTCTACTTATAAAGACGGAAAACTCGTAGTTGACAGACCATGGGAAGAAGCTGCAATGAAATTGATTCAAAAAGCAGAAGTCCCTGTTGTGCCTATTTATTTCCATGCTAAAAACAGTAGGCTGTTTTATAAGCTCTCTAAGGTTAGTGACACCCTCAGAACTGCAAAACTACCTTCGGAAGTACTAACTCAAAAAAATAGAGTTATTAAGGTTAGAATTGGTCGTGCTATTTCAGTGAGTGATCAAAAAGAACATAAATCATTATCTGATTTCTCACATTTCATAAGACGAAAAACGTATATTTTATCGAATTCTTTCGAAGATAAACCTAAAATTTTAGATAATATATCTAATACATTGAAGCCTCCAGCAAAACCGCCTAAGCGTATCGTAGGATCTGTAAGTGCAGAAAAAATGGCAAGTGAAGTAAATGCTTTAAAAGAAGGTGATTTTAGATTGCTTGAAAGTAAAAATTACGAGGTCTATTTGACCGAAGCTAAACTCATCCCAAACATACTGCATGAAATTGGTCGTTTGCGAGAAATTACATTTAGAGAAATTGGAGAAGGAACAAACGAAGCTATTGATTTAGATAGTTTTGACACCTATTACCACCATATGTTTTTATGGGATACCAACACCAAAAAAATTGTTGGAGCTTATAGAATGGGATTAGGTTCTAAAATTTTTGAACGCTATGGTATTGACGGCTTTTATCTTCAAGATTTGTTTAGGTTTGAGCCAGAACTTTATAAAATGATGAGTGAATCTATAGAAATGGGTCGCGCATTTATAATTAAAGAATACCAGCAAAAACCAATGCCTTTATTTTTACTTTGGAAAGGCATCGTGCACACGACATTGCGTTATCCGGAACACAAATATTTAATAGGAGGTGTAAGCATTAGTGACCAGTTTTCTAATTTTTCAAAATCTCTTATGATTGAGTTTATGAAATCGCATTATTACGATCCTTATGTAGCGCAATACGTTCATCCTAAAAAAGAATTTAAAGTTAAACTTAAAGATGCCGATAAGGATTTTGTTTTTGATGAAACCGAAGCAGATTTAAATAAGTTTGATAAAATCATAGACGAGATTGAACCTGGCGCATTGCGTTTACCTGTGCTTTTAAAAAAATATATCAAGCAAAATGCGAGGCTTGTAGCTTTTAATGTGGACCCTTTGTTTAATAACTCGGTAGACGGCTTGATGTATATCAAAATTGCAGATTTACCTGAAAGCACTGTAAAACCAGTAATGGAGGAGTTTCAAGCAGAGTTAGAACGTAAGTTTTCGAGCAATAGTGATGAATAGATTTATTTCTTTTTTTCTTTTTTTATGTGCTATTAATATGCACGCACAAACATTTTCTGGAACCGTTTTGGATGCAGTAACAAATACCCCATTAGAATCTGTTAGTATTTATTTCGATAACACAACTATAGGAACAACTACTAATGATAAAGGCTATTTTTCTATTGAATTCACAGACGCCGTTAAATCGACTCTAGTGATTTCATTTTTGGGTTATGAAAAAGTGCTTATTGCTGACTATCGTACTAAAAACAGTATCAAGATTCTATTAAAAGAATCTATTAACGAACTAGGCATTGTTGTTATTGATGCAGACGACGGTATGTCTCGAGAGTTAAAGATGAAGAAATTCAAACGAGAGTTTTTAGGCAAATCTGAAAACGGAAAATCCTGCAGAATTCTTAATGAAAAAGATATAAAGTTACGTTACAATAAACGTAAAAAAACATTATCGGCTTGGAGCAACAGGCCCATACTGATCAAGAATAAAAATTTGAAATACGAAATTAGTTTTGACATTATTGATTTTGAAATGACATTAGGAAATTGGGGAGTAACATCTGTGTTGTACTCAGGCACATCATTTTACAAAGACCTGAATACTACACAAAAAAAAAGCATAGCTAAAAATAGAGCAAGAGCCTATAAAGGTTCTGTTCTACATTTTATACGATCATTATTTAACAAGCAATTACAAGAAAATGATTATGTTTTTGGTGTTAAAGGCTTCACAGTAAACCCATATGAGTATTTTATGCTGTCTACGCTCAATGATTACGGTTATAAAACAGTAACTTTAAAAGAGAAACTCAATATCTTTTATAAAGGCACCATTGCATCTATTATTCAAACATCCACTACCCAGTTCAAAATAGACAAATATGGAAATTATGCTCCAATAGAAGATGTCATCTTTGGCGGTGATATGGGAAACCAACGCATCGGAGATTCCTTGCCATTGGATTTTGAAATGGAACATTAATTTTAACAAGTGTGGCCGTAAATTTTATAAAAATGAAATTAACCATTTTATGTTTTTATTTTATCTCTTGCTTTAGTTATTCACAAACAATTACAGGTATCGTATTAGATGCTACAACCAATTTACCCATTGAATAGTGCTTCTGTATACTTTGATAACATGACCATAGGTACATCTACCAATAATAAAGGTGAATTTGAAATATAAAAAAGCGAAAATATTAGCTCTGACTTAGTTATTTCATTTATTGGTTATGAAAAAGTAGCTATTAAGGATTATGACACCAATTCAATTTATAAAATTATATTAAAAGAATCTCCAAATATACTTGATGAAGTTTGAATAAACAGTTTTGATGGAATTACTAGAGAATTAAAACTTAAAAAAATTAGAGAACAATTTCTAGGTCATTCTAAAATAGCTAAATCTTGTACTATTTTAAATGAAGATGATTTGATATTCAGATACGATAAGAAACAAAAAAGAATTTCTGCTTTTGCAAACAAGCCAATACTAGTTAAAAATGAGGATTTACAATATTTAGTATCTTTTGAAATAGGGATCTTTGGCATCGATTTTAGTTACGTTAATCTTGAAACAAAAGATTTTGTAATAAAATCTGTTTTTTATAAAGGCACATCATTTATACCTCCTTAGAAGGTTCTCAAAATATAGAAGCAATTAAGAATAGACAGAAAGCCTACAAGGGGTCTCTTTTACATTTTATGAGAGCATTATCAAAGTAAAATCTAAAAGAAGAAAAATATATTTCTGTATCCAAGACAGATAGTAATATGCTTTTTAAAGTAAAGTTGCGTGTTCCTTTATCTGTTCTTTATAAAAATAAGTTGCAATCTGATATAACATCACCAAAAATCTACAATTATCGAAAGCAAAAACCAAAAAAGAAAATGCCTTTTAAAGATGGAGATACTTTAATTCCTCAATTATTGCTAAAACTTTCAAAAAAAAGAAGAAAGCGAAAACACAAAACATATATTTTAATACAGAGTTCATTATAGACAACTTTGGAAACTAGAATCCAATAGAAGCTTTCTCTCTTATTGGGTATATGGCAGATTTAAGAATTGGAGATCGCCTACCTCTAGATTATAGCTTAGAGGAAGCGAAGTGAGTATTTACAAAATCTTTTACGTAATTCTTAATCTCAGTACTAGCTTTTAAAAAAGCGTCGTACTTTTCCTGGTCTGAGCCCATCACTTTTGAAGGATCAAAAAAATTATGATGTAATCTTAAAGCATTCATACTTGGGATATATGGACAATTTTCATTTGCATGGTCACAAACAGTAATAATAATATCAAAGTCAATTTGGGCATACTCATCGACATGGTTAGATGTATGATCAGAAATATCTATATCATCTCCCTTCATAATAGAAACTGCACCAGTATTTAAACCGTGGGTTTCAATTCCTGCACTATAGATGTTTGCTTTGCCTTTGGTTAATATATTAAGATAGCCGTGAGCCATTTGGCTCCTACAAGAATTACCAGTACAGAGTATTAGAATGTTTTTCATATGATATTTTAACAACAATTACTACTTGGATCACAACAGACTTCAACAGTTTCTTTTTCTAAACGATCTATAGCCATCTCTGGAACACCACACAACTCTTTGGCTTTACAATCTGTTTTTTTTGTACCTAATTGGAATATGACTTTATTCTCCTCTATTTTAAACTCATTAACAAATAATTGTGCCGTATGAAACGAGGCGTTACTATATTCAAATTTGATTTCAGAAGCTAAGTCATAAGACCTCATTTTACCAACTGTTTTTAAAATTGCTAAAGCTTTTAAAACAGACATATATTTAGTTCTATTTCTCTCTAAAGGGCTTTCCCAAAGTTGGATGATGGTTTCATTCCAAGAATCGGTTTGTGCTCCACAATCTACTGAATCTACTTTTATATGCTTAACCTCAGTAATGTGGTAATTAGCACCTATAAATTTGTTTGATGTATATTCAAATAATAATGTTTTGTCTTGATGTTGTTCTAATATTGAGAATAGTTCTAATGTTTTCATTTTAGTTCTAATTTTTAGTTCGACGCATAAGTAAAATAGTATTGATTATCGGCTAGCAGCAATTGGTTTTTGTATTTATAAAAAAAGAATTTAATAATATTTGAAACTCTTCAAAGCGTTCTATATTGAGGCAATAACATTTTTTCTTTCCTTCAAATCGACCTTTCAATAAACCAGCATCACCAATCACACTTAAATGTTGCGAAATAGTGGCTTGTGATAATCCGATTTCATCAACCAAGTCGTTGTTGATACAACCTTCCTGTTCACTAATATATTTAAGGATAGCTACACGAGCAGGATGTGCAAACACCTTTGCTATGTTGGCAACTTCATTAATACTTTGATTATAAATAAAACGTTTTGTCGCTCCCATAATTCATTACTATAACGTAAAGATAAGCTTTATCATCGTAATATTGCAATATTACGATGATAAAATGAAAATAAAAGCCAGAATATAAAATCCTGGCTTTTAAATTATATACTTTTAAACCACTCTTGAAACTGGTTTCCAAGTAAAAATACTGGTTTTTTTTCTCCACTTAAAGCCCCTATTAAGCTCATTATCCACATCGCAACGGGCAAAATCCATGCAATAAAATTAACCACAGGAACAATACTACAAACAAATCCTAGAAGCATAATCCCTAAAACTTGACGCACATAAAATGAACCATATTCCGTTTTGTTAGAGCTATTCATTACAATGGCAATAATCCATCCTATTAATGTAATATGTGCAATTATTGCTACATTCTTACCATCCCCTAAAACGTGCTTAGCAGCATTTGCAAATTCCTTGGTTGAAGCTTTAGCTTCATCAGCATACTCAGACGCTTTTTCTTTGGCATCACTAGCAAATTCTTTGGCTGAACTACTAATTTTATCTCCTACATTTTTAGCACCTTCTTTTGCGTCTCCTATCATATCGTCAAGGTCATCACTCAAATTTTTATTATCATCTGACATGTTTCTATATGTTTAATTTATGATTATCCTATAAATTTAACAAAATTAATATATAATCCTTTTATTTTATACCAAATAGCTTTTGAAAAAATCCTTTTTTTCTTTAGCCTTAGCATATGTTTCTATAGCATCTTCTGTAAAATCTTCTAATTTATATTCTGACCTCTCAGTAAATTCAGAAACTTTCTCTTTGGCAACATCAGCATATTCTCCTAACGTTACTTCCGCTTCACCTGAAAACTTAGACGCCTTTTCTTTAGCATCTTCTATGAACTCTGCGGTTTTTTATTTTGCATCATCTGTAAACTCAGTAAACTTCTCAACAGAGTTACTTGTCAATTGAGAAGCCTTACGCTTTGCGTCATTAAACATTTCTTTTCCGTCGCCCTCCATAAAATGAGTTGCCTTATCTTTTGCGTGTCCGAAAGCTTCTTTAGCATCAGCAGATAATTCGTTAGCTTTTTCTTTTGCAGTATCAAAAGCGCCACTTGCGTTTTCTTTTAATTCAGTTGTTTTGTCTACAATACCATCAGTTGTTTCTGTTATAGAACCTTCAGTTGATTCCACAATAGCATCTAAATCTTGCTCTCGCTTGTCATTTTTTTTACTCATTCTAATCATTTATTTATGAGTAGTTTACTTTTCGTTTTTTTTATATTACTTCTTAAAAACTTGTTCAATTGGTTCCCAAAGCTCAATTTTATTGCCTTCATTATCCAAGATCCAACCAAATTTCCCATAGCTGTGCGCTTCCATTTCGCCTAGTATCGTGACTCCTTCTTCCTTTAAGGTGACTAATAACTCTTTTAAGTTTTCAACTCGATAGTTAAACATGAACTCTTTTTTAGAGGGTTCAAAATATTTGGCATCATTTTTAAATGGACTCCATTGCGTAGAGCATTCATTACCCTCTTTATCTTTCCACCAAAATGTACTCCCATAATCATCTGTATTAAACCCTAAATATTTACTATACCAATCTTTTAATGCCTTAGGATCCTTACTTTTGAAGAATATTCCGCCTATTCCTGTCACTCTTTTTTTCATTCCTATCCCTATATTAATTAATCGTTATTTTATTTCTTCGGAAATGTAAACGCAACCTAATGTAGTCTTATTTTTTTATTGTAACCTTATAATCACCAATCCACTCTTGTACAGCCATTTTTTCTAAAAACTGTTTGATTAAATCATATGGAATATCATCCATTTTTTTTTAAACGCCCACAACTTTTGCCCATGTCTAATTTAGACTTACAATGTTTAGGATACTCTGTCACAAACCAATCATACAATTCCCTCTTAACATACATACCAAAATGATATAGTGCAATAAAATTATTTTGAGACCCCAAGTTTATAAATGGCAAAGGCGGAAATGGTTTACAATGATACCCATCTGGAGATATAGATTTCGAAACATAATATCCCAACATACCATATAACATTCCAGCTTCTAAACCTTTAGGCATGTGTTTTCTAATAAGGGCGTCTAATGTTCTAATTGGTCCTTTTCGATCCTCGGGTAGTTCGTTGATATAGGCTTCTGGCGAAGTTGCTTTAGATTGCATAGTGGTTCAAATGAACACACTAAAGTTAACAAAATTCTAATGCAATCTTATCAACGATTGTTTGAGCAAGCCTCTCTTTACTTTCAAGAGTCCATCCAGCCACATGCGGTGTTAAAATAACATTTTCTGCGGAAATGAGATACTTAAAAGCTTCTGGCATCTCGACTCCACTCGATGCGACAGAAGGTTTAAATAAATTTTCAAATGATGATTTTTCGTATTCTAAAACATCTAAACCTGCACCCAATATTTTGCCAGATTCTAATGCTGAAACTAAATCTTTGGTCACCACGCTTTTTCCTCTTGCGGTATTAATAAGCCAAAACGGTTTTTTAAAACCATGGATAAATTCAGAATCTACCATATCCATAGTGGATGCTGTTTCTGGTGTATGTAAGCTCAGTACGTCTACTTTTTCTTGAAATTCTTGTAACGATACTTGAGACGCATTCTCATCACCTACATGATCTTTAATGTCATAACAAAGCACCTCAACGTCAAAACCTCGTAGTTTTTTAGAAAACGATTTTCCCATATTCCCATAACCAATGAGTCCAACAGTTTTCCCGTCGAGCTCTAGTCCGCGATTTTCCTCACGTCTCCATTTGCCCTGACGAACTTCCTTATCTGCTTTAAGCAACTTATTAAACAAAGATAGCAACATGGCCAAACTATGCTCACCAACGGCATTTCGATTTCCTTCTGGTGCAGCGATTAATTTTATTCCTTTTTGCTCAGCGTAATCACAATCTATATTTTCTAATCCAGCACCCACTCGCCCTATAAATTTTAGATTTTTTGCAGACTCTAAGAAAGACGCATCTATTTTAAACCGACTACGTATTATAAAGCCGTCGTATTGATGGATGATTTTTTCTATGGCTTCTTTTGAGGACGTATCGTCTTCATCATTAGTGTGCCCTAGAGCATTGAGTTGCTCTATGAGTAATGGATGATTTTTGTCTAGGTGAAGGATTTTCATGTTTACTTCCTGCAAAAGTAGGAATCTCTTTTTAGGTTAGATGCTATTAAGGCACTTCGACTGTGCTCAGTATGACATTAATTAATTACAAATTTTAGAAATGCTTAGTCTTATATTATTGATTTTAAACAGTCGTTTAATTCTTGTCATCTAAACACTTTTGACAAGAATACCACGAATTTATACAACTCAATTCGTTATCTGAAAACATACGCAAATCAAATCTTACGTATTTCACGAATAACACAGACTTTCAGTCTGTTTAAAAAAAGCTTAGTTATTCCAAAAATATCAAGAAAAGCAATTATGAATTTAATTTCTAAACCTCATAGGTTTTGAAAACCTATGAGGTCTTTTTGATAATTATATTTCAGGATATTCGCTTTGAGTCCTGTCATCTTGCACATTTCCCGTGTGTGCTGTATCTAATTTTTCAAATAGCAGTAAATGCACTTCTTCACCATCTTTTGTGGTTGGATTATGTTCTATGCCTTTGGGTACAACTATGATTTCACCTTCTTTTACAACTTCTGTCCTATCTCTAAATTGCATGTACAATGTACCTTTCACGACTTGAAATAACTCGTCTTCTTCATCATGACTATGCCACACAAATTCACCTCTTATTTTAGCGAGTATGACTTGCATATTATCTACGGTTGCAATGCGATGAGGATGCCATTGCTTAGAGAACAATGTGTGCTTTTCTTTAATATTTATGGGTTTCATTATAAAAGGCCTTTAAGTTGTTTAAAGTTACAAACTTCTGCGCTAACGATTGTAGTGGAAATCCTTTTACTTTTTAGCAAAAGATTGTAGCGAAAAGCGTGACGAACCGCAGCCTTTTTTTTGCGAAGGTTGGTAGCGTCCAAAAAATTAAAACCCAATAATCAATCCTGAGAGCACAAAAAACAGGTAAATCCCGAGGATGTCATTACTGGTTGTAATAAACGGTCCTGTCGCGATTGCTGGATCAATTCCTCGCTTATCCAAGATGATAGGGACAAACGTCCCAACAAGTGCTGCAACAACAATAACAGACATCATTGACACTGCTATTGCTAAACTTTCAGTAGTGTCTTGACCAATAATAAAACCGAAAAGAATCACCAATAACGCCAATACAAACCCGTTAATAAGACTTAATCCAACTTCTTTTAATAATCGACTACCCATGCTTCCTTTGACGTTATCATTGGCAATACCTTGTACAATAATTGCGCTAGATTGTACGCCTACGTTTCCAGCCATCGCAGCGATTAATGGTGTATAGAAAAAGAGTGATGGTACGGTTTCCATGATATTTTCATAGCCTTTCATAATAAACACACTTCCGAGCCCTCCAAAAAGCCCTAAAACAAGCCACGGCAATCGTGCTCTAGTAAGTTCTAAAATACTATCATCTGCCTCAACATCACCAGTAAGCCCTGCAGCCATTTGGTAATCTTTTTCAGCTTCTTCCTTTAATACATCAACGATATCATCAATGGTGATTCGACCTAAAAGGGTCTGATTATCATCCACCACAGGAATGGCTTCTAAATCATATTTAGCCATAACTTTAGCAACAACCTCTAAGTCGTCATTGACATTAACTGAGTCCACCGTGTCTTTAGAAATATCTGAAATTTTTTGATCACTTTTGGCTACAATTAAATCTTTAAGCGATAAGCGCCCTATGAGTTTTTCTTCTTTATTTACAACATAAATGGAGTGCACTCTTGTAACCTCTTTAGCTTGTCCTCTAATGCGACGTAAGCAGCCACCCACTGTCCAAGTTTCATAAACCTTTACAAGCTCTTTGGCCATCAAACTACCTGCTGTATCCTCTTCGTAAGCTAATAACTCTGTAATTTCGTCACGATGCTCTTCGTCTTCAATTTTGGAGATGACTTCTGCTTGCCGATTTTCAGGCAGCTCTGCAATCATATCTGCAGCATCATCGGTATCGAGTTCTTCAACTTCTTCGGCAATTTCTTTTGCAGATAAGTTTTTAAGTACTTTTTCTCTGATATCCTCATCTAATTCCATGAGGATTTCTGAGGTGATTTCAGAATCAAGTAGTTTTATAACATAAACAGAATCTTCTAAATCTAGTTCGTCAAGAATCTCTGCAACATCTGCGAAGTGAAATTCGTTAAGCACTCGCTTGAGCTCCTTATCATCTTTATTTTCAATGCAAAGTTCAACCTGCTCTATGAGCTCATCTGTAAGTTCAAATTGACTATTTTCTCTTTCTAAGATCATGAGGTTTTGAAGTTTCTCTCCGCCAAAAGTGACGCGTTTTTAATCTTGATTCTCATCGTTTTCAACCAGTAGCGTTAATTCTAAAAATGCATCTACGCTTAGTTGTTCTGGACGCTTGTCAAAGATAGCATTTGCTTTTAAATTATCTGAAAGATTAAAACTTTTTAAACTGTTACGTAACGTTTTTCTACGTTGTTGAAATGCCGTTTTCACAACTCTAAAAAACAGCTTTTCATCAACTGGTAATGTAAAGTTCTTTTTTCTTTTAAGTCTTAAAACACCAGAGTCTACTCTTGGTGGAGGAATAAAAACCGTTGGAGGTACTGTAAACAAATACTCAGCCTCATAAAAAGCCTGAACTAAGACTGACATGATTCCATATACTTTTGACCCTTCTTTTGAGCAAATACGTGCTGCCACTTCTTTTTGAAACATTCCGGAAAATTCAGGGATTTGCTCACGCATTTCTAAAGTTTTAAACACAATTTGTGTTGAAATATTATAGGGAAAATTACCAATGACAGCAAACGGTTCGTCCTTAAATACCTCTGTTAAATCATACTTTAAGAAATCCTCTTCATAAACACGATCTGCTAAATTAAGATAGTTGGCTTTGAGATATTCTACAGACTCCCTATCGATTTCTATAACATGGGTTTTAATGTCTTTTTTAAGTAAGTATTTTGTCAAAACACCAGTTCCGGGACCAATTTCTAGAACTTGTTTATAACCTTCTAAGGTTAAAGTATCTGCTATATCTTTAGCGATATTCTCATCATTTAAAAAATGTTGTCCTAAATGTTTTTTTGCTCTTACTTGATGGTTATTTGACACCTTATTTAAATTTTACGTTATACTCATCTACAATTTGAAGTTCTGTTCTAAATGCTAACATTTTATCTGCAAATTTCTTTAGACCTTCTTGACGCAGTCTATCTGCATCTTCTTTATAATACGCATCTAATGCTTCTCTTGAGTATGAGCGAAATTGAATGGAGTATGTTTTTCCTTCCATCTCTTCTTCTACTAATACCCGAGAAAACGTTGCTTTTTCAAATTTCCCAGTGCCTAATACCTGCGGAATATGTTCAGTCTTCATCCATTCTAACCATTCGTCATGTGCCGAATCGTCAATATTTACTGTGATGTTATATATGATCATACTTTCTTGTTTGACTGATGTTGGTCGTCGTTAAGTTATTTTTTGTAGAGTTGTTGCAACATTGACTTTTTTTCCATAACAAAAGTATCCTTCTTAGAAAACCAATAACGCTCTGAGTATCTCTGTGCAACTCTACGAATCACAGTATCACAACTAACCTTTAAATTTATATCGTTTTTTTTTGCAAATAACAGAAGTTCTTTGTCATCGTCAAAGAGTTTTACTGTTTTTTGGTAAGATACCTCTAATTTTCCAAAAGGGTAATAGACCTTTTGTTTATTGAACGTGTAATTGAATAGACAGTATTTATCCTAAATCCGTTTTTTGGAGAGTTTCATGATTTTACTATTGCTTCGTATGCATAACCTTTGTCATGATACTTTTGAAGCATTCAACACTTCATATCCACGTATTCTAAATTGTCTCGATTTAGTAATAAGCAAGTTCCAATAGTTTTTAGGTCTTCTGCTTTGACTTGCATTTTATAATAATCAAAACCATGGTTTTCATGGCATGTGAGTTGGTTGTTTCTTATGAGCGCCGCTGATTCAACAGTTTTGATATTGCGATTCCTATGTCTTTAAGCCAGCCATGTGTATTAATTCTAGACTGAATGCTGCATCATCTGTTGTGATCTCGGAGAGGATTAGACGTTTGGTTTGGGCTATTTGCCTTTTGGTATTGAGTTATATTATTGTAGGTAAAGTCTATCGGAATTGTTGGTGGAAAACACCAACAATGGCTTGGAATTATTGGGTTGTTTGGACAGTGAACTGAAACTGTTGGTAAAAAACACCAACAGTGACTGGGAATTGTTGGTGAAAAACACCAATATTAGCTGGAAATTGTTGATGGAAAACACCAACAATGGCCTGAAGCACCAATCCATGCCAATCTGTTTTTGTGGTTAGTTTTTTAATTTCAACTTTAAATATGTAATCTCTTTTGTGCAATCAGTATGAAATTGAGACTCAAGTTTCAAATAGTAACTATTTCTCGATACTTTAGATTCTTTAGTTCTCCAATCTTGAATTCCAATAACGTATTGTTCTTTAGTTTTTAAATCTGTCATTGCAATTTCTTCTTCTCCATAATAATTTGAGTAAGAAATGGCTGTTTCTCCATTTGCCGTTAATGGTTTTCCCATTGTAAAAAAGGTTGATCCATCATCCAAGTCAACTGATAGGAATCCCCAATACTCATTCCAAATAGTTTCAATTAAAGCATATCCACAATAAACACCTTTGATTGTATAATCTGAATATTCTTTTGTTTGAATATTATTCTTACACACTCTTAAATCAATCGCTTTAATTTCAAGTGTCTTGTTGAGATTTGCAGAGAAGAGATAACAAGAATCTTTAAGCTTAAATATTTCTGGATATTTTTTAGTCAGATTTTGTTCAGATATTATTGCCAACTCAATAAATTCCTTTGGAACATCTTTTATCTGTTGATATTCAGATTTCTCAATAAGTGTAAACTCTGCATTAAGGGAGTTTGATACATTCTGGATTTCAAAATCACAATTTTGAGCCGAAGACACCCGGACAATAGCAATTGCAAATATTAAAATCAGTCTCAAATTCATGGAAGTATTCAATCTAACCAAGACTAGTTTATAGCATCACCGCGCAGCATTCTAAAGCGTTTTCTGGCTTCGATAAAGTAAATACTATCTTCGTGATTAAAGATGATTTTCTCATAGAGGTCTTTTGCTTTTTCTGGCTGTGCTAATTGATTTTGGTAGAGTTCTGCCAAATAGAAATGCGCATCATCTGCCAGAATCTCGTCTCTATAATTAGCTATGATATATTCGTAAGCAGCAACCGCTTTATCTAGTTGTTTCGTTTTCTCATAGAGTTTAGCTTGCATATATAGTGCTTGGTCTTCTATAGATTCGCCTTTATGTTCTTTTAGAATTTTATCTAAAAGAACAATGGCCTCTTCGCTTTTATTTTGAAATGACATCAAGTCTGCTTTTGCATATAAGTTCAAAGCGGTTTGTAATGAGTCCCCATCTTTATTGTCTGAAATAAGTAGCTTTAATTCTAAAGCGTCATTAGCAATTAACTGAGACGTGGAAGCCTTCAAAATTTTTAATTGTGATTCTGCCCACTCAAAATCACCTTTGTAATAACTCGTCTTGGCGACTTTGAACCTCGCTTCTTGAGAGATTGTACTATTTTTAAGATTAGCTTGTATTTGTGTGTAATAAATCAAGGCTTCGTTAAATCGCTCTTGAAACACTAATATATCTCCTAACTTCAGTTTAACGGTTGCTTCTTGGAAGTTAGACAAATTCAATTTCAGACTCTTTTTTAAGAAATCGCTAGCGTCTTTTGGTTGCTGTTTGTTGAAAGCTATAAAATTTCCGTAGGCAATCTGAAGCGCAATCGTTTGCTCATATCTACCATATTTATCAAATAAAATATTAAATTTTTCATCAATCTCTTCAAGCTTCTCTTTCTCTGAGTTTTCAATCTCAATTTCAAGCATGTATTGATTGGCTGTCAATTTGGTATTGATATCTTGAGAATTATCTAAGACAAATTCAAAAATAGAATTAGCACTATTATAATCTTTCTGCTTTACGGTTGTTAACGCCAGATCAAGAATACGACTCAAACTCTCTTGATTTCTGCGATACAAAGCTTTTTCTTGTATAAATGCTTTATTATATTCTTTTTGCTGGATGTATAACCAGCTCAACATATCATTCCAGTGTGGTTGTGGATTGGACTGCGACTTTTTAAGGAGAAGCGTTCTTAAAATAAGATTGTTTTGGTTCTCTTTATTCTCTGACACAAAATCACTAAACGCTCGTTTTGCTGTGTCAAGAAAACTAGGCTTAGCTTCTATGTAATCTAAATAGTTTGAGAATAATAGTTCAATATTTCCTTGTTCTCCATAAATACGAGCAATTTGCATATTAAAATTGAGGTCTGGATTTAATTCCATTCCTTTTTTGTAAGCGATTAAGGCCTCTTCTAATAGAGAATGGTCTTCAAATTTTTTAGCAATCCCGTAGGTATAGGTCGGCCTCTCTTCTACCATTTGCAGGGCTTCTTTATAGTACTTATTAGCCAAATCTAGACTATCTTTAAGTTGGTAGTTATATCCCAGCTCTACTAATAAAGGCGGATATTTAATTTCTTCCATGCGCTGCAAGATTTGCACTTGAGCCTCGTCATATCTTTCTAATTGCTGCAGTGTTTCAATAATTTTATAGATGTATTTAGAGCTTTTTTTATTCTCGTTTAATTTTTGGTAAGAAATCAATGCTTTATCAAATTCGCCACGCTTAAAATAGTCATCGGCTAATTGCTCGCTTTGCGAGAACAGAAGACCGCATGATAAAAAGACTAAACATATTAATATTTGACGCATATTAGATTTTAATTTATGTAAGTACAAGGAACTCATCTTCACTTTTTATTCCTCCTAAAAAAAGACAGAAATCTGCTCATAGTTCAACTATTTTATGAAGTCAAGCAATGTTATACCTTTCAAAAATAGTTTTATCTGAACAGATTTCTCCTAATTTTCGGTTAAAAATGAAAAGTCGAAACGAGTTCAATACATGGCATAACGAGATATTGTGACTGTTTTTACAATTAATTCGCTAAATATCTAGTAATATATGCCATTTCACGTGTTTCATTTAGATTAGAGCAAAAAAATGCCTAAACTTACGTTTAGACATTACCGACAAAATAAATGTGCTATTAATCTATTTTTACAAAAACGATTCAGTTATTCTGCTTGGGATTCTTATAGATTTTATATCCAATTAGTTTTAAAAGAAAACTTTACTTGCTAAAACAATCATTACAACGAGTAGAACTATGCGTTTTATATTTTTCATGATTAAGTAGGTTTGCTCAAATTTGGAATACCAATTTCCTAATTTAAATCCAGAAAACAAAGAAAAAAGCTATAAAATCGCTGAATAACGTCTTTTTTTAGCGTTTAAACGATATTAAAATATGATTTTCCTACAAAATTAAATTTTATCGAATCCTGTATATGGAATTAAAACCTCTGGAATATTGATACCGTCTTCGGTTTGGTAGTTCTCTAGAATACCCGCTAAAACTCGAGGTAAAGCCAAAGAACTTCCGTTTAAAGTATGCGCCAACTCATTTTTACCGTTACTATTTTTAAAACGTAATCGTAAACGATTTGCTTGGTAAGACTCAAAATTAGAAACGCTAGAAATTTCTAACCAACGGTCTTGAGCAGTAGAAAATAATTCAAAATCATAAGTCAATGCAGCAGGAAAACCTGTATCTCCACCGCACAGACGTAAAATTCTATAGGGTAGTTTTAATTCATTTAAAATTTCTTTTACATGATCAATCATGCCATCAAAAGCGTTATAAGAATTTTCAGGATGCTCCACACGAATAATTTCAACTTTATCAAATTGGTGTAGTCTATTTAATCCGCGCACATGAGCACCATAACTTCCAGCTTCTCGTCTAAAACACGGTGTGTATCCAGTAATACCTATTGGCAAATCACTTTCAGCTAATAACACATCTCTAAACACATTAGTTCCTGGAACCTCTGCGGTTGGAATTAAATATAAATCGTCACGAGAGTCATGGTACATTTGTCCTTCTTTATCTGGTAATTGACCTGTACCATAACAAGAGGCTTCATTGACTAGAAGAGGCAACTGATATTCAGTATATCCAGCATTTGTATTTTTATCTAAAAAGTACGCAATTAATGCCCGCTGTAATCTCGCACCTTTTCCTTTGTAAACAGGAAAACCTGCACCTGCTATTTTGTTACCAAGTTCAAAATCGATAATATCATATTTCTTTGCTAATTCCCAGTGTGGTAATGCGCCTTCATGAAGTTTTGGAATCTCACCTTCACTAAAAATTTCTTCGTTGTCTTCTTCAGAATTCCCTTTAAGAACGCTCTCATGAGGTACATTTGGAATCTTGTATAACAAATTAGTAAGCTCGTCTGACTTAGCATTGAGTTGATCACCTAACGTTTTAGAATCCTGTTTAAGTATCGCTATTTTTTCTTTTAAAATATTCGCATCAGTAGCTTTTCCAGATTTATAGAGGATTCCAATTTCTTTTGAAATGGTATTAGATTCTGCAAGCGTATTATCTAATTCTGTTTGTAATTGTTTACGCTCTTCATCAAAGAATATAGCATCATCAACCATTTGTGTGGCATCTATATTTCGTTTAGCCAAACCGGTAATAATGTCTTCTCTGTGTTCTCTAATAAAAGCAACTTGTAACATGGTAGTCTTATGTTTAAATTCACCTCATCATATTGATAAAGTGTATGTTTTAAAACGCCAAATTTAATACATTGACCGTTATTCTAGTCTAGATTTGAAGGTAAAATCCAATCGTGATGTTTAAAAGGATTCCATTTAACACTAGCAAGGTCAACATTGGGATTAATAAGTTGTTTTTTAGGCCCCCCATTAACGCCCACATAAGCTTTCACATAGACCTCTACAGCCATTCCATTTTTAGCATAAACAGATTTTAAACGTTGCGCAAATTGCCACATCATATCTGGTTTACTACTCATACTTCTTATTTGTTTTTTAGTCAAATAGTCTTCTAACTTAATACGTGTTTCTAAATGCGTGACTTTATCTACAACTCTAAAGCTAGTGGTTGCACTTTTAACTCGCAACATCATTCTCCAAGATAATCTATGACCTTCTTCTGTCCATAATACATCATCTTGTATAACACAATGTCTTACTGGAAGTGCTATTTGAACGATAAAATATAAAACAAAGACCGTTTTAAAGACCCTTGCATGTGACGGTATTTCTATTTTCTCTTCGGAAAAAAGCGTCTTTCTTTTTAAAAATAGCCTCTGTATAAACTGAGGTTCAAAAAAGAAAACTGCAAAAGCTAAGGACAAATACGGAAAGATGCCAACTTGAAAAATAAACGAGTTAAACAAGTGGAAAAATAGCGATATAAAGAATGCTACTTTCCGCGTACGCTTCCATAATAATAAAGGTATTACAAGTAAATCGAACAGAATTCCGCCATAAGCTACCAAATAAAGCATAAATTTTTGTTGTAGCACATTTCCGACGAGAAAATAATGCTGCTTACTTTTCATTAAAAGTTCTGGCACTGTTAAATCCAGCCAATCTGGATACATCTTAGCGATTGATGCGTAGGTATATAAAATGAATAATTGTATAATAAAAACCCAACGACACCAATTAGACATGGACATTCTTTTAATACTTGGATTTTGCTTAACGTCAATAGACGCATATTTATGAGCTGGTAAAATCACCATGACAGCGCTCAAAATCATTAAAAAATAGTAATGATTATTATATGATGATTTTTGCATTAAATAGGTGACTGCCCATAATAATGTAAAGGAGAGCATGCTTATTCTATATTTATAACCTACCATGACGAATATCCCACAAATACCCATAATAATATAATGCGCATACATCCAATCGCCTTGAATCGCCTGTAAAAAGTCAAAGCCTATAAAATTAAAAGTGAATTCTGGTTCTACAAGTGTTCGTCTAATCCAACCCGTAACAATCGCTCCAATACTTTCTAGAAAAATTAAGGCTCCAAATAAAATTCTAAATACTATAAGAGAACTGTTATCTATATGTTTAAACAGAAACTTATTCATAGTACTTTTCTATATATTTTACAGCATTCATTTTATCGTTTTGAAGTTGAACTTTAAGTAAAGAAACCGTTTTAAATTTGCACTCATCTCTTAAGTAGTTCAAGATTTCAACTTTTATTATTTTATCATAAAGATCTTTATTCAAATCAAAAAAGTGAACTTCAATAGATTGTTTTTCACCTTCAAAAGTTGGATTCTTACCAATATTCATCATTCCAAAAACGGTTACGCCATCCATAACTGACTTCACGACATAAACACCATCTTTAGGTATTAATTTATAAGTTTCCTGTGGGTCAACATTTGCTGTGGGGAAATTTAAGGTTTTACCGATACCTTTTCCTTTAATTACTTTCCCTGAGATAAAGTAAGGATATCCCAAATAAGAATTTGCGGTTTCAATATCACCCTCTAATAAGGATTGCCTAATTTTAGTAGAGCTTACAGCAACGTCCTCTATGTCTTGAGCGGATATTTCTTCTACAGTAAATCCATATTTTTTTCCATAGATTTTTAGATCATCAATATTTGCTGTTCTATTTTTACCAAAGTGATGATCATATCCAATAATAATATGCTTCGCGTTAAGCTCGTCTACGAGAATTTGCTTCACATAATCTTCTGCAGACAAATTAGCAAATTCCTTTGTGAATTTTGTAATGACGACATCATCTAAACCAAATTGAGACAAAACCACTTGACGCTCGTCGATAGAATGCAACAATTTAATATCAAAATTAGGTTGCAATACCATTCTTGGATGCGGAAAAAAAGTAAGCACTATAGATTTTAAGTGTTTTTCTTTTCCGGTCTTTACTAGTCGTTCTATTATTTTTTGATGACCAATATGAACGCCATCAAAAGTTCCTATAGTAATTATAGAAGGGGATTTGTGTTTGATATTTGTAGTGTTTGGTGTCAGAACCAATTTTTTTGGTAAAAGTAGTTATAATCATAGATAAATAAAAAGAGGGTTGATTAAATCAACCCTCTTTTTATAAAAATGTTTAAAATATTACTCTTTGATAAACGGTAACGTTATCGAAGCAGCATCTTTTGTTATTCTAATAAAGTACATCCCATTGCTTAATAATGTTGTATTGATCGCAAGATCTTCATTAGTAGCAATAGCTCTCTTAGTAATAGACTGTCCTAACATGTTAACAATCTCATAGCTATTAGGTAAATTGTTAGGGTTCCCTAATTTGATATTTAATTGATTAGCTGACGGGTTAGGATATACGTATAAATTATTATTTAAGAAATAATCGTCAACGCTAAGAGCATTCGCACGGAAATTTAAGCTTTCTGTCCCTCCAAAATCGCCTCCAGAGGCAACCAAAGCACCAGTTACATCATTTATTCTTAATTCATAAGAACCAACCCCATATGCACAGCAAATCCCATCATTAGCAGTATCGTTTATAGTAAACGTATAGCATTCATTTGTTCCTAACGGGATAGTAAATTCAAATAATGTGCTATCATTTGTCGTTCCATTATAAGGTCCTCCTGATTGCACAACAGCTCCACTACCATCCACAAACTCCCATGTTGTTTCATTAGAATATGTATCTGTTAATAAACCAAAGTAAAGTTGCGTACCCTCTACTGACTCTGGAGCACTAGTTGCTGTATAATCAACACTTGTTATATCATTACAATTACGCTCATCTGCATTACCATTTGGAGATGCAACTGACACATTTAAAACATGATCTCCAACACTAGAAGAAATAATTGGAAGATCAATATCTTCAAATTCTCCATTCGCTAAATTACCTGTCCAAGGAATATCCGTTGAAGATCCACCATCAATATTGTATGAAATCATTGCTGATGTTAACGTAACAGTTCCAAAATTTTGGATTCTAATATTAGTTACAATGTCACTAGTGCATGGCACATTAATAAGCTCATTAATTTCTATACTTCCATCATTACTTACATCTGCTAAAGGTGTGCACTTATCTGAAGTAATCGTGTTAGGTCGATTTGGAGAATTTGTTAAGGCTGAAATAACTCTAGCCTTTTGATCATTCGTAAAAACATTCATACAAGAATCATTTGTATAATCCATGTAATTTCTAACCATATCTAAATCGCCACATGATTGGTGAGTTGTAGGGCAGCCAAAATTAGCATTATCTACAGCTGGTGTGTCAGCACACTGATCACCTCCTGCACATCCACCTTGAAAGGTGTGAAACAGAGCTAAATAATGACCCACTTCATGGGTCATTGTCCGTCCTAAGTTAAAGTTACCCGGTATACTAACCCCTGGAGCATCATTACTTCCAAAATACGTGTAATTAGAAACGACACCATCAGTATTTGCAGGACCTCCAGGAAACTGTGCATAACCCAATAAAGAACCATCTGCAAAATTTACAGACCACATGTTCATATATTGAGAAGCATCCCAGGTAGTTGCAGGTTTTAAAACTGAATCTGTATTTCCACCAGGACCAGACCAAGTTGTACTAACAGCAGACATGTTTACCCTGTCAATACCTGTAGTTACACATCCCTCTGGATCTTGTTTTGCTAAACAAAATTCAACCTCAACATCAGCTCCGTCTGGATCATTATTAAAGCCATTACTTCCCGTTATACGTCTAAAATCTTCATTAAGTACTTGAATTTGTGAAAGCACTTGAGCATCAGAAATATTAGCACCTGTTCCTATAGGTTCTCCATTGTGGATTACGTGAACGACGACAGGAATAGTAAACTGCAACGCTCTTGAGGCGCCAGATTCTAACTGTCTCTTAATTGCTTCAATTTTTGGAGCCATTTGGCGTTCAAAACTGTCGCTACCCATCATGTTTGGATTATTAATTAATAGCTGAGCATTGTATTCATCTGTAGCACAATTTCTCAGCTGCTCATTATTATTTTCTTGAGCTGTAAGGTTCAAACAAGAGAAAATTATTGCAAAGCAAATAAATTTAAAAGTAGTTTTTTTCATTTTCTGAATTTTAAAAGAGTTTAGGCTAGCAAATTAATGAAATTAATTGAAATTTGATTTTTTAGTTAAAAAAATTAAATTTAATCGCTCTGTAATTTATTCCTGACAAACAAATTCTGACTACCCAATATCTAATTCCTAATGTTTTATTATTATTATTTTAGTGTTTCTAAAATTATTAGAATACTTTTAAAGAAAAAAATATTCGTATGAAAATACAGCTACAAAAAAATTTAGGCTTACCCGCACCCATACCCATAAGTCTGAGCTCTTTTCAAGACAAAATTTGGACTAGAAGCAACAGTACAAGAGATAAAAACACACCATCAAAATTCCATCTTGAAACCTCAGATCAAACTTTTCCTTATCATCCTAATTCTTTAAATCAAAGAATTCAGCTTGATTCCGTTAGAGGGTTACGAATGCACTAATTATCGACTAAAATTCACATAAAATTTCCTACACTATGAAAAAAAAATTAAAACTAATTAACTTATTATGTTTCCTGCTTATAGCGCTTTGTCTTAATGCGCAAAACAATGAATGGCAACGATTAAATTCTACTAAACAAATAGATGGTGTCACTTTAGAAAAGTTAAATAGACACAACTATAGTGTATTTCAACTTGATATTGAAGCCTTAAAGCTAAGACTAGTTGATGCGCCTTCGCGACGTTTATCAAATGGTAAATCGAATATGATTGTTAGTTTTCCAGATATAAAAGGAAAATTTCACCAATACAGAATTGTAGAAACAATTATTTTTTCATCTAATAATAATACTGCGCAACATCCTAATATTAAAACATATTTAGGTTCTAGAACTGATAATTCTGGCACTAGAGTAAGATTTAGTGTCACACCTTTAGGTTTAAAGGCAATGATTTCGGAACCTGGAATGGAAGTCGTTTACATTCAATCAGTAACAAAAGTATCTAACGGTCACTATTTAGTTTATGATAGCGCGGCCAAGTTGAACTCATCTGATACTTTTGAGTGTTTAACTGAAGATATTGATATTTCAAAAAGAATTATAAGCAGTGAAGTCTCGCGTGACGCAAACGATCAATTATTAAGAACGTTTAGAATGGCGATGTCTGTTACTTCAGAATACACAAATTTCTGGGATGATGGAAATAATACCAATGGTAACGCACAAGCAGATGCATTAGCCCAAATGGTTTCAACTTTAAATAGAACCAATGAAGTTTTTGAAGTAGACATGGCTATAACTTTTGTTTTAGTTGATACCGCAGATGATCCAGCATTAGATTTAATTTACTCTGGTACTGACCCATATGGAGGAAATTTAAATGGTGATTTACAAAGTAATTTAACTGCTACGGTGGGAGAATCTGATTATGACATTGGACATTTACTAGCTTTTGGAGGTAACAATGGTAATGCTGGATGTATAGGATGTGTCTGCACTAATGGAAAAGGGAGTGGCTTCTCTTCTCATGGCTTTTTAGATAATGATGGAGGGCCTTACATGGCTGACTTTTTCGATATCGATTATGTGCCACATGAAATAGGTCATCAAATGGGTGCAAACCATACATTTTCTTTTAATTCTGAAGGAACAGGTGTAAATGCAGAGCCCGGAAGTGGAACAACTATTATGGGTTATGCAGGTATCACTGGGGCTAACGATGTACAAGACCATAGTGATCCTTATTTTCATTATTACAGTATAGACCAAATACTTAATAATGTAAATAGTGGTGCTAACCAATGTGCAGCTACAACTGCAATAACGAACAATCCACCTGTTGCGAATGCAGGCATTGATTTCACTATTCCAATGGGAACAGCATTCATTTTAAAAGGTGCCGCTACAGATGTCGACGGTGGAGATGCTTTAACATATACATGGGAACAAATTGACAGTGGTGTTACCACTAACGGAACCTTTGGTCCTACTAAAACTTCAGGAGCCGTATGGAGATCAAGACCTCCAAATGTATCGCCTAATAGATACATGCCAATTTTAAGTAGAGTATTAAATGGACAATTAACAGAATCTAATCCCGTTGAGACCGTAACGAATACCTCTTGGGAAACTGTTTCTACTGTTGCAAGAACTTTAAATTTTGCACTTACAATTAGAGATCGTTCAGAAGCAGGAGGTATTGGACAAACTCCGCAATCTGATTTTGATACTATGTTAGTAACTGTTGATGGCGCCTCAGGCCCTTTTACAGTGACATCACAAACATCAAATGTGACATGGGATGCTGGTTCGTCTCAAACAGTGACTTGGAATGTCGCAGGCACAGATGCAGGTGCCGTAAACACACCAACAGTAAATATATTACTATCCATTGATGGAGGTCAGACGTTTCCATTCACAATAGCGTCCGATGTTCAAAATGATGGATCAGAAAACATAACTGTCCCTCTTACTGGAGGCGATACGTCTCTAGCTAGAGTAATTGTGGAAGGGAACAACAATATTTTTTATGCTGTAAATTCAAGTAATTTTAGTATTCAAGAATCTGAGTTTGTACTTACTGTTGATACTACTGAATTAGATATTTGTCAGCCAAATGATGCTCTCTATAATTTTACATACAATACATTTTTAGGATTTAATGATACAACTACGTTCAGCATTTCAGGGCTTCCAACTGGCACAAATGCTGTCATAAACCCAATGTCTGCTAGCAATGATGGCACAACAGGAACGATTACTATAAGTGGAACAAATACTGTAGCAACAGGAAATTATCCCTTTAGTTTTGAAGGAAGTTCAGGCGGTATTACTAAATCGGTAGATCTCGTTTTGAACGTCTATAGCGACACTTTGAATTCTTCAATATTAGCATTACCGGCGAATGGAGCAATTGATGTTCCAAGTGATGGTCTGCTCACATGGAATTTAGATGACAATGCCGAAGAATACTTAGTAGAAGTATCAAATAATGCTAGTTTTGGAACCGTTGTAGAATCTGCAACAGTAGCAACAAACGCATATTCTACTGCTTCACTAGCCGCTAATACAGAATATTTCTGGAGAGTGAGTGCTTCTAATAATTGTGTTACCGCTAATCCGTCTTCCGTATTTAGTTTCACTACAGCAAACCTAACATGTGACACTTTTACTGACGATGTAGCTCAAGCGATTTCACAAAGTGGAAGCGGCAATTCTTATACTTCTATTGTCAATGTTTCAGCAGATTTCCCCATTACAGATGTTAATGTAACTTTAGATATTACACATACATGGGCAGATGATTTAGATATAACCCTAACAAGTCCCAATGGAACTATCGTTGAATTGACCTCAGATAACGGAGGAAATGGAGACAACTATACCGCTACTGTATTTGACCAAGAGTCTACAAATGGGCCTATAACAGGTGGAACAGCTCCATTTACAGGAACATTTGTACCCGAAGGAGATTTGTCTACTATTTATGGAGAAATGTCTGGTGGTGATTGGATATTAACAATTGTTGATGATGCAAATCAAGATGGAGGATCATTTAATAGTTTTATACTAGAGATCTGTGTACAGGGGACGCTATCTGTAGACAACTTGGAAACCTCTATATCTGGATTCTCGATATATCCTAACCCAAACAACGGATTATTCAATGTTAATTTAAACAGTTCTTCAAATAACACTATTTCTATAGAGGTTTTCGATGTTAGAGGAAGAAAAGTTTTCGATAAACGATATGATAGCAGTCCAACAATTAACAAGGTTATTAATCTAGAAAACGTTCAATCTGGAATTTATCTCTTACAGGTTCGAGATGGCTTAAATAAACAAACTAAAAAAATTATTATTAACTAAAATATCACCTAATGGTAAATAAAAAAGGAGGCTCTAGGAGCCTCCTTTTTTATTTACCATTAAACGTATTCATTGTGTTATTTATTCCAGCTGTGCCAAATGACTTGATGAGTTCTACAGATCTTTCTAGCCGTTCTGTAAGGGTTTTGTTTTCTTCATCTGTCCATTCTCCTAGCACATAATCGATCTGTCTTCCTGTACTAAACTCATCACTTATACCAAATCTAAACCTATTGTACTTAGCTGTCTGTAAGGTACTTTGAATATCTTTTAGACCATTGTGCCCACCATCGCTTCCTTTTGTCTTTACTCTAATATTTCCGAAGGGAAGATTTAAATCATCCGTAATGACTAACAGGTTTTCTAAAGGCACCTTTTCTTTTGTTAACCAATACTGAACAGCCTTACCACTTAAGTTCATGTATGTACTCGGTTTTAATAGAATAAAAGTCCGCCCTTTAAACTTATAGGTTGAAAGATCACCCAATTTTTGAGTTTCAAATTTGAGATCTTCTTTTTGGACTAGAGCATCTAATACTTTGAAGCCTATATTATGTCTTGTGTTTGCATATTTCTCGCCAATATTGCCTAGACCAACGATAAGAAATTTTTTCATAGGATCTGTTTCTTGCACACCCAAAGATGCGGAGTTCCAATTAAATATGTTTCGGATTAATTTCCAGATAATAGTCGTGTTTAAGTTATTGAACCCATTATAATTTTTAAGTTCCTAAGTTATAGCAATGATATGTCTTTCAAAAATAATTTCATCTCATTTTTGGTGAATAACTAAAACACAAGGAGAGTTCTTTTTCAAAAATAAAAAAGCATTCTAAATAAATAGAATGCTTTTTAATATAATAGATAAAATAAGTTCTATTCTTGAGCTTCTGCTTCTGGAGAATCGCCTCCTTCAGCTGCTGCTTCTCCTTCTTCTAATTCTTCTTCATCGCTATCATCAACAACAGCTGTTCTTGCTGTTTTAATTTGAACAACAACAGTATTATCAGCATGAAGTATTGTATAATCTTCACCTTCTAAAGCCGTAACATACATTTTACCTCCAATTTTAAGTGGTGTAATATCTGCTTCTAAGAAATCTGGTAAATTTTTAGGTAAAGCTTTTACTCTTAATTTACGTCTGTTTCTTCGAAGAATACCACCATTTAAAACACCTTTAGAAGTTCCGATGATATGCACAGGAATATCCACAGCAATTTCTTTATCTTGAAATAAACGGTAGAAATCTACATGTAGAATTCTATCTGTTACTGGGTGAAATTGAATGTCTTGTAAGACAGCGTCATAATTTTCACCGTTTTCTATGGCAATCACAACTGTATGCGCATTTGGCGTGTATACAAGTTTAGAGAAAGCCAATTCTGGTGCAGAGAAATGCACATTTTGGTCTCCTCCGTATAATACGCAAGGAACCTGACCAGCATTACGTAAAGCCTTCGTTGCCTTCTTGCCTACGCCTTCTCTTTGAGATCCATTGATTGTAATTGATTTCATTGTTTATATATTAATTTAATTATTTACTCTTTATTGGTCGTTAAGCTCGTTACTGACTTTTTTATTAATCAGCCTATAGAAACTACATTAAAAATTTAGAGCTAATAGATTTGTTATAATGCACATTATGCATTACTTCTGCAAATAAATCAGCACAGCTTAAAACTCTAATCTTTTGACTTTTTTGTTTCAGCGGAATTGAATCTGTAATAATTAATTCTTGTAATTTAGAATTCTCAATTTTATTATAAGCGTCTCCAGACAAAATAGGATGTGTACAAATAGCTCTAACACTTAGGGCGCCTTTTTCCATCATTAAATCTGCAGCTTTCGTTAAGGTTCCAGCGGTATCCACCATATCATCGACTAATACGACGTTTTTACCCGTAACATCACCAATTAATTCCATATGGGAAATCACATTAGCTTTTGCACGTTGCTTGAAACAAATAACCACATCACTTGCTAAAGCTTTAGAATAAGCATACGCACGTTTTGATCCACCCATATCTGGTGAAGCAATGGTAAGGTTATCTAAATTAAGTGATTTTAAATATGGTAAAAATATAGTTGATGCAAAAAGATGATCTACAGGTTTCTCAAAAAACCCTTGTATTTGATCTGCATGTAAATCCATTGTAATGATGCGTGTAGCTCCAGCAACTTCTAGCATTTGAGCTACTAATTTAGCTGCAATAGGAACTCTAGGTTTATCTTTACGATCTTGTCTAGCCCATCCAAAATATGGTAAAACTGCTGTAATATGTCTTGCTGATGCTCGTTTTGCGGCATCAATCATTAGCAACATTTCCATTAAATTTTTAGGTCCAGGATGTGTAGAACCAATAATAAACGTTCGTGTACCTCGTATTGATTCTTCATAAGATGGCTGAAACTCTCCATCACTGTATGTTGAAGTAATGACGTTACCCAAAGGCACACCAAAAGTTGCTGCGATTTTCTCAGCAAGTTCTTTACTTTGTCCGCATGCAAAAATTTTTGCGTCTATAACTCCGTTTGGCATTGGTAATGAATTATTTGCGATAATAAAACACGCTTTAATTTAACGAGGTGCAAATTTAAGAATTTATTTGAACTGAAAAAGCATAAAACCTACTATTTTTGATTGAAAGTAATAAATAATTTTATAATTTTGCAGTCCGAAAACGCTCAAGTGGTGGAATTGGTAGACACGTTGGATTCAAAATCCAATGTCGCAAGACGTGCGGGTTCGATTCCCGCCTTGAGTACAAGTCGAACCTTCAGCTTTTTTATTGGTTGGAGGTTTTTTCTTTTCAAAAAACGAATTTAAATTCTTGAATAATTTAATGCTTTGATTCGAGAATAGGCCAATGCATTGCACTAAAGGCTTTAACGTTAACGTTAAAGCCTTTTTTAGTTCCGTTTTAAAATGTAACTTTGAGTCAACCCAAATCCAATTACTATGATTGACAATTTTCTGTCAAATTTTCAAGATGGTGTTTACCACATCTTAAATATAAAATCCTACGACCATATTCTATTTTTAATAGTCCTTACAATCCCTTATTTATTTAAAGATTGGAAACGTGTCTTCACCCTTATCTCCGTTTTCACATTAGGCCATTGTGTATCATTAGCATTGACGACTTATAATATCATAAATGTAAATATTAAATTGATTGAGCTTTTAATTCCTATTTCCATTTTAATTATTGCTTTATTTAATGTCTTCACTGCAGGTAAAAAATCTCATGGCCCAATCATAGGCTTAGTGTTTTTTGCGACTCTCTTTTTTGGTTTAGTTCATGGCTTAGGTTTTGTTAGTACGTTCGAAACTCTAATTTCTTCTTCTGAAAATAAACTTCTTGTACTTTTAGAAATTGGCTTAGGTTTTGAAGTTGGTCAACTTTTCATTGCCTTCATGGTCATCTTTTTGAGCTTTCTTTGTCAAACTATTTTTAGGTTTTCCAAACGCGACTGGATTATGGTAATATCTTCAATTGTGGTTGGTTTTATATTACCAATACTCATTAAAAACAACCTCTTTTCGTAATAAATAGCGTTTGATATCTATACTTAGACAAAACTTTAATGTTATCAAAGTCTTAAAACGCGATGTACACTTTATATAATTATTACATTTGAACTATAATTTTAATGGTTGAGTTGATATTTCAGAAGAAAACGAACAACTCCAAACGTAGACAATGCCTGACAAAAAACAATTACGATACGACAAAGCATACTTAAGAATTGCTAAAGAATGGGGGAAACTTTCCCACTGCAAACGCAAACAAGTAGGTGCCATAATCGTAAGAGATAGAATGATCATATCAGACGGTTACAATGGGACTCCTACAGGTTTTGAAAACTATTGTGAAGATGACGAAGGCTATACAAAATGGTATGTCTTACATGCCGAGGCGAATGCCATATTAAAAGTGGCTGCATCTACGCAATCATGCCAAGGTGCCACGTTATATATTACATTATCACCTTGCAAAGAGTGCAGTAAACTCATACACCAAGCAGGTATTATTAGAGTGGTTTACCACAAGGGTTACAAAGATGATTCGGGATTACAGTTTTTAGCAAAAGCAGGCATAGAATTAGAGTTAATTGAAGATATAAAAGTATAAATGGCATTCCATAAAAAATACATCCCTCTTATTATAGGTGTTGCTGTTGCAATAGGTGTTTTTATTGGCGGAAAATTAAATTTCACAGACACTTCAGACCGCTTATTTACTTCAAACAGCAAAAAAGACAAGCTTAATAGACTTATAGATTATATTGATTACGAATATGTTGACGACATTAACACAGATAGCATCGTTGACGTCACTGTTAATGAAATCCTCGATAATCTCGATCCCCATTCTACTTATATTCCTAAAAGTGAATTAGAGCGCGTTACCAATAATATGAAAGGTGATTTTGTTGGTCTAGGTGTTAATTTTTACACCTTTAATGATACAATAACTGTGATTAGAACGATTGAAGGTGGCCCAAGTGAGAAAGCAGGAATTAAAGCTGGTGACCGTATTTTGATGGCCGATGGTGATTCTATCTTCGGAAAAGAATGGAGCAATGCAGATATTATTTCTAAATTAAAAGGAGAAAAAGGCTCTAGAGTTAGGCTTTCTATTTTTAGAAAAGGAGAAGATCACTTGTTAGAGATTAAAGTAAAGAGAGATATCGTTCCCATTAAAAGTGTAGACGCATCTTACATGCTTACTAATAATTTAGGTTATATAAAAATCAATCGTTTTGCTGAATCAACTTATAAAGAGTTTAAGCGCGCTTTAGACGATCTTCAAGATCAAGGCGCAACACAATTAGCTTTAGATTTACGCGATAATCCTGGAGGCTTTTTAGGCATTGCCGAACAAATTGTTGACGAATTTTTAGAAGAGGATAAGCTTATTTTATTTACAAAAAATAAGACGGGAAAAATAGAGAAAAGCTTTGCTACTAGACGAGGTGATTTTGAAGAGGGTGAGATTTATATTCTTATCAATGAAAACTCAGCTTCTGCAAGTGAAATAGTTGCGGGTGCATTACAAGATAATGATAAAGGTACTATTATTGGACGTCGCAGTTATGGTAAAGGTCTCGTACAACGAGAAATGTCGTTAGGTGATGGCAGCGCAGTAAGATTGACAGTTTCTAGATATTACACACCCACTGGACGCTCAATCCAAAGACCTTATGATAATGGCAAAAGCGGTGATTACTATAATGATTACTCTAAACGTTTAAGTAGTGGTGAGTTTGAAGATGCAGAGCAAATAAAAATATCAGATTCCTTGAAATTTACAACACCAAAAGGCAAAGTTGTTTATGGCGGCGGTGGAATTATCCCAGACATATTTGTGCCTTTAAACACCACAGTTCAAAACGAAACTATAAATTATCTTAAACGTCGCGAATACATTAGCAATTTTGTTTTTGAAGACTTAGATAAAGACCGAAGTATATACAATGGTGTAACAGCCGATAATTTTGTTCCAAATTTTGAAGTAAGCGATGATATTGTTATTAAGTTTCAAGACTTTGTAAACTTTAAAGAACAAACGAACATAACCTTTGTTGCTTATTATGATCAAATAAAACGTCTTATTAAATCTGAATTAGCGCAACAACTATATGGCAGTACAATTGCTGAAAAAATCCTTAATGAAACCGATGATATGATTGAGGAGGTTATTTTATTAAGTAGAGGCGATAATTACTTTGAGGTTAATTTATCTGCTAAAAAGAATAAAGACTAGTTTGCCCAGAGGTTTCAGTAAATACATATCCTAATGCAAAACATACAAGGTGTGCGCATACTCAAAGCTCTTTTTGGGTCGTTATAAGAATCAAAAACACCAATAACAATAGTTTTTATAGAGTTTCAATAGAAAAAATATGAGCTATTCGTGAGCATGCTAATACTCTCGTGACGATTAATAACAGTATTAGTTTCTGACTTTCGTCTTTACTTGTCTTTTTTATATACTACTAGACCTTATCATGTATTTTAGTATGTTTCCCGTCATTCCAAAGCGTGAGAATATCTGTAGCAACTTGAGCCCCACTGCCAGAGGCGATTGCAAATTGACTTCTCCAACCTGCTAAGGTTCCTGCGACATATAATCCATCATCTACTAAATGATCTTCATTTCTTAACCAAATACGATCTTTCTCTATTCCTGCTCTTGGATGTGGCTCTATATAGTTCTCTAATCCTTTTATCCTAAGCAAATTGGTATAACCCACTGTAATAACAACAAGTTTTGAATGGTACTTATTTTTATTGGTAGTAATAGTAAATCCTTCAGTAGACTTCAAAACAGCATTTACTTTTTCATTTTCAATTTGCTCAACATGAGGATATAAATCTTGAAGTTGTGATTTTCCAGTTTCTAAAATATCAGACCCTAAGGTACCAGGAGTCAATCCCAAAACATTATTAAATAATGCATTTTGCAAATGGCTAGACTTTTGGTGTACTGCGACAGCAATACGCTTATCTGTCGCAAAAGGTTTTGATTTTGCAGACCCCAAAACTAAGGCACAAGACATACCAGCTGCTCCTCCTCCAATTATGAATGTATCGTACATTATGCGTTACCTTTCAATTTTTGATCTACTCGCTTAGAAAACCTCAAAACTTGTAACAAAATAATAGCGCATAATGATGCGAATATTGTAATAAGAGCGACAATACTCTGACCTTCAAATAAGTTATTGAAATCTAACATACTTACATTGAAAACGATTAATCCCGCTGCAATTAGAGTTACTAAAATGGTAAAATATTTCATGAGTTCAAATTTCAAGATTAAGCCAGTTCAAAAAGCGCTTTAATATTGTGTGCAAATAACTTAACCGCAATGGCTAAAAGAATAACACCAAATACTTTACGAATAATGTTAATCCCGTTTTGACCAATCATACGCTCAATTTTACTGGATGTTTTTAAGACTATAAAGATAATGATAACATTTAAGATAACTGCAATAATGATATTCTCTATTCTATATTCTGATCGCAATGACAACAAGGTTGTTAAACTACCAGGTCCAGCAATTAAGGGGAAAGCCAATGGAAATACTGAAGCTGTCATTGTTGTACTTTCATCCTGCTTATATAATGTTATCCCTAAAATCATTTCTAACGCTATGAAAAATAGAATAAAAGCACCTGCAACTGCAAAGGAATTGACACCAACACCTAAAAATGATAATATCGTTTTACCTAAAAACAAAAAGAGCACCATAATTATACCGGCAATGACAGCTGCTTTTCCACTTTCAATGCGACCAGCCTTCTTACGTAAGTCAATTACAATAGGGATGTTACCAATAATATCTATGACCGCAAATAGAATCATAAATGCTGTAAAAATCTCTTTTATATTTAATTGAATATCCATGTTTTCAAATTTTCGGCAAAAGTAGGTCTTTATAAAACATCTGCAGCGTTAAAAACCGATAAAGTTTAAGTACTTTTGCTTTTTTTTAATTCAGCTCATAATCACATGTTTCAACTAGGAAAAACAATCGTTTCAGAAGATATTATTGAAAAAGATTTTTTGTGTAATCTATCTGCGTGCAAAGGTGCTTGCTGTATAGATGGAGATGCTGGAGCTCCCTTAGAAGCTAAAGAAGCTCAAATTCTTAAAGAAATCTATCCAAAGTTGAAACCTTTTTTGCGCCAAGAAGGAATTGATGCTATTGAAAAACAAGGCACATCTACAACGACGTCTTCTGGTGATCTAGAAACGCCATTAATCAATGGAGCAGATTGTGCTTATGTTATTTTTGATGATAAAAAAACAGCACTCTGCGGAATAGAAGAAGCCTATAATCAAGGTGAAGTCTCTTGGAAGAAACCGGTCTCTTGTCATTTATATCCTGTTCGTGTTAAGGACTATTCTGAATTTTCCGCGGTTAATTATGACAAATGGGAAATTTGTGATGATGCCTGCGCTCTTGGTAAAGAATTACAAGTCCCTATCTATAAATTTGTAAAAGAAGCACTCATTAGGAAATTTGGAGAAGACTGGTATATGGAATTAGAAAATGTTGCAGAAAAGCACCTTAAGTAATTTATTCGATTTCCAGTCATACATTATTTTAAACCACATATGCATTTGAAATATAGATAGTTAATGAATTTTGTAAATTGAATTTTCAATACTATTCATCTATAAATTTCAAAAAAATGACATTTAAAATTTTAAAAAAACTGGTTTTATCTTCCTGTTTTTACTCATCTTTCAAACTGTTTATTCACAAAAAGTATCTAAAATACATTACCCTCAACTTACGATTTTGATGACACCTATAAACTCAAGATGATACAGAAAGGAGGAGATGTAGACCTTACTTACTTTTTAAAGGAAAGTGTAAAATATTTTGGTTTTGACACAGCAGATATGACTAAAAGCACAGACACAAAAATGTTTATGGTAATGGATGGAAATCTAGGAGTAACATCTATCTTCATGGGAATGATGGGTAAAAAAGTAGTTCAAAAAACAAAGCTTAAAGCTTCAGATTTTAATAGTGATAACGATTCATTTGATTACACCTATACAAAAGTCGATTCTAAAACCATTATGGTCTATGAATGTGAAGGTTTCGTGAGTGAAAACAATAAGACAAAAATCACATTCTATATAACAGATGATATCCCTGTAAGTTTTAATCAGGTTTTTGGAGCAAATTCAAAAAGCATACCTAAAGGGGTTAATTCAGATTGGATAAAAAAATATACTGAAAATGGATTAATGATGGAAATGATTTACGTCGACAAAAAGAAGTCAAAAAATAACATGATCATGAACTGTATTGGTTTAGATAAAATAGATTTTTCAATAGACACCTCTTTATATGGTTCTATGATATCAGCTTTTGGCGGTTAAGCTGTTTATCTAACATTAGAGATCATTGGTATTTTTAAAATAACTTTGATTCCAGTAAGGTTTTGAAAATCATCATATAAATCTATAATTTCAATTTGAAAATCAATTTCATCAGAAAATCTAATATTTTCAATATTCATATATAACTTCATAGTGCCCAACTCATCTTCCAAGGAGTTTTCTTTTTCCGAAGAAACCACCAATACACCTAATAGAACTCCAAGGACTAAAATAGAGTACCAAAAGGCTTTTTATTACGCTCTAATTTAGATTTTACGATTTGATTCTCACTAGCAAGTTCTTTTATTTCTTCATTTTTAGCTTCGTTTTCGTACTGAATAATGACATCATTAACATAACGCAGATTACGGTTGTTATTCATGGTTTTTTCTACTTTAACAGACGCTGTATAGTACTTCAATGCGAGCTGATAATCTTTAGTTTTACGATACAATCCTAAAAGATGCTTATCAGCCTATACAATAGAAAGATTGAGATTATATTGCTTAGCTATCTCTAATCCTTTTTTTAGATGTTCTTCGGAAGCTATAAGCGCTTACAAATAATCAATAGCTTCATGCTATAGCGCTTTGATTGCAGACCCCATCATAAGCGGTAGTCGCCACCACTGAGAAATCTATTTTAGTTAATTTTTTAAGAAACCGAAACTCATCCATAGTAGGCGTTTGAATATCAAGAAGCAATCTGGAGTATTAACATTCAAGTATTTAATAGCGTCTTCTGGATTTGAAAACCTTGCTATAATCTCAATATCATTACTAAAATTTGTGAGTTACCATGACAGACCTTGTATCGCTTTTGGCTCATCATCTACTATTACCGCTTTGGTCATAATACCAAATATAAAACTATATCTCGTTGGAGATATGTATAGTTAGCACAATTTTATGTGTAATTTGTGAGAAAAAGTATGTTATGTTTTTAACTAATTTAGAGCCCTACCACTTATACATTTTTTCTAACCAACCACACAAATTGAAACTTTAAAGCACATTTTGTTTTTGATATTTGAACTGAAATTAATAGAAAAAAATAGAGTGATCGCAGGGATTCACCGTTCTAATTAAATGCTATTAATCACTAAAAAGTCATTGTAATACCTGACTTTTTTTAAATAGTTCTAGTTCGTTTAATTAATTATTAAAGAAGAAATAGAGTCTTTAAAAGACTCTGTATTTTTGTTTAATTACTGTTTTGTTTTTCTTATTTAAAACACCTAGCAAACATCACTTGTAACTATTGTTTTAATAAGATTATACCTACATATTATGATTAAACAAAAATATTTTAATCACTTAAAAATCAGATAGTTGTGATTATTTTTAACAAAACATATGTTTTTTTGAGAATATCACATTGTTAAAAACTTGTTGAAAAGCTTTCGTAAAAAACACCAAAATATCTCTAACATTTTTGAACCTTTGTTAGTCTCAATTCGCACCAAAATTTTTACCTATTTTTTAATTAACAAAATCCAATTAATATGTCTCAAGTTCTAGAACCAATTTTACAAGAAAATAAAGATCGCTTCGTAATTTTCCCTATCCAACACCATGATTTATGGGAGTGGTATAAGAAATCTGAAGCTAGTATTTGGACTGCCGAAGAAATTGATTTACATCAAGACATAAGCGATTGGACAAATAAATTGACAGATGACGAGCGTTATTTTATCAAACACGTACTTGCCTTTTTTGCTGCGAGTGACGGTATTGTAAACGAAAATCTTGCTGAAAACTTCGTTAATGAAGTTCAGTATAGTGAAGCTAAATTTTTCTATGGTTTCCAAATTATGATGGAAAACATACATAGTGAAACTTACTCACTTTTAATTGATACGTATGTAAAAGACGAAAAAGAAAAGGCTGGTCTTTTTAATGCTATTGAAACATTTCCTGCTATCAAAAAGAAAGCAGATTGGGCATTAAAGTGGATTGATTCTCCAAGTTTTGCTGAGCGTTTGATTGCTTTCGCAGCGGTTGAAGGTATCTTCTTTTCTGGTTCTTTTTGCTCTATATTTTGGTTAAAAAAACGTGGTCTTATGCCAGGTTTAACGTTTTCTAATGAGTTGATTTCTCGTGACGAAGGTATGCACTGTGATTTTGCTGTACACTTACACGAAAATCATTTAGTAAACAAAGTACCAAAAGAGCGTATCAAAGAAATTCTTGTTGATGCTTTAAACATTGAAAGAGAATTTATAACAGAGTCTCTTCCTGCAAGTTTAATTGGTATGAATTCTAAGTTAATGTCGCAATACCTCGAGTTTGTAACTGACGGTTTGCTTGCAGATTTAGGATGTGAAAAGGTCTACAATACAGCTAATCCTTTTGATTTCATGGATATGATTTCTTTACAAGGAAAAACTAATTTCTTCGAGAAGCGTGTTTCTGAATACCAAAAAGCCGGTGTAATGAACAAAGAAGAAGAAGGAGATAAGTATGACTTTGGTTCAGATAGTTTCGATTTCTAGAACTCATATATAAGGACAATAATATTTTTAACTGGTTGACAGTTTCGGGAATTTTAAAATTTCCGAAGTAAAAATGATAGCCCGTTTTAATTTCAATATAAAAATACCAATAATCAATCCGTTATTAATCCGTCACCTACAGATTAATGATAACTAACTAACCCTTTTTCTGAATGGTAGCCTCAGAAAGAACTAAAAAATGTGTAACGTATGTTTGTACTAAAAAGAGACGGTCGAAAAGAGCCGATAATGTTTGACAAAATTACAGCGAGAGTTCGTAAATTATGTTATGGACTTAATGAACTTGTTGACCCTATAAAAGTAGCCATGCGTGTTATTGATGGTTTATACGATGGTGTAACCACGAGTGAATTAGACAACTTAGCTGCTGAGCAAGCTGCAACAATGACGACTGCTCATCCAGATTACGCACGTTTAGCTGCGCGTATTTCTGTGTCTAACTTGCATAAAAACACAAAAAAGACCTTTAGTGAGGTCATGACAGATTTATACACATACGTCAACCCAAGAAATGGTAAAAAAGCACCACTTTTAAGTGACGAGGTTTATAAAGTAATCATAGATAATAAAGATAAATTAGATTCTTCTATTATCTATAACCGTGATTTTGGTTATGATTACTTTGGCTTTAAAACCTTAGAGCGTTCATACCTTTTAAAATTGAACGGTCAAATTGCTGAGCGACCACAACACATGTTAATGAGAGTATCTATTGGTATTCACCTTAATGATTTAGACTCTGCCCTTGAGACGTATGAGCTCATGTCTAAAAAATTCTTTACACACGCTACACCTACTCTTTTTAACTCTGGCACACCAAAACCTCAAATGTCATCTTGTTTTCTTTTAACGATGAAAGATGATAGTATTGATGGTATTTACGATACACTAAAACAAACTGCTAAAATTTCTCAATCTGCTGGAGGCATAGGATTATCTATTCATAATGTTAGAGCAACAGGAAGTTACATCGCGGGAACTAACGGAACAAGTAATGGTATTGTACCAATGCTTAAAGTATTTAATGATACGGCACGTTATGTAGATCAAGGAGGCGGAAAACGTAAAGGAAGTTTTGCTATGTATATAGAGCCTTGGCATGCAGACATTATGAATTTTTTAGATCTTAGGAAAAATCATGGTGCTGAAGAAATGCGTGCTCGCGATTTATTCTACGCCATGTGGATGCCAGATTTATTCATGAAACGTGTACAAGAAGATGGACCATGGACATTAATGTGTCCTAATGAATGTCCTGGATTATGTGATGTGCACTCTGAAGAATTTGAAGCACTTTATGCAAAATATGAAACGGAAGGAAAAGGTCGCAAAACTATAAAAGCACGTGAACTTTGGGAAAAAATATTAGAATCTCAAATTGAAACGGGCACACCTTACATGTTGTATAAAGATGCGGCAAACCGTAAGTCTAATCAGAAAAATTTAGGAACAATACGTTCGTCTAACCTATGTACAGAAATCATGGAGTATACCTCTCCAGACGAGGTTGCTGTTTGTAATTTAGCGTCTATTGCCTTGCCTATGTTTATAAAGAATGGTGAGTTTGATCACAAGGAATTATTTAGAATTACAAAGCGCGTTACTAAGAACTTAAACCGAGTTATTGATCGCAATTATTATCCTGTAATTGAAGCTGAATATTCTAATTTAAAACACAGACCAATTGGTTTAGGAGTTCAAGGTTTGGCAGATACGTTTATTAAACTGCGTATGCCTTTTACTAGCGACGACGCTAAAACCTTGAATCAAGAAATTTTTGAAACGCTCTACTATGCTGCAGTGACTGCAAGTATGGAAGAAGCGAAAGCTGACGGTCCATATGAGTCTTATGAAGGTTCTCCAATAAGCAAAGGTCAATTTCAACACAACTTATGGAACATAAAAGAAGACACCTTGAGTGGTCGTTGGGATTGGGATAAATTAAGAAAAGAAGTTGCTAAACATGGTGTTCGTAACTCATTATTAGTGGCGCCTATGCCTACTGCATCAACATCGCAAATTCTTGGTAACAATGAATGCTTTGAGCCTTACACGTCTAACATTTATACGCGTCGTGTTTTGTCTGGTGAGTTTATTGTTGTGAATAAGCATTTATTAGAAGATTTAGTAGAACTTGGTTTATGGAACGAAGAACTTAAAAATGAAATCATGCGTGCTAATGGATCTATACAAGGTGTAGATAATATTCCTCAAGATATTAAGGAGTTATACAAAACTGTTTGGGAACTAAGTATGAAAGATATTATAGACATGTCTCGTCAAAGAGGCTACTTTATAGATCAGTCACAATCCTTAAACTTGTTCCTAGAAGGTGCTACAATGGCGAAGTTGACGTCAATGCATTTCTATGCCTGGAAGAGCGGATTAAAAACAGGAATGTACTACTTACGTACTAAGAGTGCAGTTGATGCTAAGAAGATCACAGTGACTAGAGAAGTGAAAGCTGAGCCTATTGCAGAACCTGTAGTTGCTGCTGTAGAAGTTGATATTGTTGAACAAAAGCAACAAAAAGCAGCAGATACTGCTGCTAAATTTGCAAATAAAATTGCGAAAAAAGTTGACACAGAACCCATGAGTGCAGAAGAAATGAAAGCATTAATTACGCAAGCAAAAGAAGCCGAAGGTGATGATTGCTTGATGTGTGGGTCCTAACAAACATTTTATTATTTAAGAAAAAGCATTTCGGTAATTATATATCGAGATGCTTTTTTTATGTTTGAGTATTCCAAACTATTCTCTAACCATGAACCTAGACACATTTGAAATCACCGAAGATTTATTGGCTAGTAAAGGACAACGCTTTCTTCATCATATTATAGATTCAATTCCGCAATATGGATTTATGTATACTTTATCTTGTGGCTTTTTCTACTTGGGAGAGTTCACTGGTAATTACCAGCTAAATGATTACTGGAATAATATGTCTGAAATAGAAGACTTAATTATAAGTTACCTATTCATGTTTATGTATTACTTCTTAATGGAAAAATACACCTCCAAAACACTAGGAAAATATACAACAAATACCATGGTAATATCTATTGATGGCAGAGAACCAACAACAAAACAATTAGTTCAAAGAAGCTTTAGTCGATGGATTCCCTTTGATGCGCTTTCTTTTTTAGGCACAAATGGAAGAGGGTGGCATGACTCTATTGCAAATTGTTATGTTGTAAAAGCAGATAAATTTAATGAGAAAAAGAACGCCATAATTGAATTAGAACAAATAGGACAAATAGGCGAAGCTTATTGATCATTTAAAACATCTGTACCTAAATACTCGTCGTCTCTATTAAAATACCAAGCTCTGTTTTTAGGCATTTTAATACCCTTTATAGTTTCTGTTTCGGTTAGAAGTATATATTCTCCAGTGTTAGGTTTTAACGTCCCTTTGTCATCTGTTTTAAAAAATTGATAGATTTCCATAGCATAGGTATTTGAATCAAAATAAAAACACCAAATATCACTTCCTATAGTGTCCTCATAGCTAATACGTAATACTAGATATTCTTTTCCTTTAAAAGTTTTACGCTCGACCCCTTCATGTACTATGGTGCCTTCATCATTCAATTTCATTGGTAATCCGTAGAGATACGTATAATAATTTTTATACATATTGGCTCTATCACAATTCAAATTATATGTTTTAATACTCTTTTCGGAAATATCTTCTGAGCCATTTAATTTGACAGTGCATTCTGATTTTTCTAGGGTATATTCTGTAGTTACTGTATCTCGTTTGGCTTGGATATAAAAATATTCCAAAGGTAAATTAATGATAATTTTACTCTGACGACTGGGTTTGTTTGGAGTTTCCATAGTGATAAACAACTCCCCATTAAACGTTGTCCAATTATGATCTGGATCGTGATAATTAATCGCTTTTATCAACAGTTCTTTTCCTGTTAATTCTTGAGCAGGTAGTAACCTACCAGCAAATACTGTGACGATAAACAAGAAAAAATATTTCATTCTATAAAATATATTACAACAAGTTAACCTATTTGAGGTTAGACTAAGAGTATTATATTTGAGATTCCTTAACCAGAACCAAACTATGACCCAAATTAAATATACAGTCACGACAGATGTCTTAGCAACCAAAGGCATTAGATTCGCAAATTTCATAATCGATTATATAGTGCAAATCACCCTTGGAGCTGCCATAGGCATCGTTATTGGATTGGCATCAGAACTAACAGGAAGCTACGGACTTTATGATCTAGTCATAGAGACAGAAGGTCGATTATCTAACTATATTTTTGGAGCAGTCATTCTGATTGTATACTATCTCACCATTGAAACACTTACGGCACGCTCTTTAGGAAAGTATATTACAAATACAAAGGTTGTTCTCTACGATGGCTCAAAACCAACATTTAATGAAATTTTAGTGCGCACGCTATGCCGCATTATTCCTTTCGAACAGTTTTCATTTCTGGGTGATGTAGGCAAAGGTTGGCATGATTCTGTCTCAAAAACCTACGTTGTAGATATCGCGAAATTTGAAGCCCAAAAAGCCACATTTGAAGGTTTAAATGAAATCGGAAGAATTGGTGAATAAAACTGGGTAACGCTAAAAAAAAGACCATCTAATAGATGGTCTTTTTTTTACTCTTCTTCTTCAGGGCCTAATCCTGGAAGTCTAGCAGGTTCTATCTTACTATCATGGGCATCATGATACTCTTCTAAAAGACTCATAGTTGCTTTTAATAAATCTTTAGTTTCTAGTAATAAACTAAAATAGAGTGTCGTATTCTTTGGACTAGATTCATCTGTTCGTGTACGCTCAACTTGCTTATGTATTTTTTCAGTTACCATACTCATAATATCGCCCTTCCCTTTAAGAACAATACCAATATCTTCAAATGAATTGTTATCAAATGCTGCCTTAATGTTCGCAAACATAATCTCCATCGCCTCATCAATCTCTTTAAGTTCTTTAATTTGACTAAACTTTAATTTCTTATGGTTATTATTAATATGCTTATAACTCACATTAGATATATAGTCTAAAGACTGAGCCATATCCTGTAAATATCCTAAAATATTGATATAGAAATTACTTGCAGATATACTTGGTTCTTCAAGATTTTTAATAAAGTAAAAAATATTATCTCGTAAATCATCAATTTCTGACGACAGCTTATTAATATTTTTCTTATTCTTTTTAAGAAGTTTTAGATTTTGAGTTGCTAAACCATTAATAGCGCTCGTGTAAATTTTATTTCCGCGTTTTACAACATTAGAAATATTACTTGCACTTTCAACGATAACACCTTGGGTAGAACTGCTTTCTGCTTTTTGAAGTGTATCCACTTCTTTTTGTTCTTTAGAACTTTTACGATGACTTAAGTAATTCTTTATTAATAGTACAGCAGCCAACACTAAAAGACCAGTAAGCGCGTAGCCTCTTCCATAGAATAAAACAAGAGCCATAATTGCAGCTGCTGCAAAAGCACTAAATGCTGTAAAAAACCATCCTCCAATCACATTCAAAACCCCAGCGACTCTATATACTGCACTTTCACTTCCCCATGCTCTATCTGCCAAAGAGGTTCCCATTGCCACCATAAATGTCACATAAGTGGTAGATAATGGTAGTTTCATAGAGGTTGCTATAGATATCAACACACTTGCAACCATCAAATTAACAGCCGCTCTAACTAAATCAAACGCAGGTAAATCTTCATTTTTAGACCCAACTACAATCGGTTTCTCAAACTGGCTTTCTATGTAATCTTTAGACTTTTTTGGTAGTAATTGATTAAAGCCTTCCGAAGCAAGCATACTCACACGCACAATACCTCTTGATAAAAAATTAGGTTCAAAACGCTCTTTTACGTTGTCTTGTCTTGATAAATCAACAGATGTTTTAACGACTGCTTTAGCTTTACTTGAAAACCATAAAGTCATTACCATTATAAGACCTGCAATGAGTAATAAATAAGGTTGTGTTTGTACAGCTTCTGCTAAACTTGTCATACGAAATTCTGTAGCTAATTGCCCACTAGCAACCCAGTCTGTAAATGCATTATACGCTGCAATTGGCACACCAATAAAATTAACCAAATCATTGCCAGCAAAGGCCACAGCCAAAGCAAAGGTCCCTATAACAATGATAATCGTATAAATATTATTTTTGGTGAATCTTATGATCACGAACGAAAGCAGTGTAAATAGCACAAAACTAACTCCTATAAGCTCCAAAGGACTAGTAGCCACAAACTCCTTAATCTCTGCACTCATAAATGAGGCATTCTTCACTCCTTTTATTAAAATAAAATATAAAATTGAAGTCACAGCGAATCCGCTAAAGAGTGCGCCATACCAAGAAGGTTTCTCCTGAAATTTGAAACTTAGAAGTAATCGCGATACAAATTGAATTAGCGCTCCCACAGTAAATGCCACGACTACAGATAATAATATTCCTAAAATAATCTCTATGGCTTTTTCGTTATTTATGTATTGACCTAAATCTAAAAGGCTTTGATTATCGTCAGCGTATATTTTTAAAATAGCAATACACACTGAAGCTCCAAGAAGTTCAAATACAATTGAAACTGTTGTTGATGTTGGCAGTCCTAAGGTGTTAAAAAAGTCTAGCAGTAAAATATCTGTAATCATCACAGCCATGAAAATGATCATGATCTCATCAAACATAAATTCACCTGGGTTAAATATACCTTTCCTGGCGACTTCCATCATACCACTTGAGGACATGGCTCCAAGAGCAACACCTAAACTAGCAACTATGATAATGGTTTTGAAAGAGACTGCTTTAGAACCTATTGCAGAATTTAGAAAATTAACAGCGTCATTACTAACACCAACTACAAGATCTGCGACTGCTAAAAACGCAAGTGCAACAAGCATGTAGATATATAGGTTATCCATAGAGGAATTTAAAACAGTTAGTCGCTACAAATTTGATATTTTAATTCGAACTCAATGTTACCTAAATGTTATGTTCTATTTAATTATTATGAAACAACGCGCATTTAAACCATATAAAGTCCTTGTTTAACAGTAACAAATCTAAAAATTTCAACCCAGCAGCCACATTGCAATGCAATCAAAATCAGCTTTTTACGGTTTATATGTTAATTTAATGTTACCTAAATGTTTTTTATATGTAAATTTTACTCTATATTTGTTAAGTAATCATTAACCCAAATTCAAAGATGAAAAAAATATTCGTAGTTGTAGTAATGTTAAGTGTAGCACTAACATTTGCTCAAGAAAAGCCAAAAGTAGATTTAAATAAAGATGGTGACTTAACCGTTGCAACTTATTATCACGATAATGGTGCTGTAGCACAACAAGGTGCTTTTAATAAAGTAGGAGAACTTCACGGTGTTTGGACGAGTTATGATCTCAATGGTAATAAAGTAACTGTTGGTAACTACGTAAACAATAAAAAAGTTGGTAAGTGGTTATTCTGGTCTGATAACAAACTAAAAGAAGTTGATTATATAGATTCTAAAATAGCTAGTGTCAGCGAATGGACAGATAAGGTTCAATTGGCAACAAGCAATTAAAAAAAGTTATATCAAAAAATCCCAACCTTACGGCTGGGATTTTTTTTTGACTAATTCAAAACTATGTTTAGAATTTATAAGAGTACCCTAAAGAAAATGTTGTTCCTGGATCTCTCAATGTGAAAATTTGGTTTTGAGCTCCAAATGATTCGAACTCACTTAGTCTAGAACTATCCAAAATATTTGTGATTTTTAAATTAATTGAAGAATTTTCATCCTCCCCAAAAGTCTTATTGAACGTAAAGTTTAAACTATTAAAGGGCTTGGTATAAACATCTGGAACTTCTCTAATACCAACTACTTCTAAAGTTTTTCCTTGTATATTGTAAAATAAGCCTGTTTGTAATCCTAAATCATCATTATTATAATCGAGACCAAAATTAACTAAGAAAGGAGCTTGACCTTGTAATTGTCTTTCTCTATCTATAGTTTCACCATCTCTTGCACTCGCTTGTCTTCCTTCAAACTCATCGTCAGACATGGTTAATTGAGATTGAATAATAGAAAAATTAAGATTAAATTTAAGGTCATTTAAACTTTCTGCAATAAACCCTAAACGATGGCGTAATTCAAACTCTGCTCCAATTACATTAGCATCTCCTAAATTACCTACTGTAAGCTGAGTTGGTGCGTTAATGAAGAATTGTTGCTCTATGGCATCTTTAAATCCTTTATAAAACCCACTGATTGCGAACATTTGACCATTGTCTCCAAAATATTCATACCTCAAATCAAAATTATTAATATATGTAGGTACTAAGTCAATGTTACCAATAAATAACCTGTTCGTAATAGGATCAAAAATTTGTGAAACAGAGGCCTCTTTAAATGACGGTCTTGCCGTAGTTCTTGAATAAGAAGCTCTTAAATTAGTGTCATCATTTACCGAGTATATAACATTAGCAGATGGGAAAAAATCAAATTCATCTAAAATTAAATCCCTATCAAAAAAGATAGTAGCATTATCTCTAGTTCCTGTATAATACGTTTTAAAAAACTCAGTTCTTAGCCCCAAAACAGTTTTAAGTTTTTCACTTACATTAAATTCTAGTGAAAAATAATTAGCTCCAATATGTTGCTCGCCTTCGTAAGCATCAATAGGGTTAAATGTATCAATATTGATTAGGTACGTTCCATTATCACTTGTTGGGTTCCATACATTTTCACTATCCAATAAATCATCAACATTACCATCGGCAATAAACGACTGGTCTCCTCTAATATTAAATGTATAATCGTCAATGCTAAAATCTCTAAATTTATAAGTATAAGCCCCTCCAAATTTAATTTTTGCTGGTCTATTAAATAGAGCAATAGTTTTATCAAAGTCTACTTTTCCTGCCCAAGACTCTTCTAGAAGATTACGCCACAATTGTATTGGTAACGTTGAAGCAGAAGGCGATAGAAAGGAGTTTCCTTCATCAGACTGTTGTAACGGTGTAATTCTATGGCCTTTGTCCATTACCTTAGAAAATGTTGGCGATAGCTTCCATTCAAAATTAAACGCTTTCTCATCACTAATGCTATTCAACCTGTGCTTACCTGTTAACAATAAATTTGTAATTGAACGTTCTGTATACGTAATGGAATTTTTCGTCAAAGGCTCTAAAGCACCACCAGTTCCATCTTGTGAAATAATTTGATCAAAAAATCCTGCAGTAGATTCTCCGTTTTGTACGTGTAACACATTTACCTTAAATTTAGACTTTTGAGTTTTATAAGCAATACCCGCCATACCATTTAAGATGATATTATTGATACCTTCAGAACCTCTAGAATCTAATGCTGCGAGTAATTCATTTTCTGAAGTATCCTGTGGATCTTTAATATAAGCACCATCAACACGGTTTTCAAAAAAAGTCGTTGTATTTTTATATGAAAACGAAGTTTGATAACCTATTTTATCATCTCCAATATCATATTGGTTACCTAGAGTAAATCCCATATCAAAATCCATACCACTCATTTCTTGCTTTGCAGCCAATTCTTTTTCAAACCTATTAGTAAGTGTGTTTAATAACAATCTATTTTCACTGGTAGAAGGAATTGGTTGATATCTATTAATTGGTAAATTTCTAGTACCATCATCATATCCAAAAATATCTGTATTACTCCCTTGAGATGTTAAATAACTCTCATTAAAGTGCATGTCTGGATTGTAACTACTACCTAATGAAAGAGAATATTCTGCTTTAGTAGGAAAATCTTTAGTGACAATATTAACGATACCTCCAGTAAAATCTGCTGGGTATTCTGCTGCTGCAGATTTCAGCACAATTACATTGTCTAAAATACTTGTAGGAAATAAATCCATTTGGATAGTATTTCTATCTGGATCTAACCCAGGAATATCAATACCGTTTAATATGGATTTAGTGTATCTATCACCTAAACCACGAACGTAAACGTATTTCCCTCCTTCTATGGATACACCAGGAACACTCTTAATAGCTGCAGCAACATTACCTGCACCACTACTCTTAATCGCTTGAGCAGATAAACCGTCTAATAAAGTTACTGACTTCTTTTGTAGATTTAAAACTGCACTTTCTGAATTTCGTTTTACGCTTGCTGTAAGAATGATTGTATCAAGAGAGTTTGTTTCTAGAGTCACGTCCAAATTAGTTACATTATCAGCAGTAATAACAACATCGCTAATCTCTTGTGTATTATACCCTACAAAAGAAAAAACTAATGTATACGTTCCAGGATCTAACTCTAGTTCATATTTACCATCAAAATCTGATGTAGTTCCTGTCGTTGTGCCTTTCACTAAAATATTCCCAAAGGCCAGTGGTTCTACAAACTCACCATCTATAAGATTACCAGTAACCTTTCCTGTCTGCGCAGAAGCAAATCCCAAACATAAGAAGGAAACTAGTAAAAGTGAGTATATTTTCTTTTTCATAATTTATTAATTAAATAAACCACTACTCATCTGTTTTTTAATGAGTAGTAGCTTTTTATATTAGAGTTTTCTTGACTTCAAATGCAACAGTGCGCTTAGCTTTCTAATTAAAATCCTAAACCACCTGCAGTATTAGAATAGGTCCAAGCTAACTCAGATGTTGTTGCTCCAACTGTATTTGCTGCTAATGTTATTGCAGCCGCTGTAGAACCAAAACCTGTAACAGTTACCGTTTCTGCTTTATTAACAAAAACACTTGTGACATCTGTAACACCTGTAGGTAAAACGATTTCCCACGTTCCAAAGATTAAATCACCATTACTATAATTAGTAGCCACACCATCATTATCTAATTCCACATCAGAAGACGGTTTAAATCCATAAGCATAGATGTTATTTGTAGTTCCTTGAGCATTACTTCTATAATCTGCATATTCACCATTTTCGGTATCAGCATTACCAATAATTGTAGCGTTTTGAATCGTAAACGCTCCTGAACCTGTACCTTCTGGACCATCCACTTCAAAAGCATGGTCAGATATATTCCCTAATACCACAACAACATTATCAACAATACCAGAGTATGCTTGATCAATATCTATAGCGTCATCTCCTTGTGACCAAACTAATATGTTAGAAGCATTTACAGTACCTCCAAAGAATTCTACACCATCATCAACGTTGGCGACAACCTCTATATGACTAATAACTGTACCATTTCCTACACCACCAAGCGTCAATCCATTGATTTCGTTCCCTTCTCCAATTAATGCACCGCCATGACGTATAGATAAATACTGCATTACACCAGAGTTGTCAGCAGCATCAGAACCACCATATAACCCAAATGAATCATCAGCTGGAATTCCTTCAATTTGAGCTTCCAAAATATCTCCAGAGAATGAGCAAGGCGCATTCCCTAACACAATTAATCCTCCCCATTGACCCCTATCATCTTGATCTAAATTTGTTCCAGCAGTCTGGCCACATGTGATATTATCAGTTATAGATGTAAAAATAATTGGTTGTGCTGCTGTACCAACAGCATTAATTTTTGAGCCTCTTGCAATAATTAATGCAGATGCTAAAGAACCTGTACCAGGAGAACCCTTAACAATTGTTCCTGCCTCAATTGTCAGTGTAGCGCCATTGTCTACAACCACCTTTTGATTTAATTGATATATATTATCGTTTGTCCATGTTGTATCTTCAAGAATAATTCCTGTCACAGCGACTACTGGACAATCTTCACCGGCTCCACCGCCACCATTATTATTAATAATAGTAATCTCCTCAATTATAATAGGAGTGTCGTCATCTTTAAAACAACCAGTGAATACAAAAGAAGAAACGATTAAAGCAGATAGTACAAATTTTTTCATGATATTTTTGTTTAAAATAATTTTTGTTTAGTTTTAATAACAGTGCAAAGAAAAGCGCATTATGTAAAGTCAAGGTTAATTGGGTATTAATCCTAAATCATAAAACTGTTAATTCAATGTTACCAGAAACTGATATTTTTATAATATCGAACCATTAAATTAACATTGAAAAACTATATCTTGCAGTAGCTAAACATTACATATGAATTGGGAACAGTTACTCTCCTTAAAGCGGTTTGGAGATACGCATAAACGCTTACGAAAAGAACAAGACGAAACACGTTTAGGTTTTGAAGTAGATTATGACCGTATTATTTTTTCTTCGGAATTTAGAAGCCTTCAAGACAAAACCCAGGTCGTACCATTATCAAAAACCGATTTTGTCCACACACGACTAACCCACAGTCTAGAGGTCAGTGTTGTAGGACGATCCTTAGGCAGAAAAGTCGGGCAGAAATTATTAGAAAAACATCCACATTTAAAAGATGCTCACGGCTATCAAATGAACGATTTTGGTGCTATTGTTGCTGCTGCTGCTCTAGCTCACGACATAGGAAACCCGCCTTTTGGACATTCTGGAGAAAAAGCTATCGGGGAGTTTTTCAAATCTGGCAATGGTCGACACTTCGAAGATCAACTCACTAAAAAACAATATCAAGACTTATGTGATTTTGAAGGTAATGCCAACGGGTTAAAAATTCTTACCGAAAGTCGTCAAGGACGCATAGGTGGTTTACGATTAAGTTATGCCACGCTAGGCGCATTTACTAAATACCCTAAAGAATCCCTTCCGAAGAAACCTACCACACATATAGCAGATAAAAAGTATGGCTTTTTTCAGAACGAAAAAGAAACATTTAAAGACATCGCTAACGAACTTGGATTAATTAAAAGAGGTAGGAATGATGATGTTAGTTATTGCAGACATCCTTTAGTATATCTCGTAGAAGCAGCAGATGATATTTGCTATACGATTATTGACTTTGAAGACGGGATTAACTTAGGTCTTATCCAAGAAGAATATGCCTTAGAATATCTCATAAATCTAGTAAGAGACTCCATACAAACAAAAACATACAACGCTTTACAAAATACGCAAGACAGATTAAGTTATTTAAGATCATTAGCTATTAACACATTAATTAACGAAGCTGTAACCATTTTCATGACAAATGAAGACGATATACTCAAAGGTAAATTTTCTAAATCACTTCTAGATTGCAGTAGCTATGAAGCTCAAATAAATGACATCATTAAATTGAGCATCTCTAACGTATACCAGTCTAGAGACGTTATTGACAAAGAAATTGTGGGCTATAAGGTTATTAATGAACTTTTAAATACCTTTACAAAGTCGGTTATAAATAATTTAAAAGGAGATGTGTCTAATTTTGACCAACTCATTTTGAAAGTTTTAGAGCCAAACGTAGACTTGCAAAAAGACACTATTTATGATAGTTTGCTTGCTGTTTGTTTTTATATTTCAAAAATGTCAGATAGTAATGCTATGCTATCTTACCAAAAATTGAAGGGGAATCATTTATAAAAAAAATTGAAAACATGAAAAGAAAATTATTTATTGTCACAACTCTCTTTGCCTTATCTTTAATTACTGTAGTGGTTGTAAAATCAAATTTAAAGGAAGATAAAACCATTGAAAACCTAAAAAATCAACACCTATCATATTTAGAAAAGAGTTCTTATAAAGAAACTCAAAAATTATCAAAAAAAGAAAGAAAAGCTCTAGGGTTACCACCAAATGCATATAATGAGCAAATATGGGAATTAACCATGGATCCATCTACTGGTAGACCAATGCCTGAGCTAGCGATAACCATTCAGGAAGAATTAAGAGAACAAAGAATAGCCCTAAGAGGAGTTGGAGGCGATAATACAAACCCATGGGTTGATAGAGGACCCAACAATCAAGGTAGTCGCACTAGAGGGATCATGTTTGACCCAAATGATATAAACAATGCTAATCCAGCAGATGATTACACCCGAGTTTTTGCAGGTGGTGTCTCTGGAGGATTGTGGGTAAATGATGATATTATAGATCCAGAATCTTCTTGGACTTTAATTCCTGGAATTCAAGATAATATCGCTGTAACCGTTATAGTTTCAGATCCAAACGATAGTAATAAAATGTATGTAGGTTCTGGAGAACCTTATATTGGAGCAGATGGGGCTGTTATTGGACGAGGTGTCTATAGATCTCTAGATGCAGGTGTTACGTGGGAAAATATAATTGGTGGGTTTACAGGTGTTAGTAACGGTGGACAAAACGTTGATGGCATATTCTATGTTAGTGATATTGTTGCTAGAAATAATGGTGGTATTACAGAATTGTATGCTGCATTTCCTAGTGGTCGATATGTTGAAGCTTCCGCTCCAAATAATTTTCTAGGCTCAAATAGTAGAGGCTTATATAAATCTGTTGACGATGGAGACACATGGACACGTTTTGATATTCAATTTACTAATGGTACTTACAAAAACCCTAATGATATAGAAATTGATGTCAATAATAATATTTGGCTTACAACAACGTCTAACGAGTTTGGTCAAGGCGGAGGCGATATCTGGAGATCAAATGATGGAATCACATTTAGTTTTGTACGTGGTTTTGGTGCTTCAAGGAGAACTGAATTAGAACCACACCCAACTAATCCAAATATATTTTGGTTGGTGTGCAATATCGGTGGACAAGCTGATATTTTTATGACTACAGATGCTTTTGCTACTGGTGGTAATATTTCAGTTGTAAATGAACCAAACGATGCTGACGCTGGGATTCCGGCAACAGATTATACAAGAAATCAAGCATTTTATAATTTACCTATTGAGGCAGACGAAAATGGCAATTTATATGTAGGAGGAATAGATTTATTTGTAACTAATAACTCTGGCACAACTTGGTCCCAAATTTCGAAATGGTCAAACAATAATAACTTAGGGAATTTACAAGTACCTCTGGTCCACGCAGATCAACACGCTATTGTATTTAGGCCTGGAACTAACGGGACTGAAGCTGTTCTTGGTAATGATGGTGGTATTTATTATTCTGCAGACTTAGCCAACTCTGTTGGTAATACAGACGGAATTGAAAGTAGAAATAAAGATTATAATACGATTCAGTTTTATTCTGGATCTATTGATGAGGCATCTACTAACACTAATTTAGCGGGAGGAACACAAGATAACGGGACTCAATTTGTAATTAATGCTGATCCCGGTGCAAATGGTTTTTTTGACCCTCTTGGTGGAGACGGAGGATTCACAGAGTTTAGTGCTGATGGTGATTATGTGATAACTACTTATCCTGGAAATACGTCTATATTTTTTAACTATCCTAGCTTTACAAATGGAGCAAATCTTTCCACCTTTGGAGGTGGTAGTTTTATCAATCAAGTGACATTGGATAAAAACTTAGATTTTTTATATACTGATGCCTCAAGTAACTCAAATGGTAATGGTAATGCCATAGAACGAATTTCAGAATTCTTACCCGGTGGACTGCCAACTGATAACACTTTAATTACATCAGGACAGTTTAATTCAACACCAAGCGCGTTAAAGGTGTCTCCTTTTACAACGACATCTTCTACATTATTTGTTGGATTAAGAAATGGTAGGCTGTTACGTGGGAATTTTGCAGATTTAGATAATCCTACTTTTACAAGAATAAATAGTATTGATTTTGTGGGTAGTATCTCTGATATTGAATTTGGCCAAAGTGAACAAGAAATTTTTGTCACCATGTATAACTATGGTGTTCAAAGTATCTGGTTTACTGATGATGCAGGAATAACATGGACAGGTATTGAAGGAAACCTACCCGACTTGCCAGTGCGTTGTATTCTACAAAACCCATTAATCCCCCAAGAACTTATTATTGGTACAGAACTAGGTGTATGGGCAACTCCTGATTATACTGCAGCAAACCCAGTATGGGTTCAAGCATTTAATGGCATGAGTGATGTTGTGGTTACTGATTTAGATGTAAAAGCATCAGACAATACAATTTTAGCGACTACATTTGGTCGAGGCTTTTTCACGAGTCAATTTACATCGCAACCATTAAGTGTGTTGGAAAGCAAATTTAATACTAACGTAGTAACACTCTTTCCTACAATCTCTAATGGACAAATCACACTTAAATCTGAACGTGACTTAGGAAATGCTGATATCACAGTATTTAACATCAATGGACAAAAGGTTTATGATACTAAATCATATATCACAACGTCTAACACCAATGTTAATCTTAATTTAAATGCTGGTATGTACTTTGTTCGTATCAGTGTAAATAATTATTCTGAAACTAAAAAAATCATAATCCAGTAAACAAAAAAGTGATAAAATAAAAAAGGAACCGTAAAGTTTTCTTTTTTATTTTATGTATTTCGTCGAATAAATTTGTATTTAAGCGATATTTATATATATTTGATTAACCCAAATCTTTAAAACCTACTATTATGAAAAAACAAATTCTAGGAGCTGCAGTTATATGTTTTGTAACACTGGCATTTTTATTGGTGCTAAATGATATTACAACGAATGGTAATCAAGAATCAAAACAAAATACCGTAGATGTATATGAAACCAACGAACAACAAGGTATTGCTACTGTAGACGAAGCGCAATAGAACTCAACAACATAATTAAGCTTTCAACATCAATCCCAATGGATTGATGTTGTTGTTTTACAGAGGCATGTTCTATAAATATATCTGGCACCCCTAATAGTTTAATAGGCTTTGAATACGCATTCAATGCCGCAAATTCCAGAACTGCACTTCCAAAACCGCCAGTAGTAACCCCATCTTCTATAGTTACGATTTCTTCATACGTTTTAAAGATATCATGTAACAAGTTTTCATCTAACGGTTTCACAAAACGCATATCATAATGTGATATCGCATCACTAAACTCACATTCACATATAGAGATGGCCTCTTTTACTTGAGTTGCAATAGCACCTATACTTAATACAGCTAACTTTTTTCCTTTTTTAAGCTGAATCCCCTTACCTATTTTAAGTTCTGAAAAAGGCTGTTTCCAATCCATAATAGTTCCACGACCTCTAGGATAACGAATAGCAATAGGCCACTTTAAACCTAATTGAGCTGTGTACATGATATTACGTAATTCAATTTCATTACGAGGTGCACAAATAATCAAATTTGGAATACATCTTAAATACGCTAAATCAAAAACACCATGATGAGTGGCACCATCCTCCCCAACCAAACCAGCACGATCTAGACAGAAAATCACAGGAAGATTTTGTATAGCCACGTCATGAATTACTTGATCATAAGCACGCTGCAAAAATGTAGAATAAATATTACAAAACACGGTTAACCCTTGGGTAGCCATACCAGCAGATAAAGTCACAGCATGTTGCTCTGCAATACCAACATCAAAAGCACGATCAGGAATTTGCTCCATCATATACTTCAAAGAACTCCCTGTAGGCATCGCAGGTGTTATCCCCACAATACTTGTATTCATTTTAGCAAGCTCTACAATGGTATGACCAAAAACATCTTGAAATTTTGGTGGTTGTTCTTCTGTCTTCTTCGGAAGAATATCACCTGTAAAAGCGTCAAATTTACCGGGTGCATGGTACTTAACCTGATCGTCCTCTGCTTGCCTTAAACCTTTTCCTTTAGTGGTAATTACATGAAGAAATTTAGGCCCTTTAACCGATTTCAATCGCTCTAATTCTGCAATTAATAACGGTAAATCATGACCGTCAACAGGTCCAGAGTAATTAAAGTTTAAAGCCTCAAAGATATTATCTTGCTTTTCTTTCCCTTTTTTAACATTAGTTAAATATTGTTTTAATGCGCCTACACTTGGATCAATACCAATCGCATTATCGTTTAATATTACTAATAAATTAGCAGTAGTAACTCCTGCATGATTAAGGCCTTCAAAAGCCATTCCACTAGCAATAGAAGCATCTCCAATAACTGCAATATGTTGTTTATCTTCTCCTTTTAACTGCGAAGCAATTGCCATTCCTAAAGCTGCCGAAATTGATGTAGATGAATGCCCAACACCAAACGTATCATATACACTCTCATCACGATTAGGGAATCCACTTATACCATGCTTCTGTCTATTCGTATGAAAATCATCTTTTCTACCAGTGAGTATTTTATGACCATAAGCTTGATGACCGACATCCCAAATAAGTTGATCTTTGGGTGTGTCAAAAACGTAATGTAATGCCAGCGTTAATTCCACAACACCAAGGCTTGCACCAAGATGCCCCTCTTTAGTGGCCACGATATCTATAATAAACTCTCGTAACTCTTTAGCGAGTTGAGGCAGTTCATTAGGATTTAATTGTCTTAAATCTTTAGGGAAATTGATATGTTCTAATAATCGCATTTGCACAATACAAAAATACGAGAATTAATTAGTCTTCGATATTAAAGATGCTTGGTAAATTATAGGTTATTTCAATTAATTCTTCCCGGATGCATTACTAATATATATCCTGGGAATAATCAAATAACATGATTTGTCCCTTTTGTAAACCATTTATGAGACGCTCTTACCCTATTATATTTCACATTTCCATTTTTGTCAATTGTAAATTGAGCATTTATTCTATGTCTTCCATAAAGAACAATTTACACTTTAATGATTTCACGATTTTATAATGCAAAATCAGTTTATATAAACTGATGGTATACTCAAAAACAGTCTTGCAAATTTAATTTGATCACATCCAATTGGCCTTGTCTTATATGTTCGTTAATACGGTGCTCCTTAGTATTATGAATGAAACTCTGGAATTAGTTTCTTTTATTTTGTAAGGTCAATACCTGTTTTAAAACACGAATTAGATTATCCATCCTTATCGCATGATATCATTTTAGACGGTTTTTTGTAGTAACAAAACTTAGGACAGAGATATAAAAATAGCATTGATTTAGATTAAAAAAAATATTATAACACTTTTAATTAAAAACAATTGGGTTGTCAATATACTAAATCATTCCTTATATTTGAGTAAAAAAAATGTGAGTCTAAGCTAATTCTTTGGACTTATTTTAACCGTCCCTAATCACTATGAGAAACACTAATTTACGCCTGGTATTACTATTAATGTTAATATCCACTTCCAATATATTTGGTCAAAATAATCTAAATACTTCAGAACATGGGACACTGATAAGTAATTATTTAGAAGATCAAAAGTCACTTTTTAAATTTCAAGATAAAGATGTAGAACAACTGGTTGTAACTAACAGTTATTATTCTGAAAGTACAGATTTAACACAAGTTTACATAAATCAGACTTTTGAAGGAATTAGAATTTTTAATGCTATTTCTAGCGTTGCTATCAAAAACGACAAAATTTTTTACTATGCTAATCGTTTTGTAACCAATATTTCTAATAAAGTTAATTCTACGACTTCTTCTTTCCCACCTGTTTCAGCGATTCAAAAAGTAGTATCACATTTAGAAATAGGGAGTCTACAAAATATACAGCAACTAGAGCGTGACGGAAATCGTTATGTGTTCTCTAATGGTGGTGTTTCTACACAAAACATATCGGTTGAGTTAGTTTATGTAAAACAAGAAGATAACTTAATATTAGCTTGGGATTTAATTATTTATGCCAAGGATGACGAGCACTGGTGGAGTGTTAGAGTCAATGCCCTGACTAATGAGATATTGGAAGTTAATGACTTGATATTAACATGTACGTTTGAAAAAAATCATCATAGTTCAGAGCATTCGAATCAATTAGATTTTTATAATTTAGTTAAAACTCCAGAATCCTTTTTGGTCGATGGCTCTAATTATAACGTTTTTGCACTTCCCTTAGAGAGCCCAAGTCATGGTTCAAGACAGATCGTTACAGAACCTGCAAGTGCAGAGGCATCGCCATTTGGGTGGCATGACGTCAATGGAATTGTTGGTGCTGAATATACAATTGCTAGAGGTAATAACGTTTGGGCCAAGGAAGATATAAGAGGCAACAACTCTGTAACTGGCTTTTCTCCAAACGGAACCGCAGCATTGAATTTTGATTTCCCCTTAGATTTCGATGAATCCCCATTAGACTATCAAGACGCGGCAATCACAAATTTATTTTATGTAAATAATATGATGCACGACATTTGGTATAATCATGGTTTTGATGAGAGTTCAGGAAATTTTCAAACAACCAATTATACCAATCTAGGATTTGGAGATGATTTTGTTTTTGCAGATGCTCAAGACGGAACTGGTTTCAACAATGCTAATTTTGGAACACCGCCAGATGGTTTTAATCCAAGAATGCAAATGTTTTTATGGTCGCCCGCAGGCGTTAACCCAAAAGATCGGGTTATTATAGAAAACGGAAGTTTAATAGGGCCAAACGAAGGCTTGGGAGCTTCGTTTGGTGCACAACTTAACCTCGAACCCGTTACCTCTAATTTGATATTAGCAACTGACTTTAGTACCGATATCTATGATGCATGTGATCCGCTGACTAATTCGACAGCACTTAATGGCAATATAGCAATATTAAGACGTGGGTCTTGTGAATTTGGAGTAAAAGTATTAGCTGCAGAAAATGCTGGTGCTATCGGCGCTATTGTTGTCAATAATGAGCCGGGTGCTGCTATTGTTATGGGCCCTGGAGCAGTCGGAGATAGCGTAACCATACCGTCAATAATGCTTACACAGGATATCGGTGAAGCACTTATTACAGCACTCATAAATGGAGAAAATATTACAGCCAGTTTACTTGGACCTGATTTAACAGATTTTATAGATGGTGATTTTGATAATGGAATTATAGCTCATGAGTATGGTCATGGTATTTCAAACAGATTAGCAGGTGGTCCTTCGGCTGCTGGTTGTCTACAGAATAATGAACAAATGGGAGAAGGTTGGTCTGATTGGTTTGGACTTATGGTAACCTTAAAAGCAACAGATCTTCCTGATGATGCAAGAGGTATAGGAACATTTGTGATAAGTCAATCTGTAACTGGCGGAGGAATACGTCCAGCGCGCTACAGTACCGATTTTTCTGAGAATGGATTTACATACGACGCATCCAATACCCTGGCCCAGCCGCATGGCATCGGCTTTGTTTGGGCAACTGTTCTATGGGATTTGACTTGGGCGTATATAGATAAATATGGTTTCGAAGCTGATATGTATAGTGGAAATGGTGGAAATAACAAGATTATGAAATTAGTTATTGATGGCCTTAAGTTGCAACCATGTGGTCCTGGATTCGTAGATGGTAGAAATGCTATATTAGCAGCTGATATGGCAACAACCGGCGGTGTTGATCAATGTTTAATTTGGGATGTATTCGCTGCTCGTGGATTAGGATTTGATGCTGATCAAGGTGATTCAAATTCTCGAACAGACCAAATAGAAGATTTTACATTGCCGCCTAGTAGTGATCCGTCATTAGTCAATTGTGCTAGTTTAAGTATTGATGAATTTTCTAAGGATCGCTTAGCTATTTACCCAAACCCTACACGAACAGAATTATCAATTTCAACACGACATAATTTGGGTAACGTTACCATTGTTATAATAGATATTAATGGTAGAGTAGTGTTAGAAATGCGAGAGGACTTATTCAATACAATCAGAGTAAATACAAGTCAATTACAATCTGGTTTGTATATTTTAAAAATTCAAGGTGAGAACTTTATTTATAACGAAAAAATTATTAAAAACTAATGTATTTTAATTTTTAAACCATTTATGATAAACCCTTTTGACGATACCTATTACATGAAAAAAGCTATAAAAGAGGCAGAAGAAGCTTTTGATAAAGGTGAAATTCCAGTAGGAGCAATCATCGTTATAAAAGACAAAATCATTGCGAGAACGCATAACCTCACTGAGCTTTTAAATGACGTCACTGCACATGCCGAAATGCAAGCCATCACAGCAGCAGCTAATTTTTTAGGAGGCAAATATTTAACGAATTGTACACTTTACGTGACCCTAGAACCTTGTCAAATGTGCGCAGGCGCCTTGTATTGGAGTCAGATTTCTAAAATTGTTTATGGCGCTCGTGATGAAGAACGTGGTTGCATTGCTTTGGACACAAAATTACATCCCAAAACTAAAATGACTGGCGGTGTTTTAGCTGAAGAGGCTTCGGCTTTATTAAAACGCTTTTTTATTGAAAAGCGTAATTTGAATTGAAACTAAAAAAATGAGATTTCTTAAAGGGTGAAACGATTGTAGAAACGCCTTGAATAAGGCAACAACTGAAATATTTATATCCAAGCATTCATCAAATAAAATGAATGATTACAGCCTAATCACAGCGATGCTTTTTTAGACGCTTTGACAACGTAAAAAAAAATAGACAAAAAAACGCCTAACTTTCGTTAAGCGCTAAAACTGTAATAAAGTATGTCTCTTAGAGAACTTGCGCATTAGCTGCAACCAATCCTTTTTTTCCTTCTTCTTCGTTGTATTCTAAATTATCGCCTTCGCGCAATTCAACTTCGTTAAGATTTGATACGTGTACAAAAATATCTTTTCCTGTTTGTTTGTAGGTAATGAATCCAAACCCTTTTGAATCATTAAAAAATTCAACTGTTCCAGTCATTCTGAAAAATGTATTAATTAAGATATAAAATTTAAAATAATTAGGTATGTTCAAAAATTGTAATTTTTGTATCTCCATAGCTCGAAAGTGAGCCTAACCAGTGTAATTAACTTCGGAAACTTTAAAACTCGAAAATTGTAACATTACATTAATGTTTTCCTCTTTTCTGATTATCTCTCATCTTATCAAGATTCTCTTGTGTGAGCATATAATCCTTAAGGTTTTTACCTTTCCAGGTATGATATGCAAACAAAGGAAAAGCGACTAAAAAAAGACCTAAAACACCAAAACCAATTAGCTTTTGAGCATATTCAACCTCCAATATATAGCCACATAATATACTTCCCATAGACGCTAAAAAAGCAATAAGAATAAAGTACTTCATTATATTTAGATTTAGGATGTAAAATTAATCAATTCCCGTCTGTAAGCAGTCAATAACTTTGATTTTGAAACAAATCCGTAATAATTTCCTTTTTTAATAACGGGAAGATTCCAAGCACTACTATCTTGAAATTTACGCATCACCTCTTTCATAGAATCACTTTCATAATAAATATAATCTGGTGGATTATGCATAAATGTCTCAACGGAAGTCGTTTCATAAAGCGATTGATCAAACATGACTGTTCGTATATCATCCAATAAAATAATCCCAACGAGATATCCATTTTCATCTACTACAGGAAATAAATTTCTACTGGATTTTGAAACACCTTTAAGCAACATCTCACCAAGCGACATATCAGGATTTAGAATTGTAAAATCCTGCTCAATAACACTATCAAGTTCCATTAATGTTAAAACCGATTGATCTTTATCATGCGTCAAGAGATCTCCTTTTTCGGCAAGTTCTTTAGTATAAATCGTGTGTTCTACTGCGCTTTTCGTGATAATAAACGACATAGAAACTGTAATCATTAAGGGCACAAATAATTGGTAACCACCAGTAATTTCAGCAATCAAGAAAATAGCAGTCAATGGTGCATGAAGCACACCTGCAATTAATCCTGCCATCCCAAGGAGTGTAAAATTAGATTCCGACACCTGAAAACCTAAGCCAATATTATTGATGATTTTTGCCACTACATTGCCTAAGGCGCTCCCCATTACCATGGTTGGAATGATAATTCCTCCTGCTCCACCTGCTGCAAATGTTGTCGTCATCGCAATAGCTTTGAAAATAGTAATCCCAAATAGTAAGGCAATGACCACCCAAATATTATCAAGATAATCATCAAAAGGCGTTTTGCCTAGTGCATGCAAATGATTTCCATCGAGTAAATCATTGATAAACCCAAAGCCTTCACCATACAGTGGCGGTATAAAATACAGCATCACACCGATGGCCAAACCGCCAACGATGAGTTTTTGCCCGCTGGTTTTAAAGCGTTCAAAAAACTTATAAACTGCAAAATACATCTTAGAAAAATAGATGGATGCAATACCTGTTCCTATACCTAAAACAATAAAAAATAAAGTATCTCTCAATACAAATGGAGTTGCTAGATTATAATTGAAAAGCACACCATTTCCAACGAAAAAATAAGACGTCAATACAGAGGATACCGAAGCAATTAATAATGGCAATAACGATGCGAATGTTAAGTCTAGACTAAATACCTCTATCGCAAAAATAATCGCTGCTATTGGCGATTGAAAAATAGACGCAATTGCACCAGCTGCCGCACAACCAATGAGCAAAGTTCTCGTCTTTCTGTCCACATGAAATAACTGACCAATATTAGAACTCACGGCAGAAGCAGAAGCAATCGCAGGACCAAGTAACCCAACCGAGCCTCCAAAACCAGCAGTTAATGGTGCCGTAATTAGTGGTAAATAAATTTTACTTCGTTTAAGTAAACCGTTCTTTTTTGACAATGAAAAAAGAATACTAGGAATCGCGTGTTCAATCTTCTGTTTGGATACATATTTCACAAATAAATAGACTAGCCCAAGTCCAATTATAGGAAAAATAAAATAAATACTGTTGCGAGATACAATGACGAGATGCTCAAGAATCCATTGAATCCCGTAGGTAATATTCTTTATCGTTACAGACACTAATCCAGACGATAATCCAACGAGCATCGCGAGTAAAAACACAAAGTTTTTTTGCGAAATATATTTATATCGCAAAATAAGTAAGCGCTTTATGAATGGTTTAATTGGCATAGATTAAATCTACTAAAAAATCCTGCAAGAAGCAGGATTTAGTAGTTATGATTTTAAGTTGAGTTTTAAACCCAACTCTGTTAGTTGTTTGTCATCAATTGGAGCAGGTGCGTCTATCATTACATCACGACCATTATTGTTTTTTGGGAAGGCAATAAAGTCGCGAATTGTTTCTTGCCCTCCAAGAATAGCAACCAATCTGTCTAATCCAAATGCCAATCCGCCATGAGGAGGTGCTCCATATTCGAAAGCATCCATTAAGAATCCAAATTGTGCTTTTGCCTCTTCAGGTGTAAAACCTAAATAGTCAAACATTAAAGCTTGCGTTTCTTTATCGTGAATACGAATAGAACCACCACCAATCTCATTTCCATTAAGAACGAGATCATAAGCATTAGCTTTAACATCTCCTGGTTTTGTTTTCAATAATTCTAACTGTCCTGGTTTTGGTGATGTAAATGGATGGTGCATCGCATGAAAACGCTCTGAATCTTCATCCCATTCTAATAGCGGAAAATCCATGACCCAAAGTGGTGCAAAAACTTTAGGATCTCTTAATCCTAAACGTTCTGCTAATTCCATACGTAGTGCACTTAATTGCGCTCTTACTTTATTAGCATTACCAGAAAGCACACAAACTAAATCTCCAGCTTTTGCTCCAGTAACTTCTGCCCATTTAGCTAAATCGTCTTGATCGTAAAATTTATCTACAGATGATTTGAAACTTCCGTCATCGTTACATCTAGAATACACCATTCCTAAAGCGCCAACTTGTGGACGCCTTACCCAATCAATTAATTTATCGATGTCTTTTCTAGTGTAACTATTTCCACCAGGAACTGCGATACCGACAACTAATTCTGCAGAATTAAACACACCAAACTCTTTGTGCTGTGCAACATCATTTAATTCTCCAAAGGCCATCCCAAAACGGATATCTGGTTTGTCGTTTCCATAAAGACGCATCGCATCATCGTATAACATTCTAGGGAATTTATCTATCTCAACGCCATTCACTTCTTTTAATAAATGACGTGTCAAACCTTCAAAGGTGTTTAAAATATCTTCTTGATCAATGAATGCCATTTCACAGTCAATCTGCGTGAATTCTGGCTGTCTATCTGCACTTAAATCTTCATCTCTAAAGCATTTTACAATCTGAAAATACTTATCCATACCACCAACCATAAGCAATTGCTTAAAGGTTTGTGGCGATTGTGGTAAGGCATAAAACTGACCTTCATTCATTCTTGACGGTACCACAAAATCACGAGCTCCTTCTGGTGTTGACTTTATTAAATAAGGCGTCTCGACTTCTATAAAGCCTTCTTTAGATAAGTAGTTTCTCACTTCTTGAGTGACTTTATGTCTAAAAATTAAATTGTTTTTAACAGGATTACGGCGAATATCTAGATAACGATATTTCATACGTAGTTCTTCTCCACCATCGGTTTCATCTTCAATCGTAAAAGGAGGCAATTTTGATTCGTTTAGAATCGTCAATTCAGATACTAAAATCTCAATATCGCCAGTTGGCATATTGGGATTTTTTGAAGCACGTTCAATCACTTTACCTTTCACTTGGACTACGAATTCGCGACCTAAGTCTTCGGCACGTTTCATCATCTCTTTTGGTGTGCGCTCCTCATCAAAAACAAGTTGCGTCATGCCATAGCGATCGCGAAGATCTATCCAAATGATAAACCCCTTATTTCTAGATTTTTGAACCCAACCAGAAAGTGTAACTTCTGTATTGATATGCGATATTCTTAACTCACCGCAATTGTGACTTCTGTACATAGTAAAAAAATTATGACACCTATAAAAAATGCTTTGGTGTTTCAGGTTGCAAATTTAATAAGTTAATGCATTTAATTGAATGAAATAGAAAGATTTCTAATATATGGTATCAAAAAAAAGAAAAGCACAACATTATGTTGTGCTTTTAATATTATTTTCTAATGTATCTTATGAGCTTAATCCAGGTTTGGAATACGTAAAACCTGTCCTACATAAATTTTATCTGGATTTGTTAACATGGGTTTGTTAGCTTCAAAAATTTCTGGGTACTTCATAGTGTCACCATAATAATGCTTTGCAATTTCACCTAAGGTATCACCACTTACAACGGTATGAAATTGTGCTTCTGGCTCTTTGTAATCAACAGTCATTTGGTCATCTACTATTGAAACACCAGCAGTATTACCAATCACTAAAATTACTTTTTCTTTTGTAGCCTGGTCGTAAGCTAATCCAGATACTTTAACCATATCATCGTCAACAAATACGTTTAAGTTCTCTACTTTTAATTGTAGATCATTAATTGTTTCTTCCATATTTCTTGCTGCCGCTCCTTCTAGACGTAATTCTATAACCTCTGCTTTTATGCTAGCTTTTCCTCTCGCTGCCGTTGCTTCTTCTTCTGTTGTATTTCCTATTCCGAAGACTTTAGTACCTGCGTTTTTGATAAATGAAAATAATCCCATAAGTGTTTCTTAGTTTTAATATTAATGTAGTTGTAAAGTTGGCGAAATTCTTAGTTAATTCCAATTAATATAACCAGCTACCTTTTTTGGACACCGTTTTAATAAAAAAGTTACATTTCCGAAGAAAAGAAGATTATATATAAAAAAAACGTCCAACTCAAATTAATGAGGTGGACGTCTCTGGAGACTAAATAACCAACCAAATCTAGCTCCTTGTATTTACCCTTGGGTTATCTTTTTTAGCAGTTTTCTGCTTGCGTTTTTTTAATTCTTTATTACCATTTATTCGCTTTCCTATCGCATCTGTTTCTCTTAAGAATTGAATATATCCTCGTCCAGTAAACTCATACACAGTTTCAGATGATGGATGAAATAATTCTATCCTTTGATCATTGATAACGCTCAACTCGAAATATTCATTGTCAAAGAAATCATAATCTAGTGTTAATGTTTTTAAGTACATATTACCACTCACATCTCCTACGCCGTAAACACCTGTATAGTCCCAATAAATATTATCTGGATTACCAATATTAGTATCTTGAGAACTCCTAAACTCTGAGTCATTACCACCAGCTAAAAACTGAAGGTAGTTCTCATTGTCAAATTCATTGATGGCTCCCATTTGACTTGTATACGTTTTTTCCCAGGCTTCATATTCTTTTAAAAAATAATGAATGTTATCATAGAACACAAAGTCATAATCAAAGTTATTTCTTTGGTAACCATTTAAAAAATATGACGTATCATTAAACGGATTGTATAATTCTATGGTATTATTATCAACTTGATACACATCAAAAGTTTCAAAACCATCAATATCATGATTAACATCTAAAATCATATTGTAAGCATCGTACGTACCAACGTCAATCCCAAATCCGTTTCCTTGATTTCCAAAACCAACTAAGTTGTTATTCGCATATAAAACACCATTTCTAAATGATATGGTGAACGCTATATTTAAGAAAGGTGTTTCACCGTTTCCTAAGGTTTGATTGATATCAACATACCACAACTCGTGGGAGTCCAATAATTGATTCAAAGTAATTCCTGCATTGTTGTTAAAGTCGTTTACGATGAATTCGTCTGTATAACAGGACGTAAACAATGTTGCTGTTAAAGCAAAACCTAAAAGTAGTTTTATCATCTTCATAATCTTTCGTTTTGTGATTTCTATGAAATACGATTCAAAACACATGCCAAAATAAAAGTCTATGCGTTTTCTCTTCGGAAAAAGGACATAAAATGCTTATTTTTGGATGAACATAAGATGAGTTATGCTACTCACAATTGATACACTATATATGAGTCAGTCATTAAATTATGCAGTATTTGGAGCAGGAAGTTGGGCAACAGCCATTGTAAAAATGCTTTGCGAAAACTTAGATGAGGTGGGTTGGTATATGCGAAGTGTTTATACAAAAGAACACTTGCTAAAAGAACAGCACAATCCTAGTTATTTAAGCTCTGTAGAATTTAAAACCGAACAGCTCAAATTAAGTAATGACATCAACGAAATTGCCGAATGGGCAGATATTTTAATTTTTGTGATTCCGTCGGCATTTATTCATACTGAATTACAAAAACTCACTGCAGATATCTCAAATAAGACGATCGTTTCTGCAGTAAAAGGGATTATGCCCGAAACCGGAAAATTAGTAGGCGAACAATTTCATGATGTGTATAATATTCCCTTTGAGAATATCGCAGTTATTGCTGGGCCTTGCCATGCAGAGGAAGTTGCTCTAGAACGTTTATCGTATTTAACAATTTCATGCGATGATGCTAAAAAGGCGCAAACTATAGCAGATGCACTGTCTAGTGATTATATCAAAACAAAAATTAGCGATGATGTAATTGGAACAGAATATGCTGTAATGCTTAAAAACATTTATGCTATTGCTGCTGGTATGGCTCATGGATTGGGTTATGGTGATAATTTCCAAAGTGTATTGATGAGCAACGCTATTCGTGAAATGAAGCGTTTCATTAAAAAAATGCATAAGATGAAACGTAATATCAATAACTCAGCATATTTAGGCGATTTACTAGTAACCGGTTACTCTACATTTTCACGTAATCGTATGTTTGGAAACATGATTGGTAAAGGCTATACCGTTAAATCTGCACAAATGGAAATGAGTATGGTTGCTGAAGGCTATTATGCTACAAAAAGTGCTCATGACCTTAATCAAAAGAATAAATCAAAAACACAAACACCTATTATTGACGCGGTTTATGAGATTCTTTATGAGAATAAAAACCCAAAGAAAGTGTTTGCTAAATTGACTGATAAGTTAGATTGATCAATTGCTGCGTGGGCATGAATCTCGTGGGTTCATCTTAAGACTATTAATTATTCAATGCTTTTAGGTTAATATGGCGTTATATAGATTAAGGGCTTTGACCTGTATCTTTTACAAGAAGCAAAAGGATACCACTCCAACTAATTAGTAGCCGTGATTTCTTTCTAAATATAATTTATGATTAATCCCTAACACAATTACTATTTAACTTTCTTCAAAGATAAAGTAAGTGTTTACTTCCTATGAAACCTCTAAGTTTACAGCAGTTTGTTATTTCACCAAAACACCTTTTAATTGCATTAAAGGAATCGTCTGTAAAGCTTTTACGTTAATAGTATTCTTTCTAAACAAATAGATTTTGTCTAACATTTGATTGCCTTCAAAAAATGTAATTTTAAACTCATTGTTTAATTTGAGCACATCATTTTGCATAAACTCAATCTTTGCATAACTTCTCGCTGGTAGATGTTTGATGGTATGACGCATTAAAGGCGTTACTTTTTCTTCGGAATAACCTTTTGACACAATCAAAACGGTATCTAAATCTACATCTTTATTGTTAATGATATAAGCGTTCCAATCATCTGTCTTATATTCTGGATGTTGTTCTTGAACTACTGCAACGAACACGTCTTCTACTTTTGGAATATGGATGTCTTTTTTCATCTTAGTTTCCGTCAAAACGGAAATCTTTTAGTTTAAGAATTTATTTTACTTTTGCACAAAATTAAAGCTTAATGTTAAGTTTTTGACAGTGTTGTTAAAATAATCGAACTTCGTTAATGGATACTTCTCCAAACTTAAATGTATTACATGAGACTCACGTTAGTGCTTTTATTCCTTTCGCAGTTAATAGCAGCTCAAAACTTCAGTGGGATTGTTCTTGATATTGAAACTAATAAACCCATTGAAGATGTAATAGTATATTTTGAAAAGAAATCTACAGGAACAATTACTGATACTTTTGGAACCTTCAAATTAACAATAGAATCTATAACTTCTAAAGCAGATAGTTTACAATTTTCTCTAATTGGTTATCATACTAAGAACATCGCCCTAACCAAATTCACAAATACTAAAACCGTAGTTTATCTCTCTAAAAAATTGGAAAGTCTGAATGTAATAGTAATCAATACCTCTAAGAACTTAAAGACAAACATTAATTATAAAACATTAGCAGCATTAAAATTTGGGGTTTATGCCTTTGGATCTCAAATTATAAACAATTACATCTATGTGGTATCAGGAAATTCATCCTATGTAGAGGATTCTGGAAAAAGAGCGCTTGAAGTGGTAAACGACTTACCTGAAGCCTCGTTTGGCGATCTCCTTAAAGAATTACAGCGCGGCTTTAATTATGAAGCCTATACTAATAAATTACAGATTTATAATATTAATAATGATACTTGGTCTGTCTCTGAAACCAAATTTAGAAAACGCGCCTTTCAAAATCTAAATCGTTTTGATAATAGCCTTTATAGCTTGGGTGGAAAACGACTCTCTGCTAGCAAGAAATACGAGTATTTAGATGATAAAATTGAAGTTTTTGATTTAGGTTCAAAAGCGATTACAATTGATGATACTAATCCGCATCAAGCGATTAATTTTGCATCGTTTACCTATCAAGATAATATTATCGTCATGGGTGGATCTACTAAATTAAAAAGAAATGGAGAAAAAGTTTTTACAGATGAAGCACACATATACAATATAACTTCTGGAATTTGGTATGAGCTCGCCAAAATGACATTTGCAAAAGAAACTCAAGGGGTCCTTATCGATAATAAAATATATCTTATTGGAGGAAATGATGGACGCCCACTAAAAACTATTGAATCTTATAATATCAACACTGGAACTTGGACAAATGAGGGTGATTTATTTATTGAGATGGAACAACCAGGATTAACAACTCATGACAATATCATATATATCTTTAACGATGAAAAATTACTCACCTATAATACAATTACTAAAACGTTAGAGGAATATGATATTAATTTGAAGCTCAAAAATTCTAAATTACATTACTATCAAAATAAGCTTTATATCGTTGGAGGTTTTACCGAAAACAGTAATACCATAGCTGTGTCATCAAAGTCGTATGTCATAGATCTCGATGAATTTTATAAGACGAAACCTAATAACTCTAAAGGATTCTAGTTCAAAACAGTTAAACTATAGATCGTGTAATTAGTACATTCTTATTTTTTCTTACAGATACAGTACAAACATCCGTTTAAAATTCTGGCTTTTATTATTGATCTACAGCAAGGAACACGGCCTCTACTTTTGGAATGTCAGTGTCTTTTTTTGTTGTTCAAAACGGGTAAACAATTCAAAATAAGAATTAGAATAATTATTCCTAATGAGACCTTTGATGTTAAAAGAACAAGATGTCTAAATAAGTCTTCTTTAATAGCCTCTTAATTGTTTTATCTCCATCCACCACCAAGTGCTTCGTATAAATCTACAATAGATACTAATTGTTGTAGTTGACTATCTATAATATTTAGCTCTGCACTTAAAGCGCTTTGTCTGGCTGTTAATAAATCTAAGTAGTTCGCATAACCGTTCTTTAATAATATTTCAGAATTATTTTCTGCTTGACGTAAAGCTTCAACTTCGTTTTTTATAAACTGGAATTTTTTAGTTTCCGACTCATAAGAAAATAAAGCATTTGATACTTCAGTTCCTGCTATTAACAAGGTCTTTTTAAACTGAAGTAAAGATTGCTCTTGTTGTACAATAGCAACTTCTCTTTGCGTTTTTAGTTTTCTCTGATTTAAAAGCGGCTGTGTTAAACCTCCAATAATGCTTGAAAATAATGAGTTTGCACTCAGTAAGTTATCCAATTCTAAACTCTGAAAACCTCCAGAAGCTGTCAATGTTAACGACGGATAAAAGTTGCTTTTAGCCACATTAGTTAGCTCAAAAGATTGAATTAAACGATACTCCGCAGCCATAACATCTGGCCTGTTACTAAGTAATGTTGCCGGCACGCCAAGTTTAATATCTTGCTCAATTTTTTGAATATCCAAACGGCTTCTTTCAAAATGTTGTGGTGCTTTACCTAATAAAATACTGAGCATATTTTCTGTTTTAAAAATAGCGATTTCAATATCTACTTGTAAAGCTTTAGCATTGTTGTACTGTGCTACATTTTGATCTACTGCAACTTGCGTTACCTGTCCCGCATTTTTTAGCGCTTTAATAGTTTCCACACTACTTTCTCTAGCCGCAATCGTTTGCTCAGCCACTTCCAATTGTGCATCTAAAGCCAACAAATTATAATAGGTATTTGCTATACTAGAGATCAACTGAGTCTTCACTGCTTGATGTCCTGAGACACTTTGTAAGTAGGCTGCCTGTGTCGCTCTTTTATTACTTCTAATTTTCCCCCAAATATCTGCCTCCCAAGACAGATTTGCAGTAACGTCGTATTGATCTATTGCTCCGCTAAATAAGGATCCAAATTGACTGTTTTGAGACAGTTCTTGATGCGCCGCATTTGCGCCTACGTTAAACGATGGTAAATAACCTGCTTTTCCTTGTTTTGCGTAGGCCTCAGCAGCCATCATTTGTTGAATTGCAATACGTACATCCATATTATTTTGCAGACCTTCTTCAATATGTTGTTGAAGGATTTGATCTGTAAATAATGTTTTCCATGAGACGTCTGCAATAGATACACTATCTGCTGGCAAATTGTCGGTTCTATAAAGTGCTTCGGTTTCTACTAATTCTGGTCTCACATAATCTTGTGCCACAAAACAACTTTGTAATGTTAACGCAACTACTAGTAAGAGTATGCATTTACAAAAATTTCTATGTTTTATAATTAATTTCATTGTTCTTATTCTTCAATAGTTTGTACTGCTGGTTTACTTGAAACTTTTTCTTGTAGCCACTGAAATAATATAAATAGGATAGGAATTACAAAAACTCCTAAAACGGTTCCAATTAGCATCCCTCCTGCTGCTCCTGTCCCAATAGAGTTGTTTCCTTCTGCTCCTACACCTTTTGCTAATACTAAAGGCATTAATCCGAGAATAAAGGCAAACGATGTCATTAAAATTGGACGTAATCGCGCTTTTGCACCATGGATGGCTGCATCGACAATACGCTCTCCCTTTTTACGTCTTTGAAGCGCAAACTCTACAATTAGAATGGCATTTTTAGCGAGCAATCCTATAAGCATTATTAAGGCAATTTGGAAATAAATATTATTTTCTAATCCAAAAAACTTAGTACTTATGTAAGCTCCAAAGACACCAAACGGAATTGAAAACACAACCGCTAATGGCAGCAAGTAACTTTCAAACTGGGCACTTAATAAGAAATACACAAAGAGTATACTTAATATAAAAATGAATGTGGTTTGGTTACCTGCACTTACTTCTTCTCGTGTTAAACCAGAATAAGCAATAGTGTAATTACTCGGCAATTTTTTGACTTCTTCTTCAATAATTCTAATCGCATCACCTGTACTAAACCCATCGTTTGTAGCGCCTGTTATTGTGGTAGAATTAAATAAGTTAAAACGTGTTACCGATTGTGGTCCATACACACGCTTTAAGTTTACAAACTCTGTAATTGGAGACATTTCACCAGAGTCTGTCCTAACATACATGCTATTTAAGGCATTTACGTCTGCTCTGTCCTCTGGTAAAGATTGAATATATACTCTAAATTGTTTTCCAAACTTTGAGAAATCAGAGGCGTAAACACCTCCAATATAACCTTGTAACGTTGAGAAAATACTATTAATAGGCACTCCTTTTTCTTTTGCTAAAGGCACATTAACTTCCATTTCGTATTGTGGATATTTCGTATTGAAAGACGATTGTGCGTATTTAATTTCTGGATGACTCATTAAGGCCACAGAAAACTCTTGATTTACTTTATCTAAATCTGAAAACTCTCCACCAAATTTATCTAATAAATTCACCTCAAAACCTGCAGAGTTACCAAAACCACGAATACTTGGTGGTGAGAAAAAAATAATATTGGCTTCTGGCATTGTGGATACAACACCAAATAATTTACCGGTTATAGCCTGCACAGATAATGATGGATCTTCACGCTCTCCCCAATCAGCTAGTTTTATAATACCAAAACCATAATTACTACCAGCGCCACTAATTAAACTTCGCCCTTTAATAAAGTTAACTGCTACGATACCATCAATCCCGTTTATCTTATCGTACAAATCTCTTGACACAGCATCTGTTCTATCTAAAGATGCCCCAGCTGGTAATTCTATATTCGCAAAAATAATTCCTCTATCTTCATTAGGAACAAAACCAGTTGGTGTTGTTTTAGATGCCCAAAAAATTCCGATAATAGCTAAAATTAATAATAGAGCAGATATCCATTTTTTCTTATATAAAAACTGAAGTGACTTACCATATCTCTCAACTGTGGCATTAAACCCACGATTAAATAATGTGTAAAAACGTTGTAAAGGTCCTTTACCTTTTAACGCTTCGTCTTCTTTATGTGTTTTTAATAATAAAGCACATAATGCAGGACTTAATGTTAAGGCATTTACTGCTGAAATAAGAATCGCAATAATTAATGTTACTCCAAATTGTTCGTAAAAAACACCTGTTGGACCAGAGATAAACGTTACTGGAATAAACACCGCTGCCATAACTAGAGTAATAGATATAATCGCTCCAGATATTTCGTTCATGGCTGTTAAAGTCGCTGTTTTAGGATTCTTTTCACCTTCATCCATTTTAGCATGAACCGCTTCTACAACCACAATAGCGTCATCCACGACAATACCAATAGCGAGAACTAATGCAAATAGCGTTAACAAGTTAATGGAATAACCAAAAATACTAAGAAAAAAGAACGTACCAATAATAGAAACTGGAACTGCAATTGCCGGAATTAATGTAGAACGAAAATCTTGTAAAAAGAGAAATACCACTAGAAATACTAAGACAAAAGCTTCTATTAAAGTGGTCATAACTTTTTCTATAGACGCATTTAAAAATAAACTGGTATCGTAAGGTACAAAGACATTTAATCCTTCAGGAAGCTCTTTTTTAACCGTTTCTAAAGTCGTTTTTATGTTTTCAATAATCTCGCGCGCATTAGATCCTTTGGTTTGAAAAACACCCATAAAGACTGCTGGGTTCCCCACACTCATAGCATTAGACGAGTAAGATTGTGCATCTAACTCTATAGTTGCAATATCATCTAAACGCAGAAACTCTCCATTACCTAGTGCTTTGATTACAATATCTCCATATTGCCTTTGGTCTTTAAAACGACCACTATAGGTTAATGTATATGAAAATGCTTCACCACTATTTTGTCCTAAAGATCCTGCAGCGGCTTCTAAGTTTTGCTCTTTTAAAGCTGCTGTAATATCTGAAGGTATTAATTTATAAGCTGCTAATTTTTCTGGTTTTAACCAAATACGCATCGCGTAATCTTGTTGTGAAAACACTGTAACATCCCCAACACCACTAATACGTTGCATCGAAGGAATAACGTTTATTTTTAAGTAATTCTGAATAAATGTGGCATCGTAATCTTCACTTTCAGAATACATAGAGATAAACATTAAAGCACTGGTTTCCTGCTTTTGTGTGGTCAGGCCGGCTTGAAGCACCTCTTGGGGTAATAATGAATTTGCTCTCGATACACGGTTTTGAACGTTAACCGCAGCAATATCTGCATCCATTTCTTGATTAAAATAAACTGTGATTTCTGCAGATCCATTATTAGAGGCTGTAGAGGTAATGTATGTCATGCCTTCCACACCATTAATTTGTTCTTCGATAGGAATGATTACGCTCTCTAAAACAGTTTCTGCGTTAGCTCCTGGATAAGACGCTACTACTTTAATTGTTGGTGGTGCAATGTCTGGATATTCTTCTATTGGTAGACTTGATATACTTATAACACCAAGTACAACTATGAGTATGGAAATTACTGTTGAAAGCACTGGTCTTTCAATAAATGTTTTTAACATGACTTAATCTGTTTGTTAATTATCTAGTTTTTAAATAGTGTTACTATGGGTTTAATAGCATCCTTAAAAGAAGTTTCTTGCGGTGTAATTGCCATTCCGTTTCTTAATTTTCCAACGCCAGTAACAATAATTGTATCTTTTACATCTACTCCTGATTCTACAACATATAAATTAGCTACAGTTGCTTTTACTTTTATAATAGATGCTGTCACCTTATTATCTGCACCTAACTTAAACAACATAATGTTTCCTTGTTGCTCATACGTTGCTTGTTGCGGAACAACAATTGCATTTTCGTAAACCGTTGGGATTTGGATTTCACCACTATTACCATTAGTTATGAGTTGGTTTGGGTTTTTAAAAACAGCTCTTAAACTAACGGTACCTGTATTTATATTCACTTGCCCTGTACTCGTTTCTATTTTACCTTTTTCAGGATATGTACTTCCATTTGCTAAAATTAAATCGATTTCAGAAAAATTAGATAGTTTTTGTTTTAAGGTTACTCCTTCAGCGTTTTGTAAAAAATCTAAATACTGACTTTCATTTAAACTAAAAAAAGCGTACACCTCGCTTACATCACTAACGGTTGTTAATGGCATGGGGTCATTGGGACTAACCAAGGCACCTTCTCTAAAATTAATAGCGCCTACATGACCATCTACTTGGCTCTTTATAGCACCATAACCAATACTTGCGGATATACTACTGTAATTGGCTTTTGCTTGTGCTAAGTTAGCTTTTGCTGTTTCTAATTGTACAGCACTAATAATGTTTTTTTCTACTAGCGGAATTAGCTTATCTACCTCAACTTGGGCCAAATTAACACCTGCTTTTGCCGCACCAGCATCTTGACTTAAAGACTGCGTCTCTAATTGAAATAACACCTGACCTTTACGTACTTTTTGACCTTCATCGACTAATACGTTTTGAATGTATCCAGACGTTTTAGCTCTTACATCACTATTGACAACACCTTCTATACTTGTTGGGTATTCTTGATATCCTGTCACTGTTTTAAGTTGTATCTGTGTTACAGGAAAAGTTGCAGGTGGCGCTTCTTGTGCTGCTGCAGAATTTTCTTGTTTATGACCACAACTTAAAATAATTAGAAATACACTTAGAGCGAGTAACCTTACTGTTTTTTTATGTCTCATTTTTTTTCTTAGTTTAAATATCGAATTGATTGACTGTTATTTTTAGTCTTAATTCCTCGATAGAAGCAGAAGCCTCATCGATAAATTTTATATAATCATTATGAAAATTTAAATCGAATTTTTCTTTTTCATTTTCGATTTTTTGTTTGTTTTGGTCCTCTTTATAGTTTTTTATTTCCGAGTGTAATTCACGTAATTCTTTCCAAACATTTATCATTTTATCGACATGTTGAATGATGGTGTCCTTATTTAGAATAAAATATTTTTTACGATCCCCCGTTTTTGTGTAGTACTGAATTTCTTTTAAATCCTGTAAATGACTAAGGTGATTAGAAATGGTACTTTTACTAGCACAAAGAGTGGATACCATATCTTCAAAAGTGGTTCCTTTTTTACCAGTAAGAATAATATAGGATAGTATACGAGCTGCAACGGGTGCCAGCTGTTCTGTGTTTTCAAAATGAACGCCTAGTTTTTCAACTAAGGCCATTTTTTCTTTACAAATGTTATCTTCCATTTTATAGTATTTTTTCAATGATATTTAAAAATGCGTCGTACACTAACAGTGTATTCCCTGCAAATATAACTTTAAGTTCTGAAAAAACCGAACTAACCGAAGTTAAACTGCTGTTAAATAAAAAAAGCCGACTATCAACAGTCGGCTTTAGCATCTATTTTATTAAAGTTTATAAGGCAGATTTAAACTGCTCTAAAAACCGAACATCATTCTCACTTAATAATCGAATATCGCTAATTTGATGCAAGAGTAAAGCAATACGATCTATTCCCATACCAAAAGCAAAACCTGAATATTCTTTAGAATCAATACCGCAGTTTTCTAATACGTTAGGATCCACCATACCACAGCCCATAATTTCTAACCAACCGGTTCCTTTGGTCATTTTATAATCAGTTTCGGTTTCTAATCCCCAATATACATCTACCTCAGCACTTGGCTCAGTAAATGGAAAATAGGATGGACGTAATCTAATTTTAGACTTCCCAAACATTTCGGTTGTGAAGTATTGTAACGTTTGTTTTAAATCTGCAAAACTCACATCTTTGTCTATATACAAGCCTTCTACTTGGTGAAAGAAACAATGTGAACGTGCAGAAATAGCTTCGTTACGAAACACACGACCAGGAGAGATGGTACGTATTGGTGGTTTGTTGTTTTCCATATATCGTACTTGTACAGAACTTGTATGCGTACGCAATAAAATATCTGGATCTGTTTGAATAAAAAAGGTGTCCTGCATATCGCGAGCAGGATGATATTCAGGCAAATTTAATGCTGTGAAATTATGCCAATCATCTTCAATTTCTGGACCTTCACTGACATTAAATCCTATGCGAGAAAAGATATCGATGATTTGATTTTTCACTAACGATATTGGATGACGTGCACCAATCTCTATAGGTTCTCCAGGACGCGATAAATCTCCGTAAATACCGTTTGTTTCTTCTCTACTTTCTAACTCTTCTTTTAAAGCACTTACCTTCTCTTCGGCAGTTTGCTTGAGTTTATTAATAGTTTGACCAAACTCTTTTTTTTGCTCGTTCGCCACATTTTTAAACTCGGCAAAATAGTCATTAAGTAATCCTTTTTTACCTAAATATTTTATACGAAATGCCTCAACCTCCTCTTTAGATTGTGCTTTAAATGCTTCGGCTTCTGCTATGAGTTCTTTTATCTTATCTATCATGCTTATGCTGAATTTAGTTCAGTAACTTAAAAATGAATGGCAAATTTAATGAATTTATCGGGATTTGCGTTAAGGATTGTAACGACATCCTTTTTACTTTTTTGTAAAAAGATATAGTGTAAAGCCTGACGAATAGAATACTTTTTTTAGTATTGTATTGGTAACGCCCACTTCGATACTCATACGACACTCAGCACAAGGAAGGTCTATAACTATGGACTAATCTATAAATTTAGACTCTATAAAATAATTTACAATAGCGTCTTTCATTAAAACACTTTGTTCTCCTGCCTTTAATGGTGGTAATTCTTCCTTTACCTTATAATGGGGCCAACCGTCTTCATCTGCAAAATCAAATTCGTAATATCCGTAAGGTGCGAGTAATTTACAGATAGCAATATGCATCAGGTCAAGTTTGTGGTCTTTTTTAAATTTTCTATCTAATTGACCCAACTCTTGTACTCCAATTAAATAAATTATAGCATCCAAATCTAATGGATCACCGTCTGCAAATGTTGCTGAAAGCTTCTTTACTACTAAGTCCCAACGCTGTTTTAATTGCTCATCTCTTGCCATAACCATCTGTCCACAACTGCGGAAATTATTTTTAATTAATTAAGAGTGTAAAGTTAATAAACTATAAGGTCTCTAAAGACGTTATTATTTTAAAATGAGAAAAATTATGTACGTTTGTTAAAACTCACGATACCCATGGCAATCATTGATATTATATTAGGCGCACTTTTACTTTTTGGACTTATACGAGGCGTTATGAAAGGACTTTTTGTAGAGGTCGCATCTCTTGTGGCACTTATAGCTGGTGTTTATGGAGCCATTCACTTTAGTGATTTTGCTGCAGCATTTTTAGACAGCAAACTTGATTGGGAGCAAAAATATATTAATATCGTTGCATTTGCTGTTACTTTTATCATCATTGTTTTAATCATCGCTCTTGCAGGAAAAGCCTTAACTAAACTTGCAGATTTTGCTGCTTTAGGGATTCTAAATAAACTTGCAGGTGGTGTCTTTGGAGCACTTAAATTTGGATTAATATTGAGTATTCTACTTCTTGTTTTTGATAACATGAATAGTACAATCCCGTTTGCAGACAAACAGGATTTAGAAGACTCTATTCTATATACACCTGTTAAAGATTTAGCACCTTTGATTTTTCCAAGTCTATTAAATAAAGGGAAAGACGATCCTGAAGCTGATAATGAGTAGCACTATGATTATTAGCACAATTGTATGGTACCTATTTTGATTTTTCTCATAGTATATCGTCTAAATACACTTGACTAGTTTCCTATCTAACTGTAATGACCGCACTGTTACAAATGCTGTCTAAATTTTATTTGCCTTTTGTATTACTCTTATTTTTAACAAACACTTTAAAATGAGCTAATTAACCAGTGGTCAAACAAAGTTAATTATTGATTAAAGCAAAAAACCTTGGACAAGTTGCTTTACATTTACATAGTTTTAAAATAATAATATACCAGATGAATATTGACGTCCTTATCAGTAATATTACAAACCCTGTTTTACTATTTTTTTTATTAGGAATAATCGCTACACTGGTAAAAAGTGATTTAGCAATTCCTGAATCCTCTTCTAAATTTATTTCATTGTATCTCCTATTTGCGATCGGTTTTAAAGGCGGACAAGAATTGTCTCACAGTGAATTTAATGCAGAAATTACAAATTCTATTTTATTTGCTATTGTGCTATCTACAATAGTTCCCATATATGTTTTTTATGTTTTAAAGAAAAAAGTTGGTGTGCCAAATGCTGGAGCTATTGCTGCTGCTTATGGCTCAGTAAGTGCAGTAACGTTCGTAACCGCCGTATCTTTTTTAGAAAATCAAGGTATTGAGTTTGGAGGTCACATGGTTGCTATTATGGCTATTATGGAATCACCAGCGATTATTGTAGGTGTTATTCTAATCATGCTCAACGATAAAATAAAATCTAAAGAAAACTCTATAGGTTCGATTATAAAGCATTCTATTACTGGTGGCAGTGTATTAATGCTTATTGGTAGTTTAGTCATTGGTTTAATTGCTGATGCCACTCAAGCTAGAGGCATTGAACCATTTACAACTGATATTTTCAAAGGCTTCTTAGCCTTGTTCCTTTTAGAAATGGGAATGGTCACAGCGAAACGAATTAAAGGGTTTAAGCAACATGGGGTTTCGCTATTCTTGTTTGCTATAGTGATCCCTCTGCTTAATGGATTAATTGTCGCTTACCTTAGTGGTTTTGTAACCGAAAGCGAGGGCAATCGTTTATTATTTGCTATTCTCGGGGCTGGCGCGTCTTACATTGCAGTACCCGCAACTATGAAGCTAGCAGAACCAAGAGCCGATGCTGGAATATACATACCTATGGCATTAGGAATAACCTTCCCCTTTAATATTACCATAGGTATGCCTATTTATTATGCTTTTATTCAAATGACCTAATTTGAATATAACGTATTGCTAAAACATTTCAATCTAGTCAAACTCTAATCTAAACATTTGATCTAAGTGCTCAGCACTATCCATTGTTACCTTTAAATCTTTAATAAGTCCATTATCCAAACCATACACCCAACCATGAAGTTGTAAATCCCAATTATTTACCCACGCTTGCTGTACTATAGATGTCTTTGCTAAATCATAAACTTGTTGTTTTACATTCAATTCTACTAAACGATCGAACCGTTTTTGCTCATCGTTAATTTTATCAAGTTCAGTTTTATTGCTTTTATACACTTCTTTAATATTTCTAACCCATTTATTGATAAGTCCTAAAGATTTATTTTGCATGGCAGCTTGAACACCTCCACACCCGTAATGTCCGCAAACAATTACATGTTTTACGCGTAAATGGTTTACTGCATAATCCAATACACTTAGCATATTCATATCTGTATGCACTACCATATTAGCAATATTTCGGTGTACAAATACTTCACCAGGACTTGTACCAGTAATCTCATTTGCTGGCACTCTACTATCGGCGCAACCAATCCATAATACAGGTGGTTTTTGTAATTTAGCTAAACGCGTAAAATACTCTTTATCTTCGCCTAATTTTTTCTCAACCCAATCTTTGTTGTTGCTAAGAAGTTTATTATAATATGTATTTGGCATTTTTCTATGGTTTTTAGTGAGTGTCTTTTATATTTTGTTTAATCCAAGATAGGCATTCTTTAAATGATTTAAAAATATGTTTTTCTGAAATAAAGTCTGGAATAATATCAATCCGCTCCATCATGTATCGTGGTTGTTTTAATAAATTTACAAATAATACATCAACCCCTTTAACTTTTAAATCTTGAAGCATATCCTCCATGGCATACAATCCAGATTGGTCCATATATGGCATTCTACCCAATCGCAATATGACAGTTGTTGCTTTATCAGGAATTTGCAAGGTAAGCTGTTGAAAATCTGAAGTCGATCCAAAAAATAAGGGGCCTTTCACGTGCTTAATAAAGACCTCTTCTTGTAATTTCTGCGGAAAATCTGCTTCATCCTCCCAAGATTCTTCTTTTAATGGTTTCACATCAGATCGCTCTGCTGTAAGGTCTCCAATTTTTTTCATGAACATTAACGACGCAATGATTAACCCGATACCTACTGCATATATTAAATCCCAAAATGTAGATAGTAATAATACAACGATCATAATTAAAACTTCAGAACTAAATTTAATAGGTCCAAATTTAATATCTCTTGGTAAGCTAGGTATTGCTTTAAGACCTTTATAATCCATGACTCCTATACCTACAGTAATTAAAATTCCTGCTAACACAGCTGCCGGAATTTTTGAGGCCACATCACTCAAGGCCAACATAACAAGCAATAATACTATACCAGCAATCATTCCTGATAATCTCGTTCTACCACCAGCATTTATATTAACAACCGTTCTAATCGTTGCACCAGCTCCAGGGATTCCTCCAAACAAAGCTGCAATACTATTACCAATTCCTTGACCTACTAATTCTTTATTAGGGTTATGCTTGGTTTTCGTCATATTATCGGCAACTACACTAGTCAAAAGAGAATCTATTGCTCCTAATAATGCTAATGTCAAGGCTGTAAAGATATAAGGTGTTATGCTTCCAAAACTAAAATTAGAAAACATATCTAATCGTGGCATTGGTATTCCCGAGGGAATCTCTTCAATAGGTTTATAATTCAACCCAAAACCAACGGCTATGCTGGACATAACCACTAAAGCAACAAGAGAACTCGGAACTTTAGTTGTGATTTTTTTAAATCCGAAGACTATAAAAATGGTACCAAAAGCCAGTCCAAACTCTAACCAATTAATATTTTTAATCGCTCTAGGGATCGCAAATAAAGCTCCTAAAGCCCCAGAAGTATCTTTAGCTGCTAAGGTTTCAGATTCTTGTAAAATATCTGCTGCAGAAATTTTATCAGCTCTATCAATAGTGACCTTGAAGTCTTCTAATACAAGAATCCCTTCTCCTGCTTCTTCTTTTAAGATATTCTCGAGAATAACTTCTTGGGCTTGAGGTTTAAATGTCTCAACAAAATCAGCGTCTACTTTAGGGTAATACCCTAATGATGGAAGAATTTGAGTTATAATTATAATAAGCCCAATAGCGGTCATAAAACCAGAGACAACAGGATAAGGAATATATCTTATATACTTGCCTAAACCAATGGCTCCTAGGCCTATTTGCATAATTCCAGCTAATAAGAATACTGTTAAAATAGCGGGTAAGGCTTTTTCTACGCTACCGTCGTTAGCTGCAATAATTCCAGCAATGACAATCATACTCACAGCAGTCATTGGTGCAGTAGGACCAGAAATCTGGGTTGGTGTACCACCAAATAGTGCTGCGAAAAAACTTATAAAAATCGCACCATAAAGGCCAGCTTGAGGCCCCAATCCTGAAGACACCCCAAAAGCTAAAGCTAATGGTAGCGCAACGATTCCTGCGGTAATACCCCCAAAAGCGTCGCCTTTGATATTTGAAAACAATTTTTTCATAGATGGTTATTTATAAATTTTGAACGAAAGAGACTTTTTATTTAAAATGCTCTGTTAAGTTATATTAATTTTCCAAGATAACTTAATTTTTAAACTATCAAAAATTGATACTTTAACTTTATTTATAAATTAACAATACGTTTTTTGGAAATCTGTCTATAAAAACTAAATAAAAAAACGCTCAATATCTATAATACTAAAAACCTCCATCACATAATAACTATGTAAATGGAGGTTTCTAAACTAACACCTTTATAAAAAAACAACCTTTAAACTATCATTTTACGGTTAGCTTTAACTTTATAATTAGCGATATTATTTTTAAGTCCTAAATTATCTAACGACACTTCTCCGTTGGCGTCTATAACATTATTATCTGTTACGACTAATACAACTCCGTTGTAATTTTTCTGTACAAAACCAGTAATATTATCTCCAAAAAAATTAAATCGTTTATGCGTTCGCTCTCCTAGAATAATCATATCTGGTTGAGAGGTATTAATACAGCTTTCTATTTCATTTTTAACATTTCCAAAAGCAAAAGTAGTTTTAATATTCACATCCATTTCTTTCGAAATTGGTGCCACAAAATTTTTGATTTTTTTATCCGTCTTATTACAAGCGTCACTAATCTCGCGAAGTGCAGATAGCGGATTCTCTGTTTCTATAATTTCTGTTACCTTTTTCACGTAAAAGAACTCAACATCTGCATCAATTTCTTTAGATAAATTAGCAGCATAACTTAAAGTCTGACTTGCAGTTTCTTTTAAATCTGAAAGCACTAGTATTTTGTATTTATTACTTTTCATAATATTACTATTTTACATTAGTTAATAATCGCTTCAGTAGCAACTAATTCTTCGTTTTTTTGGTTCACTTGGCTTGACGATTCATTTTTCCAAATAAAATTATAAGTGTAAGTTTTAAATACATTTGAATCCTTAGGGTCTATAACTTTTAAATACATCCATTCATTATCTAGCAAGGTTTGTAGATGCTTGTTTTGTCTCAAAAGAGTTTCAACGCGCTCCAATGGTGCATGAATAATTGTTGTTAATCGCAAAGGTTGGTGATACATTTCTGTATCTGATACTTTAAGTGATTGTAATGGTAATCCCATTTTTAAATCACCTCCATTTCCTTGAACAACCCCAAATTGACCAGTGATGTTGTGAGTGATTTTTGAACCACTCCCAAACTTTTCATTATCTACCGTACTAAAATAATAATGATTGTTAATCCATTGCGTCACTACCATAGGCCCTCCCATAATACCTGCTAGCGCATCGCCTTGAGGATCAGATTTCCAATCATAGGAGTGCATAAAACAGCGTCCATCTAAATTCATTGAAGCAGTAAGATCTCTAGATCCCACAATAAAAGCTGCATTTTTTGCTAATCCCCATTCTGGTCTTGTGTCTCCCCAATTAACAGATTTCTTATTGGCTAAAGCAACACTACCAGAGGTTACGTTTAGTCGCTCCTTCGTCACCGTTTGCTGAGCTTTTATAAGGTTTTTCTTCAAAATATCTAAACGTTCTTTGTGAGTTTCTGGTAATTGTGCATCAAACAATACAATCTCATCTGTTGTTGTATTATGCTCACCTCCAATAAATATAGTGTCGTTTGGAATTTCAATGTGATGATCCACCTTTAATGCGTTTTTCACATCTTTGTCATTTGCTAAAGACGCTAAAAGCCTAGCGTTATGTCGTCCTGGACTCGCAGCGCATGCACCACAATCTAAACTAGAACCAAAAGGATTATTAGCAGTGTGACTTCCGTGACCTACAAAAAGTACTAGTGGAGCAAAACCTTTCCAACCCATTAAGTCAAACCCAGATTTCACAATCGCTACTTTTTCTTCAAGTCCAATAACTTCGGTATCTCTATCTCCGCCATTATAAGCAATACGTGGCTCACAAAAAGACTCATAGTTTGTGATATTTATCTGTTTCAGCTTAAAAAAAGATTTTGGAGCAAACGATTGTGCTACCAATGATAGACCATAAAAAGCTCCTGCTCCTTCTACAAAACCAAAAGACGAAGGCAACATGTTTTTAAGACGTTTTAAAATCTGTAATTTAGATTTTGACACTGCTTTTTCACGAATAAACACATTGTCTTGATTAGAAAATTGTTGTTGAGGAGTTTCTGTAATCTTATAAGGAGATCCAACTATTGGTGGACAAGACTTAATACTAATATCTTCTTGATAATGTTGATAATCTGCCGCGATACCAAAAAAACCAGCGTATCCAAAAGTCTCAATATTTCCGGACGCTTCAACGTGTCGTCTAATCATTTCAGATCTTGTGTCAATACAAAATACCATCTGTGCATCTGTTGTCTTCTTTTTCTCTTTGGAAGCCTTAACACCTAGCCCATTATTTTTTAAATCTGAAACTAGTTTCTTTTGAAACGTTGCCTCCCAAGCTTTAAGCCAAACGTGTCTCAATTGATTATCAATACCTTCAAAATTCACATCCGTTTCAATTTCTAAAGGCATCCCCAAATGATTAGCGATTATTAACCTCACGGCTAAATAATCTTGTATATCAATAGGGAATTTTTGTTGCCAAATCGAGTTTATATCCTTTCTATGTTTGATATAACCAGTCCATCCCGATAGCGCTCCTATGTGTGCACTAAATATTTTATTATAATTTACAACTTCATGAGCACTCAAGACCAATTCTAAAGCCTCAATACTCGTTTTTGGCAACTGCTTTAAGCTAGACGAACCAAAAGTTTTATCGTGTACCGCTAAAGCTTTCCAAGCCTTATAAAACCCTTTGTCTTTATAAGGCATTTGCCATTCTGCAATACCTTCGTCCATAAATGCTGCTAACCATTTCGACATGATGACATCTAATTCTGACGTAGTCGTTTTTAAAGATTGACCATCTTCAATCTCCATAGCTCTTAAATAGTCTTTAGGTGCATCATGGAAATCTTTCTGCTTTAGCATTTTGACTAAAATAATAGTATCAATATCCTTTTTTTCTAAAGCTTGTCTATAAATATATGCTTCTGGGTAAGATTTTGACTTTAAGAAGCGTCCTGCCTCTTTTACTGCATCTTCAAAGGCTAGTTTCTCATAACCTGATAACGGATTGGAAGTCACAAAAGAATATAATGGCCATGTTGTACCAATACGTTTAGAAGCAGCCTCTACACTTAATAAAATTTGTTCTTGCTTAGTCATAACTTATTTAGTTTTAAAAGAAACAATAGATTTGCTTACTGGCTGAGACATATTCATAAGCTTTACATAAAGCCACGGTATTTTCCCATACATACCTGATAACATAATGTAGAATGCTGCTAAAAACACAACTCCGAAAACGATGTGTGTAATAGTTAATGGTATAGCAACATGTGACATTGGCATATCGTGCATTAATACCGTTACTCCATTAAATACCAGAGCATATATTCCAATTCCTACAACAATTAAAAGAGGTGTTACCACCAGTTTTTGAGTTACAGAAAGTGCTTTTTGGTATAAGACGTTATACACAACCTGTCCCACGGTTATAGCAACTATGAATGTTAAGAAAAGTCCGCTATCAAATGAAACTCCTTTTCCTGTAATATATCCAAAAAGAAGACCTCCCAATATTGCTGCGATAAGGATAACCAAAGTTTGCAACGGTTTAATTACCATAGTATCTGGTTTTTTAGGAAGCGTATTTTGAATCCCTTCTCCTGCTGAAAGAAACAAATAGGCTTTGTAAAACCCATGAAGTATAAGGTGTGTGATCGCAGCCGTAAAAAAACCAAGTCCACATTGCATCACCATAAAACTCATTTGAGCAATGGTTGAGCAGGCCAATTTTTGCTTAATGTTAACCTGAAGTAATTTACTAAACTGTGCCATAACAGCCGTTAAACCTCCAATGAGGAAGATTAACAATAACACATTTGCTGTAAAAAGTAATGGTGCGAATATGGTCAACAAAATACCTGCGCCGTTTACAAATCCTGCGTGCATAAGTGCTGAAGCGGGTGTTGGTGAAGTCATAGCAGATAATAACCATCTGTGAAAAGGAAAAATTGCCGATTGTATAATTGCTGCAATAATAATGCAAAGGGCTGCCAAAGTACTCATCCATTGTGGTATTGAGCCTAAGCTAGCTAAAATCCCGTCGATGGTATATGATCCTGAACTATAAACTAAAATCCATGCGGCTAGTGCTAGAAAAAATGTACCTCCTAAATAATTATATCTTGCGAATTTTGAAGCGTGTTGTGCTTCTTTCCATTCTGAATCTATACCAATTAAACCCGCCATAATTAAGCCCATTAAGAGCCAAAAGAGAACTAAAAAAATAACATTATTAGCGATTACAAAAAGCATAACCGACAATGAAAAAGCCAAGCAGAGTATTAAAAATTTAGGTTTCTTCTTAAATCCTTTCATGTAGTTAGACGCATACATCTGAACAACACTACTAAAAAATGTAACAACCGTCCAAATAACAATACTAAAGCCATTGATTTGAAATATTTCTCCAAAATTCCAACTAGGGAAATCTGAATAATAATAGATTATCAGCGCTACATTAGTGAAAAACATTAGCCATGTTAACGGAATAAGAATACGCGATAAAAGTGTTTTCGTATGTAATTCTTCTAAATGATTAGTTGATGTCATGAATAAAAATCGTTGATGTTAGTTTTTTAGCTACAGATGCCAAACTCTTAGCTTGGTGCAAAGTTGTAAAAACTATTTCATTAATTTTTATTTATATATTAAATAGACATCATAAGTAATGTTTATGATTACATAAAGAATATAGAATACATAAAAATAGGTAGATAAAAAAAAGCATCCATTGGATACTTTTTTGTGTTTGTCTTTTTGTATTATTTGCTTAAAATGTTTTTAACATTTTTATATCGTTGCTAACAACCCAGCCTGTCTTACCGTCACTTAGCTTAATTTTACTCCAATTAGATACTGTATCTATCACTTGAACTTTTGTGCCTTCATGAAGTTTAAAGGCTTCTGCACTTCGCAAATTAGGTTCGCTTTTGATTTGACTTTCCTGAGCAAAAACTATTGCTGGTTGATTTTTTTGTTCAAGACCATAGCTATTAAAGGCAAAAGCGAGCGCAACAAAAGCCAATACTAAGGATGATAAACTTGTTACAAATGCCAAACGTTTTTTTCTAGTGCTTTGAGAAAAGTAATACATCAAAAATAGAAGTACAAAAAGCACAACGAATATAACAGATAACTTAGCCCAATTATCAAAAACCATAGTATTAGTAGCTTTATTTATAAGCCTAGAAAAACCAACCTCTGGAATTATCTCAATAGCATCAATAGTCATATTTTTAGCATACGCTATATTATTTAAGATCTCCTTATCATTAGGTTTTAATAATAAAGCCTTCTCGTAATAGTAAATACTTGGTGCTACGTTATTTAATTTATAATGGGCATTTGCGATATTATAATACAACTCAGCAGAATGTTCCTCTTGTTCCAAGATAGATTTATACCTACTTAAGGCTTCCGTATAATTACCATCATTATACAATGCATTAGCTTGACTAAATGCGGCTGTGTTTTGAGCAAATGATGCTGTCCCAAATAGAAATACGAGTATGTATAATATAAGTTTCATCTCTATTGTATCTCTTTATCTATTATTGAAATTGTTGACGCCGCTTTTTCGTAATCTTGTTGCATTTCTACATTGGTAATTGGTGTATATCTTGCCAATTCACAATGCTCTAAAATGCTAATAAATTCTTTAACTGTCGGTTCGTTAACCTCTCGCTCAATCAGAATTTCTTCAATTTTTTCTTTACTAAAATCACTCGTTTCAATCTGTAGTTTAGCTTTTAAATAATTATGTAGTGCTTTTTCAAGAGCGATATAAAATGTGTCTTTATGACCTAATGCTTTTTTAGCTTCACCTAAATATCGTTTCGCTAGCTTATCTGCTTTTCTTATTTTATTTCCGAAAACATCTGCATTCCGTTTTTCCTTTTCTTTTCGGTATACAAGGGCTAAAGGAATCAATAAAAATGGAGATAATAGTGAGCTCCAAAAGGCAGTAGACTTAAAGAAATTATTAGCTACTATTGGTTTCAAATTCGCCTTTGTTTTAATAAATGCAAATTGCGCATTATTAAAAGTCACTTCCTTTTTGTTGTTATTAGCAGCAGCCAAATTATCATCACCAGAAGAGGTATTAACTGGACCTTCAATCACGTCAATAATAATTTCTCCAGACGACACACGCTTGTATGTTTCGGACTCTAAATCAAAATAAGTGAATGAGATACTTGGTATTGGATATTTTCCTTTGTACTGAGGAACGATAGTGTAACCATCCGCAATTGAGCCTTGCATACCACCTAAGTACGTTCTTATAGATTCGTTATGTTCTGGCTCATAAACCTCTAAAGAACTTGGTAATGTCAATTTTGGTAATTGAAATAATTTCAAGTTTCCTTTACCAGTAACTTCTACCGTAACTCTTAAAGACTCTGAAGCGTTTAACTCAGATTTTGAGGTCATCACATTAAACTTAAAATCACCAACTGCTCCAGTAAAATCATCTGGCTTGCCTTCTTCAGGCAATGGTTTTACATTGATTGTTCTACTTCCTGCAGAGACTGTTCGGTTGGTTTGAGCCATATGCATACCACCAAAAATATCTCTTCGGTTTGTTGGTACCTCAACGGTAATATCTAGTTTTAGTGGCTCTATCTCTAATTTGCCTGTTTTTTGCGGATAGAGAACCGTTTTCCGAAGCACAACATATCTATAATCTTCTCCTTTATATTTTCCATTCTGGATTCTTAAACCTTTGGTATCAATTTTCTGACTCCAAAAATCATTATACCTAGGGTTTTCTAGTTCTCTCCAATTACTCACACCTGTATTTGGGGACACATAGAGTTTATAAACCACAGTAATCGCTTCGTTAAGGTAAGGGTTGCCTTTAGAAATTTCAGCTACTAAATGAATATTCTCAGACGCTACACTTTCTACATTATAAGGATCATTTGGTCGCTTTACAGCGTTGGTAACTTGAACCGTTACTGCCTTTGTCTTATAGGTTACACCCTGAATTTCTATACTCGCACTTTTTATAGTAAATCGTCCTTGCTTTTGAGGTGCTAGAAAATAACTGTATGTTTTTGCGTAAGAATGCGCACCATTGAGCCAAGAATTACTAACCGATGTGTTTGGCCCCCCTATGACCTGGAAATTCTCAAAATCTGGAGATTCAAAATTATCTCCATCTTTATTCATTGTAAAATCAACACGTAAACGTTCATTTTGGCCTAACTTTGTTTTGCTCACTTTGGCTTCAAATTTAACCTGCGCAAAAGCCATACTCGATGTGAGTACTAGTAATAATAACCAAATGTGCTTTAAATTTTTCATACTTAATTATACATCCATTAAAATCTAAATGGTGTTGGACTACTAAAACTTAAACTCAACACTAAAAGCTACCAATCCTTTTCTGTTTTTACCTTAGCTCCTTTTTGCTTTTCGGCATTCATTTTTTCTTGAACCTTTTGTTCTTGATTATTCATGGCTTCTAACAAATTTTTAATTTGTTGAGGTGATAATTGACCAGGTTGTGGTTTAGGTTGTCCTTCTTGCTTCTTATCATCTTTCTTGTCGCCTTTTCCTTGATCTTTTTCATCTTTAGGTTTCCCATCTTCGTCCTTTTCGTCCTCACCGTCTTTTTTATCCTGATCGCCTTCGTCTTTAGGGTCTTCTTTTTTCTTGTCTTCCTTTTTATCCTCTTTCTTATCTTCGTTTTCTTTATCCTCGTCTTTCTTCTCTTCTTCTTTATCTTTCTCTTGTTTTTGTTGTGCTGCGCATTCTTTTGCTATTGCCAAGTTGTAACGTGTTTCATCGTCGGTTGGATCGCTACGCAAAGCATTTTTATAAGCCTCTACAGCTTCTTTACACAACGCTTCTTTCATTAACACATTGCCAATGTTGTGATAGGCTATATGTTTTTCTGTTTTAGATATTGCACTCTTTGCGGCTTCTGTATGACGGTACAGCGCTTCTTCATAATTACCTTTTTCATAGTATGAATTTCCCAGGTTGTAAGCCCCAGCAACGTTTGATGGCAACTCAGAGATTGCTTTTCTATATTCTTTTTCTGCAGATATAAAGTTATCTGCTTCAATAAGCGCATTGGCTTGATATACGTAGCCATTGGCTTTCTCAAGCGTTAGTTGTTGTTGCTTCTCCTTGTCTTTATCTTGAGCAAAAGAGAGGGTTACAAAACAGATAAATATGTATGTAAAATATGTTTTCATGTATTTATATCAATAGTAAACTGCTCAGCAAGATAAGAAACTAGTCCACTCAAAAGAGTTAAAGGTTTTATAAAATATTTAAAGGGTTGGTATCCCTCAATATTTAAATAAAATTAGACTTCCAAAGTACTACTATATCTATGAACTACGGAAAAACCGTAATTATAAATGAACTTTAGGTTGAATTTTAACATTTGTTTTAACAGTATTCCCAATATGGAACCTCTACTTTCATAATCCCTCGTAATAATTTCTCACATTAATAACAAATCATCAATATTAACTTGAACTATTGGATACTATTATGAGACATTATATTAAATATTTCCTTTTTGTTTTAGGACTCTTACTTTTTACTGTTGGTTGTCAAAAAGATGACACGCAAATTCCTGACGAGGAGGCTCAAATTGAAAATCTCTAAGCTTTTCATTTGACTTCTAAGGAAATTCCAACTCATATTTTAAACTTTGTGAAAACAAGAACTAACGACAATTTTGGTGTTAGCATTGTTAAAAATAAAATCAAACTCTCAAATTCTGATGTCAATGAGTTTAGCAGAGAAACCCCTTTAGGTATTGTACAAACTAATAAAGTAGTACAAGTTTACAACGAGCGTAATACGAAACACACCTTTAAAGTAACAGATCCAACTAATGCAAATAGCGTTATAAATTTAATTGTAGTAGATATGGATGGTGATATTATTGAATATTTTATTCAATATATTTTTGATCCAAACAATCTACCTCCACTTTTATCCTCTGGAGCAATTGATATGTCAAGATTTACAGGTAGAATGACTTTCTGCAATATGGACGGTGTAATAATTGGCAACTTTATTTTGACTGATGGTGATTTGGTAGATTTTGATGGAGAAATAGATCCTTGTCCTGTGGATGAGGTTGTTGAAGAAGAGGAAGATGACACGAATGACACTAATGATTCTAGTACAGGAGGAGGTAATGATAATAGTGACCCAAATAATAATAATAACACAGATAACGACTCATCCAACGGATCAACAGGTGGAAATGGAGAAATTAGTGATCCTGATCAAGATGACCCTTGTGGTATTGTATTTACTTATAATGCTTGCTGTAGTGGCGAAGAAGAATGTGATGGTAATGCAGATGGACATAGTGCTGGTCAATGTGGCTGTGGTAATGGCAGTAGTATAGCTACAATGACAGATACATGTAATGGTAGTACAGTAATATATAACAGAACCAATGCTAGAACCGTTAGTGGTAATTCTTCTCCTTGCGATGGTGATACTGGTGTGATTGCTGAGATTGATGAGATTGATGACATAGTTATTAAGAAGCATGAAATTTCTAATTGCTTGGATGATCAATATGATAGCTCTTGGTACGATGAGACCATCGACGCAAATATCAATGCAATTCATGAGTATTTGGATGGTAATTGTACAGATGAGGCTAAAAGTTTAGTTCTAGAATTTGAAGAAATTGAAGAAAAAATACCAGATGCTATATTTGAGCGTTTTAGACTATTAAAGCAAAAAACTGATGAAGATCCATGGGTATTATTACAGGATTGCGCTGAACAAGATGGCTTAGATACATCAAATTATTTAGAATTATATAATCTCCCATTTCCAGAAGATTGTAGTACCAGGTTATTTAACTTAGGTGTAGAATTTCATCACCAACCATTTAGTGATGGTAATGTTCCTATAGCCAATATCGATTATTATCCTGTAGAAATAACTCAATATCCAGATTTTAATGAGGATGGTAATCCAGATTCCGAAACTGAGATGTTTCAAGCTTTCAGAAATAAATTTATAGATCTAGCAAGTGGTCAAGTAGATGATTTTGAGTTCGGTTGTAACGTTCCTTTCAATGATGATAATACAGGAACAATAAGTTGGGAGTTTGAACCAATGACAAATCAAGATGGATTGGACTTTGTTTCTAACAATCCAGTAACTTCTATTTTATTTATAGAGGCTGATGCCTCTGGTCTTTTTCCACATATTGCTACAGATGATGGAGCAATTATAGTATCTGAATTAACAAATAATGATTTTACTATTTCAACTATTAGAAGTCCAAATAATGGCACACAACCATTTTCCGGAAACAGACAATGGGGCTGGTTAATAAATGAAAATGGTAATTTTGAATTCTTCACACGAGCTGTGGATGTAGCCAATATTTCTGATATTACATTGTATGCATTATCATTAGGAACCGCTAACGACGAATGTCAACAAGACACATATTATAATGTAGGAGAAGCTACATGGAAAAACATGCAAGAAGAAATTGTACAATGGGTATATGATTATGATGGTCAGGCAAATATTTTACCTAGTAAAGCTAAAAGGGTTGATAAGGAATTAATTGAAGAAATATTAACTAGCAATGAATCTATTGATGATATCATAAGCGATTGTAATTAAATATGAATACATCTTATCTAAATAATTTTTTGCTAGTATGTAAAATTGTTTTGCCAACTATTGTATGTATAACATTATTGAATTTAAAAGATGTTTTTTTTGGCTTACAATTTGTACTAATATTTGGATTTATAATTATAACTTTTAATAATAAAAAACTAAAAAATCACTTCATAGGAAGTTTGCTACTCTCTTTTATATTATCTTTTTTAGTTTTATTTTTATCAATGGTTGTTGGTACTGGAATTAATTATTTTATAACTGAAATAATTGGTGTAGGAGCTAAAGCAGATATATCTATTTCAAATATGGAAGTAAATGACTTACCTTCTTTAATATCAATTGCTATTATATCTCCATTGCTTATGTTTTACTGCTATCAAATTTTATTTACGATAAGAAAAACAAATTATTTAAATTATGTTAAATGGATTTCTATAATTATTTTAGTATCACTAGGTTTTACAAATATACTATCTAGTAAGGATAATTCTATACCCATTTCGTGGCAGTTGATTATGATATTAGCCTTACAACTAATTCTTTATCAAGATGAGCTTAAAAGTATGTTCAGTTCTAAAAAATCTATTTGATTAAAAAAGATAGTATTTTCTAAAAAATTAAATATTATAAACTATGAACAAATATCAAATATTCATTTTGCTTTTACTGTTTTGCTGTATTTTTACATACTCTCAAACCAAAATCACACCGATTTTAGCAAGAGAAATAAATGAACAAGTATTTGATACAGATCATATTTTATCAGGTAGTATTGCAACTTCAGATAAGAGATTTGAACCACTTCATGGACCTATTGAAGAAGTAATCATTTTGTATTCTGACAGTATCAAAATCATAAATACTTATAATAAAGTTGGTAGATTATTAAATTCAAAATCCTTTAAAAAAGATAAATTAAGAAGCGAATATCTTTATAAGTATAATGAAGATGGAAAAACTATAATAAATGAAAGAGGAGTCCATAATTTAGATTATTCTGTGATTAAAAAAAATGAATATTTAACTAAGTATTTTGCAATAAAATCAACTGAAAAACAAAAAGGTTCTAAATACAAATTTCTAGATACACTTTTTATAAATGAAACTAAATATTCTTATGAATATACTCGACAAAGTAATTCTAAATCTAATTCAGTTTATGAATATCACAATAAAATTAAATACAATAATTTAGGTTACTTAAAACAAATTCAACTTTTTAAAAATGATATCAAGGTTGGTCATTTAATTAACTTTTACAATGACAAAAACCAAGTGGAAAAGCTAGAACTTTTTTTAGATTACGATTGGTTTTATGACGACTCGGGACTTCCTGATATAAGAAATCATATATATGAGTTTGAGTATGATAATATTGGTTTAATAAAAACGATAAATAAAAGAAGATACAATCCTATAATTCATGAATGGGAAGAATTTATTACAAATTATACTTTAGAGATTTCAATGAGTGATGATCTTTTAACTGTTAACTTCAAAGCTGATTCTGGTTCTAGTATCATCATAAAAATTGATACTGTTGGGAACTGGGTATACAAATCTGAAACTATTGGAAATACAACAGAAACTATAAAAAGAACTTTGAAGTATTTTAAGTAATAATTTTAGTAATTCTAAAACAAAAAACCTCTTTTCAAAACAAGAAAAGAGGTTTTTGAATCATAACATTTCCGAAGCAACCCTAAAAATTCTCATTAAACAAATTGAGTCGTTTCAACCAACCTGTTTTTCGTTCTAGGAAGAAAATATCTAAGAATAAAAAGAAGACTCCAAAACCTAAAAACCATTGGAATTGGTCTTTAAAATCGGCGAATTCTTTAGCTTCAAATTCGGTTTTATCCATGGTGTTAAGGATGTCTTTAACTTCTTTAATGACATCTGCTGTATTGTTACCGTTGATATAAGCACCATTCGCTTCTTCTGCAATAGCTTTAAGCGTCTCTTCATTAAGTTTCGTAATGACGGTTTCGCCTTGATTATCTTTCTTGTAATTGAGTAAAACGCCGTTGCGTTTTATTGGGATGCGACCACCTTTAACGTCACCAACACCAATAGTAAAAATCCTAATACCTTCATCACTAGCCTCTTCTGCGACACTACTAGCAACGTCACTGTGATCTTCTCCATCAGAAATAATGATCAACACACGATTGGTTTGCTCTTCGTTATCATAATAGGTTTTTGCCAATTCAATCGCTTCATTAATCGCTGTACCTTGAGAAGACAACATATCTGTGTTCATATTGTTTAAAAACATTTTTGCAGAGGCATAATCTGTCGTAATTGGCAATTGCGGAAACGCCTTCCCTGCATAAGCAATGATCCCAACGCGATCACTAGCGAGATTATTTATGATTTGAGTGACTAATTGTTTTGATTTCTCTAGTCGGTTTGGTGCAACATCCTCAGCCAACATACTCTTAGAGACATCAACGGCAAAGACAATATCAACACCTTGACGTTTAACAGTTTCTAATTTAGTTCCAATTTTAGGATTGACCAAGGCCATAGCGAAACAGGCAACAGCCAAGCATAATACAACAATCTTTAAAATAGATTTAAATAACGATTGATTAGGACTCAAACGCTTCAATAATTTAGGATTAGCAAAACGTTTTTGCGTTCTATATTTCCAAAACTGAAGAACAGCAAATAGTAGAATGATTACCGGAATTACCAGTAAAATCCAAAACCAAACCTTTTCTTCTAATTGAAAATCAAACATCTTTTATTGTTGTTGAGTTGTTTTTTGTTAGGGTGTTGAGTTGTTTACTCGTTCCCTTTATTGTTGTTCGCTTTTTGCTTTTCGTCGAGTTGGATTACTCTTTCCCAATAACTTAATCCATTTTACTTGTTATTCTTGATTTACTCTTTCTAATTTAACCCTTCTAATTTCGCTTTGCTCAATCTGTCTACCCTTTGTAAAAGGGCAGAGCCTTACTCCTGCGACCTACTGTTATGGAAGTCAAATCTCTTTTCACTCTTGTTTCTTGTTTCTAAAAAAAATTAGAGCTCAATCATTTGGTCTTCTATCCTCCGTCTTACGTCAAATAACCTCAAACTTAACTACACAAAACTCCTAAAAACAGTAAACCTCAGCAATACTTCAATAAGTAGTAAACCTAGAGCTATTAAAATCAACGGACGATATTTTTCATCATACGCTGTGTATTTAATTTCTTCAATTTCGGTCTTTTCGAGTTTATTTATTTCGTTATAAATGTCTTTTAATTTCTTGTTATCGGTCGCTCTAAAATAAGTGCCACCAGTGACATCTGCAATCTCGTTGAGAAGGGCTTCATCAATCTCTACGTTTACTCTTCGGTATTGAAACTTTCCGTTAGGTAAAATAGAATAGGGTGATAATGCCATCCCGTTAGTACCTAAACCTATAGTATAAACTTTGATACCATATTCTACTGCTAATTCACTGGCAATTTTTGGGTCTATAAATCCAGAGTTATTAACACCATCTGTCAGTAAAATAATGATTTTACTTTTAGCTTTACTGTCTTTTAATCTGTTGACAGATGTGGCCAGCCCCATCCCAATGGCTGTCCCACCTTCTATAATCGTGTTGTATTTTATATCTCTTAGCGAGCGCAATACAATGCCTTTATCACTCGTGATTGGTGTTTTAGTATAGCTTTCTCCTGCGTATTCTACCAAGCCAATTCTATCATTTGGTCGCCCTAGTATAAACTCGGCAGCTACCTTTTTTAAAGCCTCTAAACGGTTTGGTAATAAATCTTTTGCCAACATACTGGCAGAGACATCTATGGCCATGACGATATCAATACCTTTAGTCGTTTTCGTTTTTGTAGTCTCATCAGACGTTCGTGGTCTGGCTAATGCCACAATAAGAAATGACAGTGCTGCTAATCGCAATACAAACAATATTGGTCGCAGTTTTGGAAGCAGAGAATTCCCGACTTTAAAGCCTTTAATACTGGACATTTTGAGTTCTGCCGTTTGTTGTTTTTGTTTAAAAAGATACCATATTATTACTAATGGTAGTAATAAGAACAACCAGAAAAACTCTTTATTTAAAAACTCTATCCCTTCAAACATTACTCTTCCAATTTTTTAAGTTCTATAGACTTAATAATACGGTCAATAGTTTGGTTCGTATAGTCATTTTGATTATTCCAAACCAATGCGATTTGTTGCAATACATTCTCAGCAGTGAAGGCTAAAATAACGTATTCACTGTCTCTAAACTCGCCTTCTTTCTCTGCGGGGAATTGTGCTATCCCGTAAGCTTTTAAGCCTTCTGCAGCGTTTGGTGTTATAAATTGCTCTTGTTTTATAATGAGGTTTCTGGCACCCTTATCTTCATAGGTTTTAAGATGGCCTTCAATAGCAAGTCTTAAATCAATTGTATTGGGCTCTCCATCTGCATTTTTACCAAGATCTTTGTATTTGGCAGTGCTCACCAAAATAGTCATATCACTAAATAAGTCTCCATATGAAAACACCGTCATTTTCACTTGCTGTAGCGTGTCTACAACCTGTAAGTCCATACGCTCCAAAACAACAGGAGTCGAAATCATAATTGGTGGCACACCATAATCACTACGTACCCAATCGCCTTCTAATAATTCTTTACTCTCTTCCCCAACAATCGTATCAACCACATATTTAAAGCCATATTTAACTCCAAAACCGACGAACGTCGCCATCACTATTAAAAGACTTGCAGCAATGGTAAGCCAAATCTTTTTACGCTTCTTTTTACGTTCTTGTTCGTCTCTATATTGCTCGTTTAAAAGCATCTCTTCTTCCGTTGGTTCTGGCAATGCCTCCTTAACCTGATCAATTTCTATATCAATCGTATTTCTATCTAACTTAGCGAGCTCTATATCTGGTGCTGATTTTGCAAATTTTACCAAATCGGCACGTTTCAGAATCGTTTCAATGTTTTTTATATCTTCATTACTCAACTCTATTTGATTGGCATCACGAAGCATGTTTAAACGACCTACCAACTCATCTGTTGTACTCTCCAATGCACGATCGTACACTTTCTCATCAAGATATTTTCTAATGATAAAAGTCAATTCTGAATAGTAATTCTTTAATGCTGACTTTTGAAGATAATCACTCTCATCTAATTTCTTTAATGCCATTTTGGCTCTATCATATGGTGGAAGTAATGCAATTTTCTCCTCCTCTGTCAATGGTTTTTTTCTCCAGATAAACCAATACAACACAAAACCGATTAAAGCCAAAGCCAACAAACCAGCAAGGACATACAACCACCATTTACTCGTCGCTTTCTCAACCGCAATCATTGGTTTGATATCAAACAGCTTTTGTTTTGTAGTGTCTACAGCAATAGTTTGAACATCAACACGCAACGAATCTGTGAAAAATATCTTATCACCTACAAATATTTTTTGCTTTGGAATGGTATATGCTCCAGAATCAAACTGCGTTAATGCATATTCTTTTATAAGCTGAAATTTGTTGTTGTTTTTAGTCGTATCAATCTTAAAAGCCTCTATCATCTCCAGAGGCAAAAACGTTTGGCCTTCTGGAAAAACAACCAAATCTGTAGAATCTGCTTCTACTTGTATCTTGAACGAAATTTGTTCACCAATTCTAATGTTCGTGGTATCAATTGATGATGTGACTTGGGCGAAAGAAGAGAAAGAGCATAGAGACAAGAGCATAGGCAAAAAGACCGAAGACGAAAGACGGAAGCCTGTTACACTTTTTTTAAAATCTTTTATATTTAAATTAATTTTATTCATTTTAAACTAGGTTTCGACTACGCCCAACCTGATATTTTGCTGTTTCTATATTATCTTCTTTTAAAATAGCCTAGTAATTTTTTCACGTAACTCTCGTCTACACGACAATCAATTGTACCAGCACCAGATTTTGTAAAAGTCTCTTTAAAAAAGCCTACTTTTTCATTGTAGTACTTACTATAATTGGCTCTCACCTGTTTTGAAGCTGTATTAACCAACACCAATTCCCCAGATTCTTCATCCTGCATTTGTACCATTCCTAAATTTGGAATGGCTTCTTCTCCTTTATCAAAAACTCGAATCCCCGTAATGTCATGCCGCCCAGCTGCAATTTTTAAGTTTTGCTTATAGTCATCATCAGTAATAAAATCACTGAGCATGAAAACAATAGTTTTCTTTTTCATCACATTGGATAAAAACTTTAGAGCTTCAGAAATATCTGTAAGTTTACTTTTTGGCTTAAACTCAATTAATTCTCTAATAATACGCAGTACGTGGGAACGTCCTTTTTTTGGAGGAATATACAATTCAATCGCATCTGAAAATAAAATGAGACCTATTTTATCGTTGTTCTGTGTTGCAGAAAATGCCAATGTTGCAGAAATTTCGGTAACGATTTCATTTTTAAACTGCTCGTCTGTTCCAAATAACTCAGAGCCCGAAATATCAACCATGAGCATCATAGTTAATTCACGTTCTTCTTCAAAAACTTTAATGTATGGTTCATTGTAACGTGCAGTAACATTCCAATCAATATTGCGAACATCATCACCAAATTGATACTGGCGAACTTCAGAAAAAGTCATACCACGACCTTTGAATGTCGAGTGGTATTCACCTCCAAATATATGATCAGACAACCGTCGTGTCTTAATCTCAATTTTTCGTACTTTTTTTAGTAATTCCTTAGTATCCATTGTCTTGTTCTGTCGTTCCGCGGGTGATGCAGAATCTATCAAATTAAATCTGTTCTAAAAATTAAAAAGATTCCGCATCAAGTGCGGAATGACAATTCTATGGGACTTCGATTTCGTTTACAATCTTATTAATAATGTCTTCAGAAGTTATGTTTTCTGCTTCTGCTTCATAAGTAATCCCAATTCTGTGTCGCAACACATCATGAACTACTGCCCGAACATCTTCAGGAATCACATAACCACGACGCTTTATAAATGCATAACATTTTGCAGCAGTAGCTAAATTAATACTTCCACGAGGCGACGCTCCAAAAGAAATCAATGGTTTCAAATCTGCTAATCTATATTGTTCTGGATAACGTGTTGCGAAAATAATATCAAGAATATATTTTTCGATTTTCTCATCCATATACACTTCTCTTGCAACCTCTTGCGCTCTTAAAATTTGAGCAATAGAGACTACAGGGTTTACTTTTTCCCAAGACCCTTTAAGATTTGCTCGCATAATGAGTTGCTCTTCGTCTTTCTTAGGGTAATCAATAACCGTTTTTAGCATAAAACGGTCAATTTGTGCTTCTGGTAATGGATATGTTCCTTCTTGTTCTATTGGGTTTTGAGTTGCCATTACTAAAAAGGGCTTGTCTAAAATATAAGTTTCATCGCCAATGGTCACTTGTTTTTCTTGCATGGCTTCTAATAAAGCAGATTGCACTTTTGCTGGTGCTCTGTTAATCTCATCTGCCAAAACAAAGTTTGCGAATATTGGCCCTTTCTTTATGGAGAAATCATTAATCTTCATATTATAGATGAGTGTTCCTACCACATCAGCAGGTAATAAATCTGGCGTAAACTGTATTCTACTAAAGCTTCCGTCAACAGCTTGGGCAAGTGTATTAATGGCTAAGGTTTTTGCTAATCCAGGAACACCTTCCAATAAAATGTGCCCTCTACCAAGAAGTCCAATGAGTAAACGTTCTACCATGTGTCTTTGACCAACGATAACTTTATTCATTTCCATCATTAATAAATCAACAAAAGCACTTTCTCTTTCTATTTTCTCATTGATGCTTTTAATGTCAATTGTACCTGTTTCTTCCATTATATATCGGTTTTAAACGTTGTGATTAACTCCATTTAATTTAGTTACGCAAATTGTTAAATTTTTTGCTGAAATGCTGTTAAGAATTGGTTAAAAGTTAAAGGCAACACGATTTGTGTTGCCTTTAACTTTTTTATATTGGTTAAAACGATTAAAAATCTATTACTAAAACAGATTAAAAAGTCTCATTTCCGTAGACATTTTTGGGTTTAGGTTCGCAGAACCTTCCGAAGACATTTTAATAGATTCATCTGTATCAAACACTAACACAAAATCATATACCTTATTAGAAACCAATTGTTTTCCTACAATATTTATTGAAGCATTGTCGCACTCTGGAGCAATATCTAAAACATATTCTAAGCCATTTTTTGTAACCGTGTTATTATCTCCAAATACTAATTTAATGTTGTAGATAAACTGTGAAGGTATTTCTTCAAAATCAACCAATGTAACAACTCTATCATCTGTGATTTTTGTTAAATCATGAATCCCTGTGTTCACCGTATTTAAACTCACCCATGCATTGGGATTTAATTCGTCTTCTAAAACACGAAGTTGTACATCTATTATTTCTAAATTTGCTTTACTAAAAGCACTAGGAGTTCCTTGTAGCTTAACGGTTACTAACGTACTATTTTCAAATGTTTCTGTTTCTAATTCATTAGAACAGCCGGTCATTAAAAACAAAGTTAATACACCAATAACAAGGATTTTAAAATTACGTGAGGTTTTCATAATATGGGGACATTAGATAAATCTTAAACAATGATATTTCATTATTATAGATTTGACTATTTTTATACATGAATTGCATAAAAACCATTATAAACTGAAAAAAAAGTGAAATATTCCCGATTAATTGCAGGGACTATGACTTGGGGAGTTTGGGGAAAACAACTCCACAAAAACCAATTTATAGACCTAATACAACATTGTATTGAACAAAACATTACCACATTTGACCATGCTGATATTTATGGCAGCTATACTACAGAGGCTGATTTTGGTCTCGCTTTTGCGGAAAGTGGCATTCAACGAGACCATATTCAGCTCATTAGCAAGTGTGGTATACAACTCCTAAGTAACAATAGATCTAATACTGTTAAACATTACGACTATAGCAAAAGATATATCATACAATCTACAGAAGACTCTTTAAAACATTTAAAGACCAACTACCTCGATGTACTATTGTTGCATAGACCAAGTCCATTAATGCAGCCAGATGAGATTGCAGAAGCCGTTTCAAACTTAAAAAAAAGAGGTTTAATTAAGGATTTTGGTGTTTCTAACTTCACGCCTTCTCAAGTAGAATTAGTATCAAAAACTATTGATGTTTCTATTAATCAAATAGAATTTTCGCTTACACAACATACAGCAATGCACAATGGGTCTTTAGATCACACGGGGAACAAAAACATCACACCAATGGCTTGGTCACCTTTAGGCAATGTATTTAGAGAAGATACCGAGCAAACACAACGCATACATAAACAATTGGATGAGTTGCTAGACAAGTATAAGGTCACTAAAGACCAATTACTTTTAGCCTGGATTTTAAAACATCCTTCAGGTATTCATCCGGTAATTGGCACCACAACAAAACAGCGAATTTCTAATGCTGCAAAAGCGATACATATTGACTTAGAATTAGAAGATTGGTTTAAACTATTAGAGGCTTGCCAAGGCTATGAAGTGCCTTGAAATAGTTGGCAGTAAACAGTATTCAGTTAGCCGTGTTTACTCGTGTAAATAAAATAGTATTCAGTCGCAGTCGCCATAGAAGTATTCAATATCTTACTATTGTAAATTACATAGGCATGTAGACCGATTAGATTGAATAAATAACAGATAAATTAATTAATAAGATTCCTACATACTCAGAAATGATAGAAATATGAACAAAACAGCATTAATAACAGGAGCAACAAGCGGAATTGGTAGAGCAACAGCTCAGGAATTTGCAAAACATGGGATTAATTTAATCCTCTGTGGAAGACGTCAAGAACGTTTAGACACCACCCAAAAAGAATTAAGCAAACAAACAAATGTGCATACACTCAACTTTGATGTACGTGATAAAAAAGCAATTTTTGAAGCCATTGAGTCGCTACCCAAAGATTTCAAAACCATAGATATCCTAATTAATAACGCTGGAAATGCGCATGGAATGGACCCAATACAAACTGGAAACATGGACGATTGGGATGCTATGATGGATATCAACGTTAAGGGATTGCTTTATGTGAGCAAAGCCATTATACCTCAAATGACCGAACGTAAAAGTGGTCATATAATCAACATTGGGTCATCTGCAGGAAAAGAAGTGTATGCAAAAGGAAATGTGTATTGCGGAAGCAAACATGCGGTTTTAGCAATAACTGAAGGAATGCGAATTGATTTAAATCCATTCGGAATAAAAGTAACTGCCATAAATCCTGGTCTCGTAGAAACCGAATTTTCTCAAGTACGATTTAAGGGCAACCCAGTTGCAGATAATGTTTACAAAGGTTTCAAAGCTTTACAAGCTGAAGATATTGCAGAAGTCATCCAATTCGCTATTTCGAGACCGGCTCATGTGAATATTGCAGATGTCCTTATGTTTTGCACAGCACAAGCTAATTCTACAATTGTAAATAAAGAATTATGATTAACTAGATTGGCAAGAATGGATTAATACAATATCAAAATATTGAAAAATAAACGAGTAACTCATAAAGATAAAATGAGTATATTAAGAGCGCTATCACTCACAGTAATGATTAATATACCACAACATTTGGCCCTTAAAAAACAGGAGCTATAAACTCATGAAACAATTAATATCTTGTGTTTTTTGTCTTTCTTTATGGATGACCTCATGTCCCTCAATCGCTCAAAAAATTGAGGATACCCGTTTTATTATTCATAAAGTAGATTTAAATACCCAGACTCTAAAATTTTATCATCAAAATGACATAGGTATTAACTTCGGAAATTTTAAAACTTTAAAACAAGAGCTTTTACATAAAAATCAGGAACTTGTATTTGCTATGAATGGTGGCATGTACCTTAAAGATGGGTCTCCTCAAGGTTTATATATAGAAAAGGGCATAACAAGAAAACAAATAGACACCACAAAAGAAGCCTATGGTAACTTCTATTTACAACCCAACGGGATATTCTATATAACTAATGATCATCAAGGTATTGTAGTCAAAACAACAGATTTTAATAGCAGCCCAAGTATCCGTTATGCAACTCAATCTGGACCAATGCTAGTGATTAATGGTAATCTTCATCCTGTTTTTGTAAAAAATTCTAAAAATTTACACATTAGAAATGGCATTGGCATTCTACCAAATGGTACGCTTTTATTTGCCATGTCTAAAAACCCTATTACTTTATATGATTTTGCAGCATTCTTTAAAAATCGTGGTTGCAAAAATGCTTTATATCTCGACGGATTTGTGTCTAGAGTTTACCTTCCGAAGAAAAAATGGAAGCAAGAAGATGGTGATTTTGGAATAATTATAGCAGAAACTAAAACGATGAATTAAATAAAGAAATTCCTATTTTTACGTGAAATGAACTAAATAGATGTCCGCTTTCGCGGAAAGTAAACATGATTAATAAACGACTTCTTATCAAAAACCTACTTGCTCATAATGATGAGAATAGTTTTTATGATAAAAAACGAAAAGTTGATATTACTCATAAAGAAGGTAAAGCAAAATTTTTGAAACATGTTTGTGCTCTTTCAAATAGCAACCCTAAAAACAACTCTTTTATCGTTATTGGAGTTGAAGACGAAGACAATCAAATTATTGGTGTTAACTTTTTTGATGATAGTAAAATTCAAAACCTCATCAATGCTTATCTCTCGAATCCACCAATTGTGCAGTATGAGAATATCCCGTTTCCTCATTTGCCAGAGAATAAAGTAGTTGGCTTAGTTACCATTAGACCTATTGACAAAATAACTTCATTAAAAAAAAATATATGGAAATATTATGGTGGCTCTGTGTTTTTAAGAGATGGAAGTATAAGTATGCCAAAAGTATTTAATATCGAAATTGAAGATGTAAATTCTAAGATCGTAGCAGCAATAGAATCTCATTCTCAAAACAACATTGAATACACACTTGACGGTGTATTTGATTTCATGAATATGCGCAAAGATTATAATCCGCAATACAAAGTCTTTAAAGAGTATTTTGTATTATGCTGGTCTGGTCAAAAGAAATTAGTAAAAAATAACGTATTTTTCTCTAGAGTGGATATCGAGTTAATTAACGAGCAAGTACGCTTATTCTTTTCAACTTTTGATGAAGTATCAATCTCCTTCAATGAAAATACATTTAAAATCATTGAGTACGTGAATCTAGGACTACAAAATCAAAACAAACATTATAAACTAGAAGAAACGATTATTCACTTTGAAGACAACGCACATTATAATATTGAAACAAACTTACTATTTGAGCCTCCACAATTTGATAAAAAAATATTACATCATATCTATAATACCAACAATGCTTTATTAGAAAAATTAAAAAAGGGATTAAATCTCAACAACAACGAAATAATAGATTTAGAAAACTTACCAGCAACATACTTAATATGTTATCTCAACTTATTTCATGACGCCATTGATAAACTAAACGAAGCAAAACCATATTTAAAAACTCATAGTACACTTGTCTACCAGTCTTACCAAGAGGCCACTCGAATTTTACGTAAAATCAAGTACAGTTAATCGAAGTATTTTACAAAGATTATCGCTTAGACCTTTTTATTTGCTAGTCACAGTAATTATTCTTGAGCTTCTAAAAATTTTAAGAAATTCGCTTTGCTATTAATCAATTACATACAACCTTATTTCTAAATCGACTTGTCGAAAAGGAAATAAGGTTTTTGTTTTTCACAAAAACACTGTAGCAGTCTTCTTAACAGTTCTTCCCTTTTATTATTTTCGTGCATTTTTAATAATATAAAAAGTTAACAGCACTTAATAAGAACCCAAATTACCATTCATACCGTTTTTTTCGCTTGTTGTAGTAATTATTCTACACCTATTAAAATTTTTACGATTTTTGAAGTGCTATTAATCAATTACATATGACCTTATTTCTATATCGCCTTGTCGGTTATGAAATGAGGTTTTTGTTTTGTAAGATGTTACAATAGTCTTTACACCAGCTATATCTCTTAGGTCCTTTTCGTGGGTTTTTCATAAAATAAGACGACAACCAATTTCAACTAAAAGCACCATTCGTACAGTTTTTTTAACCACTTATAGTTTTTTTTGAATAGTAACTGAATTTTTTACGATTTCAGTAATGCTATTAATAAATTACAAATTACCTTATTTCAAAAACGACTTGTCGATTATGAAATAAGGTTTTCTATTTTAGAGCGATAAACAAAGTCACTTTTTCTCGAAGAAGCTCCTGATACAGCCCCAAACGCTGTATCCATTTAATGTTATAGGTTTTAATTTTTTCTTTAAATTTCTTACGAAGTATTTGAATTTTAGATGTGTTTAAATCTTTCTTTTTGATGTTTTTAAATTCGGAAACATCAGCTAGTACAGTTGTATTGCTTTTGAAGATTCAAATAAGTAATTCACAACTTCTTATTTGTCCAAACTCCCAAAACGTCTTAAATCGATTGGCTTTGCACCAAAACTAGCTCTCCAATATAAGTGTTGAATCTCTTTCGTTATCATAACTTTTGGACTTAAGACCATAAGGATCGTTTAATCTGAAAATCTAAAAACCGTTCCTGTTATAGAAACGGATTTTAGAAAATTTTATTGGAAATAATATTTTCCCAATTAAAATAGCGATATAAAATCTTTCCCTATGAAAGAAAACTTGAGGCCGATTCCTATTTGACTAAAGGCTCCTTTTCTAAAAGTGCCCTCCAATGCCGTTGGCACATTAATTCTTGTTTTGTCAACACGAAAGGCGTAATCTAGGTAGATCATGAATTCGCGTGAAATTTCATATGTCAAATAAATACCATAACTATTTAATCGTGCTGTATCAATTTGATAGACGTTGTCTGATTTTTGATTTTTATATCTCGCTTTTCCAAAAACAGAAGCGGTAAGACCTATTCTGAAATTTTCGGTAGGGATAAATTCATAGCCCAAAAATAAAAATTGCTCTGCAATTCTCGTTTTTTTGTAATCTCCTAAAATTGAAGGGTCTTTTACATCAAAATAACTTGCACCTAAAGAGCCTCCAACAAAAAACTGTTTGTATACATATATTTGAACTTTGAAATTCAAACCCCCATTTCCTTCCAAGCCATTCCCAATAAAATTATCGCCAGTTGGAATTGGATTATGATAACCTATTGAATACGCAACATTGCGTTGTTTAGAATCGGGGATGGAAACATCGCTCTCTATAGCTTCTTTTAGTCCTTCATTATTTTGTGCATTTAGACCAAAAGCAAATGCTATAAATAAGCATAAAACTGCCTTTTTAATAATTAAATGTAAACTCATAATTATCTTGGTCTATAGTAAACGTTTGGGTAATTAAATCTTGCTCATTTATAGAATAGGTGAAGTCTACAACCGTACCGTAAGGCGAACTAAAACGCCCTGCTATATCTGGCATGTTGTCATTTAGTGTTCTATTAAGTGTTCGGTTTTGGTAACAGTAACTTAAACCAGAATCTAGGACACCTTCAACATAATACTCTAAACAAGCAGTATCTCTAAAGTTGAAAACATACTGAAACGTATTACCCTCAACGCTTGTTCTAGTAAAATCATAATCAATAGTGGCAACTCTATCTAAGGTTAACGTTTCTAAATCAAAAGTTAGATTTTCTGGCACATAGTCAACAGTACTCGTTGTATATGAATAATTTGTGTAGTTATTCTCATTGAATACTACAATAGAAAAATCTTCATCCCTATCAAATAGAGAAGTCACTTCAAAAGTACCGTCTTGATTGCTATAATTTCGACCAAGTAAATAATCGTCTGTTCCTAAAGGTCCTGGCGCATTAATATACCCTCCAGATAAACGTCTTGTGTAAACACTTATTTGAGCGTCGCTTATTGGCTCACCAGTATCACTAATTATAATACCTTTTACTTGTACCCTAGCATCTGGCGCGAATCTCACTTCGCAGCTTAAAATAAGCAAAGGGAAAAGGATCAAAAAGAAATGTGGATGTCGTTTCATTGTGAATGGATTGGTTTATACTATAGATGCCTAAAATATAAAAAGGTTGCGTCAATTTGTAAAAAAAAAGCCACATCAATTGATGTGGCTTTTTTTCTATTATTTAAAGTATGCTATAAATCGAACTTGATCCCTTGTGCTAAAGGCAACTCATCAGAATAATTGATTGTATTTGTTTGTCTGCGCATATAGACTTTCCAAGCATCAGAACCAGACTCACGTCCTCCACCTGTTTCTTTTTCCCCTCCAAAAGCGCCACCAATTTCGGCTCCAGAAGTTCCTATATTAACGTTTGCAATTCCACAATCTGAACCAGCATAAGATAAAAATTTCTCTGCCTCTTTCAATTCGTTGGTCATAATCGCAGAAGATAATCCCTGTGCAACTCCATTTTGTTTTACAATAGCATTCTCTACCTCTCCAGAATATTTTATTAAATATAAAATCGGAGCAAATGTTTCATGTTGTACAATTTTAAAATGATTTTCTGCTTCAATAATAGCTGGTTTAACATAGCAACCACTTTCAAAACCTTTCCCTTCTAAAACACCACCATCAACTAATACATTTCCACCTTCAGCTTTCGCTTTCTCAATAGCAGCTAAATATGTATTTACAGAGTCCTTATCAATTAATGGTCCAATATGGTTCTTTTCATCTAAAGGATTTCCAATGGTTAATTGACCATAAGCACCAACAATAGCATCTCTTACTTTATCATAAACAGATTCATGAATAATTAATCGTCGTGTAGACGTACAACGCTGTCCACAAGTTCCAACAGCACCAAACACAGCACCAGGAACCACAACTTTTAAGTCTGCAGTTGGTGTGATGATAATCGCATTATTACCTCCTAATTCTAATAAAGATTTTCCAAAACGCTCTGCAACAGTTGTACCAACTATTCTTCCCATTCTTGTTGAACCAGTCGCAGAAATTAAAGGAACTCTATGATCTGTAGTCATCATTTCACCTACTTTGTGATCTCCATTAATAATACAAGAAATCCCTTCAGGTAAATTATTTTCTTTTAAAATTTCTGCAATAATATTTTGACAAGCTATTGTACATAAAGGTGCTTTTTCAGAACCTTTCCAAACACATACATCACCACAAATCCATGCTAAAGATGTATTCCAAGCCCAAACCGCTACTGGAAAGTTGAATGCAGAAATGATCCCAACAGGTCCAATTGGATGCCATTGTTCTCTCATTACATGTCCTGGACGTTCAGATGGCATTGTTTGTCCGTTTAATTGTCTTGATAATCCAACAGCAAAATCACAGATATCAATCATCTCTTGAACTTCACCATAACCTTCTTGCAAAGATTTACCCATCTCATAAGACACCAATTTTCCTAATGGCTCTTTTAAATCTCTTAATTTGTTACTAAACTGACGAACAATATCTCCACGTTGTGGCGCTGGTACATCTCTCCATGACTTATATGCAGTTGTTGCTGCGTCCATAACCTTGTCGTAATCTGCTCGTGTTGTCGTCTTTACTTTTCCAATTAATTGTCCATCAACAGGAGAGTAAGATTCTATAATTTCTCCTGTAGAAAAATTATTTGAACCGGTAGATGTTCCGTTATTAATATCCTTTACACCTAATTGCTGTAAAGCGTCTTTAATTCCGAAATCGGTAGCAATTGCTTCCATATATGCTTAAATTTTATGATTTATTAAATTATCATGCGAAGTTACTAATAAATTATCGTTTTTTCTTGATGCACCTTAACGAATACTGTAACCTTAAAGCACTTAAAAACGATGCGTTATCAATAAATACAACCTCTCATTTACCCTGTTGTTAGCTCTATGTTTTAGCTCTGACGAACTTGACAAAAATGCTAATGAGACAGCAAAAGTTAGCGCGTTGGAAATTTCCGAAGAAAAACAAGAATCAAAATCAGAATCCCCATTATTATTCATGGTAGTGCAGTTACGATTCTTAAAAAGAATATGACTTTGAAAAATGAGGAGACTTATAACGTAAAGCGGGAAAAACTATCAAAGTTGGTCGTCATATTTCAAAAATGGCAATAGAAGAAAGAGAATTGATGTTTGTGTCCCAGAAGCTAACAGTCCTAAAACGAATTCTATCTCATTTGCAACGAATACTATTTTATCAAGAACACCTAACATAAACACATCACCAAAACTCTATTTTTAGTATAAATTTAGAGTATCCAACTATCAAATTGATGGTTAGAGTTTTAACATAAAAACCAATTAACACATCTATTAGCCATGAAACTAAAACATCTTTCCATCATTATTTTCTGTTTAGTAATTTTATTTTCCTGTAAAAAGAAAGATACTATTACGCAAGAAACGGATAACTTATTCAAATATAGAGACTATATAAGTTACACCTCATCTGGATTACAATCTGTCGCAGAGCCTATAAAAATAAACCTTGCCAATGCCATTGAAGGTTGGGAACAAGGACAGGAATTAAAAGGAGAACTCGTAAGTCTTTCACCTCATACAGATGGAAAATTAGTCGTTTTAAATACCCATACTATCATATTCACGCCAGACGAACACCTTGATCCAGCTACTGAATACAAGGTTAAAGTTAAATTAGACCAGATTTATAAAAACATGCCTAAAAACTATGAGGACTATGTCTTTCAGTTTAAAACAATAACTCCAAATTTCAGTATCAATACCAATGCTTTACAATCGTATAGTAAACAGTGGCAATATCTAGAAGCTGTCATTAAATCGGCAGATATAATTTCAATAGAAGCCGCAAAAACACTTGTTGAAGCTTCTCAAAACGGAAAGAAATTAAAATTAGAATTTGATGAAATCAATGTCTCTGCAAAACAATTCGAATTTAGAATTGACAGTATTAATCGTTTGGCTGACGATTCTGAAATACTCATAACATGGAATGGCACATCTATAAAAGCAGAAAATAAAGGCAAAAATACAATTCAAATTCCTGGAATAAATAATTTTAAAATTATCAACGTTGAACCTTATAAAACGCCTGAACAGTTTTTATATATCAACTTTTCTGACCCAATAAAAAACCAACAAAATTTTGATGGGTTAGTCACTATTCAAGGCGTAAAAAAACCAAAATTTGTGGTCATTGGCAACGTCTTAAAAGTCTATCCAGACACTAAATTAGTTGGTGATATTCAGATTGATGTGTTTCAAGGTATTATAAATGAAACTGGTTATAAGTTGAAACAGCCATTTTCTGAGGCGATATCTTTTGAAGAAATAAAACCTATGGTTCGCCTCATTAATAATGGGACTATTCTTCCAAACTCTAATGATCTTAAATTTAATTTTGAGGCAGTTAATTTAAGTAGTGTTGATGTTAGAGTGATTAAAATTTTTGAAGATAACGTTTTGCAATTTTTACAAGACAACCCTTTAAATAGCAATAACCAAAATGAAATCAAACGCGTTGGTCGTCGTATTGCTAAACAAACCATCCAACTGCAATCGACAGCAGAAAACTCAGGAAAATGGAAAGCATACAGCATCGATTTATCTAAGTTTTTTAAAGCAGACGCAGGTGCAATTTATCGTATAGAAATTGATTACAACAAAAACTATTCTTTATATGACTGCGAAGCCAACCCAAGTAGTGCTCTGAACGAAGATAATGAATACGATGATTATTACCACGAAGACGATTACTATTATGAAGAAAATTATGCTGAAACATCTACTGAAGATGAAGATTTAAAAGAGGAAGACTATTGGGATAATCGTAATTATAGATACCGAAACTATACATATAATTGGAGACAACGAGATAATCCTTGCAACGATGCTTACTACAGTGATAATCGTATTGTCACACAGAATTTAATTGCCTCTAACTTAGGCGTGATTGCTAAACAAGGCGCGAACACGACCTATTATTTTGCGGTTACAAATATCCTCAATACTGACCCTGAAGACAATGCGATAATTAAATTATTTAACTTTCAGCAACAAGAAATTGGATCTGTCTCTACAAATAATGAAGGTTTAGCAATTTATAAAGCTAATAAATATGCGTCTTTTGCCATTGTGACCAAAGGTAATAACACAAGTTATATGAGGCTTACCGACGGAAACTCTCTATCTCTAAGTAAGTTTGATGTTTCAGGAAATAAATTACAACGCGGACTAAAAGGCTACATCTACGGAGAACGCGGTGTTTGGAGACCTGGAGATTCTTTGTTTTTAACGTTTATGCTCAATGATAAAGCTAATGAGCTTCCAGAAGGCCACCCTGTAAAGATGGAAGTGACCGATCCCAACGGAAAACTAGTTTACAAAAACGTAACCTCAGATAATGTGAATAACTTCTTCAAGTTTGTTATACCAACCTCTCACGAAGGAAAAACCGGAAACTACAGTGCAAAAATATCTGTTGGTGGTGCGCAATTTTACAAGGCTCTTAAAGTTGAAACTGTAAAACCTAACCGTCTAAAAATAAAAGTTGATTTTGAAAACGAAATCCTTTCTAGCAAAGACCCTCTTTATGGAACGCTCGATGTAAAATGGTTACATGGTGCTCCTGCAAAAAACATTAAAGCAGAAGTTAAAGCAAAATTTAATGCTTCATACACGAATTTTAAGAACTATAAAGGTTACATATTTAATGATCCTACACGACAATTTAACACCGAAGAACTCAATGTTTTTCAAGGCAATATTGACGCAGAAGGAAAGGCAATAATTAGCACAAAACTGGATATTGGTAAAAATGCACCAGGAATGCTCAACGCTGAATTTTTAGTAAGAGCTTTTGAAAATGGAGGTGATTTCTCTCTTGATGCCTTTACGAAAAGCTATTCACCTTTTGAGTCTTATGTTGGTTTAAAGTCACCAGAAGGTAACTACTATGGTTCCTATTTCACAGACACCAATCAAATATTTGACCTAGCGGTTGTGAATAAAGAGGGAACACCTGTAAAACGAGATAATCTAGAAATTAAAGTCTATAAAGTAGAATGGCGTTGGTGGTGGAACTCTTCTTACGACAACCTATCAAACTATGTCTCTAGTAGTTACCATAGACCAATTTTAAACCAAAAAGCATCTACAGGAGCAAATGGAAAAACAACGTTCACACTTAACATCCCTGAAAACGATAGAGGGCGTTACCTGATTAGAATTTATGATCCTATAAGTGGTCATGCTACTGGACGTACTGCTTATTTCTACAAAAACTGGTCTGGTATGTCAACAGGTAACAATAAAGAAGCTGCTAAAATATTGGTTTTTGCTAGTGACAAGGATAACTATAATGTTGGTGAAACTGCAAAAATAAAATTCCCCTCTGGTAGTGAAGGTCGCGCATTGGTGAGTATAGAAAATGGATCTGATGTGATTGATTACAAATGGGTAAAAACCGAAAAAGGGGAAACAACGGTTGATATTCCTATTACTTCAGAAATGGCGCCAAACGTATTTATCAATATCTCTTTATTGCAACCTCATGCGATTACAAGCAATGATTTACCAATCCGTTTATACGGAGTGATTCCAATTTTAGTTGAAGATCCAAAAACAATTCTAGAACCAGAATTACAAATGGCAAGTGTCCTGCGTCCAGAACAAGAATTTGAGATTTTCGTTTCAGAAAAAAACAAAAAAGCCATGACCTATACTATTGCGATGGTTGAGGAAGGCTTGCTAGATCTAACTCGTTTTAAAACACCTAATGCATGGTCTGAGTTCTATTCTCGAGAAGCACTTGGTGTAAAAACTTGGGATATTTTTGATGATGTGATTGGAGCGTATTCTGGAAGTATTGATCAGGTATTTGCAATTGGTGGTGATGGAAGTGCTGCAAAGGGAAAGAATAAAAAGGCAAATCGTTTTAAGCCTGTAGTGACGTATTTAGGGCCTTTTGAATTAAAAGCAGGACAACGTAAAGCACATCAACTTAAGTTACCAAATTATATTGGAGCCGTGCGCACCATGGTTATAGCAGGAAATAACGAAACCGAAGCTTACGGTAGCACAGACAAATCTGTAGAAATCAAAAAGCCTTTGATGGTGTTGGCGACACTTCCAAGGAAATTAAGTCCGGGAGAAAAAGTAACCCTTCCTGTGACTCTATTTGCTATGGAATCTAAGGTGAAAAACGTGACTTTAAGCTTAAAGTTGAGTGACGGGATTTCAGTTGTTGGCAGTGCTACTCAGAAACTCGAATTTACAAAGCCTGATGAAAAAATGGCGTTTTTTGAGTTGGATGTTTCAAAAGCAAAAGGCATTAATACTGTTGAAGTGATTGCCACCGGAAATGGCGAAAAATCAACCTATAAAGTAGAACTTGATGTTACGAATCCAAACCCGATGACTTCAAAATACGAGACTGGGAAACTGGAGGCAAATGCTTCGGAAATAGTAGAATTTTCAACTTTTGGCGTTGCCGGAACCAATACCGCCGTTGTAGAGTTTTCAACGCTTCCGCCAATGGATTTCTCTAAGCGACTTCAGTATTTGATTCGCTATCCTCATGGATGTGTTGAACAAACCACGTCTGGCGTATTTCCGCAGTTATATTTAAGTGACATCTTTGATTTGAAGTATGAGAAAAAACAAGAAATCCAGTCCAATATTGAAAACGGAATCAAGCGTTTGGGTGATTTCCAAAGACCAAATGGCGGTTTAAGCTATTGGATTGGAGAAAACACTGCCAATGATTGGGGAACGAGTTACGGAGGCCATTTTATGATTGAAGCCGAAAAGAAAGGCTTCGTATTACCACTCACATTTAAAAATAATTGGTTGCACTACCAAAAGCAGGCCGCGAGAGATTGGAGACCTAGCTATAGAAACTATAATTCAGATTTAGCTCAGGCTTATCGATTATACACATTAGCATTAGCTGGAAGTGCCGATTTAGCATCGATGAACAGGTTGCGAGAATTTAGCGAAATTTCTAATAAAGCAAAATGGCGATTAGCTGCCGCTTATGCATTAGCTGGACAAAAGGAAGCGAGTGAGACATTAGTTAATAAAGCCAATATAAGTTTCAAACCTCAAAAGTATAATTACTACACTTATGGCTCTGCAGATAGAAATAGAGCAATGGCTTTAGAAACAATGATCATTACTAAAAACCCAAAAGCGCGCAATCTTGCAGAACAAATAGCCAAAGATTTATCAAGTAATCAATGGATGAGCACGCAAACAACTGCATATAGTTTATTAGCAATAGCAAAACTTGTTGAGGCTAATGGAGGAAAGGACATGAATTTGAGTTATACTTTTAATGGTACAACCGAAACGATAACCACCAAGAGTACTATCGCACAAAGAGAACTTGTGGTTAGCGATGGATCAAATACTCTAAAACTTGAAAACAGTATTGGCAATTTAGTGTATGTGAGGGTTTTAAATTCTGGTCAATTACCGTTAGGTCAGGAATTAGTTGAACAACGTGGACTTGGAGTAACTGTCATTTATCAAGACCTTAAGGGCAACCGTATAGATGTTAAAAAATTACAACAAGGACAAGATATCGTAGCAAGAATAACAGTTAGTAATAAAGATGACAATCGACTTTATAATGTCGCATTAACACAGATTTTTCCTTCAGGCTGGGAAATTGTCAATACGCGCTTCACAGATTTTGGCGATACCACAACGAGCCAAGCACGTTATACAGATATTCGTGATGATCGTGTGAATTTCTATTTCGACATAGGAGGAAGCGGGAATAATGACGGAGAAAAAGTATTCACAGTAATGCTCAACGCAGCTTACTTAGGAACATACTATCTCCCAGGAACGCAAGCAGAAGCGATGTATGATAATGATTTCTTTGTGAGAAATAAAGGGCGTTGGGTTACCGTTGTGAAGTAACAAGAACAAAATAAATCCTTCCCTTTTTTCGAGAGAAGATGGACACAAACTCCGTAAAGAGTATAAAGACAGAAGGATAAAACCATAAAAAGAAGTATCGCACTATTATTATAGAAACCCTATTATGTAGTTGTTTTTATATCAACACATACTAAAAACAGTAAAGGTTATGCCAAAATAGCTAATCAAATGGAAATCTTAGACTAACAACAAGATGAGTTTTTAGGGATTGAAAGATTGCGATCACCGTAGGTTCTAGGAAACGTTTAGAAGCTATCAAAAAGTGGAAACATCAAACCGATTATTTAATAGCGGAACGAAAGTAGAAGAGGTTTGGTATAATTGGTATAAGGTGAGAATTTGTAAAGTGGAGTGTGAGTATGGGTTTAGTTCTTAACTTCCTATTTTACCTTTTCAGAGTAAAATGGGCTTTAAATTCTTTACGGTCGCCTGTAATAGGCTCATTGTACTCTACTGCAAACCAGTAGTCGCTTGTTGGGAGTTGGCTCCCGTTGTAGGTTCCATTCCAGCCT